>CBIFVZ010000004.1:0-127211 GCA_966185765.1 uncultured Enterobacteriaceae bacterium | reverse complement strand
CCTGGATGGAGTCCAGCAGCGTCTGGTATTTCAGGTTGCTGATGAAGATGTGCTTTTCATGGTCCGGCAGGCTCTGGTAATCGATACGGTCGCGGGAGACATCAACCTCTTCCGGGCGCCAGAAGAACGAGAGCTGTTTTTCGATAAGCTTTTCAAAGATTTCATATTTTTGCTGATCGAAGCGGGCCACGTTTACCGGCTGGCCGAAGAACATCGGCTCTTTGAGCTGGTCGTTTTTCGTCTGTGAAAATGTGGTGTATGCCATGAGATTTGTCCTGTGAAACAGAAAAAGGGGGAGGCTGGCCTCCCCCCTGGGTATCAGATTTTGCACGCGCCGCTTTCGCAGCCGTCATCCTGTATGGACGGTGCAAGGTCGTCCTGGGCATCTTCCGCGCCGTCACGGGTGTTCTGATAGTAGAGCGTCTTCACGCCAAACTTGTAGGCGGTGAGCAGGTCTTTGAGCAGCTGCTGCATCGGCACCTTGCCGCTGGCAAAACGCGTCGGGTCATAGTTGGTGTTAGCCGAAATCGACTGGTCGATAAACTTCTGCATCAGCCCCACCAGCTGCAGGTAGCCGTCATTGCCTGGCATATCCCACAGCAGTTCATAGTTATCTTTGAGCAGTTCGTAGTCCGGCACGACCTGGCGCAGAATACCGTCTTTAGAGGCTTTGATACTGATATGGCCGCGTGGCGGTTCAATACCGTTGGTGGCGTTGGAAATCTGCGAAGAGGTTTCCGACGGCATCAGTGCTGACAACGTGGAGTTGCGCAGACCGTGCGTTTTAATTGACTCACGCAGCGCTTCCCAGTCGTAGTGCAGCGGCTCGTTGCTGATAGCATCAAGATCCTTTTTGTAGGTATCAATCGGCAGTACGCCCTGTGCGTAGGTCGTTTCATTGAACCACGGGCATGCCCCTTGCTCTTTGGCCAGATCGTTAGAGGCCTTCAGCAACCAGTACTGAATGGCTTCAAAGGTCTTGTGAGTCAGGTTGTTGGCGCTGCCATCGGAGTAGCGCACGCCGTGTTTTGCCAGGTAGTAGGCATAGTTAATAACGCCAATCCCCAGCGTGCGGCGACCCATAGCCCCGCGTTTGGCGGCCAGAATCGGATAGTCCTGATAGTCGAGCAGGGCATCGAGCGCACGTACGGCGAGAATAGCCAGCTCTTCCAGGTCATCCAGACTGTCAATAGCACCCAGGTTGAAGGCTGACAGCGTACACAGGGCGATTTCGCCATTTTCGTCTTTCACATCGTCCAGCGGTTTGGTCGGCAGGGCGATTTCCAGACACAGGTTAGACTGGCGCACCGGTGCGATTTGCGGTTTGAACGGGCTGTGGGTATTACAGTGGTCAACGTTTTGAATGTAGATACGCCCGGTGGACGCGCGCTCCTGCATCATCAGCGAGAACAGTTCTGCCGCTTTTACACTCTGCTTGCGGATGCTGTCATCGTTTTCATATTTCACGTACAGGCGCTCAAACTCATCCTGGTCGGCGAAGAAGGCGTCATACAGGCCCGGCACGTCAGACGGGCTGAACAGAGTGATGTCGCCGCCTTTAAGCAGACGGGTATACATCAGTTTGTTGATTTGCACGCCGTAGTCCATGTGGCGCACGCGGTTGGCTTCGGTGCCTCGGTTGTTTTTGAGCACCAGCAGACTTTCAACTTCCATATGCCACATCGGGTAGAACAAGGTGGCGGCCCCGCCGCGCACACCGCCCTGAGAGCAGGATTTTACGGCGGTCTGGAAGTGTTTGTAGAACGGAATACAGCCGGTGTGGAACGCTTCACCGCCGCGAATTGGGCTACCCAGCGCACGGATACGGCCGGCGTTGATACCAATACCCGCGCGCTGAGACACATACTTCACAATGGCGCTGGAGGTCGCGTTGATGGAGTCGAGGCTGTCACCACACTCAATCAGCACACATGAGCTGAACTGGCGCGTCGGGGTACGCACGCCAGACATAATTGGCGTCGGCAGCGAGATTTTAAACGTAGAGATGGCGTCATAGAAGCGCTTAACATAATCAAGACGCGTCTCACGCGGGTAGCCAGAGAACAGGCAGGCGGCAACCAGAATATACAGGAACTGCGCGCTTTCGTAGATTTCACCGGTGACGCGGTTCTGGACCAGATATTTTCCTTCCAGCTGCTTAACGGCGGCGTAAGAGAAGTTCATATCACGCCAGTGATCGATAAAGTCGTCCATCTGGCGAAATTCGTCTTCAGTATAGTCAGAGAGCAGGTGTGAGTCGTATTTGCCCAGTTCGACCATTTTCACTACGTGGTCATAGAGCTTTGGCGGTTCAAACTGACCATACGCTTTTTTGCGCAGGTGGAAAATAGCCAGGCGCGCGGCCATGTACTGATAGTCCGGCGCTTCGCGGGAAATCAGGTCTGCGGCGGCTTTGATGATAGTTTCATGGATGTCGGAGGTTTTGATCCCATCATAGAACTGAATTTGTGAACGTAGCTCTACCTGAGAGATAGAAACATTGTTCAGCCCATCAGCCGCCCAATCCAGCACGCGATGCAGTTTGTCCAGATTGATGCGTTCAGTGCGACCGTCACGTTTTGTAACCAGTAGGTTCTGATTCATGTGGGAATTACCTGTCCGTGAATGGAATTATCCCCCGTTTTATACACAAGGCGCCGACTGTGGCTAACTCTGTGGATAAATACTATATGTAGGGGCTTGAAGATTAAGTCATCACAATATGGTGAGTATTCTAGTAAGGATTCCGCAGAGAACAAGTATTGATTTTGCCCTCAAATTAGGGTTGCGGCAGTGTGATTTTCGCTAAGTGTATGCCGTGTAAGGCCTGGGTAATTTGTCAATAATTTGCAAAAAAAAAGAAAATTTGATCGAGTGCTGGTTTCGTGTGCGGGTTGTTCGCAAAAGCGCTAATGACAGAGTGACTGAGAGTGGTAAAAGGGGCTAATCGGGTAACTATCACATTATTTTCAGATATTAAGAAATCATCAGGAAATAATCACTTAATATAATAGTTAACATTATCTACACAGTGCAGCGTGGTTTATCGGCGGCTGCTCAGGTAGTGATTGTGGCATAGCTTTCGCCATATAAACCAGAGCAGGCGGCGCAACGCGCCGCCGCGTGGGCATTACGCCTGTCGCGCGTCAGCCTGGGTGTGCAGCATATAGTTGACGTCAACACCCGGGCCAAGCTTGAATTTGTCAAACAGCGGATTGTAGTGTAGTCCGGTCATGTGGCGCTCGCGAAGCGGCGTGGCGTCAATCCAGGCCAGAAGCTCGGCGGGTTTAATGAATTTCTTCACGTCATGGGTGCCGCGCGGCACCATGCGCAGAATATATTCTGCACCTACTACGGCCATCAGCCAGGATTTGCCGTTACGGTTAAGGGTGGAGAAAAATACATGGCCGCCGGGTTTAACCAGACGGGCGCAGGCGTTGACCACCGATTGTGGGTCAGGCACGTGTTCCAGCATTTCCATACAGGTCACTACGTCATAGGCGCCGGGATGCTGGGCGGCATGCTCTTCCACCGTCTGCTGAACATAATCAACGTGAACACCGCTTTCCAGACCATGCAGTTTTGCCACCTGTAGCGGTTCGGCCCCCATATCAAGCCCCGTTACCGTTGCCCCTTCACGCGCCATACTTTCGCTGAGAATGCCGCCGCCACAGCCCACGTCCAGCACCTGCTTGCCAAAAAGACCGCCTGCGCGCTCGCAGATGTAGCCCAGACGCAGCGGGTTGATGCGGTGCAGCGGCCTGAACTCACCTTCCAGATCCCACCAGCGTGACGCCACGGCTTCGAATTTCGCGATTTCATCGCGGTCGACGTTCTGGGCTGAGGTTACGTTTTGGGCATTCATGGCTCTTGTTACTCCTTCTTTGCAATCTGGCGAGTATAACAGGCCGAGTGCGCGAATAAAGCGCCGTACGAGCGTGCTGGCGTGCTTACTTGCCGGTCTGGCTGTGTTATAATTTTCAACCTTTGAATCCGGCATACAAAACAGAGGGATAGCGGTTACATGAGCGACCTTGCCAGAGAAATTACCCCGGTCAACATTGAGGAAGAGCTGAAAAACTCTTACCTGGACTATGCTATGTCGGTCATCGTTGGCCGTGCATTACCAGATGTCCGCGATGGCCTCAAGCCGGTTCACCGTCGTGTGCTTTACGCCATGAACGTCCTGGGCAACGACTGGAACAAAGCCTACAAAAAATCTGCCCGTGTCGTGGGGGACGTTATCGGTAAATATCACCCCCACGGTGACTCCGCTGTTTATGACACTATTGTGCGTATGGCACAGCCGTTCTCACTGCGCTATATGCTGGTCGACGGGCAGGGCAACTTCGGCTCCATCGACGGCGATTCCGCAGCAGCAATGCGTTATACCGAAATCCGCCTGCAGAAAATCTCCCATGAGCTGATGGCCGATCTTGAAAAAGAAACGGTGGATTTTGTTGATAACTACGACGGCACAGAAAAAATCCCGGAAGTGATGCCGACCAAGGTGCCAAACCTGCTGGTCAACGGTTCCTCGGGTATCGCTGTCGGTATGGCGACCAACATCCCGCCACACAACCTGACAGAAGTGATTAACGGCTGTCTGGCCTATATAGATGATGAGAACATCAGCGTTGAAGGACTGATGGAGCACATCCCGGGTCCGGATTTCCCAACGGCCGCTATCATCAACGGCCGTCGCGGCATTGAAGAGGCCTACCGCACCGGGCGCGGCAAAATCTACATTCGCGCGCGCGCGGAGGTGGAAGTCGATGCCAAAACCGGTCGTGAAACTATCATCGTTCACGAAATCCCCTACCAGGTTAACAAAGCGCGTTTGATTGAGAAAATCGCCGAGCTGGTGAAAGACAAACGCGTTGAGGGCATCAGCGCCCTGCGCGATGAGTCTGACAAAGACGGGATGCGCATCGTGATTGAAATCAAACGCGATGCGGTGGGCGAAGTGGTGCTCAACAACCTGTACTCCCTGACTCAGTTGCAGGTGTCTTTCGGTATCAACATGGTGGCGCTGCACCACGGTCAGCCGAAAATCATGACCCTCAAAGGCATCCTTGAGGCGTTTGTGCGCCACCGCCGTGAAGTGGTGACGCGCCGCACTATTTTCGAACTGCGTAAAGCGCGCGATCGCGCCCACATCCTTGAGGGTCTGGCGATTGCGCTGGCTAACATTGATCCGATTATTGAGTTGATTCGCCGTGCGCCGACGCCAGCGGAAGCGAAAGCCGGGCTTATCGCCCAGTCCTGGGACCTCGGTAACGTTTCGGCTATGCTGGAGCGTGCCGGTGACGACGCGGCTCGCCCGGAGTGGCTGGAGCCGGAGTTCGGTATCCGCGACGGTAAGTACTACCTCACCGAGCAGCAGGCGCAGGCGATTTTGGATTTACGTCTGCAAAAACTGACCGGTCTTGAGCACGAGAAGCTGCTCGACGAATACAAAGCGTTGCTTGAGCAGATTGCTGAGTTGCTGCACATCCTGGGCAGCGCTGACCGTCTGATGGAAGTGATCCGCGAAGAACTGGAGCTGATTCGTGAGCAGTTTGGCGACCAGCGCCGCACTGAAATCACTGCTAACAGTGCTGATATCAACATCGAAGACCTGATCAATCAGGAAGATGTTGTGGTGACGCTGTCCCACCAGGGTTATGTGAAGTACCAGCCGCTAACCGACTACGAGGCCCAGCGTCGCGGTGGTAAAGGCAAATCAGCGGCACGTATTAAAGAAGAAGACTTTATCGACCGCCTGCTGGTCGCCAACACTCACGACACTATCCTGTGCTTCTCAAGCCGCGGTCGTCTGTACTGGATGAAGGTCTATCAGTTGCCGGAAGCGAGCCGCGGTGCGCGCGGGCGTCCTATCGTCAACCTGCTGCCGCTGGAAGCCGACGAGCGCATCACCGCTATTCTGCCGGTGCGTGAGTATGCCGAAGGCGTGAACGTGTTCATGGCAACCGCCAGTGGTACGGTGAAGAAAACCGCGCTGACGGAATTCAGCCGTCCGCGCAGTGCAGGTATCATCGCGGTCAACCTCAATGAGGGTGACGAGCTGATAGGTGTTGACCTGACTGACGGTAATGACGAAGTGATGCTGTTCTCGGCGCTGGGTAAAGTGGTGCGCTTTAAAGAAGACGCCGTTCGTGCTATGGGCCGTACCGCCACCGGCGTGCGCGGCATCAAGATGGCTGAGAGCGACAGCGTGGTGTCACTCATCATCCCGCGTGGTCAAGGGGCTATCCTCACCGTCACGCAGAACGGCTACGGTAAGCGTACCGCTGCCAGCGAATATCCGACCAAATCGCGCGCCACCCAGGGGGTTATCTCCATTAAGGTGACCGAGCGCAACGGTAAGGTCGTGGGGGCGGTGCAGGTGGACGACTGCGACCAGATAATGATGATTACCGATGCCGGTACGCTGGTGCGTACTCGCGTTTCGGAAGTCAGCATTGTGGGACGTAACACCCAGGGCGTGATCCTGATTCGCACCGCCGAAGACGAAAACGTGGTAGGCCTGCAGCGCGTGGCCGAGCCAGTAGATGACGAAGAGCTAGACAGCATCGACGGCAGCGTGGCCGAAGGCGAAGATGAGATAGCGCCGGAAACCGACAGCGATGATGATGGTGCAGACGACGCCGACGAATAATCAACGGTGTCTGTTGGACAAACCCCACCAGTGGTGGGGTTTTTTGTTGTCTTCTGAAACCCGGAGGGATTAGTTAAGACGCTCTACGATTGCCGCAATTCCCTGGCCACCACCGATGCACAGCGTTGCCAGTCCCAGGGTTTTATCACGTTTGCGCAGTGCGTGAAGCAGGGTAACCAGAATGCGCGCGCCGCTGGCACCAATCGGATGCCCGAGCGCCATCGCACCGCCGTTGACGTTTACCTTTTCCCTGTCAAATCCCAGCGTTTGCCCAACCGCGAGGAACTGCGCTGCAAAGGCTTCGTTGGCTTCAATTAAGTCGATATCACTGAGCTGTAGACCGGTTTGCGCCAGCACTTTTTGGGTCGCCGGAACCGGCCCCATGCCCATCAGTGCCGGTGCGACACCGGCGCTGGCGTAACCACGAATGCGCGCGAGCGGCATCAGCCCGGCAGCACGAGCGGCCTGTTCCTCCATGATCACCAGCGCGGCGGCCCCGTCGTTAATACCCGACGCGTTACCTGCCGTTACGCTGCCAGCCTTATCAAACGCAGGGCGCAGCCCGGCGAGGCCTTCGAGCGTGGTGTCTGCTTTCAAAAACTCATCGGTATCAAACACGCGCTCGCTCATACGTGCTTTGACGGTGACTGCGATGATTTCATCACGAAACGCTCCTGCCTCCTGCGCCGCGCTGGCTTTTTGCTGCGACTGTAGCGCGGCGTTGTCCTGTATCTCACGGGTGATGCCGTATTCCCGGGCGACGTTTTCTGCGGTAATGCCCATGTGATAGCCGTGCGTGGCGCACAGCAGTCCGTCGCGCAAAATGGTATCGGAAAGTTGCCCGTCTCCGAGTCGGTATCCCCAACGGGCGCGGGCGTCCAGCAGATAAGGCGCCTGGCTCATGTTTTCCATTCCACCAGCCACAATGGCGCTCGCCTGACCGGCGGCGATAGCCTGGGCTGCCAGTGCCACGCTTTTAAGCCCGGAGCCGCAGACTTTATTGACCGTGAAGCCACACACCGTCTCCGGCAGGCCGCTTTTAAGCAGCGCCTGACGCGCCGGATTTTGCCCAAGCCCCGCCTGCAACACATTACCCATTATTACTTCATCAACCTGCGAAGGTGCGAGGCCCGCGCGAGCAAGCGCCGCGTTAATTACCGTGGCACCGAGATCGACTGCACTGGTGCTGGCAAGAGAGCCGTTGAAACTGCCGATAGCGGTACGCACCGCGCTGACGATAACTGCATTTTTCATCGTAAATTCCCTGTTTGACGCTGGCTTAAAACAGCGTGAGTCCGATAACAAAAATGACGCCGGAGAACAGCAGGGCGGTGATGCAGTAGCCCATGATGTCTCGTACACCCAGCCCGGCGATGGCCAGCGCCGGTAGCGCCCAGAAGGGCTGCGCCATGTTCATCCACTGCTCACCGTAGGCAATCGCCATCACCGACTTACCTAGGTCAGCCCCCAGCGCCTGGGCCGCTGGCATCACAAACGGCCCCTGAATGACCCAGTGGCCGCCGCCGGAAGGCACGGCAAAGTTAATCAGCGCCGAGCTGAAGAAAGTCATAATCGGGAAGGTTTCTTTGGTGGCGACGTTGATGAAAAACTCGGTAATTAGCCCGCCCAGGCCCGAGTGTTCCATCATGAGCTGGATCCCGGCATAGAACGGGAACTGCACCAGAATGCCGGCAGTGCTGCGCGCGGCGGCGCTGATAGCACGCATGTAGGCCATCGGGGTTTTGTGCAACAGCATACCGACAATCAAAAACGCCAGATTGACGGTGTTAATGGTGATATTGAAACCATTTTCCACAAAGTACATCACCAGATAACCGATACCCAACGCACCGATAATGAACGTTAGCGTGCGGCTTTCTTCCAGTCGCTCTGATGGCGGAGCATCGGCGGGCAGGGTTTTCTGAAAGTCGGCCTCTTCAAGCAGCAGTTTGGGGTCAATGCTGACCACATCCTGCGCTTTGGGCATCATCATGCGCGTGACAAACGGCATAGCCACAATAAGACCCAGCGTGACAAAGAGGTTAAAACCGGTAAACAGCGTATCTCCAACCGGAATCAGGCCTGCCACGTGCTCTACCGGGTTGCCGGGGGTGGCGGCCAGCAGCGGCATGGAGCCAGAGAAGCCGCCGCCCCAGGTCAGAAAGCCGATATACGCACAGGCGATAAGCAGCGGGTAGTCGGAGCCGGGAACCCGGCGCGCCACTTCACGGGCAAACATCGCGCCGACCACCAGACCAAAACCCCAGTTGATAGCGCAGGCCGTCAGGCCAAAGAAGGTGACCAGCATGACGCCCTGGGCGGGCGTTTTGGCCGCAGAGGCCACCACACGCAGCAGTCGTTTTACCGGGCTGGAACTGGCCAGCGCGTGGCCGGTGACGACGATAAGCGCCATCTGCATACCAAAGGCAAGCAAATTCCAGAAGCCATCGCCCCACATTTTCACCATGCTGACTGGGGTTTGCGGCGTGAGCCACAGAGCAATGATGAACGTCAGTATGGTCAGCAGGATGGCGAAAATAAGCGGGTCCGGCAGCCAGCGGCTGACAAAGCGCGTCATAAACCGGGAAAGGCGACCTATCATGCGACACCTCGCTCAGCCTGCACCGGCATCACCTTCAGGTTGGCCGCCAGCTCAAAATGCGCGTCGGTTTTGGCCCTGACAGTCTGTACATCGCAGCCTTCTGCCACTTCGCATAGCCACATTTTGCCGTCGATAAAGCGGAATACCGCAAGCTCGGTTACCAGCATATGGACCGCATGCAGCGCAGTGAGTGGCATGGTGCAGTGGCGAAGAATTTTCGCTGAGCCGTCTTTGGCACAGTGTTCCATTGCGATAATCACTTTACGGGCACCGGTAACGAGGTCCATTGCACCGCCCATGCCAGGCACCATCTTGCCAGGTACCACCCAGTTGGCGAGGTTGGCATGCTCATCAACCTGTAGCCCGCCCAGTACACAGGCATCAACGTGACCACCGCGGATAAGCGCAAAGGAGGTGGCACTGTCGAACATGGCGGCACCGGGCAGAATGCCGCACGGCTGCCCGCCTGCGTTAACCAGATCCGGGTGAGGCTCTGTCACTGGCCCAAGACCGAGAAAACCGTTCTCCGATTGCAGGGTAATATGCACATCTTCAGGCAGATAGTTAGCAACCAGGGTTGGCAAACCAATGCCAAGATTGACGATATCGCCATCACGTAATTCCTGCGCCACGCGGCGGGCAATAAACTGTTTTGCATCCATGATTAGTACTCCTCAGGGTTAACGATATAGTCAACAACGGCACCGGGCGTCATCACCCGATCCGGTTCAATCGCACCAACGTCCACCAGCGCATCTGGCTCAACCAGCGTGATGTCCGCTGCCATTGCGATCAGCGGGTTAAAGTTGCGCGCGCTAAGTTGATAGGTCAGGTTGCCAGCACGATCGGCGTGATGGGCGCGTACCAGCGCCAGGTCAGCGCGCAGCGGGCGTTCGAGCAGGTAAGTCACGCCGTCCAGCGTCAGCGTTTGTTTGCCGTCTTCCACCACGGTCCCGACGCCAGTGGGGGTGAGAATGCCGCCCAGTCCGGCACCAGCGCTGCGAATTTGTTCAATGAGCGTGCCCTGAGGTATCAGCTGCACCTCCATTTCACCGGCTATCATGCGCCGCCCGGTTTCCGGATTGGTGCCGATGTGCGAAGCAATAACTTTGCTGACCCGCCCGTTAACAATAAGCGGACCGATACCGATATCGACGAACGCGGTATCGTTGGCAATCAACGTCAGATCCCTGACGCCAGAATCCAGCAGGGCGTTAACCAGGCGGGGCGGGGTGCCAACCCCCATAAATCCACCCACCATGATGGTCATGCCATCACGGAAGAGGCGGGCGGCGTCGGGTAAAGCGATAAGTTTATTTTTCATTGTTTTTCCCTGTGCGTACTCCGTTATTGGGTATACACAGGCATAGCAAAGGAGATGCCAGGTCAGACAGGGGGCGGTAATTAAATTTAAGTCTTTGTTTTTTTAATGGTTTAAGGCGGCACTGGAAGCAGTTGGACAGACGAGATTGATTTCTGCAAGCAGGAAGAAAATTGCACAGTGTGCAACTTCCTTCCTAGTTCGTAAGGGCATTATGTGTCGGAGTGTGATAGCTGACAGATGTCGTATTCCTGGAGTTTATACATCAGCGCCCGGCGGCTTATCCCCAGCGCCAGTGCGCTGTGAGTGCGGTTACCGTCGTAGCGTTCGAGAGCTTCAATAATCAGCTTTTTTTCATAGCGCTTCATTTCGTCTTTCAGGTTACGTTCTTCGCCCAGCGCAGTGCGCTTTTCATCACTGCCTGCGGGCGGTGGGGAGAGGAGCTGTGCAGGGAGATCGTCAGTGAAAATCAATGCGCCGGTGCTCATAATCACCGCGCGCTCAATCACATTGGACAGTTCGCGAATATTACCCGGCCAGTGCCAGGCGCACAGGCAGGCCAGCGCCGCAGGGTCGATATCAATAATATCGCGCTGGTTTTCCGCCGAGAATTTTTGCAGGAAATGATTCGCCAGCAGCGGGATATCCTGCGGGCGTTCGCGCAGCGGTGGAATTTCCAGGTGAATAACGTTAAGGCGATAAAACACATCCTGGCGAAAGGAGCCGTCTTCAACCATTGCCGCAAGATTACGGTTGGTGGCCGCGACAATACGAATATCCACCTGCACCGTCTGGTGGCCGCCAAGCCGTTCAAACTCTCGCTCCTGTAGCACCCGCAGTAGCTTGGCCTGTAACGTAAGCGGCATCTCGCCCACTTCGTCGAGCAGCAAGGTGCCCTGATGCGCGCGTTCAAACAGCCCCCGGCGTTGGGCCTGTGCGCCGGTGAACGCGCCTTTCTCGTGGCCGAATAGCTCGCTTTCCAGTAGCGATTCCGGGAGCGCGGCGCAGTTAACTTTAATAAAGGGGCCGGCAGCGCGGCGGCTGTTATAATGAATAGCCCGGGCAATAAGCTCTTTACCGGTGCCGCTTTCACCGCTAATCAGCACGCTTGCCTGGCTGAGCGCAATTTTTGCGGTGTCGCGACAGACTTCCATCATGTTCGGGCTGGTTGTCAGAATGTGGCCCCACTGCCAGCTGTCCGTCAGCGCTTTGTGCAGGGAACTTATCTCTTGCTTCATAGACTCAAGTGCAAGTGCGCGTTGAATCACCATGTGCAGTTCATCAAGATCAAAAGGTTTGATGATGTAGTCAAAGGCACCGCAGCGTAGTGCCTCAACGGCCGTTTCTACCTCCGCGTAGGCGGTCATCAGAATCACGGGAATACGGGGATGCCGGGCGTGCATTTGTTGTAGCGCCTCAATGCCGTTGAGAACGGGCATGCGGATATCCATCAGTACCACGTCGGGTGGGTGATCGGTGAACATGCGCATCGCTTCACGGCCGTCCCTGGCGCAGAAGGTTTCCTGCCCCGACAGGGTAAAGGCGGTGGATAACATACGACGAACGTTATCTTCATCATCCACAATAAGAATACGGTAGCTCGGTTTCATGTCAGTCAGGTTCCCTGGCCCAGAACAGGCAAAATAATCGTAAACGTGGTGCCGTGCCCCGGTTCGCTTTCAAGCTCAATATCTCCCTGATGCGCGCTGATGATTCGCTGGCTCAAAGCCAGTCCCAGCCCGGTGCCGGACGCTCTGGTGGTAAAGAAAGGTTCAAAAATTTTATGTCGTAAATCCACGGGTATACCGCAGCCGTTATCCGTGATGGCAAGTGCCTGGCGTTCGTCGTCGTACTGCCAGGTGCGGATGTGTATGCTGCCTCTGGCGCTGATGGCCTGAACGGCATTAATCAGCAGATTGAGAATAACCTGGCGCAGTAATTCCCGATCGGCAATCAGCGGACTCAGGGTGTCGCAGAGCTGGCTGTTAAAATCGATGCGCGCCTCAAGCCCGGAGGTCTGAATGAGAATAAGGGATTCGTTAATGACCTCATTGAGACTGACGGGCTGGCGTGGCCCTGGGCGGGGGCGTGAGCAATCCAGCAACTGCTGAATAACGCGGTTAATGGCATCAATCTCTTTGAGAATGATTATCAGATACTCCTGATGATGCAGCTGGGTATCCTGCTGCTTGAGAATTTGTACATAACCGCGAATAGCAGTGAGTGGGTTTCGCACTTCATGGGCAACACCGGCCATAAGTTCCCCGAGGGTAGCCAGCCGTTCAGCCTGCGCCAGGCGGCGCTGAGCTTCTTTACGGGCGGTCAAATCAGAGAAAATCACCAGTGCGCCAACCAGCTCACCGCGGTTATTTCGAAGCTCGCTGGTGGTGACAATGAGTTCAATACGCCGTGCCTTTGCCGGGAAGCTCACTTCCAGCGCCCGGTGCTCTATGCCTCGCTCCAGCGTATCAAGTACCGGGCTGGCATAGTCGCTGTTGGTGAAGAGCGCGGCATAAGGCTGGCCCAGCAGCTCTTCACGGCTGTAGCCGGTTATGTGCTGGGCTGCCGGATTCAGGGTGGTGACGCAACCTGATTTATCGATGGCGATAACGCCATCTGCGGCATTTTCGACAATAAGATCATTAAGCGTGCGCGTTTCTCCCAGCGCCTGGGCAAGTGCATTAACGCGCTGGCTGATTTGCCCCATTTCTCCCGGTAGCGCAGGGAGGCGCAAGTGTAAATTTTGCGCCAGACCTTCCAGCCCGTGATTGATAACATCAATACTGGCGCTCAGGCGGCGGGAAAAAATAATAATTAATAACAGGCTAATCAGTAGCCCGCAGGCCAGCACTGCGGCAATGCGCACATCCATTTTCCAGGCCTGCTGGCGAATATCTTCTGACAGTTCGTTGGCCCAGATGTAGCCTACCACCTCGCCCTGGCGTTCAATGGGGATCATGGAGTTCATGATATGACCGCGTACCTGGTGGCCGGAATAGACCCGTGGTTTACGGGTCAGCATAACCTCTCGCCCTGGATGGTCGGCATTAATGGTGATACCGACATTATCCCGATACAGTGCGGCGGGGGCGTAGGTAATAATCGCCTCCAGCTCCCGGTGGTAATAACCGACGCCAATGCCGGGAAATGCGTGGGCAATTTTTTCGCTAACAGGGCTTAACGCGTGGTTTAACGCCGTAATGCGCTCGGCGCGCGGCAGGTGTGCAAAGTGTGAAAACGTATCGCCCAGTTCGACATCAAGTTGGCGGATGAGGCCTGAGAGCTTCTTTTCTTTTTCAGCCTGTACTGCCGCCTGGCCCTCGGTTTCGACAATGTAGCCGATAGCAAGCGTGGGTATGCTGACCATGATAATTGCCATGACAATCATCTGATTACGCAGTCGGCGCGGAAAGCGTCGTTTTATTCGCTGCTGGAGTGCCGTTATCCCTGCGTTCATTATTCACCCTGTCGTGCAGCAAAAGGTGTCATTATCGGCTCGGCGCGCTCTTGTTTCCCGGAGAGAGTTCAAACTACCGGGATTTCCTGCCATTGCGAGGGATGACGTTTACGGCTACCTTATCGGCATCATTTGATGTTGCAGTTAACAAGGACGCGGGGCCGCTTTGAAATACTTTGTCTCCTTTCGCACTACGCTGAAAGTGTCGCGCTATTTATTCCGCGCGCTGGCTCTGCTGCTCTGGCTTTTGATTGCCTTGTTTTCGGCGTTTTATATTGTCGATGCCCTGCATAACAAAGAAGACGAAATCCGCAAGGAGTTCACACTCAGCTACGATCAGGCGCAGCGCTACATTCAGCGTACGTCAGATGTAATGAAAGAGCTTAAATACATCGCCGAAAACCGTCTGGATGACGATAGCGGACTGTTGCGCGGTGCTGCGCTGAACGATAACAAGATTGAGACGCCGACCTTCGTACCGCTGTTTCCTGACTCTGACTGCTCGGCGTTGGGCAACTCCTGGCGTAGCTCTTTGCAATCACTTTCCTGGTTTTTACGTTACTGGCGTGAGAATTTCTCGGCGGCTTACGAACTCAATCGCGTCTTTCTGATTGGTGGCGACAGCCAGTGCATGGCGGATTTCGGTTTACGCACCATGCCGCTTGAGCGCGAAAATGCGCTTAAGTCGCTGCATGAGCGTATTGTCAAATACCGTGGTCAGCCGCAAAACGAGCGTGCCAGCAGCTTGTTCTGGATTAATCAGGGACCGCGGCCTGGCATCGGTTATTTTTATACGCTGACGCCGGTGTATATGGCTAATCAGCTACAGGCGATGCTCGGTATTGAGCAGACGGTGCGCATGGAAAGCTTCTATACGCCAGGCAGTCTGCCGGTAGGCGTGACTATTCTTGATGAGAACGGCCATCCGTTGATTTCGCTAACCGGTGGTGAAGCCAGTAGCGTGTCGGATGAGCGCTGGGGGCTGGAGCGCTCATGGTTTGGTTATACGCCAGGGTTTAAGGAGTTGGTCCTCAAGAAGAACCTGCCGCCCTCTTCACTTAGCGTGGTCTATTCGGTTCCGGTGGATATTGTGCTGGAACGTATCCGGATGCTTATCCTCAATGCTGTGCTGCTTAATGTTCTGGTCGGCATTGTGCTCTTTACGCTTGCACGCTTGTATGAACGACGCATCTTTATTCCGGCAGAAAACGACGCGCAGCGCCTGGAAGAACACGAGCAGTTCAACCGTAAGATAGTGGCCTCGGCCCCGGTGGGTATCTGTATTCTGCGTACCCAGGATGGCACCAATATCCTCAGTAATGAGCTTGCGCACAACTATCTTAATATGCTCACCCACGAAGACCGTCAGCGTTTGACGCAGATTATCTGCGGCCAGCAGGTTAACTTTGTTGATGTGCTGACCAGCAATAACACTAACCTGCAAATCAGCTTTGTCCATTCACGCTATCGTAATGAAAACGTGGCGATTTGTGTGCTGGTGGACGTGAGTGCGCGCGTTAAGATGGAAGAATCTTTGCAGGACATGGCGCAGGCGGCCGAGCAGGCCAGCCAGTCGAAGTCGATGTTCCTGGCAACCGTCAGCCACGAGTTGCGCACCCCGCTGTACGGTATTATCGGTAACCTTGACCTACTCCAGACCCGTGAGTTGCCTAAAGGCGTAGATCGCCTGGTGACCGCGATGAATAACTCCTCCAGCCTGCTGCTGAAAATCATTAGCGATATTCTCGATTTTTCAAAAATTGAATCTGAGCAGCTGAAAATTGAGCCACGTGAGTTCTCGCCGCGTGAGGTGATGAGCCATATTACCGCGAACTATCTGCCGCTGGTGGTGCGCAAGCAGCTTGGGTTGTACTGCTTTATTGAACCAGATGTTCCGCTTACCTTGCAGGGCGACCCGATGCGTTTACAGCAGGTGATTTCTAACCTGCTTAGTAATGCCATCAAATTTACTGACGTGGGCTGCATTATCCTGCGTGTCAGCGTAGATGACTGCTACCTGCGTTTTTGCGTGCGTGATACCGGGGTAGGTATTCCTGCGAAAGAAGCGCTGCGGCTATTCGACCCCTTCTTCCAGGTGGGGACGGGCGTGCAGCGTAATTTCCAGGGAACCGGGTTGGGACTGGCAATTTGTGAAAAACTGATTGGCATGATGGACGGTGACATTGCCGTTGACACCGAGCCGGGCATGGGTAGCCAGTTTACCATTCGTATTCCGCTCTACAGCGCACATTTTTCCGCGCCACAATGTGTGCCTGAGCTGGCGGAAAAACGTTGCTGGTTGGCAGTACGTAATGCTTCGCTGTATCGCTATCTTGAGACCCTGCTTGCGCGTAGCGGCATTCGTACCCAACGCTATGACGGCTCAGTGCCGGATGCGGATGATATCCTGCTGACTGACGACGAGAGTAGCGAGGCGTGGCCTGGGCGTGCGGTGGTGAGATTCTGCCGCCGCCATATCGGCATGCCGCTTGAGCAGTCGCCGGGGCGTTGGGTGCATAGCGTGGCGTCTTTGCATGAAGTTGTCATGCTTATGGGGCGGATTTATCGCGTTGAGGTCGCGGTGGCAGGCAGCGGCAACACATCACCTGCACCTGAAGCCGTGTGTGAGCAAAAAGACGATATTATGGTGCTTATTGTTGACGATCACCCCATTAACCGCCGTCTGCTGGCCGACCAACTCTTAACGCTTGGCTATCCATGCAAGACCGCTAATGACGGCATTGATGCGCTTAACGTGTTGAGTAAACATGAGATAGATATTGTGTTGAGTGACGTTAACATGCCGAATATGGATGGTTACCGGCTGACGCAACGCATCCGTGAGCTGGGGATGGCGCTACCTGTCATTGGTGTAACGGCCAATGCGCTGGCAGAAGAGAAACAGCGCTGTATTGAGTCGGGCATGGACAGTTGCCTGTCGAAGCCTGTGACGCTGGATGTGATTGCGCAAACGCTGTCGTTTTACGCTGAAAAAGTACGCGCGGAGCGTGCTGAGGGTTAGTGCGCTTAACGGTGTCGCATGCGGTGCGAGTGCGCAGTAGGGCGCACAGGAGAAGATGAGGGCAATAAAAAAGCCCTCCGCAGAGGGCCTTAGCGCACAGAAGGGATTACTCTTTATCTACCGGCGTCAGGCTGACGGAGGAGAGGTAGTTAAGCAGTGCGATATCGTTATCCACACCGAGCTTCATCATTGCTGATTTCTTCTGGCTGCTGATGGTTTTAATGCTGCGGTTGAGCTTGCGCGCAATCTCCGTGACCAGGAATCCTTCAGCAAACAGGCGCAACACTTCACTTTCCTTGGGCGACAGGCGTTTATCGCCATAGCCACCCGCGCTGATTTTCTCCAGCAGGCGAGAGACGCTTTCCGGGGTGAACTTTTTGCCTTTCTGCAGTGCAGCCAGCGCTTTTGGCAGGTCGGTTGGGGCACCCTGCTTAAGCACAATCCCTTCAATATCGAGATCCAGCACGGCGCTAAGAATGGCCGGGTTATTGTTCATCGTCAGTACGATTATCGACAGATTCGGGAAATGCCGCTTGATGTATTTGATGAGCGTAATTCCGTCACCGTACTTATCGCCAGGCATAGACAGATCGGTAATAAGCACATGGGCATCGAGTTTCGGCAGGTTGTTGATTAAGGCTGTAGAGTCTTCATACTCACCGACAACGTTAACCCACTCGATCTGCTCAAGAGACTTACGAATGCCGAACAGCACGATAGGATGATCGTCGGCAATAATTACGTTCATGTTGTTCATTTTTTTGGCTACCTTGCTACAGCAGTTTTTGGACGTAATCGTCAATTCTGCTGATATATTTTTCTACGGTTGGGGCATCTTTCTCACGAATGTGATGCTCCAGCGTTTCGCATAGTTGCTTGCCGGGTACCAGATTCAGCATGGCAAACACCCCCTTCAGGCGGTGAGCCGTCTGTGCCAGCGAAGCAAAGTCGTGGTTTGCTGACTCAGTATACAATTTCTTCACATCATCCGGTACTGTATCGACAAAGAGCGAGTAATAACCGCTGGCATGGAGCTGCACGCTTTCATCGTTAGCAGGTGAAATCTCCACGGCGGTGTCCTGGGCCAGTTGTTCTTCTATGAGTTGTAGCACTGCCTCCTGCATTGCATAACTTATATTAAAGTTGACACGATACTGGCCAGGGCCAAGTTTGCGTACACCTTGCTCATCATCGCTTAAAAGCAACCCGGAAGCAGTAAGATTTGACGGATTATCTGTCAAAAAAATATCAAACGCTTGACTAATCGCGCGCTCATCCGGGGTGATGCAGTTCGCTCCCCAGTTTTCCATCTGCCGGGTAACGATATGTCGCACCTCGTTAGACGTAATGTCTATCATGGCGACCACATCCTCCAACAACCTTTCGTGCGACTCCGGTTCATCTTCTGGTGCGCGTATCAGTGCCTGCGTCAACGGCATTTTGATATGCACACTATAACGGGTGCCTAAATCGGTATGGGATTTGATATTCAAATGACCGCCCATACGACGCGCCAGGCGGTCACACAGCCAGAAGGTTAACCCATTTGCACGGTCATAATCGTCTTCGCTGGTGGCGTTGAGAAAGGGGAAGTGCAGGTTGTCGATTTCGCTGTTGCCAATACCGCTGCCGGTGTCCATGACACGCAGCAACAGGCGGTCCGGTTCGCTTTCCTCAGCGCTGATATCAATTGTAATTTTACCAATCTGCGTGGTGATGACCGAATACTGTACCAGCATCAAAAGGATACGACGTAGCGCTTCTCTGTCGCCAAAACGTTCGTCATCCGGCGGCAGGTTGTTATTGATGAGCAGTTGCAGGCCTTTGCGTTTAATCGCGGGCAAGACCTGGGGAACGACTTCATCAATCAGCGACTGCAGGACGAGGTTCTCGCTTTGGTTTTTCCATGCATCGGTCTCAAGGGCGTTAAGCAGTTCAATCTCATCGACCAGCCGCACGATATTTTGTGCTTCATTGAGCACGGCCCGGTTTTCCTGAACGTCCAGATGATGGATACGGGCCATCAGGCGTTGCGCCGGATCTTTGAGCGCAGCACCGATATTTTCCATAAAGGCCGCGCGGCCCTGTTGGTTTTTCTCAAACAGTTTCTGTGCCTGGCGTAGCTTCTTATTCACCAGGATTTCACGGTCCTGATCGCGAATGACAAAAATTTGTGCGCGTGGGATAACCTGGCTACTGAACTGGCGGATTTCGTAAATTTCGTTATCTACGGTCGCCTGAATCACGCCCTGATGCTGCTCGGCCAGTGAGGCAATGTTTTGCAGATTAAGATGTGGCAACAGATGGTCAGCAATCGGGTTGCTGATGATGGTTTTGCGTGATGACGGATCGTGTACCAGCAGACCGAGCGGCAGCAGCGAGACAATTTCTTCATTCAGCGCACGCAGCTTTTGCAGTTCATTGCTGACCGGACCTGGCTCTGTTGCACGGGGTGTGGCGGTGTGGCGAAAGGTTGAATAACCATACAGCGCCAGCGCCAGCAGGCCAATATTGAGCAACAGCGGTAGCAGAATATCTTGCAGCGTATCTGTCAGCAGCACCCCAAACGGTACCTGCCACACCAGTTGCAGCTCGGTGCTGTTAACCGGTGTGCGAATCTCAATGCGGGTGCCGTTAAACAGGACCTTCACTCTGTCCTGAAGGGCGTTGTCGCTGGCGGATGGATTTTGCGGCGTCTCTTCACTCTCAAGGCGGAAGTTATCCAGCGCCATATCGGGCGGGATCAAATCATTAATCGGCAGATCAAACGCCACGACGGTTGCCAGATGACCTGGCTGGTTAAACGTGGTGCGCAGGGTGAAATAGTAGCCGTTTTGCCAGTTCAGACGGCGCAGCGGTGAGAAGCTTTCGCGCTCGTCCAGCGCATTTGCCTGTTGCAGCATTTCGGCACGTCTTGAGTCAACGATGCTGGTGACGCTTGATTCTTTAAATCCAGCCGACAAGTCTTTTAGCGGCAGTGTGGACACCAGCAGCGTGCTGTTGTCCTGCCCGTTGAGGTAATACATTGACCAGGGGATACTTTCTGCGCCCCACAGTGTGTCGAGATAGGCTGAGATACGCTGTGTCATTTCCAGCGTGGAGCTGTCATGAGAGCCGAAGATCAACGCTTCCGTTTTACGCCGCGGTTTTTCCAGATAATAAACATCCTGGCGCAGGCGAGTTTCCTGCAATCCGCTGTCTGAGCCTGTACCGGTAGAGGGCGCTGCCGCGACATTGTCATAAATCTGCCAGGTTGCGTAGCGATAAGTATCTACGCGTTTATGCAACATCTGAGCGATATCCACTATCTGGTAGCTTTTGTCTTTAAGCCATGCGTTTACGCCGCTTTGCACCATCACGCCCATCATCACCAACAGCACGACGATAAGCAGTAAAAAGAAGCGAGTGATGCTACCGGGCATCAGCGAAAACTTGTTGGGGTTTGGGCTCATAGCGTCTGATTGACTCATTCCTTTCTGACCCGGTGGCTCCCGGATAGTGGCCATTGCCGTTTATGCATTTGACTGCAAGCATACCGGGAAACAGGGCTGGCGTCATCGCACTCGCGCACCAGGCAAAGATAAGTTTTGTTGTGCTTATGGTGGATATAAAAATAAGGGACACCGAATAAACGCCAGCCTTGTGTCTGAATGAGATAAAGGAAAATGAGTAATAACCTCAGGAAACAATTAGCATGGCTAGTGTAGACGAGTTTCTTATATCTGCAAAAAAGGACTCAAAGAATGAATGATGAACTGCTATTTATGAGAGGTGGTCGCGAAAAATAATTAAAGATAAGTAAATAAGCGGGGTAAAAGAAATAAAAAAACCGGATGCAAGCATCCGGCCAAAATAGGGGTAAAACGAACATTCAGGATAGAATGATGGTAATAAATAAAGTTAATGATGATAGCGAAAGTAATTCTATAAGCATATTGGTGGGCTGGTTTGGCAATCAGTGCTGCGCCGGGCGTAGCAACATGTTTTACATACCGCATTATCGATTTAATCATCTTGACAATTTATGCGCTTATTTTTACCGTTGTGTGCGATAAAAGTTCCCTGAAATTTACATTTAGTAACAGCTGTATTGCAAAGCGAAACATCTTAAAAGTTTTCGTATCATAAACGGGTTGGATTCTTGAGGCGTACTTTTACACAATGAATTCGCCAACTGATTTAAAGGGTGAATCAGTAGCAGTGGTAAGTACTAAATAAAGTGGCATTAAAAGGCATATAACAAGAGGGTTATTACATGAAAGTTAGCGTTCTCTCCTTGCTGGTACCAGCATTGCTGGTTGCTGGCAGCGTACATGCGGCCGAAATCTATAATAAAAACGGCAATAAACTGGATCTGTATGGCAAGGTTGACGCCGAGCGTTATTTCTCTGACGACAACGGTTCTGACGGTGACCAGACTTACATGCGTATTGGCTTCAAGGGCGAAACGCAGGTCAGCGACCAGATGATCGGCTACGGCCAGTGGGAATACCAGATTAACGCCAACACCGATGAAGGCGACAACAACGCCTGGACGCGTGTGGCTTTTGCGGGTCTGAAGATCAACGATGCGGGTTCACTGGACTATGGTCGTAACTATGGCGTGCTGTATGACGTTGCCTCCTGGACCGACGTGCTGCCGGAATTTGGTGGTGACACGTACGGCGCAGACAACTTCATGTTCAGCCGCGGTAACGGCATGCTGACTTACCGTAACACCGACTTCTTTGGTCTGGTTGATGGTCTGAACTTTGCTGCGCAGTACCAGGGTAAAAACGGCAGCGTCAGTGGCGAAGACATAAGCGGTGGTCGCAGCGTGCTCAAGCAGAACGGCGACGGCTACGGTCTGTCTCTGAGCTATGATCTGGGTGAAGGCTTCAGCGTTGGCGGTGCGATGGCGTCATCTAAACGTACCTGGGATCAGAATAATACGGCTGCGCTGGGTAAAGGCGACCGTGCCGAAGCCTACACTGGCGGTCTGAAGTACGATGCCAACAACGTCTACCTGGCGGCGATGTTCACCCAGTCCTATAACGGCACCCGCTTTGGTAGCAACCGCGATACCACATATTACGGTTTTGCCGATAAAGCGCAGAACATTGAAGTGGTTGCTCAGTACCAGTTCGACTTTGGTTTGCGCCCGTCTCTGGCCTACGTACAGTCTAAAGGCAAAGAAATCGAAAACTGGGGAAGCCAGAATCTGAAAAGATACGTTGATGTGGGCGCAACGTTCTACTTCAACAAAAACTTCTCTACCTTTGTTGATTACCAGATCAATATGCTCGATGAGAACGACTTCACCCGTGCGACCGGTATTACTACCGACAACATCGTAGCGGCGGGCGTGGTTTACCAGTTCTGATTTACGTTATTGTCTGACGTAAAAATAAGGAAAATCAATTCATTGATTTTTATCTGCTTACCACAAAGAAGGTAAAACCACGTTTTTTCCTTCTTTGTCAGCAATCTGAAGGGGCCATCTGGCCCCTTCTCTTTATTACGTGCACCAGAGCGTGCAGAGCAGGGGGGAAGGACAGAAAAGTGGAATTCTCTGCCCATTCAGGCATCAGGCTTTCGCACGTTTGACTGGAAAAATGAGGCTAAAGATAATCTCAGCCCCAGAGGGCTGTGGGTGGCATTGCGCCCGAACGTCTCCCTCATGTAACGTCATAATGGCGCGCACAATCGACAGCCCAAGACCACTGCCATGACTGCTGCGTGACGTCTCTGCCCGGTAGAAGCGATCAAAGAGTTTCTCCAGCTGGGCTTGAGGTACAGGCGGGCCGTGATTGATGACCTGTATAATGTGTTTATCCTGTGCGCGACTGGCACGCAATATTATCTGGCTGCCCTCACTGGCGTAACGCACCGCATTGGCAACCAGGTTACTTAATGCACGCTGGAATAACATGACATCGACCTGGAGTTCTCCCTGGCCTTCGTAAACCAGGTGCAGATTGCGCTCTTCTGCCAGACCCTCGAAATAATCCGTCACTCGCTGTAATTCTGTCGCCACATCCACACTTTTGTACTGAAGCGCCGATTGCGCATGGGTTGCGCGCGCCAGAAACAAAATATTTTCTATAGTGCGGGAGATTCTTTCCAGCTCTTCCAGGTTGGTGGTGAGCAGTGTCTCATATTCTTCAACGCTGCGGGGCTGATACAGCGCCACCTGGCATTGCCCCATCAGCGCACCGACAGGCGTGCGAATTTCATGGGCCAGGTCGGCAGAAAACTGCGTGAGACGTTCATAGCCTTCGTTGATTCTGTCGAGCATGGCATTAAAGGAGATAATCAATTGCTGCAGTTCCTGTGGCGCATCCTGTGCGCTCAGTCGCGTTGTCAGCGTGTGCGGCGCAATAGCTGCCGCTTCTGTTGCCATGCGACGCAATGGCCGCAGCTCGCGGCGCATCACCCAATAGCCCAGTAGGGCTATTGTCGTGAATGCGGCGATAACAGCAGCAATAACACGCCAGAAATAACGCGCCAGCATCTTCTGCTCATTGACCATCACATGTACGACGGTAATTTGCAGTATGCTGCCATCCTCCAGTTTCACGAGTGCAGAGACTCCCCGAAGTGGCACGCCCTCAGCGGTTACACTGCCCTTTACCGCGCCCGGTAACTGAGGTTTATCCACGGGAGTCGGTGTGATGAGCGGGGGAGGGATTCGTGACGGGTTAACATTGATTAACGGCGCTTGTCCCTGAAGCTGAAAAATTAAGATGTCCTGTTCGTTACCCAGCATGTTTTCGAATAAGCCGGTATTGGCAATCAGCCTTTCCAGAGGGAACTGGCGGCTTAACATGTTGCGGTAATATTCAATGCGCCCGGTGACCTGCAGATCGCTACGGTGGAGCATCTCCTGGCGCATCGCGTTATAAAGGTAACCGCCAACCACACTCACCACCAGGGTCGCAACCAGCGCAAAGAGCATGGCACTGCGCAGCGTGAGTGAGGCTGCCCGCCAGCGTTGGACCAATGCGCTCATGAACGAACCTCACAGACGTAGCCGC
This sequence comes from uncultured Enterobacteriaceae bacterium, assembly GCA_966185765.1. Lineage (GTDB taxonomy): Bacteria > Pseudomonadota > Gammaproteobacteria > Enterobacterales > Enterobacteriaceae > CBIFVZ01. The sequence continues at coordinate 103,132 of CBIFVZ010000004.1, read as the reverse complement.
TGCCACGCACGGTATGGATCAGTTTGATATCAAACGGCCGGTCAATTTTGGCCCGCAGCCTTTTTATGGCGACATCCACGACGTTAGTATCACTGTCAAAGTTCATATCCCACACCTGAGAGGCGATCAGGGTCCGTGACAGAACCTCACCTTCGCGGCGCACCAGCAGGTGCAGCAGCATGAATTCCTTATTCGTTAATACAATGGTGCTGCCCTGGCGTACCACTTTACGGCGCAGCACATCGACGTGGAGATCGGCAAGCGTGTAGCAGTCAGGTTCGCGCACCGTTCCCCGGCGCAATAGCGTACGAAGTCGCAAGACCAGTTCAGTAAATGAGAACGGTTTGACAAGGTAATCCTCAGCCCCCAGTTCAAGCCCGTGGATCCTGTCCTGGACATCATCACGTGCCGTTAAAAACAACACTGGTACATTGCTTTTCTTACGTAATACTTCCATGATTTGCCAGCCATCCAGTCCGGGGAGCATGACATCAAGCACAATGGCATCATACTGGTACTCCAGCGCCTGAAACAGGCCGTCTGTACCATTACGCACCCATTCAACATTGTACCCGGCTTCGCTCAGGCCCTTTTTCAGGTAGTTGCCGGTCCCGCTATCGTCTTCCACTATTAATATGCGCATTCTCACCACCTCATCACATGCATAAACAGATTAACAGTTTCCGATGCGCGGCTTGATGACATTAATGTCATGAAACCGACATGGTGCTGTCCTGGTCGTTAAGCCATGCTTAAGTGGAAAACGACTACAGGAGAATATTATGCATACACGTCATCGCCTTGCCGGTTTATTGTTGTCCTCACTGATGCTGTGCAGCGGTATGGCTGTCGCCCAGACCTCAGGAAAAGCCCTCGCGCCTTTACGCGGTACGGTGGAGCAAGTCTCTGAAACACAGCTGCACGTTACCGACCGTAAGGGTGAGAAGGTTAACGTCAAACTCAATGACAAAACGCAGGTGTTTAGCGTGTCTGAGGGCAGCGCATCAGACATCAAGCCGGACAGTTTTATTGGTACTGCCGCAGTACCTCAGGCTGATGGCAGCTTAAAAGCGCTTGAAGTGCATGTGTTTGCAGCCAGCCTGCGTGGCACGGGAGAAGGCCACTCACCCTGGGAATCGGCTGACGGTAAAATCAATACTATGACCAATGGCACCATCGGTAAGCTGGTCAACGCGAATGGCCGTACGCTGACGGTCAATTACAACAATCAGCAGAAAACCGTCATCGTACCGGAAGATACGCCGATAGTGACCATCAACCCAGGCGATCGCAGTCTGTTGAAACCAGGTACGCACATCGTGCTGTTTTCTGCCACTGATGATAAGGGCGAACGTGTCGCGACCCGCATTTCCGCCGGTGAAAACGGTACAGTACCGCCGATGTGAACCAGGGGGCGAGGATGAAAACATGCGCATCGCGACCGGTACATCGTTTGCCGGTAAGAATCACTCATTGGGTGAATCTGGCCACCATGACGGGTCTGTTTATGAGCGGTTGGGAAATTTACAATGCCTCGCCACTTTTCGACTTTCGCTTCCCGGCCTCTGTCACCCTGGGCGGTTGGCTGGGAGGCGCCATTGGCTGGCATCTGGCGTTGATGTGGCTGTTGGCCCTCAATGCCCTGTGTTATTTGCTCTGGAGCCTGGCCAGTGGGCATCTACGACGCGATCTGCTGCCGCTAAGCCTCTCTGCGCTGTGGCGTGATATCCGACTGACCTTCACGCTGCGCTTGCGCCACCGTCATGGTCATTACAACGCCATACAAAAACTGATGTACCTGGGCGTGTTGGGGCTTGGGATGTTACTGGTCTTTTCGGGGCTGGCTATCTGGAAACCGGTGCAACTTTACTGGCTGGTCGCGGTGTTTGGGGGTTTTGATACCGCCCGTTACGTTCACTTTTTTGCCATGTCGGGGATTGGGCTTTTTGTGATTATCCATGTGCTGATGGTGATGATTGTTCCGTCTACACTCTGGGCCATGTTGTCAGGAGGTAAACGTGAAGGATAACAACGCATTGCGTCGGGCACCTGTGCTGGAGCCGGACCAGAAAAAGCAGTTGGTCAATCTTCAGCGTCGCCTGTTGCTTCGCTCTGGTCTGACGCTGGGCGGGGTAGCGATGCTCTCTGGGTGTAATATGCAGGATGGCGATAGTGTGGATAAGGTCCTGTGGGCAATGTCGCGCTGGAATGATCGGGTTCAGTCCTGGTTATTCAGTGGCCAGCGTCTGGCGCAGACCTATCGGCCGGATCAGATAACCCGTCCCTTTCCCTTTAACGCATTTTATCCGCAATATAATGCACCCGAGGTTGACCTTGCCGATTACCGGCTGGAAGTGTCCGGAAACGTTGAGAAGAAAGCGCCCTGGACGCTGGAGCAATTACAGCGCCTTCCACAGCAAAGCCAGATTACGCGTTTAATCTGCATTGAGGGGTGGAGCGCCATCGGGCAATGGTCAGGAATACCCTTGAAACTGTTCCTGCAGCATATTGGGGCCGATCTTCATGCTCGCTACGTAGGCTTTAAATGCGCTGACCGCTATTACTCCAGCATTGATATGGCTACTGCGCTGCATCCGCAGACTATTCTGGCACTGGATTTTGCAGGCAAAGCCTTACCCGCTGAATACGGTTATCCCTTACGACTGCGCGTGCCGACCAAGCTCGGGTTTAAAAATGCCAAGCATATTGCGGCTATTTTTGTCAGTGATACCAATCCCGGTGGGTACTGGGAAGATCAAGGCTATAACTGGTTTAGCGGTATTTAATCTTCCTCCCTGCGTGCAGCTCGGTCTGTTTAAAGCAAAAGTGAGGCTTTGCTCGCTTTTGCTTTACTCGCCATAGAACAGTGACCGAACACCGGCTTTACTGTCTGTGAAAACGCGGTTCATCGAAAATCGTTTACGTAACCAAAACATTGCCTCCCGGTCGTCTGCCGGGGGGCTTTCGTTGCTGTAAGCTAAACCAGTACACGCTTCTCGCCACAGCCTGTCAGTTTTGTTGTACCCTTGCCGCGCACTGAATTTGAGGAAACGAACATGAGTCTGAAAGTAATTCGCTATGGTTTGTTAGCGGCGGCAGCACTGCTGATAGTGGGCTGTGACAACACGACACCGTCAGCGCCAAAACAGGCGCTGGTGCTGGAAGGCAAAACGATGGGCACATACTGGCGTGCCAGTATGGCGGGTGTTGATAACTCGCGCGCAACGGAGCTGCGTGGAAAAATTCAGGCACAGCTCGACGCCGACGACAGGGAACTCTCAACCTGGAAGTCCGACTCTGCATTGTCACGCTTTAACCAGTCGCGCGGCACCACGCCGTGGCCAGTGAGCGAGGCGATGAGCGATATTGTGACGCTGTCACTGCGTATTGGTGAGAAAACGCATGGCGCAATGGACGTTACCGTCGGCCCGTTGGTTAACCTGTGGGGGTTTGGCCCGGGAAAACAGCCGGTGCAGACGCCCACGCAGGCGCAGATAGACGCTGCCCGTGCGCTTACCGGATTACAGCATTTGCGCATCATCAATAGTGCAGGCCAGCAGTGGCTACAAAAAGATTTACCGGAACTGTATGTTGATCTCTCGACTGTCGGCGAAGGTTACGCAGCGGATCATCTTGCTCGCCTGATGGAGCGGGAAGGAATCAGCCGTTATCTGGTTTCAGTTGGTGGCGCTGTCACCACACGCGGCCTGAACGCCGAGGGTAAAGCCTGGCGTGTCGCCATTCAGAAACCCACTGACAGGGAAAATGCCGCGCAGGCAATCGTTGATCTTAACGGCCACGGCATCAGCACCTCCGGTAGCTATCGCAATTACTATGAACTTGACGGTAAGCGCATCTCACACGTGATTGATCCCACTACAGGACAGCCGATTCAGCATAAGCTGGTATCCGCAACCGTGATCGCGCCAACGGCGCTGGAGGCCGACGGCTGGGATACCGGGTTAATGGTATTGGGTACTGAGAAAGCGAAAGAAGTGGCGCTCAAAGAGGGATTGGCGGTGTACCTCATTACCAAAGAGGGCAACGGGTTTTCTACCTGGATGTCACCACAGTTTAAAACTTTCCTGCTGAGCGAATAAAATTAAAAAGCAAGAACGCGGATTTCTACTGCCGGGTTCACGGACATACTGGCGGTCAGTCTGAAGAGGAGGGTTGTTATGCGACAAACTGATATCGACGACCATCGCTGGCGGGCCATAATGCAGCGTGATGACAAGGCCGACGGCGAGTTTGTCTTCGCTGTTGTCACAACCGGGGTGTATTGCCGTCCGTCGTGCCGTGCACGTCGCCCACTGCGCCAGAATGTCCGCTTTTTTGCGGCGCCCGAGGCCGCAGAGCAGGCGGGGTTTCGCCCCTGCAAGCGCTGCCAGCCTGATAAAGCCAGCCCACATACTGCACAGCAGGCACGTATTGCCGAGGCCTGTCGGTTGCTGGAGAGCAGCGATGAACCCCTGACGCTTGAGGTACTGGCAAAAAAAGTGGCGATGAGTCCGTACCATTTTCACCGTCTGTTTAAGGCTGCGACCGGCCTGACTCCCAAAGCCTGGCAGCAGGCAAGCCGTGCACACAAAATGCGTGATGCGTTGGGCGGCGGCAAAGACGTCACCCGCGCGCTATTTGATGCCGGCTATGCCTCAGGCAGTGGGTTTTATCAGCAGGCCGATGCGGCGCTGGGCATGACGGCACGTCAATACCGCCAGGGCGGTAACAATACGCGTATCCGATTTGCTCTCGGGCGCTGTCAACTGGGTGAGTTTCTGGTAGCGGAAAGCGAGCGCGGCGTGTGCGCCATTTTGCTCGGCGATGACCCGCAGGCGCTGTTGCACGAGCTGGAAACGAGCTTTCCGCAGGCGCAGCTGGAACCAGGCGACAGTGCATTTGACCTGCGAGTAGCACGGGTGGTTGGCTGGCTGGAGCGGCCTGAAGGAGAGCTGGCGCTGCCGCTTGACCTGCGCGGTACGGCATTTCAGCGTGAAGTCTGGCAGGCGCTGCGTGCCATTGCGCCAGGCAGTACCGTAAGCTACCAGGAGCTGGCTTTGCGTATCGGCAGACCGCGTGCCACGCGTGCGGTAGCGGCAGCCTGTGCGGCCAATCGCCTCGCTGTTGTTGTGCCGTGTCATCGGGTGATTCGCCAGGATGGCGGGCTGTCTGGCTACCGTTGGGGTGTGGAGCGCAAGCGTAGGTTGCTGGAACGTGAAGCGCAGGAGGAATAACCATGCTTGACCTGTTTGCCGACGAGGCGCCGTGGCAGGAGCCGCTGGCACCAGGTGCGGTGATTCTGCGTCGGTTTGCCTCTCATGAGGCGCTACACATCCTGGCGCTGATTGATGCTGTGTCACGCGATGCGCCGTTTCGCCAGATGGCAACACCGGGTGGTCATCGCATGTCGGTTGCCATGACCAGCTGTGGCGCACGCGGCTGGGTAACGGACGCTCAGGGTTATCGTTACACGCAACGCGACCCGCAAAGCCAGCGACACTGGCCTGCGATGCCTGACATGCTGCTGCAGATGGCGCAACGGGCGGCAGAAGAGGCGGGCTATTCAGGTTTTACACCGGACGCGTGTCTGATTAACCGCTACGCGCCGGGGGCAAAAATGTCGCTGCATCAGGATAAAGATGAACAGAATCTGGGCGCACCCATTGTCTCCGTCTCGCTGGGGCTACCGGCACTGTTTTTGTTTGGCGGTCCCACCCGTACCTCGCCTACCCAGCGCTGCCTGCTGGAGCACGGTGATGTGGTGGTATGGGGCGGGCCGTCTCGCCTGTTTTATCACGGCATTTTGCCGCTCAAACCAGGCAACCACCCACTGACCGGCGAGTGTCGTTATAACCTCACTTTTCGCGATGCAGGCTAAAGCAGAATAAAAATCAGAATTATTATTGCCGTGATGCCCCAGCCGTTTAAACTGCTCGCTCTCTTCTGCTGTCCGGGGACCGTTTGTGAAACTTTTGCTTGTTGTCTGGCGCCAGTATCGCTGGCCTTTCCTGATGGTGATGGCGCTGAGCCTCGCCAGTGCTGCGCTCGGTATTGGCCTGATTGCCTTTATCAACCAGCGACTGATTGAAACTGCAGACAAAACCCTGACGGTGTTGCCCGAGTTTCTCGCGCTGCTGTTGGTATTGATGGTGGTAACGCTGGCGTCACAGCTGGCACTGACGCTGCTTGGTCACCATTTTGTTTATCGCCTGCGCGGTGAGTTTATCAAACGTATTCTCGATAGCCACGTTGAACGTCTGGAACAGCTTGGCAGTGCATCGCTGCTGGCGGGGCTTACCAGCGACGTGCGGGCCATCACTATTGCCTTTGTACGCCTGCCGGAGCTGGTACAGGGCATTATTCTGACGGCAGGCTGTGCGGCGTATCTGGGCTGGTTGTCAGCGCAAATGCTGCTGGTCACCTCGTTATGGGTCGCTGTAACCATTTTTGGCGGCTGGCTGCTGGTGTCGCGCGTGTATCGCCATATGGCTACGCTGCGTGAAACAGAAGATAAGCTTTATAACGACTACCAGACCGTACTGGAGGGGCGCAGAGAGCTGTCGCTTAACCGCGAGCGTGCGCAGGATATCTTCCAGAATATTTACATTCCGGATGCAAAAGCGTATCGCCATCATATTGTTCGAGCCGATACCTTCCACTTAAGTGCGGTGAACTGGTCCAACATTATGATGCTTGGCGCCATTGGTCTGGTGTTCTGGATGGCGAACAGCCTGGGCTGGGCCGATACTAACGTGGCCGCGACCTTTTCGCTGACGCTCTTGTTTCTGCGCACGCCGCTGCTGTCTGCGGTTGGCGCTTTGCCGACATTGCTGAGCGCCGAGGTGGCGTTTAACAAGTTAAATCGTTTTCATCTGGCAGATTACCGTGAAAGCTTTTCTCGCCCGCAGCCCCCGCGTGACTGGCAGACGCTGGAACTTCGTGATGTGGTATTTACCTATGGGGAAGGCGGCTTTACGGTGGGTCCCCTTAATCTTACCATCCGGCGCGGCGAGCTGGTGTTTCTGATTGGGGGGAACGGCAGTGGCAAGTCAACACTGGCGATGCTGCTGACCGGCCTGTATCACCCGGTGTCCGGTGGGTTGTATCTGGATGGTAAAGCAGTTTCAGCAAGCGAGATGGATGCCTGGCGCAGTCTGTTCTCAGCGGTGTTTACGGATGTCTGGCTTTTTGACCGCCTGACGGGGCCTGGCGGTCAGCCTGCGAACCCTGCGCTGGTCGCACAGTGGCTTGAACGACTCAAAATGAACAACAAATTGCAGCTTGAAGAGGGAAGAATCCTCAATCTTAAGCTGTCGAAAGGGCAGAAAAAACGTGTTGCGTTGCTGCTGGCGCTCGCCGAGGAGCGTGACGTGATTTTGCTTGATGAATGGGCGGCAGACCAGGACCCGCATTTTCGCCGTGAGTTTTACCAGGTGTTATTGCCGCTTATGCAGCAGATGGGTAAAACGGTCTTTGCTATCAGCCATGATGACAGCTATTTCGTGCATGCCGATCGCCTGCTGGAGATGCGCCAGGGGCAGCTTAGTGAGCTGACGGGGGAGGAGCGCGACCACGCTACTCGCGATGCTGTCGCACGCACTGGTGGTTGATAACCGATGGCCCCCAGATGGGGGCCATCGGCATGTCACGTTTATCTGCGCTCAGGTAGCTTATCGCCAGACTCCGGCGCTTCAGACGGATCGTCTTTTTCTCTTTCCATCCGATAGTTGCTAGTCATATCAGCCCTCGCTTGTCGTAAGAAACACCGCCTTTAAGCGTAGTCGGCCTGTACAGCAAGGGCCAGACGCAGCCGGATAAGCCTGCGCGCTGGCGCTTTTCTTCATATATGAGCACCGCCGCATTCGTAGGTAGCTACTTGCCAATTTTCAGACTTAACTCACTTACGAGCAATATTCCCGCGAACAGTACGCTTTTTACGATTAAATCGGGTCAGTATGGCAACCGTTTATTATTATTTACAGCATCTGCCGTTATGCTGTTGTCCTTTTCCGCCTGCGGAAAGGGGAATAACCGGTTCCACTTATCCAGGGATGCATTACCGATGTCCGTCATAACTAAATATAACGTTAAGCACCGTGCCGAAGACCGTGCGCGGATCCTCTTCCTGCTGTCCGGCGACAAGGCCGTTACGGCGGCGATTCTGGGGCGCCTGAATGCCGATGAGCTGCATGATATCGAGCATTTACAGGGTGATATTGATGAAGTGACGCTGCTGGTCCAGCGCCTGCCGCCTCCGGATTTGGCCGATACCCTGGAAGCGTTACCTGCTACTGAACGTCACGCGCTGTGGCGACTGGTCCCGGAAGACAAACGCGGTAAGGTACTGATTGAAGCCTCAGAGCATGTGTGGGAAGACCTCATTGAAGAGATGAGCGACCGCGATCTGATGCACACGCTCAGTATCCTGGATATCGATGAACAGATTTATCTCGCGCAGCACCTGCCGAGAGACCTGATGGGGCGCCTGCTGGCGACCCTGCCTGCCGAGGAGCGCGCACGCGTGCGCCAGGTCATGCGCTATGACAAACACAGCGTCGGCGCCATCATGGAGTTTGAGGTTATTACCGTGCGTTCTGACGTCAGTCTGGCGACAGTACAGCGTTACCTGCGCCGCCTGGGCAAAATGCCGGAAAATACCGACAAACTGTTTGTGACCACGCGCGATAAAACGCTGCTGGGTGAGCTCGAGCTGACCACCATTCTGCTGCACCGTTCACAGGCGCTGGTGGCCGAGGTCATGGAGAATAACCCGGTCATCTTTACCCCGATGGACAGTGAAGAACAGGCGGCCCTGACCTTCGAACGTGATAACCTCGTCAGCGCCGCGGTGGTAGATACCCAGGGTAAGCTGATGGGCCGTCTGACCGTCGCAGAAATCGTTGACGTGGTGATTGAAGAGACCGAAGACGATTTACGTCGTATGGGGGGCTTGAGTGCCGAAGAGGACGTGTTTGCGCCAGTCAGTAAGGCGGTAAAAGCGCGTTGGGCGTGGCTGGCCATTAACCTCTGTACGGCGTTTATCGCCTCACGTGTGATTGACGGTTTTGAGCACACTATTTCGCAGCTTGTCGCACTCGCGTCGCTGATGCCCATCGTCGCCGGTATTGGCGGCAATACCGGTAACCAGACCATCACGATGATTGTTCGCTCGCTGGCGTTGCAGCATATCCAGCCTGGCAACTTCTCGTTTCTGATTTTGCGTGAGATGGGCGTGGCGCTGATAAACGGCCTGGTCTGGGGCGGTATTATGGGCGGTGTGACCTGGCTTTTGTATCACGACCTTGCGCTTGGTGCGGTGATGACACTTGCTATGATTTTGAACCTGCTGGTGGCAGCCATTATGGGCGTAATTATCCCCATGACCATGTCGCGCCTGGGACGTGACCCGGCGGTGGGTTCCAGTGTGATGATTACCGCCATTACTGATACCGGCGGCTTTTTTATCTTCCTCGGCCTTGCCACTATCTTCCTGATGTAAAAAAACGGCCTGCGGGCTAATGCCAGCCACTGAAGCATAATTATGACGCTATAGTCATAATTATGCTTAAAAGGAAAATGAAGGGATCAGGGGGTTCAGCCCTGTTTTACTTCATTGAAGGCTCAATTTATCGAGCCTCATTTGCTTAAGAGACCCGCATTAGCCTGCGGGGCGTTTATTTGACTCAAAACATGCCGCTGAGCTTCTGATGGAGATCGCGGCTTCTCAGATCCAGTCCCACAATGTCCACCTCACAGTGATAGCGCTGATAACGCGTTTCAATTGCGTCCAGCGCAGCGACGCTGGACGCATCCCATACCGGCGCATGCGTTAAATCGATAGTCACACGTTGTGGGTCGTCAGCATAATGAAAGTGCTCAAACAAATCGTTGCTGCTGGCAAAAAATAGCGGGCCGCGTACGGTGTAGCGTACCGACTGACCGTCGGGCGCCAGCTCGCGTTCGGCCTCAATCACATGCGCCACGCGCCGGGCAAACAGGATAATGGCAAACACCACGCCGCCGCCAACGCCGACGGCGAGATTACCGGTCCAGACAGTGGCAATAACCGTGACCGCCATCAGGAGTGTTTCAGATAGCGGCAATCTTCTCAATGTTGTCGGGCGCAGGCTATGCCAGTCCAGAGTTTTAAGTGCCACAATCATCATAATGGCCGCCAGAACTACCATTGGAATTTTGGCCATCAACTCACTTAAACCAGTAACCAGAAGCAGCAAAACCAGTGCGGCTGCAATGGTTGATACGCGGCTTCTCGCCTTACCAAGTTCGACATTCACCATCGTCTGACCAATCATGGCGCAACCGGCAATGCCGCCGTAAAAACCGGCGAGAATATTCCCTACGCCCAGCCCCCAGCTTTCGCGACGCTTACTTGAGGGGGTGTCGGTGATGTCATCCACAAGCTTGGCGGTCAGAAGTGACTCCATCAATCCAACCAGCGCAATACTTAACGCACACGGCCAGACGATGGTTAGCGTGTCGACGTTGAGCGGCACCAGGAGTTCGGTAAAGCCTGGTAGTCCGGGTGTCATTGGTCCTTCATTCCCGACGTTGGGAGCCGCCAGGCCAAATCCCATCGCCAGTGCCGTAATGACCACAATCGCTACCAGCGGTGACGGTACGCTTTTCAATACATACGGCAACAGTAGAACAATGGCGAGTGTAAGCCCAAACAGCATCCACACCGTTAGGTTCTGACCCCAGATATGTGGTACCTGAGCAAAGAAAATGAGGATGCCAAGCGCGTTCACAAACCCAGTCATTACCGAGCGTGGAATGTAGCGCATCATACGCGCGAGGCCGAGCAGACCAAAAGCAATCTGGAATACTCCGGCAAGGACCACGGCGGGCAGGATATAACCAACGCCGTGCAGATGAACCATTGGGCCAATAACCAGCGCCACAGAGCCTGCAGCGGCTGTCACCATCGCTGGACGGCCGCCAAGCAATGAGAGGCTCAGACACAATACCACTGAAGCAATCAGGCTAACTTTTGGGTCAACACCGGCAATAACGGAAAAGGAAATAACTTCAGGGATCAGCGCCAGCGCGGTGATAACACCGGCCAGGCATTCGCGTGTCAGTAACCGCGGTGAGCGCAGTACGTTGAGCGTGTGCGATGTTGTGATGTTTTGCGACATAGTAATTTGCAGATTTTATTGTTGTGAGGCGAGTTCAACATGTGATGTCGATCACGCTGGAGTGCGCATGGTACAGGTCGGAGCAGGGAAGTGCTACTGGGGCTTAATGTTTAATGGCCAGGCATACTGGTTAGGTAAAGTCGCCACATATAAATGAGGCTAACGTCGACCAGGTCTTTCAGATACCCATACTGAAAGGTGGATGTACCTTAACACAAAATCAAAGCCCCTGTATTTGGCGGATATGACATAGTGTTACGCACAGTGGTTTACTACCCGTTTGCCAGGGCAGCAGCCTCCAGGAATATCTTTGAGCGCCATAGGTTATTAGTGATAAGCACGCTTAGTATTGGTGATATTGACTGATTATATTGTTTTTTTAGGCATTTAATTCGTTGATTTGATTGATAGTTGTGGCTGTAATGGGAATGTGATCCCGATCGCGTTTTAGCCAGTACTTAAACAATAATCTCAATTATCACTGATTGAAAAGACAGAGCCATACTCTCGTCATGTCTATTTTAACCTGCCAGCAAGGGAGCGAGCATTTCAGACGACCTGGAAGTCTGGCATACAAAGGAGTGTTGATATGTTCGCTATAGAATTTAAGGGGCAAATAGTTTCACCTACGTTGGGTATAGACGATCTTCCACCGCTTGTTATTGCCCCAAAATCTCGTGCTATGGCCGCAGGCGTCAGTGGGGCAAACGATATGACAGTGATGTTAGCTATTGTTGATGCTAATAGCTTTAAAGGGGTGGGCAGTTCTGACGCCCTGGGGACTGTACCTTTTACGCTGGAATTGACTCCTCCCGAGGCAGATATCATGCAGATAACCTTCATGGGGAGAGGTTCAGCTTCTGACCAGGACGTGCTGGCGACGCAGATTAACGGCGTGGGTATTGAATTGCGAGATAAGTTTTCACGTCGTGTCAGCCCTGGCAGCCCAATGTACTATCCGGTTGAGTCGTTTAGCACCTGGCAATACTCAGCAGGCTATATTCATACCCCAGAGGGCGAGGTGGCAAGCGGAGAAATATCGGCCACTGTGCAGGTTCAGGTGAAATATCTGAAATTTGTCGAGTAGCGTGTTTTGGGAGCGTCCACGAGAATGTGCAAAGGCTTATCTTCGTAAATTTTGACTGCCTCAATAGCATTATGGAGAGGATTAATAGGCGGTGGGAAGAGTAAACAGGAGTGTTCTGGTGGGAAAAGGTGATTGGTCGCGTAACGAGTACGACTGAGCATATTTCTGACGATTGTACGCTATATTCACAGGGCATGAAAAAACCAACCCGTAGGTTGGTTTTTTTAAATTTGGTCGGTACGAGAGGATTTGAACCTCCGACCCCTGACACCCCATGACAGTGCGCTACCAGGCTGCGCTACGTACCGAATTGTGGATGCTAATACTACCGTTTTCCTGGCCGATTGCAAGGTCAGTCAGGGTTAACTGATTCATAAATAATCAATCAGTTAGCAATAAAGCGTTTTTCATCGGTCAGCACCTGCAAAAGCAAGCCAAGCTGTGGACGTTGCTCTTTAATCTCATTGCCGTTGCGATCCCAGGTTTTGTAATTACCGTTGTTATCCAGTACCAGCGTTATCTCAGGCGTGGTAATGGCAAGCGTATTGCTGTCAGCCCCAATTACCCAGCCTCTGCGTCGAGTGGCTGCAAACAGGTCTTCACCCTGTGAATATTCGCTGGCTGGTGTACGCACGTGCAACAGACGCTGCATCAACGTGCTCATCAAGTCCTGATGGTTGGTCAGTTTGCTTATCCGCTGTGCAGGGGTACCAGGCCAGTGTATCACCAGCGGAACCTGAATGCGCGAGCGGTCCCAGCCGAACCGGCTGCGCTGCTTATCAAGTGGTATACCGTGGCTACCGGTAATGATAACAACCGTATTTTCTAACCTACCGCTGTTACGTAGCGCCAGCAGGATACGTTCAATTTGCGCATCTACACTTTGCGCCGCACTGGTATAACGGCGGGTAAAGTCAGTTTCATTAGCGGCATCCTGGGTAGCAACACGGGTGCCGTTAAGGGAAACCCAGGAGAACCAGCGGTTATCTTCGCCCGCGTATTTATCAAGCCAGTTTATCCACTGCCCGGCGGTTTGCGCATCACTCTGGTTGCGTGCAGGCGGCAGCGAGAAATCAGACAGCAGTGCCTGGCGATAAAGCGGATTGCCAAAGCCGTCTGAGGCAAACAGGCCAAGCTGATAGCCCTGCTGGTTGAGTGCCGTAACGAGCGCCGCCGGGAGCCGTGAGGAGAGCACGCCGTCCATATAGGTTGGTGAGATGCCGTAAAACAGTCCGAAGATGCCGTTATCGGCGCTGTTGCCGGCGCTCATATGCTGGGTAAAATTGACGTTTGTGCTGGCGAACTGGGTCAACGCTGGCATGGTCTGTTCCATGCGTGAATAGTTCAGACCGTCGACGGTGACCAGTAGCACATTGTAACCGCTGCCCATATCGCCATAGCTCAGATCCCCCAGCGGATATTGCACCGACAACGCTTCCGGGCTGCCTTGTTCCACAAGACGACGCTGGTATTCCTGCCCATCCAGCAGGCCATGCTTCTCAAGGAAACGGCGCGCGGTCATCGGGTAGGACAGAGGCAGGTTGGCTCGCTGCATGGTAACAGGGCGATAGAAGTTGGCATCGGCCCAGATATACATCAGATGGCTGCTGAAAAATGAAACGATAAACAGCACCACCAGCGGGCGGGCATAACGATTACGGCGGCTCAGGCTGCGTAGCTTTTGCCAACTCCAGGTCGCAAACAGCATTTCTATAAGGAAAATCACCGGCACGCTGATAAACATCAACTGCCAGTCGCGGGCCATTTCTCCGCGGTCCGGGTTTATCACTAACTCCCACACCACAGGGTTGAGGTGCAGGTGAAAACGGGTAAACACTTCGCTGTCGATAAGAAGCAGCGTCATGCCCGCAGTGGCGAGCGTTGCCGAGAGAAAGCGCATCAGGCGCTGTGACATAACTATAAATGTCAGCGGAAACAGCACCAGTAGATAGGCCGCAAACACCAGGAAGCTGAAGTGCCCAATGAGGCTTATCCAGGAATAAATGCGACCTGTCAGGGTGGCGGGCCAGTCGGCGACAAACAGATAGCGACTACCCAGCAGCATTGCCGCCAGGATATTAAACAGAGCAAACCAGTGTCCCCAGCTTATCATCTGGGAGACTTTTTCGCGGTAGCGCTGACGGTTAGTCACCATAGCTCGTTACTATTATTCCTTAGTGCGCGGACTCATCGCCGACAGAGGCCAGCAGGGCATCGGCAAAAGAGCGGGCCAGTAGCTGGCGCTGTGGTGCAGAAACGTTGGCATTGAGTAAATGGGTGACCATATTGCCCAGTACCATCAGAGAAAGATCGGTCGGTGCCTTGTGTTTTTCCAGGACTTCAACCAGCTCTGTCAGCAAGGCTTCAACGCGTTCGTCACTGTAGCGGGATGTTTGCGGCATAAAAAGCTATCACTTAGTTTCATGAAAGGGCGATATCTTACCGTAGCAGACGTTGTTTTTCTGCATTTTTATCATTCCTGCTGCCCCAGGTCGATGTCACACTGGCTTTCAGGTCTGAATGATGGCATGAAAAAAACGTGTCGCTATAGCGTAACGTGCCGTCTGGCGTTGCCGGGTCTGCTCTTAGCCGTTTTTAACGACGATGATTGGCCGCGGGACTTATGTATAATAGCGGGCAATCTAAAAGGAGAGTTTATCATGAGTCTGGATATCGACCAGATAGCCTTACACCAGTTAATCAAACGCGATGAGCAAACGCTCGAGCTGATACTGCGCGACTCGCTGCTACAGCCCGGTCAGGCGGTTGAAGATATGATGGCAGAATTGCATCGCGTCTACAGCGCCAAAAGCAAAGCCTATGGTCTGTTTAACGAAGAGAGCGAGCTTGCTCAGGCGTTGCGCCTGTGCCGTAAAGGTGAAGAAGACTTTCTTGGCTTTAGCCGTGCGGCGACGGGGCGGTTGCGTGACGAGCTGGCAAAGTACCCGTTTGCCGAGGGCGGCGTAGTGCTGTTTTGCCATTATCGTTATCTGGCAGTGGAGTATCTGCTGGTAGCCGTGCTCAATAACCTCAGCAGTATGCGTGTTAACGAACAGCTGGATATCAGCGCTATCCACTATCTGGACATCAATCATGCAGATATTGTGGCGCGTATCGATTTAACCGAATGGGAAACCAATCCGAGTTCCACTCGCTATCTGACGTTCCTTAAAGGCCGTGTTGGGCGCAAGGTGGCCGATTTCTTTATGGATTTCCTCGGTGCGAGCGAAGGGCTGGATACCAAAGCGCAGAACCGTGGATTATTGCAGGCGGTTGATGACTTCACGGCAGAGGCACAGCTTGATAAGCATGAGCGCCAGAACGTGCGCCAGCAGGTTTACAGTTATTGCAGTGAGCAGCTACAGGCAGGCGAAGAAATTGAGCTGTCTTCTCTGTCAAAAGAGTTACCAAGCTTTGGTGAGCAAAGTTTCCAGGAATTCACGGCGGCACAGGGTTATGAGCTGGAAGAGAGCTTCCCGGCTGACAGAAGCACGCTACGCCAGCTGACGAAATATGCGGGCAGTGGGGGGGGCTTAACTATCAATTTTGATGCCATGTTGCTTGGCGAGCGCATTTTCTGGGATCCGGCGACGGATACGCTGACCATTAAAGGTACGCCGCCGAATCTGCGCGACCAGCTACAGCGTCGCACTTCAGGCGGAAATCGTTAATCTGTGTCCGGCTCAGACCACACGAGGCTTTGCCCATAAAAAAACGCCGCATTATGCGGCGTTTTTTATTCGACGATGCTGCGATTACGCGCGAATGAAGTCGATGTGAGTCACTTTCGGCTTGAACGGGTGACGCTGAACAGCCTGGACTTTCACTTTCTCTTCTTTACCAGCAACGTTGATGGTCAGCACTTCAGCGTAGAAAGAATCTTCTTTCTGAACGTTGATGATCGCGTCGTGGTTCAGCTCAATCGCTACCGGCTCAGCGTTGCCGCCGTAGATGATTGCCGGGAACTTGTTAGCTGCGCGCAGGCGGCGGCTCGCACCCTTACCCTGCTCTTTACGTACTTCTGCATTAAAAGTAAACATGGACTTCTCTCTTTAATAAACGGCCTGCTACAGGCGACCCAGCAGCAGGCAAAGATTCTGCTCTGCGGATGCAGAGCGGGCGGCATTATAGCCGTAACCGGCAGCAACGGCAATGGAAACCGCTGTGGTGTCATGTGCAAACGGGCCAGCAACCGTGCGAACAGGGCGCAAGAGAAGGACTTTACTGCGTGAATTGTAAAACGTGCAGGGGCAAACCAGGCAGGTACAGGAATAAATGCTGAAGTAGCGGCTGTTAGCGAAGCAAGAAAGCAAGTGCGGGGAACCGACACTTGCTGTCAGTGCAATACAGCCAAAGCACTGTGAATATTATCTTGCGAAATATCCCGATCGGCTGCAACATAAAATTCCTGATGATCGCCAGTCAGAGACGGTATCCTGGCAATCATTATTTTCATTTCCAGCATTTCACCGTTGGGATAATGCGCCTGTACGGTAGTGGCATCATCGGAAACGGTTCTTACGGTCGCAGGCGTGGCGTTAAAAAATACCATAACTTTTTTCATCGTAATCTCACTGTTAATTAACGATCAGGCCTGGATGCCGTCAAGCGGCATGTGTCCGATTTATTAGCAGACGCGTTGCGCTGACGTAATATTCATACTGCCGTTATGTTGAAATACCATCTGACCTGCAATCATATTCGATTTACAAAAAATACATTTTGCGCCGAAGGGATTACTCTCAGAAACATCAAAAGCCGAAGTCCGGTATTGCGAACCGTGGCAGCGTGGGCATTGAAAATGCAGGTTATTGTTATTAGTCATAGTGTTACAGGGCTACCACATTAACGGCTGATGGGCCTTTTTGCCCGGCCTGGGTTGAAAACTCGACTCGTTGGCCTTCAGCCAGAGTACGAAAGCTGTTGCTCTGAATGGCAGAGTAGTGCACAAACACGTCGGCACTGCCGTCCTGCGGTGCAATAAAGCCAAAGCCTTTGCTTTCGTTAAACCATTTTACTGTACCGATGATTTTATCAGACATATTTTTAAACCTTTTTAATTGTAATACATAATGTAAATAGTCTTATAAAGCGATCAATGTGCTGCGTGACGAAAGAAGAGGTGACTCAAAAGCGGGAGAATTAATGAAAAGACTCGACAGAGATGAGGACGACTTAATCAGATGCGTTTTATTGATGTTCTAATCAGACCTGAGTTAACAGTTACGCATATAAAAACAGGTAATGCAAGCAAAATTATTTTCTTTGCGTAAGGATGCGTTGACCTGACAAACCATTGAAAAAAAAATAACGCGAGCTATTCGGCAAATTAACCTGTACCCTGCCTGTGATTTTATAGAGATAAGGACTGCTTATGCAAAACAAAAAAAAGACGCATCAAGGCCCGTTTCTGGTAGGAATGACCTGCCCAAAATGTACCCGAGTTTCTGAGCACAGCGCCAGTCGGGTGAATAAACAGAAAATGCTGCTTTGCCCATTCTGTAATACGTTTATCCCACCTAAAGCACCTGCACCCCAACACACACATTTTTCATTGAAAAAATCACGTATCGCCTGAAAATACCGGGCAGTGCGGCTGTTGGTCATTGATGTGATGCCTCATACCCTGCCGTATTGCGTCAGGTCTTATTCGGGTCTGTAATGGCCGCAGCCAAAAGGTTCAGCGTGGCGTATCTCCAGCCATACTGACGGCGTTGCGTTTTGTCACTGTGTCTGCGTACAGGCGGCTGCGGCCCGGTATTGAGCCGCAGCCGCAGGTATGGGTTACCCTTTCTGAATACTGATTTGCCAGCGTGCGGTGCCGGATTGTTCAAAATCGACCACACTGTGGCCTTCCTCAACTGTCCAGCGCGGCAAGTTTTCGGTTGCCTGTGCACAGTCGTATTCAATAATCATCACATCGTCCGAGTGTAGTGCAGCAATTTCTTTTTTCGCTTCCAGCAGCGGGAAAGGGCAAAGTTTACCCGTAGTGTCGAGTTTTATCGTTTTCATTGTGCTTATAATCCTTTCAGGTTGACGGAGTGGTAGGGGCGCATAAGGGTGAAGTAGCTGACCAGACAGCTGCCAAAAAGGATGCAGGGGATAAACAGCCAGGCCTGCCAGGAAAACCCCGCCGTGTTGACTACGGTATTGCCAGGCATACAGCCACCGGCAAGCCCGCTGCCGATACCCATCAACAACCCGCCTGTCAGGCTTTTTGCCATTACTGTCAGGCCCGGGTAACGAAAGCGCAGCTCGCGGCTGCCCCAGGCCGCAATGAAGGCACCTGCAAAAATACCGATAAGCAGATAGCCTGCTCAGCCAAAAAAGCCTGTTTTCCCCTCGGCCAGCAGAGCGAAAAGCTGTGCGTTGGGGCCGCTGATGCCAGGGCCACCAACGCGACCGGATGCCAGGCTTGACGGCCATGCCAGTACCAAACGTAATACTACCCACTATCGTTGCTAACCAACGAAAATCGCCGCCCGGCAACTGCGCCCAGCCCAGCGAGATGAAGGCAAACAAGCCAATACTTTGCAGGGTGATAATGATGAGTATAGCGATGGACATACGTCCGTCGCGAAAAAGGTAAAGATCGCGCAAACCTCCGGCCATACAGAAGCGTCCGCGCTGCATGATAAAACCAGGAAGGAAGCCCAAAAACAGACCTGTCATAAGGAACACCTCTTTTTTATGGCGAAGCCATGACCCAATTGTAAAGCCATACAGTTTGTATGGCTGAGGGGGGCTACGCAATCATGCACAAAAAAATAATTGAAAAGAGTGGAAATTTTGATGCGATTGTCAAAGCAGAAGGCAGCACAAGATGATGACGTTGTTTTTCGACCTCTTCAGGGGGCAGGGTTTGCGGGGTGTCAGTAAGTGGGGCGTCGACAAGGCGTTAAGAGCATCTGGTGATTTGCAATCGGGGTGCCAGCGAGCACCCGACGACAGGGCTTAATCACATAAACGGGCAATCAACCCTGCCAGCGCATAGCGCACGGCCTGGTTTATTACCGCTTCGCATTCGCCGTTAAAACGCACCACGCTGGTCTCTGTCCTGTCGGCAAAACTCCAGGCAAACCACACCGTACCTGCGGGCGTGCCGTCTTCTCCACCCTGCGGGCCGCCGTAGCCGGTAATGGCGATAGCGATGTCTTCACCTGAACGCTGGCGTGCGCCGTCAGCCATTTCTCGCGCAGTGGCTTCACTGACAGCGGTGTCGCGCTCAAGGGTGCTGGGTTTAACCCCCAGCACTTTTACCTTCGCGGTATCCGTAAAAGTGACATAACCAATGCCAAAAAACTCAGGCGTGTTTTCCTCTGCACACAGTGCGTTGATAAGTTTTCCTCCGGTGCAGGATTCGGCAACCGTCAACCTTAAGCGTCGCGCCGTGAGCTGTAGTCTGAGCGTGTGGGTTAACGCATGGGTAGGTGGCAGGTCATCATCAGGGCTGAAAACGTCAGGCATACCAGGGCTCCTTGCGTTGTGATTAGCGATAAAGGTATAGCACAGCAGGCACAGACTGGCCGCGCATGCTCTGGAGCACGGCAATGCCACGAGAGAATTCAGCAAATAACGTCTGCGTAGGGATAAGGTTGTGTCATAGCGCGTTCTGGAAAACGCGGTTTGAAGAACCGCCGGGCAGATTCAGGCTCCCGCCGGGGACTGACAGTGCGGTATAAATGGGCAATGAATGCCGTGGTGCCTGTTATGTCGTGCGGCCCTGGCAGTCAGCCCCAGCTTTCTGGCTTAACGGGGCTGAATCGGCATGGTGTAGCGCACAAAGTCATCCACATGACCGAGCTTGTCGTAAAGCTGACGCGCGGTACGGTTATGCTCGCGGGTCATCCAGTACACTTTGGCCCAGCCTTTCTTTGTGCCGTGTTCGCGCAGGGCTTCAATCAGTGCTTTACCTGCGCCATGCCCACGTGCGCGTTCGTCAACAAACAGATCTTCAAGGTAACAGACGGGGGCGGTGGTCCAGGTACCGTCATGCAGTACACAGAGCGCAAAGCCCACCACTTCGCCATCCCATTGAGCAACAAAGCAAAGTAGCGGTGCGTCAGGTGCCAGAATGCGTTGCCAGGTATGTGCGGTAATGGTGTCGTCAAGCTCGCATTCATAAAACGAGGTGTATCCCTGCCATAACCGGCGCCATGATGCTTCATCAGTGGGTGTGGCTTCACGTATGACGACTGTCATGCTATTTCCTTAAATAAACACATTTTTAACGTGATGCTACCGGCAGGCCCGGGCGTTGCAAAGTGGCAGGATGATTTTTTGCGAGATGTCTTCAGCCACGCAGCTCGTTAGCACGGCGAAAACGGCCCTGATAGTCGAATACTTTTTCTCGTACCTGCCACCATGCCCCCTTTTTACGCGCGACCACAAAGTCAGGATGGCGCAGCGCCTGTTGTTGGGCCATTACATCGTCCAGCGTTATCCAGCGCAGTGGTACACCGGGCGCGCGGCTGTGCGGGCGGATAAACAGTTGTTCAAATGCGGTGCGCTGTGCGGGCGTATGGGCGCGAAAACGTTCGCTGACGTCCGCGCCATCTTCATCGTAATACGTTACCTTTAGCCACGGTCCTTTTTCATCGCAGCCCAGGTCAAGTGCCATGCCGCTACAGCGCAGCACCAGCGCGTCTTTAAGTTTGAGTGCGGCTTTAAGCATATCGTCCGGGTCGACCAGTACCTGGTCACACTGATGGCAGCGGCGGGCGGCAATATCATTTTCTGCGTTGCAGTTGGGGCAGTTTTTAAAGCGAAATCGGTAATCGCACTGCTCGCGATGGCCGTCGTCGTCTTCAAACCAGCCCTGACAGCGACGCCCATAGTGTTCGATGAGCGTGCCGTCGGCGGTGGTCTTGCCCCAGAAGATGTTGGCAAATCCGCAGGAAGGACAGAATACCTGTACCGGCACATTGCCCTGGGCGTGGCGCGGGCTACCGACTTCCGGTGTGTAAATATCGTGTGGGTTACCGGCATAATCGAGAATCAGGCAGTCTTCTTTGCCAGGGGCTAGCCGTAGCCCGCGGCCAATGATTTGCTGATAAAGGCTCACAGATTGCGTAGGGCGCAGGATAGCGATTAAATCCACATGCGGCGCGTCAAAGCCGGTCGTGAGTACCGATACGTTAACCAAAAAGCGATAGCGCTGCTGTTTAAACGCCTCAATCAGGGCGTCACGCTCAGTCGCAGGCGTTTCGCCAGTAATCAGCGCCGCTTCACCTACAGGCAGTAGCCCGGTTACTTCACGGGCGTGTTCGACGGTGGCCGCGAAGATCATCACGCCGCGTCGTTTGGCAGCAAACTCAATAATCTGGCTGATAATATGCGGCGTAATGCGCTTTTGCTGCTTAAGCTCGCGGTTTAAATCCGCCTCGCTGAACAGCCCATTTTCCCGCGCCTGTAAGCGGCTAAAATCGTACTGTACCACCGGCATATCCAGGCGTTCCGGGGGCGTCAGCCAGTGATTTTTAATCATGTAGCGCAGCGGCAGCTCGTAGATACAGTCACGAAACAGGGCATTTTCATCGCCACGCACCATGCCGTGATAGTGAAACTGGTAAATCCAGCCTTTGCCGAGGCGATAGGGGGTAGCAGTCAGCCCCAGCAGTCTCAGTTGCGGGTTGCTGCGTTTAAGATGCGTCAATATTTGCTGATACTGGCTGTCTTCGTCGTCGCTAATGCGGTGGCATTCGTCGATTATCAGCAGCGAGAAGGCATCGCTAAAGTGTTCAGGATTACGCGCTACCGACTGCACGCTGCCAAACACCACCTTGCCGTGGCTCTCTTTACGCTGTAGCCCGGCGGCATAGATATCGGCCTCAAGCCCCAGCGCGCAGTATTTGGCGTGATTTTGCGCCACCAGCTCTTTCACGTGCGCTAACACCAGTACCCGCCCACGGGCAAGGCGCGCAAGCTCTGCAATCACAAGGCTTTTTCCCGCACCGGTCGGCAGGACAATCACTGCCGGCTCCTGGCGTTTACGGAAGTAGCTCAGCGTGGCTTCAACAGCTTCTTTCTGGTAAGGACGTAGACTAAACGACATGGCGAGCAACGGGCGGCGAAAACATGGCGCCATTATGGCATGAATTAAGGGCTTTTGCCCCTCACGCCGGACCGCTATACTTACGGCTGTTACTTCCATTTCTCATGCTGGCTACGGTCAGCACATCAGCAACAGACAGGCATAACAATTCATGCGACTTGATAAGTTTATCGCCCGGCAGCTTGGCATTAGTCGTGCCATTGCAGGTCGGGAAATCCGCGCTCGCCGCGTTACCGTTGACGGCGAAATCGTGCGCGACAGCGCCTTTAAGCTGCTGGCCGAGCACGATGTCGCCTTTGACGGCAATTCTCTGGCGCAGCAGGATGGCCCGCGCTATTTCATGCTTAACAAGCCACAGGGTTACGTGTGTTCAACAGAAGATCCGGATCATCCCACCGTGCTCTATTTCCTTGAAGAAGCCGCGGCGCATGAGCTGCATGCGGCGGGTCGTCTGGATATCGATACCACCGGGCTGGTGCTGATGACAGACGACGGCCAGTGGTCGCACCGTATCACTTCACCGCGTCATCATTGCGAGAAAACCTATCGCGTCGGGCTGGAATCGCCGGTTTCACCGCAAACGGCAGACCTGTTTGCCAAAGGTGTACAGCTGAATAATGAAAAAGATCTCACGCTGCCCGCAACGCTTGAAGTGATTACGCCAACCGACGTGCGTCTGACTATCAGTGAAGGGCGCTATCATCAGGTCAAGCGGATGTTTGCTGCCGTAGGTAACCATGTTGTGACGCTGCACCGTGAGCGCATCGGTGCCATTGTGCTGGATGAGACGCTACAGCCTGGTGAATACCGTCCACTTACCGATGAAGAGATAGCAAGCGTTGGTGTACCGCTGCGCTAATTGGGAGGTTATGTGACCAACAAAGGCAACTCCCCGACAGGCGTTATCTTTATTCTCGCCCTGCTGGCGATGTTGATGCCGCTGTCTATCGACATGTATCTGCCCGCACTGCCGGTCATCGCTCAGGAATTTGCCGTGCCTGCGGGTAGCGCGCAGATGACGCTCAGTACTTACATTCTGGGCTTTGCGCTTGGGCAAATGTTCTATGGGCCACTTGCCGATAGCCTCGGGCGCAAGCCGGTTATTCTTGGCGGCACGCTGGTGTTTATGCTGGCCGCAATGGCCTGCGCGCTTTCTGACACCATTGGTATGTTGATAGCCATGCGCTTTTTGCACGGCCTGGCTGCTGCGGCTGCGAGTGTGGTCATTAACGCTCTGATGCGCGATATGTTCTCAAAAGATGAGTTCTCGCGCATGATGTCGTACATGATGCTGATTACCACTGTCGCACCGCTGCTGGCACCTATTGTCGGTGGTGCGGTGATGGTGTGGTTAAGCTGGCATGCTATTTTCTGGATTCTGGCGGCAGTGGCATTCATTGCCTCGCTGATGATAGCGTTTCTTATCAAAGAGACGCTGGCGGTAGAGCGCCGCCAGCCGCTGCATCTGCGAACCACGTTGCGTAACTTTGCGTCGCTGTTTCGCCACAAACGCGTGCTGAGCTATATGCTGGCAAGTGGCTTTAGCTTCGCAGGCATGTTTTCATTTTTGAGCGCTGGACCCTTTGTCTATATTGAACTCAATCACGTACCCGCGCAGCACTTTGGCTATTACTTCGCGCTCAATATCGCCTTCTTGTTTGTGATGACCATGATCAACGGGCGATTTGTTCGCCGTGTTGGGGCGTTAAGAATGTTTCGCATTGGGCTGATTTTGCAGTTCGTGATGGGGCTGTGGCTGGTGTTGAGCACCGCGCTTGGGCTGGGGTTCTGGTCTATGGTGCTGGGGGTCGCGGCATTTATCGGCTGTGTGTCGATGGTAGCGTCCAACGCGATGGCAGTCATTCTTGATGAGTTCCCGCATATGGCGGGCACCGCCTCATCGCTTGCAGGTACGCTGCGTTTTGGCATTGGTGCTATCTGTGCGGCACTGCTGTCGATGATGACGTTGAACACCGCCTGGCCGATGGTTGGGGCCATTGCATTGTGCGCGACCTGTTCACTTCTTTTCTGTTTGTATGCTGGCCGCCCGCGCCGCGCAGGTTAATATATTGCCAGGCCATACTGCCTGAGTGGCCTGGCAACGTTTACCTTAGCGACAGCACGGCTGACGTTAAGATGAACGCACCGCAGCCTGGCTGGCAAGTGTTGTCTGAAACCACGTCGACTAACGTTATACATCCCTTCTGAAAACCACCTTTTTCACGTTCCCAGAATACCTGTCACGGCATTTTTCCTTTCCTTGCGAAAACGCGCATATTTCTTAAATTTGTTTTAATTGTGTAAAATTTAAGATAAGGAAATTGATATTTTCTTAGCGAAAAAAGTTGAGTTGGATCTCATAAAAAGGTAATTTCACGCGTAATCGCATGATTGGTTAAGCAATCAGGCCTTTCATTCGAAACTTTATACAGATAGCGCAGTGGATTTGCGCGAAAGGTTATCGGTATCACATATACATAACAACATAATGCTAACCTTGTAATAAAGGATTGTTTACTTTGAATACGTTTGGGGACACTTTTGTGAACACATTACAGCTTTCTATCGTGCACCGTCTGCCGCAGGGCTATCGGCGCACAAACCAGCAATCAGGTTTCAGTGTTGAACCGATTCCGCCAGGCGCGCAGGGTGAAGATAACAGCCTGGTTGGACTGAAACTGCTTAGCCCGGCAGGCGAGAGCGCCTGGTCAACCATTCTGAACCTGCGCCAGGCACTGAGCGACATTGATGTGGAAAGTTCAGTGCTGGAGTGTGAGGGTGGCCCGTGCCTGTTTGTGGGGCGTCAGGATGAATGTACCGCCACCTGCCACCTTAAAAACTTTGGCGTTGCCATTGCCGAAACCTTTTCCGTCGAAGCGCCGTTTTGATGTTACGCCAGCGTCAGCAGCTGGCGTGTGTAGTCAGATTCCGGGTGAGCAAAGACCTGGTGGCATAATCCTTGTTCCACGACTTCTCCCTGACGCAGCACCACTACCTGGTGGCACAGCGAGCGCACCACCTGCAAATCATGGCTGATAAAGACATACGCCAGTCGGTGTTTTTCCTGCAATGATTTCAACAGGCTTAGTATTTGCGCCTGTACCGAACGGTCCAGCGAGGATGTTGGCTCATCAAGCACAATCAGTTCCGGTTGCAAAATCAGCGCTCTGGCAATCGCAATGCGCTGGCGTTGGCCGCCAGAAAACTCAGACGGATAACGGTGGCGAGTTTCGCCGTCCAGACCGACCTCCTGCATAGCAGCGATGACCTTTGCTTCACGCTCGGCAGCACTGAGTGCGGGGTGATGTACCCGCAGTCCTTCTTCAATGATTTGCAACACGTTCAGGCGTGGGTTTAGTGACGAGTTGGGGTCCTGAAACACCACCTGAATACGCCGACGTATTGGTAGCATCTGGCGGTGGTTCCAGCCATGCAACGGCTGGCCATCAAAAATAATGCTACCGTTCGAATGGATGAGTCGCAGTAACGCAAGGCCGGTTGTGCTTTTGCCTGAGCCGGATTCACCCACCAGCCCGAGACTTTCGCCCGCGCGCAAAGAAAAACTTAAGTCCTTTACGCCAAAATGATGACCCACGGTGCGCCTGAGCACGCCACGGCGAATGGGGAAGGCCACCTGTAAGTTTTCAACCTGTAACAGCGGCGGCAGGGTTTCGTCGAGCGCAATCGGCTCGCCGGTAGGCTCAGAGTCGAGCAGCAAGCGCGTGTACGCATGCTGTGGCGCGCTGAAAAGCTGCTGGTTACTGTTATGCTCCACACATTGTCCGCGACGCATCACGGCCACGTCATCGGCCAGGTGGCGCACTATGTTCAGGTTATGGGTAATAAACAACATTCCCATATTCAGTTCGCGTTGAAGTCCTTTAAGTAATTGCAGAATTTGCGCCTGTACGCTGACGTCCAGGGCGGTAGTGGGTTCATCAGCAATCAGTAATTCCGGTCGGGTAAGTAGCGCCAGGGCTATCATCACGCGCTGGCGTTCACCGCCAGAAAGCTGGTGTGGGAAATCGTTGAGCCGCTGTTTGGGATTGCGGATGCCCACGCGCGCCAGGTTTTCGATAATCTCTGCCCGTGCTGGTTCTTTGCGCATGCCACGGTGCAACGACAACACTTCGTAAAGCTGTTTTTCGACGGTGTGCAGCGGATTAAGCGACACCATTGGTTCCTGGAAAATCATGGCAATGCGGTTACCGCGGATCCCCCGCAGCCCTTGCTCCGGCGCATGCAGCAATGGTTTACCGTGAAAATAAATCTCACCTTCAGGATAACTTGCGGGCGGTGTGGGCAGCAGGCGCAGGATGGAAAGCGCGGTCACGCTTTTTCCTGAACCAGACTCACCCACCAGCGCCAGGGTTTGTCCGGCTTCTACCTGGAGTGACAGGTCGTCAACCACGCGTGTGTCATGCTCGCCCTGGCGAAAGGCGATAGCGAGTCGGTCAATGTGCAGCAGCGGCGTGGACATAGTCAGTACACCTTATGCGGATCGAAGGCGTCGCGGACGGCTTCAAAGATGAAAATCAGCAGTGAGAGGAGCAGCGCCAGTGAGACAAACGCGGTAATGCCCAGCCACGGTGCCTGCAGGTTGTTCTTACCCTGGAGCAGCAGCTCACCCAGCGATGGTGAACCGAGCGGCAGGCCAAAGCCGAGAAAGTCCAGTGAGGTGAGTGTGGTAATAGACCCACAGAGGATGAACGGCAAAAAGGTGAGGGTTGCGACCATCGCATTGGGCAGCATGTGGCGCAGGATAATTGCGCCATCACCTACGCCCATTGCCCGCGCTGCGCGTATGTAGTCAAAATTCCGCGTGCGTAAAAACTCGGCGCGTACCACGCCCACGAGACCCATCCAGCCAAACAGCGTGGTAATGCCAAGCAGCCACCAGAAGTTAGGCTGTACCACGCTTGAAAGCAGAATAATCAGAAACAGCGTCGGCATACCGGACCACACTTCGATAAAGCGCTGTCCCCACAGGTCGACACGTCCACCGTAATAGCCTTGCACCGCGCCGGCAAGAATGCCAATAACGCTGGTACACAGTGTCAGCATCAGGCCAAACAGAAGGGAGATACGGGTACCGTAGAGAATGCGCGCCAGCACGTCACCGCCGTTGGCGTCGGTGCCGAGCCAGTTGCGTGATGATGGCGGCGAGGGGAAGGGCTGCGTGGTGGCGTAGTTAATGCTGGTAGCGCCAAAACGTACCGGTGCCCACAGCGCCCAACCGTGGTTTTCGACCTGCTGGCGCAGCCACGGGTCTTGCCAGTCGGCTCGGGTCGCCAGTGGACCGCCAAAATCGCTCTCGCTGTATTCCACTACTGCCGGGAAGTAAAAGCTGCCGTCAAAGCGCACCAGCAGTGGTCGGTCATTGGCGATAAGCTCAGAAAACAGGCTCAGTACGAAAATAATCGTGAACACCCACAGCGACCAGTAGCCGCGTTTGTTCTGGCGAAAACGCGCCCAGCGCGCCTGGTTAACCGGGCTTAAGCGGCTCATGAGCGCCCCTCAAAGTCGATGCGTGGGTCGACCAGTGTATAAGTGATATCACTTAAGATATTCAGCAGCAGACCAATCAGCGTAAAAATATAAAGCGTACCAAACATGACCGGGTAGTCGCGTGACACCGTGGCCTCGTAGCCGAGCAGCCCCAGGCCGTTTAGTGAAAACATCACCTCAATAAGCAACGAGCCGGTGAAAAACATGCTGATGAATGCCGCAGGAAATCCGGCAATCACCAGCAGCATGGCGTTACGAAAGATATGTCGCCAGAGAATTTGTTTGTCATCAAGCCCCTTGGCGCGGGCGGTGACGACGTATTGCTTGCGGATTTCATCCAGAAAGGCGTTTTTGGTGAGCATAGTGAGCGAGGCAAAGCCGCCAATGACAGTCGCCAGCACCGGCAGTGTGATATGCCAGAGATAGTCGGTGATTTTTTGATACCAGGGCAGGGCCTCAAAATTGGCGCTCACCAGCCCGCGCAGTGGAAACCAGTCAAGCCATGTGCCACCAGCAAAGAACACAATCAGCATAATCGCGAACAGGAATGACGGCACTGCGTAACCAACGATAATCAGCGCGCTGCTCCAGATATCGAACCGGCTGCCGTTGCTCACCGCCTTACGGATACCCAGAGGGATGGAGACCAGGTAGATAATGAGGGTACTCCAAAGCCCAAGCGTGACAGAAATCGGCAGACTTTCTTTAATTAACTGGATGACAGAAGCGCTGCGAAACAGGCTGTTGCCAAAGTCAAAACGCGCGTAGTCCCAGAGCATATTGAAATAGCGTTCGTGTAGCGGTTTATCAAAGCCGTAACGCTGGGTAATTTCGGCGATGATTTCCGGGTCCAGGCCACGTGCGCCGCGATACTGGTTTTCACCTGGATTGGCAATGCCCGTTTTAGCATGGGAAGCGCCGCCGCCGTCAGCGCTCACGCCCGGCATGCCGGGGCTGTTGCCAAACTGAATAGCGGCGATGGCCTGATCAACCGGACCACCAGGCGCAATTTGCACGATAAAAAAGTTCAGTGTAATGATGGCCCACAGCGTGGGAATAATCAGCAGTAGCCTGCGTATCAGATAAGCGCCCATACCGCTCCTTAGCGCCGCTCGGCCGGTAACGTACCGGCTTTGTCAGCGTCATACCACCAGTTGTCAAAGCCCAGCGAATATAGTGGGCGCGTTTGTGGGTGGGAAAATTTGTTCCAGTACGCCAGCCTGTCGCGGGCCATGTACCACATTGGCAGCATGTAGTTATTCCAGGTCAGTACGCGGTCCAGCGCCCGGCCCAGCGGTAGCAGCGCGCGCTTGTCGCCCTGGTGTTTCACAATCTGCTCAATCAAGGCATCTACTACCGGGTCCTGCACGCCTGGTCGGTTCCAGGTGGAATCAATGTATTGTGAGGCCCACAGAATTTGCAGGTCGGTGCTGGGATACGTCATGGCGCGATAAAACGATGGCATCATGTCAAAATCGCGGCTGCGCAAACGGTTGGTGAGCTGTGAGTTATCTACCTGGCGAATGTTTACGGTGATGCCAAGCCGCGCCAGGCTGTGCTGAAACGGCAGCACCCACTGATTGTTGCCGCCTGAGCCAAGCAGGAGTTCAACGTTAAACGGCGCACCGGTTTTACTGTTCACCAGCTGTTGGTTTCTAAGCTCCCAGCCAGCCTCTTTTAGCAGCGCCAGCGCCTTAAGCAGGTTGCTGCGGTCGAAACCGTCACCACGCGAGCGTGGGGGCTGGTAAACCTCAGTGAACAGTTGTGGTGGGAGGTCTTTTTTAAAGGGCGTAAGCCTGGCTAATTCTGCTGCATCAGGAAGGTTACGCGCGGCGTACTCAGTATTCTGGAAGTAGCTGTTAGTGCGGCTGTAGGCTCCATAAAAGAGCGCTTTATTCATCCACTCAAAGTCAAACGCCAGCCCAATAGCCTCGCGTACCCGGCGGTCGGTAAACAGCGGGCGCTTGATGTTAAATGCCAGCCAGTGGGTATCCTGAGCCGACGCGTTGTTTTGTTCTTCTTTGACGATATAGCCACTGCTGAAATTGCTGCCAATGTAGCGTGTGGCCCAGTTTTTGGGACTGGATTCATCGCGCATATCAAACGCACCGGCTTTAAAAGCCTCAAAGGCGACGTTGTCGTCCAGGTAATAGTCATAGCGGATGCTGTCGAAGTTCCAGCGGCCACGGTTTACCGGCAGGTCGGCGGCCCAGTAATCTTTCACCCGGCTGTAGGTAATGTACTGGCCCATACGCCAGGCGCTAACCCGGTACGGGCCGCTGCCCGGCGGTGGTGCGGATAATGGGTCGCTAAGCTTGTGGTTGCGCCAGAAGGACTCAGGCATCACCGGAAGCGTGAACAGGCTCAGCATGGTGTCTTTGCTGGGTTGCGCTAGCGTAATACGCACCGTCGTGCGCGAAATGGCCTTCACGCTCACGCCTTTATAGTACAGACGAAACTGCGGCACGCCCTCGGTCATAAACTTGTGAAAGGTAAAAGCCACGTCCTGGGCGGTAATCGGGCTACCGTCGTGAAAACGCGCGCGCGGGTTAATGTCGATTTCAGCCCAGGCAAAATTGGCTGGATAGCGCGCTTTTTGCGCAATCAGCGGGTAGTAGCTGCCGACTTCGTCGTCGGAGGTGGTGTATAGCGCATCGTAAATAGCGTCGGTACGCACGCCAGGATTGCCTCGCAGGGCGTAACGGTTGAAGTTATCAAAGGTGCCGATAGCGGCAAGCGTAATATTGCCACCTTTGGGGGCGCCAGGATTAACGTAGTCATAATGCGTAAACCCTGCGGCGTACTTTGGTTCACCGAGTACGGAAAACGCAGTGCTTTCAATTATCTCTTGCGCCAGGCAGGAGCCGCATATCAGGCTCAGCAGCAGGGCAAATGCGCGCACAAACATCGTCGGCAATGGTCCTTATCCCGGCTCGCCGCATTTTTCTGGCGCTCAATGCGACAGCGAGGTCTGGTAACTCGTTGTTACTGGATAATAAAGGAGCCATGAACGTTTGTGAAATAAATGTCGTTTATTCACGACTCGGGTCTTGATGCTTAAGCTGTTCCAGCATCAGAGGGCGGCTGAACCAGTAACCCTGAAGATAATTCACACCACGATCGATTAACCATTTCGCCTGTTCCTGGGTTTCAACACCTTCGGCAACGGTAGTCATATTTAGACGCTCTGCCAGCGTCAGCACTGCATCCAGTACGGGAGCGGTGACGGTATCCTGTCCTATAGCATTCACAAAGCCGCGGTCGATTTTCAGATAGTCGAGCTTAAATCGCTCAAGATAGATCAGGGCGCTATGGCCCGTTCCAAAGTCGTCCACCGCAATTTCAAATCCGTGCTGGTGCAGCCAGTCAAACAGCGCCGGGGCTTCTTCTGCCTTAAGCATATCGCGCTCGGTAATTTCGAACACCACCTGAAAATGATCCTCAGGCAGCGAGGCGCTAAAGTTCAGAACATCATCTTTAAATTCTGGCGCATGCAGGTGACCTGGTGCCAGGTTGACAGAAAGACGCGAGCCTTTAGGGAACAGCGCGCTCAGCGTTAACGCATCGGCAGCAATAAGCGTAAACAAATGACGTGTGAGTGGCACGATTAAGTTTTGCGCTTCGGCGAAGGCGATAAAAGCATCGGGAGGAATCATCCCCGCAGTGGGATGTTGCCAGCGCATCAGCACTTCCACGCCCGCTGTTTTGAGATCGGTTGCTTTAATTATTGGCTGGTAAACCGGATAAAACTGACCACGACTGATGCCGGTAAGAATCTCTTTACCGGTGCGCTGGCGCAGGAATAAAAATGAACCACAGCCAAGCGCAAACAACAGCCCAGAGCCGAGGCCTGTCAGTGCGGCAAGCACAATATCCTCATGAGGCCAGTCGTCGCCAAAAATCCACAGCGCCATAGGATAACCACGTAGCAACGTTTTGCGCACTGGATTAAATTGCAGCTCGTGTACGGGGATAACCCGGGGAAAGAAGGTGGTCAGCGCTTTGTCGCCAACCACCAGCGCTGTACCGGTAATATCGCGCTGGCGGGCAGTATAGAGCAGGTAAGGCGTAAGACTGACGTTGATTGTGGCAAACACGCCGGTGTCTTTAATTTTCGGGTGGCGATACCAAACGGCAATGGCGGGTTTGTTTGGCAGCATGGGGGTACCGCTTATCAGCGCCAGGTCGATAAGTTTATTGGTCTTCAGGCCAGGCACCATATCGGTGACGCTTTTGAGCATCTTGCCGGTTGCAGAAGAGCAGTAGGCCACGCCGTCACGCACCAGCAACAGCGCGCGAACATTCACATTAAAGGCAGCGTTATAGGTAAGTTGTGCCGACACGTTGTGGCACTCCTGCGCTGTGAGCGGCTGGATAGTTTGCGCCGTTATCGCAAGATCGTCAAAAAAGGTACTCATGTAGTCCCGGATATCCTGGACCAGCACGGAGTAAGCCTCCTGGCGCTTATGATGCAGCCAGAAGCTGGTGGCTGCGCCAATGAGGAGTGCGCAAAGTAACCCAAGCAGAACGCTCATCGTAAGGATGCGTTTAGGCGTGGAGAACGAGCGTGCAAAAATGGTTTTTGATGACATCGTGATTAAGATTCGCCTTGCCTGGAAACCGGGATGTAAAACGTCTTGCTGTCACAAACTATAACCTGGTTAAAAAAGGGTGAGGCGTTATTTTGTTATCAGGGATTTACGTAAACAGAGGCAATAAAAAACGCTGCCTGGCAGCGTTTTTTTGTTCATCCATGAAATATCAAAGGGATTACAACGGTATTAAGAGCGATCCAGAACCCGGCGTGCCGAGTTGTAGCGCTTGTTCCAGTACGGTTCAGTGAGATTTGAAATCATTACGCCGCTGCTGGTGGACGCGTGGACGAACTGGTTGTTTCCGATATAGATACCAACATGGCGACCCGTGGAGCCTGCACGGAAGAGAACCAAATCACCTGTGCGTAATTTACCGCGGGTAACAAATTCACCGGAAGACTGCTG
This sequence comes from uncultured Enterobacteriaceae bacterium, assembly GCA_966185765.1. Taxonomy (GTDB): domain Bacteria; phylum Pseudomonadota; class Gammaproteobacteria; order Enterobacterales; family Enterobacteriaceae; genus CBIFVZ01. Next base: position 70,324 of record CBIFVZ010000004.1, on the reverse strand, counting down.
CTCGCTGGTAGAGCGGGGGAGTTCAAGCCCGAATTGTTCACGGAAGGTGCGTTGTACGAATGCTGAACAGTCAATGCCACTTTTGGTGCTGCCGCCGAGACGATAGCGTACACCTTTCCAGCTGGCATATTGGTCCATAAGCCTGGATTTGATATCCAGATTCTGCACCATCTTTTCAAATTCGTCCTGAGATGCCTGGAGTAAAAAATCACCGTTGTTGCCAGAGCCATACACTTCAGGGCGGGCATTATTAGCGGTATTGGTTGAACTACAGGCTGAGAGCGCTGCTGCCATTACTACTGCGGGCAGCGCACGTAAAATGTATCTCAAAATAGGTTGAGACTTGACCATTGCGTTTATTATCCCTTGATGTCCTTAACGACGAATATCGTTATCAAAATGCCAAACGTGTTTGAGAATAATACACCCACGTTTTGAGACAATTCCGTAAATTCAAAAGTGTGGGCTGACGCACATTTTTGAATTCGGATGTCTTAGCGCGAAAAGCGCGTCAAACGTCGTAAAGAGTACCTTATAGCCCCGATGATGGCGAGCACTTTTAGGCAAATTCTTTATTAGAAATTGTGATTGCTTAAGACAAAATGTGAGCAAATATCAATGGGATTTGGTTAAATGTTAACCACTCGGGGGCTGGCTTTGTGAAGAACGGCGTACATGTTTAGATAATGATATGTTTCAGATCAAATAAAGCCGGAACATTAATGCGGCATTACCGGCTTTATTGTTAATTAATTGTTGGTTGTTTGTTTGTATTTGCCGGGTAATGTGCGATTAAATCTGTTAATCAACTTATCGCTCAAGGGTGTCATTAATATCCAGGGTAACCCTACCAGCACAATGGACAATGAGCCGTTAAAGACGTCCGTAAACCAGTGTGCGCCAATCATCATACGTGGCAGGGAGAAAATAACAAAAATCGCCAGCGCAATAATAAAAGCACTCTTGCCAAAATAACGCAGCATGAAGCCAGTGAAGATAAGCAGCATCATCCCGTGGTCACCGGGATAACTGTCGCGCGATGCATCTTTGGTTGGAATATTGAGCAACTCACTCACCCGGTTAATATCACTGAACGTAAGGGTTGGGCTGGGGCGTACCACCGGCAGGCAGTGCCCGGCCTGGTTGAGCACAATAGCGCACAGCAGCATCACCACACCCATAATCACAATGCGGCGTTTGCCTTGCGGCGTAGTGTGCCACCAGAACCATAGCATCAGCAGTCCCATGCACAGCAGGGAGCACACGTCGAACGCGCGGTTGTTCGTAATCGCAACAAACCATAAAAAAGGTGTGCTGGTTGCAAGGCGTTGATTAAAAAAGCGGAATAGACCTTCGTCAACCGGCGCCCAGACGCTATGATCGGGTGGCAGATACCAGGAGAGAAACAGCGCAATGCCCAAAAAATTAAACAGCAGTATCAGCGTCAGGCGTGAGCGCGTCATAATGTCCTCAGTTAACAAAAAACGTATGAATACGTAACAATAGACCTCTCATGATAAACGTAAATTCAACAACTCTTTTTGTAACCTATTCCAGTCACACTCTGCCGGGTGAATAACCTCAATTCGGCTGTCCGGAGGTGGGGTGTTTGACTGGGTTTCAATATGGAAATCACTGCCCTGACGGTTGATACGTACCAGCCCTTCAGGAATTCGCAGCACACCTTTTACCCGGTCCACAGGTGCGAGCCGTGCCCATTCCAGTAGACCAATGGTGTCAAAACAGGTATCGGCGTCAAAAATCCAGCCGCAGGCGTGATAACCCTGGCCGCTGTTGAGGCTGCGCCGCCAGCGCTGGTGGTCGGGCAAACTCAGCGCCCCCAGCCCACTTTTGGGGCCATGTGCATGGCGGTGGGCGGCACTTTCATTGAGTGCGCGCAGATTGTTGCGCGGCTTATCGAGCAGGGAGACATCAATCTGTCCGTGGCGGGCGGTCACGGTCTCGCGACCGTCCAGGTTTGCCTCAAGCCACTGCGTCAGCGCCGCCTGACTGGCTTCATCCTGCCTGTCGGCTTTGTTAAGTACAATAATATCTGCCGCTGCCAGCTGGTCGCGGAAGTTTTCGTCGTTAAGGTAACGCGCGTCGGTGAGTTGGCGTGCGTCAAGCAGGGTGAGTGTTGCGCATAACGTTATCCAGGGTTCATAAACTGCTGCGGTCAGCATATCAAGGATCTGTTTTGGGTGGCCCAGGCCAGTAGGTTCAATCAACAGCCTGTCCGGTTTGCCCTGGCGCAGCAGCGTGTTGAGACCCACCTGCATCGGCAGGCCGTTCACACAACACATGCAGCCACCGGGAATTTCTTTAAGCAGTGCGCCGCTGTCTGCCATCAGCGAACCGTCAATGCCAACTTCGCCGAATTCATTGACCAGAACCGCCCATTTTTCGTTAGCGGGTTTGTTAGCCAGCAGGTGCAGGATGGTGGTGGTTTTACCGCTGCCGAGAAAACCGGTTATCAGATTCGTTTTAGTCACAGGCGCTCTCACCCAAAAGCTAAATAAAGAGGAGCATTATCCTGGCGAAAACGGCGACAAAAGAGAAGGGCGAAAGCGAAGTACAGGTTCCTGATAACGAGAGGAGCGTAACAGACTTGTGAGTCATTCACGCCTTATCTCCTGAACATTTATGCGTTATGACTAAGACAAACGTGTTTGTTCACACCGATGAGCCAGGAATACAGACACTGTAGCGATTCCTGCTTACGCTACGGGCGGGCATCACCTGGTAAAAGTGCTGTACCTGGCGTATAGAGCTATGAAAACGGAACGAGGATGGGTTCAGTTCAGGGAGGGCCAGACATCAACAAATCGCACTGATGAGCAAAATGGTCAGCGCTGATTTGCACCATATTGGCGATGCAGGCAGTGAAATAGGGTACTGCATGAAAATAGTGAGGCCTGGAGCCTGGCGATAAGCGAGACGCGCCATCGCTGTTCGCGTAATGTACGTTCTGCGGACCGCTTAAAGTACAAGGGTCTTATATCACCACATAGGGAAATCATCATGATCAAAACGAAAATAGCACTTTCATGTCTTTCACTTTTTATCTCTTTTAATGCGTTGGCACTGTTGCCGCCGGGAAATGATGTCACCACCACACCCGATCAATATTATCTTAAAAATGAGCAAGCTGTAGACAGCCTGGCGTTGTTGCCGCCACCGCCAGAGCCGGGCAGTATTTTATTTTTAAATGACCAGGCTATGTATGAAAAAGGGCGTCTTCTGAGAAATACCGAGCGTGGGAAACAGGCGGTAGAAGATGCTAATCTCGCGGCAGGCGGTATTGCCAACGCGTTCTCCACGGCATTTGGCTATCCCATTAACGCGAAAGACGCGCCAGAAATCTATAAGCTGCTGACGAATATGATTGAAGATGCGGGCGATTTGGCAACACGCAGCGCAAAAGTGAAATACATGCGTATCAGGCCATTTGCGTTTTATAACGTACCGACCTGTAACACTAAAGAGCAGGACAAGCTGTCAACCAATGGTTCCTATCCGTCGGGGCATACGTCCATCGGTTGGGCTTCAGCGCTAGTACTGGCAGAAATCAACCCAGCGCGTCAGGACACGATTTTCAAGCGTGGTTATGAGTTAGGACAAAGTCGGGTGATATGTGGATATCACTGGCAAAGTGACATTGACGCCGCGCGCGTTGTTGCCGCCGCAACTGTCGCGACGTTGCATTCCAACGCGGAGTTTCAAAAGCAATTGCAAAAGGCGAAAGATGAATTTGCACGTCTGGCGAAATAACGCCGGGGTCTAATTAAGTCCCCGCTTCCTTAAGCTCTATACCTGCGGGTATACGCAATAAGGCCGCAGCCATTGCTGTGGCCTTATTGCATGGCGTTGCCAAATCAGTCGGCGCGACCCATATAGCGACGCTCGGCAATGTGAACGCGAATTTTCTCACCAGACACCAGATATTCTGGCACCTGAATCACCAGCCCGGTAGACAACGTGGCGGGCTTGGTGCGCGAGCTGGCAGAAGCACCTTTAATACCCGGTGCGGTCTCGGTTATTTCCAGATCAACCGTCTGCGGCAGTTCAAGCGCCAGCAGCTGCCCGTCCCACGTCAGTACCTGGATGCCGGGCATGCCACCTTCGGGAATAAACTGCAATTCATCAGCAATCTGCTCGTGGGTAAAGGTATACGGCGTGTAGTCTTCATCATCCATGAATACATATTCGTTGCCGTCGATATACGAGAACGTCACGGCCCGGCGTGAAAGCTGGATGGTGTCCAGGATATCGTCACCTTTAAAGCGCTCTTCCACCTTCAGACCTGTACGCACGTCGGAAAAACGCATTTTATACAGCGTGGCTGCGCCACGGGCGCTTGGTGCCTGAATGTCGATATCTTTTACCAGCAGCAGCTTGCCGTTGTAATTAATAGCCATACCGCGCTTGATTTCGTTAGCTCTTGGCATTGGGAAGTCCTGTACGAATAGGGGAAAAATATCGCGTCAAGGTACTCGCGAGGCGGCGCGCAGGCAAGTATTTTCCCACACGACGGCAGGCGCCAGTAAATCCGCTGGTAAGGCGTGGGGCAGACTGATAGAGTCCGCGTTGCCACCCCCCGGAGAATGCGTTATGCAATGTCGCCCCGACTGTGGTGCCTGCTGCACGGCGCCGTCTATTTCCAGCCCCATTCCGGGTATGCCACAGGGCAAACCCGCGAACACGCCCTGTGTTCAACTTGATGAACATCAACGTTGCAAACTGTTTGCCTCGCCGCTGCGCCCGCAGGTGTGTGCCGGGCTTCAGCCTTCGTTTGAGATGTGTGGTGCCAGTCGTCAGCAGGCGATGACGTATCTGATTCATCTTGAAGCGCAGACGGCGCCTTAAGCTGTCCTTATTCCCCGGACATCGCACACCCCCCCTCACGGTTTATCGCAATAGTTTCTAACCCTTACAGATAGCGTGGAGGCCTCTGCGCTATCCCGGTTATATCAGCCCTCGCGAGTAGCTTGAGGTAAGACCGGGCATCACACCCTGAACATAAACGACACCCCGGCATGCAAGGATGCCGTTGAGGGCGTTGACTACGCTTCACAGGAAGACGTTGTTCACCCCTCAGCGCGATAGCGTGTGCTAACAAGACATTGCAGTATGCCATCCTCCTTTATTTTCTGTTGATGAGGCCGTTGCTGAAGCTGTGCTGATAGATGCCTGGAAAGTCCGTTATTCCTCGCCCGTATCGGACGGATTGGCGCTGAAATGTGCTGAAGGTCTAATTTTTGAGATGTTTCTAACGGGATAGCTTGTGGAAAATGACAAAATTTCACACACTTCTTGAAACGTTTCAGCTTTGGTTTGGCCAGTTTGCCTGCGCTTTGCGGGCTTTTTCGGACGGTATAAGCTGAAACGATTCTACAGACGGGAGACAACACTCATGTTCCAGTTATCTGTGAAGGATATCCACCCCGCGCAGCAGGCTGCGGATAAAAACGCGGCTATTCGCCTGGTGGCCCACGCGCTGGAGCAGGCAGGAAACGTGGCCCCAGGCTACGTCGATGGCATGCTGGCGCGCGAAACGCAGACATCCACTTTTCTTGGTAATGGCATCGCCATTCCACACGGCACGACCGACACCCGCGACCAGGTGCTGAAAACCGGTGTACAGGTATTTCAGTTCCCGCAGGGCGTTTGCTGGGGCGACGGACAAACCGCCTACGTGGCTATCGGTATCGCTGCCAGTTCTGATGAACATCTTGGTTTACTGCGCCAGCTTACTCATGTTCTGAGTGATGATGCGGTTGCTGAACAGCTTAAAACCGCGCCGGATGCAGAAACCCTGCGCGCGCTATTGATGGGTGAAAAACAGACCGCCGGACTGATTTTTGACGCCAGTACGCTGTCGCTCGATGTTGTGGCAAACGATCTTGTTACGTTGCAGGCGTTGAACGCAGGCAGGCTTAACACCGCCGGGGCAGTGAATGCGGCGTTTGTCAGTAGCACCGTCAGCCAGACACCGCTGTGCCTGGGGCAGGGGATCTGGCTTAACGACAGCACTGAAGGCAATCTGGCAAGTGGTGTTGCTATCGCACGCCCGCAGACGCCGTTTTACGTAAATAACGAGCCGGTAGCCCTGCTGCTGACGGTGTCCGTCACCGATGACGCACCGTTACAGGTGCTAAGCCGCCTGAGTGACCTGCTGATGCAGCGTAAAGCTGAACAGTTGCTGAACGCAGATGGCATCACCTTACTGGATATCCTGACGCGTGAGGCCGATGCGCCGCAAAATCCGCAGGCCCTGAGCGCAGAATTTGTTATCCGCAACGAGCACGGGCTGCACGCCCGTCCCGGCACAATGCTGGTCAATACCATAAAGCAATTCACAAGTGAGATTACCGTGGTGAACCTTGACGGAACGGGCAAACCGGCTAATGGCCGCAGCCTGATGAAAGTGGTCGCGCTGGGCGTGAAAAAAGGCCATCGCTTGCGTATTACCGCCAGCGGTGACGATGCTGAACAGGCGCTGAAAGAGATTGGTGAGGCCATCGCGGCGGGTCTGGGGGAGGACGTAGCATGAGCAGACGCGTTGCAACCATTACGCTTAACCCGGCCTATGACCTGGTAGGATTCACGCCAGAAATCGAGCGCGGTGAAGTTAACCTGGTACGTACAACCGGCCTGCATGCTGCTGGTAAGGGCATTAACGTTGCCAAAGTGCTGAAAGACCTGGGCATCGATGTCACCGTAGGCGGTTTTCTGGGCAAAGATAACCAGGACGGCTTTCAGCATTTGTTCAGCGAACTGGGTATTGCCAACCGCTTCCAGGTTGTCCAGGGCCGCACGCGTATTAACGTGAAGCTTACCGAAAAAGACGGCGAGGTGACGGACCTGAACTTCTCCGGCTTTGACGTCACGCCGGGCGACTGGGAGCGTTTTGTTAATGATTCCCTGAGCTGGCTGGGTCAGTTCGATATGGTATGTGTGAGCGGTAGCCTGCCTGCGGGCGTTAGCCCGGATGCCTTTACCGACTGGATGGTACGTCTGCGCAGCCAGTGTCCATGCATTATTTTTGACAGCAGTCGTGAGGCGCTGGTCGCCGGACTGAAAGCCGCGCCCTGGCTGGTGAAACCAAACCGGCGCGAACTGGAAATCTGGGCTGGTCGCAAGCTGCCGGAAATTGGTGATGTGGTTAGCGCCGCGCACCAGTTGCGCGAGCAGGGCATCGCTCACGTGGTGATTTCACTTGGCGCAGAAGGTGCGCTGTGGGTGAACGCTTCCGGCGCGTGGATAGCGAAACCGCCAGCCTGTGAAGTAGTCAGTACGGTGGGCGCGGGTGATTCGATGGTGGGCGGTCTGATTTACGGCCTGCTGATGCGCGAATCCAGCGAGCACACGCTACGTCTTGCTACAGCGGTTGCTGCACTGGCCGTCAGCCAGAGCAATGTCGGGATAACCGACAGGACTAAACTGGCAGCCATGATGGCACGCGTCAGCTTACAACCCTTTTAAATTCTGTCGGGAGAAGCCCCAATGAAAACGCTGCTGATTATTGACGCTGGCTGCGGGCAGGCACGTGCGTATCTGGTAAAAACGCTGCTTGCCAGTGCCGCTGGTGAGGCGGGTGTCACATTTACCGATAACCCGCATGACGCAGAACTGGCCATTGTTGTAGGCGGTGCATTGCCTGCAGACAGTGCGCTGGACGGCAAGCTGGTTTATCACGGTGATATCGATCGTGCTGTGCAGCACCCGGCACAGTTTTTGAGTGAGTCCAAAAGTCAGGCGCAACCGTATCATGCCCCTGCGCCCGCAGCTGTTGAACGTGCAAAACGTATTGTCGCGGTTACCGCGTGCCCGACGGGTGTAGCGCACACCTTTATGGCGGCAGAAGCGATTGAAACCGAGGCTAAAAAGCGTGGCTGGTGGGTGAAGGTTGAAACCCGTGGTTCTGTGGGGGCTGGCAATGCCATTACGCCACAGGAGATTGAAGAGGCCGACCTGGTGCTGGTGGCGGCTGACATTGAAGTGGACCTGGCAAAATTTGCCGGTAAACCGATGTACCGCACCTCAACGGGCCTTGCGCTAAAGAAAACGGCGCAGGAGTTTGATAAGGCGCTGGCGCAGGCTACGGTCTGTCAGCCTTCTGGTCAGGCGCAGGCAAGCCAGGAGAGCAAAAAAGAGGGCGGCGGTGCCTATCGCCACCTGCTGACCGGTGTGTCTTACATGCTGCCGATGGTGGTCGCGGGCGGCCTGTGTATTGCGCTGTCGTTCGTGTTCGGTATTGAAGCCTTCAAAGAGAAAGGGACGCTTGCCGCCGCGCTGATGCAAATCGGTGGTGAAAGCGCCTTTGCGTTGATGGTGCCCGTGCTGGCAGGCTATATCGCTTTCTCCATTGCCGACCGTCCTGGTCTGACGCCGGGTCTGATTGGCGGGATGCTGGCAGTGAGCACCGGCTCCGGGTTTATTGGCGGTATCATCGCCGGTTTCCTTGCGGGCTATGTGGCAAAGCTTATCAGTTCAAAACTGAAACTTCCGGCCAGCATGGAGGCGCTCAAGCCTATTCTTATCATCCCGCTGATTTCAAGCCTGGTAGTGGGGCTTGCGATGATTTACATCATTGGTACGCCGGTTGCGAAAATCCTTGAAGGATTGACTCACTGGCTGCAAACAATGGGTACGGCAAATGCCGTACTACTGGGCGCGATTCTGGGTGGCATGATGTGTACTGACATGGGCGGGCCGGTCAATAAGGCGGCGTATGCCTTTGGTGTTGGCCTGCTGAGTACCCATACGTATGCGCCGATGGCGGCGATCATGGCCGCTGGCATGGTGCCACCGCTGGCGCTGGGGCTGGCAACGCTTCTTGCTCGCCGCAAGTTTGATAAGGCGCAGCAGGAAGGTGGTAAGGCCGCGCTGGTACTGGGCCTGTGCTTTATCACTGAAGGCGCAATCCCGTTTGCGGCGCGTGACCCCATGCGCGTACTGCCGTGCTGTATTCTGGGCGGTGCAGTAACGGGTGCCATCTCAATGGCCGTAGGGGCGCAACTCATGGCACCACACGGTGGACTGTTTGTGCTGCTTATCCCTGGCGCGATTACACCGGTGTTGGGCTACCTGCTGGCCATTGTCGTCGGTACGCTGCTGGCGGGGCTGCTTTATGCCTTCCTCAAACGCCCGGAGAGCGCACTGGTAGAAAAAACAGTCTGATTCACGGCAATCCGGATAACCGGCACAGGTGACTGTGCCGGTCAGATTGCTGACAAAGAAGGAAAAAACGTGGTTTTTCCTTCTTTGTGGTTAGCAGACGAAAATCAATAAATTGATTTTCCTTATTTTTTATTGGGTGTCATTCACCCTGTCTGAGACAGGGTGAGGTAAGGCATCAGTCTCACCGGCACAGGTGACTGTGCCGGTTTTTTTATGACGCTTTCTGACGCGCTGATGGCGGCCGTAACCTCGTCGTTTCCCCGGCGGGTGTCAGATAAGCAAATATGCTGCATGAGTGGCGTTGGGACCGCCCGTCGACACGCGACGTTTCTTTTTCCATAACGTAATTAGGGTGATAAGGCGTTAGACAGCGTAGCGGCGGCTGACATAGACTCATAACCTGCTCTTGATATTAACGACAGGGAATCAGGCTGTGAAACGTCATCTTCGTCGGTTGTTGAGTTCTACTTTTCTTTTTATTACCGCAATCGGGCTGTGCCAGGCGCAGCCTGTATTTAAACCACTGGGTCCAACTATCGCGGATACCGGCTCTGCTTATTACCATTTCCGCAGCGCAACCTTTGATTCTGTTGACAAGCGGCGCCATTACAAAGTGTGGCTGGCGATGCCCAACGGGGACGCGCCAGAGGCTGGCAGACCGGCGCTGGTGATGCTTGACGGTAACGCCGCTATGTCAAAACTGAGCGAAGCGCTGCTGGGACGTATTGCTAAGGCAAAAGCCCCGGTACTGGTGGCCGTGGGTTACCAGACGGCGTTGCCTTTTGACATCCCCTCTCGCACACGCGATTACACCCCGCCAGGACCGGTGTCCGGCCATCCTGTCTATAAAGAAGACCAGGGCGGTGGCAGTGAGGCATTTCGACAGCTACTGCTGGACCGCATTCTGCCCTGGGCTGAAAGCCAGACACGTATCAATCAACATGAACTGAGCCTGTGGGGCCACTCTTACGGTGGGTTGTTTGTTCTGGATACGTTTTACAGCGAGCCTGAGCGTTTTAATCACTATTACGCGGCCAGTGCGTCCCTGGGCTGGGGCAAAGACGTAATGCTAACCCGCGCTCGTGCGCTCTCCCATGCCGCGCTGGCGGGAAAGCAGCTGCAGCTTGACGAAGGTGATGGCCAGGGCGATATGCCTGCGCAGGATAAAAACGCGCAGTTGGTGGAAATACTTAAACAGAAAGGCATTAATGCGGATTATCGCGTTTATCCCGGCCTGACTCATGGACCTGTGTTTGAAGCCTCACTGCTGCAGACCATCAACACCGTGGCGGGAGTGGCAGATGCCGGGAAGTAGCTGGACAGATTCCTGACCATAAAAAACGGGCGCTGCTGCGCCCGTTCAGATTGCTGACAAAGAAGGAAAAAACGTGGTTTTTCCTTCTTTGTGGTGAGCAGACGAAAATCAATGCATTGATTTTGCTTATTTTTTATTGGGTGTCATTCACCCTGTCTGAAACAGGATGAGGTAAGGCATCAGTCTCAACGGGCGCAGCTGCGCCCGTTTCACATTGAAAGGGCAGGCGCTCACGCCACGGCCTGCTGGTCCTGCTGCGCTTTAAGCCAGGCAATTTCCTCAGCCCAGATATCCGGGTTGATGGTTTCAAGAATCAGCGGGATGCCGTCAAAACGGTTATCGCGCATTATCCAGCGAAACGCGTCATGACCGATGTTACCTTCTCCCAGACTGTGGTGGCGGTCAACGCGGCTGGCGAATTCACTTTTAGCATCATTGAGGTGCATACCGCGCAGGTAGTTAAAACCAACCACGCGTTCAAACTCGGCAAAGGTTTTCTCGCATTCTTCGGCGCTGCGCAGGTCATAACCTGCGGCAAACGCATGGCAGGTATCGATACAGACGCCGACACGTGATTTATCCTCAACGCCGTCGATAATTGCCGCCAGCTGTTCAAAGCGAAAGCCCAGGTTGCTGCCCTGACCCGCAGTGTTTTCGATAACGGCGGTTACGCCTTCGGTCTTATCCAGCGCGATATTAATGGACTGCGTAATACGCGCGAGGCAATCTTCTTCAGAGATCTGCTTTAAATGGCTGCCGGGATGGAAGTTCAGTAATGTCAGCCCAAGCTGCTGGCAGCGGCTCATTTCGTCAATAAAAGCCTCGCGCGATTTCTCCAGCGCCTCCTCAACCGGATGCCCGAGGTTAATCAGATAGCTGTCGTGCGGCAGGATGTGCTCAGGCCGGTAGTGGTATTTCTGGCAGGCGGCCTTAAAGCGACTGATGACGTCCTCAGTCAGTGGGGCGGCACGCCACTGGCGCTGGTTTTTGGTAAACAGGGCAAAGGCGGTAGCGTTGATTTCAGCCGCGCGGATGGCGGCATTTTCCAGCCCGCCGGAGGCGCTGACGTGCGCTCCAATAAACTTCATGCGTTTTCTCCTCATACCCGTTATCGGGAAAGACACACTATGATAACGGGTCTGCCACAAAATTTCCCCCGTTCATCCCACAAGCGCGTGCACAACCAGATTAATAGCGCCGCCGCCCACCAGCAGCCAGACAAACAGGCACAGCGCCAGCAAAATAGGTTTCAGCCCGGCCTGGTGCAGTGTGCTTAAATGCGTAGTTAACCCCAGTGCTGCCATAGCCATAGCGAGCAGCAGCGTGTCAAGCGCAATCAGTGACTGCACCAGCGCGCCCGGCAGCAGATGAAAGGAGTTGATGATAGCTACGGCAATAAACAGCAGTGCAAACCAGGGCACGGTAATTTTAGCCGGTGTGTCCTTTTTAGCCGGTGCCAGTTGCTTTACGCGCGCGGCAAGAAACAGCAGAAAGGGGGCCAGCATCATCACGCGCAGCATTTTCGCGATTACCGCCGTGTTTTCGGTCTGCGGGCTAACCGCGTGACCGGCGGCGACCACCTGTGCGACTTCATGTACGGTAGCGCCAATATAAATACCAAAACGCTCCGGGCTGAAAAGCGATTGCAACAGCGGCCACAGTGCGGGATAAACAAAAATCGCCAGCGTACCAAAAATCACCACAGTAGCGACCGCGACGGTCACTTTCCCGGCCTCCGCTTTGACGACTGGCTCCGTTGCCAGTACCGCCGCTGCTCCGCAAATACTGCTGCCTGCGCCAATAAGCCAGCTGGTCTGGCGGTCAAGCCCAAACACACGTGGACCCAGTAAGCAGGCAAGTGTAAAGGTGCTGGTGAGCGTCAGCGCGTCAATCATAATGCCGCTTACGCCAACGTCAGCAATCTGGCTGAAGGTTAAGCGCATGCCATAGAGCACAATACCCGCGCGCAGCAGGTGTTGCTTTGCAAACAGTACGCCGCTGTCGCAGCGTAGCCTCAGGCGCGGATAAACGGTGTTGCCGAGTACCATGCCCCCAATGATGGCAAGCGTCAGCGCACTCAGTCCGGCAGCGGCCAGCTGCGGTTGCGCACCGGCCCAGAGGGCGGCAGCGGCAATCAGCACACTCAGCGTCAGACCCGGTATAACGTGGCGCACGTACGATGAATGAAATAGCGGTAATGTCGTCATGGTTTTCTCCTCAACAGGAGAAAGGTTAAGGTGCAGCGATATAAATGAAAAATTGATTATATATTTATAATCAACCATTATAAGTGGTAACTAATCGGATAAGCATGACAGAGAGACATCCAATGCATATCACTCTGCGCCAGCTTGAAGTTTTTGCGCAAGTGCTGAAAAGCGGTTCCACCACGCAGGCCTCACTGATGATGGCGCTGTCCCAGTCGGCGGTCAGCGCTGCGCTGGCAGATCTGGAAAACCAGCTTGGGGTGCAATTGTTCGACCGCGTCGGTAAACGGCTGGTGGTGAACGAGCACGGGCGGCTGCTGTACCCGCGCACGGTGGCGCTGCTGGAGCAGGCAAACGAAATCGAACAGCTTTTTCATGAGGATAACGGCGCTATCCGTGTGTATGCCAGCAGTACTATCGGCAACTACATTTTACCGGAAGCTATTGCCCGCTACCGCCGCGATTTCCCGACGTTGCCGCTGGAATTAAGCGTAGGCAACAGCCAGGACGTGATAAACGCAGTTATGGATTTTCGCGTTGATATCGGCCTGATTGAAGGGCCGTGCCATACGCCGGATATTGTCACTGAGCCGTGGCTGGAGGATGAACTGGTGGTATTTGCCGCCCCTGGGGCTGCATTGCTCAATATGCCGGTTACGCTGGAAAGCCTGGCGAATGCGCCGTGGATTTTACGCGAGCAGGGTTCCGGCACGCGTGAAATCGTGGATTACCTGCTGCTGGCGCATTTGCCGCGTCTGCGTCTTGCAATGGAGCTGGGTAACTCTGAGGCCATCAAACACGCCGTGCGTCATGGGCTGGGGGTGAGTTGTCTGTCGCGGCGCGTTATAGAGGAGCAGCTGCAAAGCGGTACGCTGGTGGAAGTCCCCGTATCGTTGCCACGCCTGGTGCGCACGCTGTATCGCATTCATCATCGCCAGAAGCATCTTTCCAGCGCGCTGCTGCGATTTTTACGCTATTGCGATGCGCAACCGTAAAACCTACGCCAGAAGGGCCATTCGCTGCTTTACTTATAATGATGCGGCTATCATGAAGGTCTCTTATAACAGCGCTTTTCACTCGGGCGGTTTTTCAGGTTTCTGCTACAATCGCGCCTCATTTTTTGGACTAACAGCATTTTTCTATGGTTTCTCAAGATAATAATACGCAACCATCCGGTCTGCGACGCGAGCTTAAGGCACGTCATCTGACGATGATCGCCATCGGTGGCTCCATTGGCACCGGTCTTTTTGTGGCTTCTGGCGCCACCATTTCTCAGGCTGGCCCAGGCGGCGCGCTGTTCTCCTATATCCTCATTGGCCTGATGGTTTACTTCCTGATGACCAGTCTGGGCGAGCTTGCGGCTTATATGCCGGTTTCCGGCTCGTTTGCGACCTACGGTCAGAACTATGTGGAAGAGGGCTTTGGCTTCGCACTGGGCTGGAACTACTGGTACAACTGGGCGGTAACCATCGCAGTCGACCTGGTTGCGGCACAACTGGTCATGAACTACTGGTTCCCGGACACGCCAGGCTGGATCTGGAGTGCGCTGTTCCTCGGCATTATGTTCCTGCTCAATTACATCTCTGTAAAAGGCTTTGGTGAAGCGGAATACTGGTTCTCGCTCATCAAAGTGGCGACGGTGATTATCTTTATCATCACCGGTTTGCTGATGATCATGGGCATTTTTAAAGGTAGTGAGCCTGCGGGCTGGAGCAACTGGACCGTGGGTGATGCGCCGTTTGCCGGTGGCTTTGCTGCCATGATAGGCGTGGCGATGATAGTCGGCTTCTCGTTCCAGGGCACAGAGCTTATTGGCATTGCTGCGGGCGAATCTGCCGATCCGGCAAAGAACATTCCGCGTGCGGTGCGTCAGGTGTTCTGGCGCATCCTGCTGTTCTATGTGTTCGCTATCCTGATTATCAGCCTGATTATCCCGTACACAGACCCGAGCCTGCTGCGTAACGATGTAAAAGACATCAGCGTCAGTCCATTCACGCTGGTGTTCCAGCACGCGGGCCTGCTGTCTGCGGCAGCGGTGATGAACGCGGTTATCCTGACGGCAGTGCTGTCTGCGGGCAACTCCGGCATGTATGCCTCCACCCGTATGCTTTATACGCTGGCGTGCGATGGTAAAGCGCCGCGCATTTTCTCAAAGCTCTCTAAAGGCGGCGTGCCGCGCAATGCGCTGTATGCAACGACGGTGGTTGCCGGGCTGTGCTTTTTAACCTCAATGTTTGGTAACCAGACTGTGTACCTGTGGCTGCTGAACACCTCCGGGATGACGGGCTTTATCGCCTGGCTGGGGATTGCCATCAGCCACTATCGTTTCCGTCGTGGCTATGTGCTGGCAGGTAACGATATTAACGATCTGCCGTACCGTTCGGGCTTCTTCCCGATTGGGCCGATTTTTGCTTTTGTGCTGTGCCTGATTATCACGCTCGGTCAGAACTACGAAGCGTTCCTGGCAGACCGCATTGACTGGATTGGCGTAACGGCAACTTATATCGGCCTGCCGCTGTTCTTCGCTATCTGGTTTGGCTACAAGATTGTTAAAGGCTCGCGTTTTGTCCGCTACAGCGAAATGACGTTCCCGCAGCATCTTAAAAAATAAGCGTTTCGGTTAGCTGTTTATCGCGGCCCCTGGCAGAGGTTAACTGCCAGGGGCCGCGTGTTTTTCACACGGCGTCTGTCGAAAACCCTTCCCTGTAGACCACGTTTTGCCCACCTGACAGCAATTCTTTCGCATCGTTCACTTTTACAAATTGATTTGATTGATAAGTATTATCATTTGCTTTATCGTTTGCGTGTTTGATTCACAGGGAAGCCGCAGGTGCGCCGTGGGCGCTCGCTGCAAAATAACCTTTCCTGACGCGTCGCTGCGTGGCTGTTAGCAAAACAAGAGCGGCTGAATGCGTCATTACGTATGAATCTGGCCCAATGCGCTGGTATGCGCAGGTGAATCAAATGCTGTTAAGAAACGGTACAACACCTCATTGACGGACTGGTGAATAAACCAGCCGTGTATAAAAGCCCCCGCCAACGTCGCGGGCGCCGTATTTGCTGTGTGGGCAATTTTTGATTGTTATTGATTACCTCATGGAGAAGTGGAATGTTTAGGTTAAATCCTGTGGTTCGGGGAGGGCTGTGCTTGTCCGCGCTGTCTCTGAGCCTGCCTGCGGCAGCGCTGGAAAACGAAAATGAACAGCGCAAAGAAGACGTTATGGTCGTCACCGCCTCCGCGGTTGAACAGAATCTCAAAGACGCACCTGCCAGCATTAGCGTTATCACCGCTGAAGATATCCAGCGCCGTCCGGTGCAGAATCTCAAGGATATTCTCAAAGAAGTTCCCGGTATCCAGCTGACCAACGAAGGCGACAACCGCCAGGGCGTGAGTATCCGTGGCCTCGACAGTGGTTACACCCTGATTCTGGTTGACGGCAAGCGCGTTAGCTCGCGCAATGCCCTGTTTCGCCACAACGATTTCGACCTGGGTTGGATCCCAACCGATGCCATTGAGCGCATTGAGGTGGTACGTGGGCCAATGTCCTCGCTGTATGGCTCCGATGCCCTGGGTGGCGTGGTGAATATCATCACCCGCAAAGTCGGGCGCGCGTGGCACGGTACGCTGAGCCTCGACAGCACCCTTCAGGAGCACCGCGAGCGTGGCGACAGCTATAACGGCAACTTCTTTGTCACCGGTCCGTTAATTGACGATGTGCTGGGCGTGAAAGTATACGGCGGCCTCAGCAAGCGCGAGAAAGATGCCCAGCAGACCTCAGAAACCAGCACGACCGGGGAAACGCCGCGTATTGAAGGGATGACGGCACGCAATGGCAACGTTGAATTCGCGCTCACGCCAGCGGAGAACCAGGACGTTAATCTGACATATGGCTTTGACCGTCAGGACCGCGAGTCTGACTCCCTTGATAAAAACCGCATGGACCGCCAGAACTACTCGCTGTCACACAATGGCCGCTGGGATTTTGGCACCACTGAATTACGCTTCTATGGCGATAAAACCGATAACCGCAATCCAGGCAACGCGTCTGCCATTACTTCGCGCAATAACACTCTTGATGGCAAGGTGGTGCTGCCGCTGAGCGAATTCAACCAGATGCTGACCTTTGGTGGCGAATGGCGCAACGACAGATTGAGCGATGCGGTGAATATTACCGGCGGCGACAGCAGCAAAGTCTCCGCCAACCAGTACGCACTGTTCCTCGAAGATGAGTGGCGCATTTTTGACCCACTTGCGCTCACCGCTGGATTGCGCATGGATGACCATGAAACCTACGGTGACCACTGGAGCCCGCGTGCTTATCTGGTGTATAACGCCACCGACACGCTAACCATTAAAGGCGGCTGGGCAACGGCGTTTAAAGCGCCGTCACTACTGCAATTAAGCCCGGACTGGCAGAGCAACTCCTGTCGCGGTGCCTGTAAAGTGGTGGGTAGCCCGGATCTGAACCCGGAAACCAGCGAGAGCTTTGAAATGGGCCTGTATTACGCGGGCGAAGAGGGCTGGCTGGATGGCGTGAGCGCAAGCATCACCACCTATCAGAACAATATTGACGATATGATTAATATCAGCCGTACGCCTAACGCTGCGCTCGCTCCCAGCTATTCGAATTTTGTCGGCTTTATCGACGGCGTACCGGCGTTTCGCTATTACAACGTCGACAAGGCGCGCATTCGCGGCGTGGAAACCGAGCTTAAGGTGCCTTTTAACGAGCAGTGGAAGCTGACGCTCAACTACACCTACACCGACGGGCGCAACCTGAGTAACGGCGGCAACCGCCCGCTCTCGGAAATGCCGTTCCATACTGCGCACGCCACGGTAGACTGGCTGGCAACCGACGACTGGTCGTTCTACGTACAGGCGGATTACACCGGCCAGCAGCGCACCGAAACCAGCGGTAACCCGACGCCGGGCGGTTATACGGTCTGGAATACAGGTGCTGCCTGGCAGGCAACCCAGGCGCTGAAGCTGCGCGCAGGTGTGCTCAACGTGGGGGATAAAGACCTCAATCGCGACGACTACAGCTACAACGAAGACGGTCGCCGCTACTTTGTCGCCGCAGACTATCGCTTCTGATAATAAAAAGGGATGGGAAGCCATCCCTTTTTTTACTATTCCCGTATTATTTCAATGTGAAAATACCCGTCTTATTATCGCCCTTATTAGTGTTGCTAATTCATTATTAACCATAACAAGCGTGTTTAATTTCTTATTCAAGCCAGGCGCGGATTGAGATGGTGAATTATTCCTTATTAAATGTGTTTGCTTTATGGCTTGTTACCTATATTTTTGATTTTTATGATTATTTATTTTATTGTTACGCATGTTTTATATATCATGCACAGCTTTTTTAGGTTTTCTGAAAGTATCTTTTTTACTGGTCTGAGCACTGTGACGGACTATGGATCTTACCAGTTGTGCTGCGCTTTTTTATTTTCCTGTACCATTTCTTTTATGATGTTCTGTTTTAACTTCGTGCGTGCTTTTTTATCTTCCTGAATTAAATTCAGCACCTATGTTTTTATTCGGGCAACGTAATGCAACAGGATTTGTCTTTCAGGGATGTATTGGTGAGAAGTAATCAGCACGGTAAAGCTCGTCAACATGATTACGGCTGACGCCTGTGAGCACTGAGCACCACACGCACGCTTTGCTGACGCAATAACGGTCTCTTTGTCCACATCAACGAGCGGGAATTCAGCACCCGCTTTAACACCACTGAGTAACAGGAAGATAAACATGAGCACAGCAACAACGGCTGCGAAGCCCGTCGATTTAGTGATTGTGATTGATACCAGCGGTTCAATGGCCGATGAGGCGGCAGCCCTTAGCGCGGCGCTCAATGCCGCAGTGGAAGAGGCAAAAAAAGCCTGTCCGTCGGACCTGCGGGTACAGTTTCTTGGCATTGAGGGCACTTTTTCTGGTACAGCGTTTGATAACACGGTGCGTAACTACCTCACTGGTAAAGGTGTGGATGCTGCACGCCTGAAAGGGCGCGTGCGTGACAGCGTAGCTAACGCCGGGGCGCAGGAAGATGTGGCGCGAGCGGTAGAAGACATCAGCCAGTGGTTTGACTGGCGCACGGGTGCAGAGCGCAACGTATTTGTACTTGGCGATGAAAGTTTGGAAGGCGGTGAGATGACGCTGGACGCTGCGCGTATTCAGGCCTGTGACAGCGCGATTGCCAGCGCGTTGAGCCGTGAAGTGAAAGTACACACCTACCTCGGTACGCCCCATGCCTCTACGCCGTATCCGACGCCGCAGGATGAAGCGGCAATGGTCAAAGAATATAAACGTCTGGCGCTGCGCACCGGCGGTGAGCACTACATTTACACCCGCGGCGTGGCGGATTTCGCGGTGGTGTTAAAGCAAACTATCTGTGCGAGCAAAGTGCCACATGAAGAAAGCGTGGCGGATAAAAAAGAAGAGGCTGACCGGCTGGAAGGCATCAACAGCAATAATGGCGGCAAGCCAGGGAGCAATATTTGCGATCACGCAGGAGAGATTGTGCGGGCGGTCAATACACTTGCCGATGTCCTGAAAACGTTAGTCGAGGTGTGTGGACTGGGCGGCGGTAAGGCGCAGGGTTGCCGTTGCCACGAACATGACAGTGTGGAAAACAAACCGGGCGCTGGTGGGGCACAGCCCGAGCCGTGCCCGCCGTTTAGCGATATCACCACCTTCGAAGGCGATAACTGGAACGGTTGGCAGGCCGGTCCGGCGGGCAAAGGTCTGTACCTGGTAGATGCGGGAGACGGCAAGCGGGCGGTGGAATTTATTACCGGCGGCAAGGCTAACGATCACGCCGGTCTGGTGCTTACCAAAACGCTCGATGGTCTTAAAGCCGGTTGTGAATACACCTTTAGCCTCAGGGCAGTGCGCATTATTGGCAAGAGCGCTGCGCCAAAAATCTCGCTTCTGGTCGATGCCAGTGAAGTAGTGACTCCCCTCGAACTGAGCAAGGCGGATGAATGGGTGACGTTGAGCGGTACGTTTATTGCAAAAAGCAATAAGGTAGAACTTGCCGTGGAAAGCCATGTCGCTACCGGTATGGGCAATGATTACCGCATTACTGATATTAAAATCGGTCGGTAATGTTTTGTCGGATGTGGCTGTGCAGCGGCCCGTCCGACCTTTTTCTCTCCCGCCTGTTTATAAAATGTGCGTATCATAATCTCCTGAGTGTTGTATTGATGAGTCATCCGCAGCGGATGGTAGGGGAGATAATGGCGCAAACCCAAAAAGGTATTCTGTATGTGCTGCTGGCCGCAGTGCTGTGGGGCAGTTCAGGCGTGGCGGCGCAATATATCCTGCAAAACAGCCACGTGTCGGCGCAGTGGCTGACAATGGTGCGCCTGCTGTTCTCCGGCCTGATTTTGCTGACGCTATCATTTATGCAGGGCGAGCGCGTATTTCGCGTGTTTACCACGCCTGAAGATATCCCCAGCCTGCTGCTGTTCACCTTTTTTGGCGCACTGCTGGTACAACTGACGTTCCTGATGGCCATTCAGGAATCTAATGCTGCCACCGCTACGGTGCTGCAATTCCTCTCGCCGTCAATAATCGTTGCCTGGTTTGCACTGGTGCAGAAAAAGCGCACCGGGATGTTCGTCTTTGCGGCTATTTTCACCTCGCTGACGGGGACATTTTTGCTGGTCACTCACGGTAACCCGACCTCGCTCAGTATCTCCGGTGCCGCGCTGTTCTGGGGCATTGCCTCGGCATTTTCTGCGGCCTTTTATACCACCTATTCCTCTGGCCTGATTGCTCGCTACGGTACGCTGCCGATAGTCGGCTGGAGCATGTTGCTCGGTGGGCTGATGCTGGTGCCGTTTTACGGCACGCAGCGTATCGAAATGATGAATGACGCCAGCGTACTGTTCGCCTTCTTTTATTTAATTGTGGTGGGTACGGCGATCACCTTCAGCCTGTATCTGAAAGGCGCCCAGGTGATTGGCGGGCCGCGTGCCAGTATTCTTAGCTGTGCTGAACCGCTCAGCAGCGCGCTACTGTCGCTACTGTTGCTCGGCGTAACGTTTACGCTGCCGGACTGGCTCGGCACGCTGTTGATTGTGTCATCGGTCATGCTGATTGCGCTGGACTCGCGCCGCAGGCAGGTAAAAATCGCCCCGCGCGATAGCGGGGCGGGGGAATCTACTTAAAGAGGTAGCCTGCGTGAAAACGCAGGTGGTCTTCAATAAAACTCGCAATAAAGTAGTAGCTGTGGTCGTAACCGTGCTGGATACGTAGCTCCAGCGGCCAGTCACGGCTGCGGGCGGCCTCGGCAAAGCGCGCTGGCTGGAGCTGCTGTGCGAGGAAGTTATCGGCATCGCCCTGGTCAATCAGCATGGGCAGTCTGGCCTCATCCGGGGCGCTTAACAACAGCTCGCAGCTGTCCCATGCTTTCCACGTTTCTTTGTTATCACCCAGGTAGGCGCTGAACGCCTTCTCGCCCCACGGCACGCGAGACGGGTTGACAATAGGCGCAAACGCGGAGACAGAGCAGAAGCGACCAGGGTTTTTCAGCGCCATCAGCAGCGCGCCGTGCCCGCCCATAGAGTGGCCGCAAATGGCCGATTTTTTTTCCAACGGGAAATGCTCTGCAACCAGCGCGGGCAGTTCATCACGCAGATAGTCATACATGCGATAGTGTGCAGCCCAGGGCTGTGCCGTCGCGTTCAGGTAAAACCCCGCGCCCTGGCCTAAATCGTAAGCGTCATCGTTAGCCACATCCTCACCGCGCGGGCTGGTGTCCGGCATGACCAGTGCAATACCCAGCTCGGCAGCCATACGCTGGGCGCCTGCTTTGGTGGTGAAGTTTTCATCGTTGCAGGTGAGTCCGGAGAGCCACCATAACACCGGCGGGGCATTTTCTTCGTGGGCCGGTGGCAGAAAAATGCTGAACGTCATCGGGCAACCCAGTACCGTTGAGTCGTGGCGCCAGCGCTGTTGCAAACCGCCAAAACAGCGGTGCTCGTCGATTTTCTCCATCTCGCGCTCCTTAATTAATGAAGTCTGCACGCATCATAACAGCCCATGCGCGGGAATTTCACCGCTAAATGAAGATGTTTCACTAACGCATGCGGCTGCGCTGGGGCATTATTTCCCTGGCGTGATCGTGCGAAAGGTTCAGGCGATTTCAACAATTATCTTCCCAGACGCTGGATTCTGCGCCTGCGCTGGCGCACAATTGACGCCGACTTTGCCCCTATGTAGGGCAAAGAACGCCACACCTGCAGGAGAAGAAAGTATGTCATCACTGAGTAAAGAAGCGGCCCTGGTTCACGAGGCGCTGGTTGCGCGCGGGCTGGAAACGCCATTGCGCCCGCCGTTGCACGAGCTGGATAATGAAACCCGCAAAAGCCGTATCGCCGGTCATATGACCGAAATCATGCAGCTGCTCAATCTCGACTTGAACGATGACAGCCTGATGGAGACGCCGCACCGCATTGCCAAAATGTATGTCGATGAAATCTTCTCCGGCCTGGATTACGCGAATTTCCCGAAGATAACCATCATCGAAAACAAGATGAAGGTGGACGAAATGGTCACGGTACGTGATATCACGCTCACCAGCACCTGCGAGCACCATTTTGTGACTATCGACGGCAAGGCGACCGTGGCGTATATCCCGAAAGATGGCGTGATTGGGCTTTCAAAAATCAACCGTATTGTGCAGTTTTTCGCCAGTCGTCCGCAGGTGCAGGAACGCCTGACGCAGCAGATTCTGATTGCGCTGCAAACCCTGCTTGGCACCAATAATGTGGCGGTCTCTATTGATGCGGTCCATTATTGTGTGAAGGCACGCGGTATTCGTGACGCGACCAGCGCAACCACCACCACGTCACTCGGCGGGCTGTTTAAATCAAGCCAGAACACGCGCCAGGAGTTTTTGCGCGCCGTACGTCATCACAGCTAATTTACTGTCAGGCAGGAGTGCATGGAGAGAAATGTCACGCTGGATTTTATTCGCGGCGCCGCCATTCTCGGCATCCTGCTGTTAAATATTGTTGCCTTCGGCCTGCCGAAGGCGGCCTACCTCAATCCCGCCTGGTACGGCGATATCACCCCCCGCGATGCCTGGACCTGGGCGCTGCTGGACGTCTTTGCTCAGGTTAAATTCCTCACGCTGTTCGCACTGCTGTTTGGCGCAGGTTTGCAAATGCTGCTCAAGCGCGGTAAGCGCTGGATTCAGGCGCGCCTGAGTCTACTGGTTCTGCTGGGTTTTTTGCATGCGCTCCTGTTCTGGGAAGGGGATATCCTTTTGTCCTACGGGCTGGTAGGGCTGATTTGCTGGCGCATGGTGCGTGACGCGCACGGTATTAAGCAGTTGTTTAACACCGGCGTACTGCTGTACCTGCTGGGTGTCGGTATGCTGCTGCTGCTCGGACTAATTCAGGGTGACACTACCAGCCGCGCCTGGACGCCGGATGCCTCGGCCGTTGAGCTTGAGCAGTTCTGGCGCCTTAGCGGTGGCAGCGCGGCGATGCAGGAGCGGCTTTCCATGCTTTGCGACAGCCTGGTGGCGCTTGGCGTGCAATACGGTTGGCAGCTTGCCGGTATGATGCTGTTGGGGGCGGCGCTGATGCGTAGCGGCTGGTTACAGGGCCGTTTCAGTCAGCGCCACTATCGCCAGACCGGCTGGTTGCTGGTGGCGCTGGGTATGCTGGTTAACCTGCCTGCTATTGCGGCGCAGTGGTGGCTGCACTGGGATTACCGTTGGTGCGCATTTTTGCTTCAGGCACCGCGCGATATCAGCGCGCCGTTTCAGACCATTGGTTATGCGGCGCTGGCGTTTGGTTACTGGCCGTGGCTGGCGCGTTTAAAAATTGTTGGCGCTGTTGCCTGTGTTGGGCGCATGGCGCTCACTAACTATCTGCTGCAAACGCTTATCTGCGCTACGCTGTTCTGGCATCTTGGTTTGTTTATGCAGTTCGATCGCCTCACGCTTCTGGCCTTTGTCCCTGCCATCTGGGCCATCAATCTTCTCTTCTCCGTGTTCTGGCTCAGGCTTTTTCGCCAGGGGCCAGTGGAATGGCTATGGCGTCGTTTGACTGCACAAGCCGTTTCGTGACATCTCTATAACGATCTGGATCACAATCATTAACAGTCTCGCTGTAACCGCTTCCATTGCTGTGATGTGCTTCACGCTGTGTTTCCTTACGCGCTGACAGAATAGCCGCCTGACGCAGGCAGGAGGGCACACAGATGCACAGTCAACAGCAGTTGAGGCAGATGCGATGATTACCATTCGTGATGTGGCGCGACTGGCTGGCGTGTCGGTCGCGACCGTCTCACGGGTGCTCAATCACAGCAATCTTGTGAGCGACAAGGCGCGCGAGGGCGTGATGCAGGCGGTAGCGCAGCTTGGCTACCATCCAAACGCCAACGCCCAGGCACTGGCCACCCAGGTAAGCGACACCGTAGGCGTGGTGGTCATGGATGTGTCCGATCCGTTTTTTGGCGCGCTGGTTAAGGCGGTAGACGGCGTGGCACGCGCCCACGGTAAATATGTGCTGATTGGCAATAGCTACCACCGTGCGCAAGAGGAGCGCCACGCGATAGAAGTGCTGATTCGCCAGCGCTGCAGTGCATTAATTGTGCACGCCAAAGCGCTGGGCGATGAAGAGCTGGCCGCATTTCTTGAGCAGGTGCCGGGCATGGTATTGATTAACCGTGTGGTAACCGGTTACGAGGCGCGCTGCATAGGGCTGGATAATATCAGCGGCGCACAGCTTGCCACCCGTACGCTACTGGCTGCGGGGCACCGTAATATTGGCTATCTTGCCTCTTCCCACGGTATTGAAGATGACGCATTGCGCTGTGAAGGCTGGCGGCGGGCGCTACAGGAATACGGTATTGCGCCACATGAGGGGTGGATTGGCGCAGGTACACCGGATATGCAAGGCGGTGAAGAGGCGATGGTGGAGCTACTCGGGCGCAACCTGCGGCTTGATGCGATATTTGCCTATAACGACAGTATGGCGGCCGGAGCGCTGGCGGCGCTGAAGGACAACGGTATTACCGTGCCGCAGCAGCTGTCACTGGTAGGCTTTGATGATATGCCGATGGCACGCTACACCGATCCGCAATTAACGACCGTGCGCTATCCC
The DNA here is from genome assembly GCA_966185765.1 of uncultured Enterobacteriaceae bacterium. Lineage (GTDB taxonomy): Bacteria > Pseudomonadota > Gammaproteobacteria > Enterobacterales > Enterobacteriaceae > CBIFVZ01. The sequence goes on along the minus strand of CBIFVZ010000004.1, from coordinate 45,487 downwards.
ATTATTTCTATGGCCAAACTTGCCACTGAGCTTGCGCTTAACGGTGCTCAGGGCATTAATGACCCCGCGCAGAATCATGTTTTTATGCCGACGCTGGTGCGTCGCCATTCGGTGATGCAACGCTAAAGTGTGGCAGCGATCGCTTCCCGCATCACCACCCGATGTAACCGTTTTCAATCTGTGAGTAAATTCACAGTTAATTAACATTCCGCTGACTATGATGACGGCGAATTGGCCATACCTCTGTTTGTTTGGCGCAGATGGCAGCAAGTTATACCCATAAAACGTGCAGTTAAAGGCACTGTTGAATGCGGGGACCTGATTATTACCCAATCTGGTCCGATTTTTATTACAAATAATTAACATTGCTGCGCTGCCCGGACGTTAATGACCCTATCCATAACCGCCGGAGAATGTATGAATAAGAAGGTTTTAGCCCTGTCCGCCGCACTGTCCTGCGTGCTGTTTGGCGCAAATGCCCACGCTGCCGACACCCGTATCGGCGTCACTATCTATAAATACGACGACAACTTCATGTCTGTTGTGCGCAAGGCGATTGAGAAAGAAGGCAAAAGCGCGCCAGACGTGCAACTGCTGATGAATGACTCCCAGAACGACCAGTCCAAACAGAACGATCAGATTGATGTGCTGCTGGCAAAGGGCGTGAAAGCGCTGGCGGTGAACCTGGTGGATCCGGCCGCGGCAGGTACGGTAATTGATAAGGCGCGTGGTCAGGGTGTGCCGGTGGTGTTTTTTAACAAAGAGCCATCACGTAAAGCGCTGGACGGCTATGACAAGGCGTATTACGTCGGTACCGACTCTAAAGAGTCCGGCATTATCCAGGGTGAGCTGATTGCAAAACACTGGAAAGCCAACCCCGCCTGGGATCTGAACAAAGACGGCAAAATTCAGTTTGTGCTGCTCAAAGGTGAGCCGGGTCATCCGGATGCCGAAGCGCGCACGACTTATGTCATTAAAACCCTGAATGAGAAAGGCGTTGAAACCCAGCAATTAGCGCTGGATACCGCGATGTGGGACACCGCCCAGGCAAAAGACAAAATGGATGCCTGGCTCTCAGGCCCGAACGCCAACAAAATTGAAGTGATTATTGCCAACAACGACGCGATGGCAATGGGGGCGGTAGAAGCGCTCAAAGCGCACAACAAGTCTTCACTGCCGGTGTTTGGCGTGGATGCCCTGCCGGAAGCGCTGGCACTGGTGAAATCCGGTGCAATGGCCGGTACGGTACTGAACGATGCCAACAATCAGGCGAAAGCGACCTTTGAGCTGGCGAAGAACCTGGCAGACGGCAAGGGCGCAGCTGACGGTACAACCTGGAAGATTGAAAATAAAGTGGTGCGCGTGCCGTATGTGGGTGTTGATAAAGACAACCTGGCGCAGTTCCTCGGTAAATAACCACGCAGGGGGCAGGAGGGTCATGCCCCCGTTACTCAGAGCCTGATGGACCAGGCTTTTAATGATAGCCAGGTGAACACAATGGTCAGCAATAACGCATCCACATCACCGGAATACCTGCTGGAAATGACGGGCATTAATAAGTCATTCCCCGGCGTTAAGGCGCTGGATAACGTCAATTTACGCGTGCGCCCGCACTCCATTCACGCGCTAATGGGGGAAAACGGCGCAGGTAAATCGACATTACTGAAATGCCTGTTCGGTATTTATAAAAAAGATGCAGGACGTATTTTATTTCAGGGTAAAGAGGTTGATTTTAGTAGTGCCAAAGAAGCGCTGGAAAACGGCATTTCAATGGTGCATCAGGAATTAAATCTGGTGTTGCAGCGCTCGGTGATGGACAACATGTGGCTCGGTCGTTATCCGCTTAAGGGCATGTTTGTTGACCAGGAAAAAATGTTTCGCGATACCAAAGCGATATTTGACGAGCTGGATATTGATATCGACCCGCGCGCCCGCGTGGGCACCTTATCTGTCTCACAGATGCAGATGATTGAAATCGCTAAAGCGTTTTCGTACGACGCCAGAATTGTGATTATGGACGAGCCGACGTCATCGCTGACAGAAAAAGAGGTGAAGCATTTATTCAGTATCATCCGCAAGCTTAAAGCGCGTGGCTGCGGCATTGTTTATATCTCCCATAAAATGGAAGAAATCTTCGAGCTATGCGATGAAATCACGGTGTTGCGCGACGGCCAGTGGATAGCCACCCAGTCGCTATCCGGGCTGGATATGGACAAAATCATCGCCATGATGGTCGGGCGCTCACTTAATCAGCGTTTCCCTGAACGCAGTAATACGCCAGGCGAAACCATCCTTGAAGTGCGCCACCTCACCTCGCTGCGCCAACCGTCGATTCGCGATATCTCCTTTGATTTACGCAAAGGGGAAATTCTCGGCATTGCTGGCCTGGTAGGGGCGAAGCGCACTGATATCGTAGAAACCCTGTTTGGTATCCGTGAGAAATCCGGCGGTACGATAAAACTGCACGGCAAGACGATTAATAACCACAGCGCTAACGAAGCCATCAACCACGGCTTTGCACTGGTGACCGAAGAGCGGCGCGCCACCGGGATCTACGCTTATCTGGATATTGGCTTTAACTCGCTCATTTCCAATATCCATAAATATAAAAACCGCATTGGCCTGCTGGATAACGGGCGGATGAAAAGTGATACCCAGTGGGTAATTGACGCCATGCGGGTAAAAACCCCGGGTCACCATACGCAAATTGGTTCACTGTCTGGCGGTAACCAGCAAAAGGTCATCATCGGGCGCTGGCTGCTGACCCAGCCGGAAATTCTGATGCTGGACGAACCCACTCGCGGTATTGACGTGGGGGCTAAATTTGAGATTTACCAGCTTATTGCCGAACTGGCTAAGCGTGAGAAGGGCATCATTATTATCTCATCAGAAATGCCGGAGCTGCTGGGGATTACCGACAGGATACTGGTAATGAGTAATGGTCAGGTGGCCGGTATCCTGGATACCAAAACCGCCACGCAAAATGAAATTTTACGTCTTGCATCTTTGCACCTTTAATATCAGGGGCCGTCTAATGAGTGCGTTAAATAAAAAAAGCTTTCTGACCTATCTGAAAGAGGGTGGTATTTACGTTGTACTGCTCGTGCTGCTGGCAATTATTATCATTCAGGACCCGACTTTTTTAAGCCTGCTGAACCTGAGTAATATTCTTACCCAGTCATCCGTACGTATTATTATCGCCCTCGGTGTGGCGGGGCTGATTGTCACTCAGGGGACTGACCTGTCAGCCGGGCGCCAGGTAGGGCTGGCAGCGGTGATTGCCGCCACGTTGTTGCAGTCAATGGAGAACGCCAACAAAGTATTCCCGGATATGCAGACTATGCCAATTGCATTGGTGATTCTGATTGTCTGCGCCATTGGCGCCGTCATTGGTCTTATTAATGGTCTGGTGATTGCTTACCTGAACGTGACGCCGTTTATTACCACGCTGGGGACCATGATTATCGTTTATGGCATCAACTCGCTGTATTACGACTTTGTAGGGGCTTCGCCGGTGTCTGGTTTTGACAGTGGGTTTTCAAGCTTTGCCCAGGGCTTTATTGCGCTGGGGAGTTTCCGCCTGTCGTACATTACGTTCTATGCGCTTATTGCCATCGCCTTTGTCTGGGTGCTGTGGAATAAAACGCGCTTTGGTAAAAATATTTTCGCCATCGGCGGCAACCCGGAAGCGGCCAAAGTGTCTGGGGTTAACGTGGGTCTTAACCTGCTGATGATCTATGCGCTCTCCGGGGTGTTTTACGCCTTCGGCGGTTTGCTTGAGGCTGGTCGTGTGGGGTCTGCCACCAATAACCTCGGTTTTATGTATGAGCTGGATGCGATTGCGGCTTGCGTGGTGGGCGGCGTGTCATTCAGCGGCGGTGTAGGCACGGTATTTGGCGTGGTGACCGGCGTGATTATCTTTACGGTCATCAACTACGGCCTGACCTATATCGGCGTGAACCCTTACTGGCAGTACATTATTAAGGGGGCAATTATTATCTTTGCCGTCGCGCTCGACTCGCTGAAATATGCGCGCAAGAAATAAGCGTCAACAGGACTTAATACAAAATAGCTGGACCGCATCTGGCCTGTACCAGGACAGATGCGGTTAAGTGATTATTTATCTGGCGTAAATAAACTTCTTTGTTAGCGCTGACTCATACAAAATAATGCGTTGACTCAGGCGCAAGCGCCTTACTCTGTATCATCTGCCGGTAATACGCCGATATGGTATAAATATTCTACCCATGCATATTCCGGGAAATGAATATCTTCATAACCTCTGGCCTGTGCCTGATGCTCTTTACTGCCCTTAGGTAATGCAATGATGGCTGCCTTATCGCGTATCGCATTGACCTCTTTCTCAGAGAGTATGGATTCTTGTTGGTTATGAAAATGCATAATCACGGCAATTAAGGCAGGCATGAAGACCCATTCGACGGTATCATCTGTCAGAATAGTCTCGCGTAATTCGCCATAGCATCCTGTGGTTAATAGCCTCGGGCTGTCTGTTCCTGGTGGCATTTGCTTCCCTTCAATATGGTTCACTTTTATCAGTTTACTGCGCTCAAGGTGAGAATGGGGTGTCATCAGTCGATGACATTATATCCTGCTTTATGTAACGAAGGCGTTGCGTATCCATACTGACAACCTTTTGACAGTATTTCACCGTAACCCTGCAGGGGACGTTGAAGGCGTTGGCGCGGATTTTATCTCCCTTTTCTTCTGCAACTCTAAAAGCTGCTCTGGCGTTACCGCCGGATAGCCCTGGGTATTTTCCGGCACGGTGTTATGGGCCGGAATGGGTACCAGCGGGCCGAGAAAGCGCGGTTCACGCTTGAATATATACAAATCTGCCAGTGCCCCAAGACGGGCGCCAAACTCACGCAGGCGCACGGTGAGCATATTTTTCGGTGACGGCACGGCATAGCATTGTGCCTGAATACCCATATGCAGGGCGATAAACAGCGCACGCTCGCAGTGAAAACGCTGCGTGATAATGATGAAATCGTTGGTATCAAACACTTTGCGGGTGCGCACAATCGAGTCCAGCGTACGGAATCCGGCATAATCCAGCACGATGTCTGCGGGGTTGACGCCTGCGGCAATCAGGTCACGGCGCATGGTCACCGGTTCATTATAGCTTTGCTGGGCGTTATCGCCGCTCAACAGCAAATAGTCCACCTTGCCGCTGTTATAAGCGTTTAACGCGCCCTGGATGCGGTAGCGGTAATACTGGTTAATGACCCCGGTGCGGTAGTATTTTGCCGTGCCGAGTACCACGCCCACCTGGCGTGAAGGCAGATCCTGGATTTCGTCATAGATGTAGGGCGCGGTTTTCCAGCTCATCCAGCGGTCGAGCGCCAGCGCTGATAACAGGATCAGGCCGATAACAATAAGCAGGCTGTAAAACAGGCGCTTTAACATGGACTTGCAGACTCGACAGAAGGGCAAAATTTCATCCAAGGCTACTTTATCCACCGAAGCGGTGCAACTGACGGGTACACGATTGTCGCAATTTTCACTGCATCACGCACCCGTGTCTTCAGGGCAGCAGCACGCGATCGAGGCTCTGGCACGCCAGCGTGCGCAACACGGCTACGGTTGATTCCCACTGTGTTATCTGTGCATCCGGGCGCTCGGCCAACAGTGCACGGGCAATATCCTTACTGTCATACCCACTGAGGTAGGCGATGTTCAGGGCAGCCTGCAGCGGTGGCAGGGATGGATTATAGGCGGCATTTTCGGCGTAGCTGCCAGTAATCAGTGTGCCGTCTTTCATCTCAAGCGCCACGCCGGATGGCGACTGACTGTACGGTGCATGGCTGCGGTTAGCCGCCGCGATAGCGGCCTGACTCAGGGCATCGCCATCGGGCGTGAAACCGTGATTTTCTTCATCCAGCAGGCGTGTCGTGATATCCAGGTCAATGGGGCCAAAGGCGTCCGGCAGATAATCACCCAGCGTGGCTGGCTCACGGCCCGGCAAATCAATGCGTAAATTCGTACCGCTATTAAGTTCGTTCATAAACTGGCGGCAGTGGCCACAGGGCGTGTAGTTCACGGTAATGGCGGCAAGCTGCTTCTCACCGCGCAGCCAGGCGTGGGTCACGGCACTTTGTTCAGCATGGATGGTTTGCTGGAGTATGGTACCGGGGAATTCCATATTGGCCCCGAAGTAGAGATTGCCACTGATGCCACGGGCAATAGCGCCAACGTGAAAATGTGAAATTACCGGGCGTGCGCAGGCGGCCGCAAGGGGGAGCAGGGCAAAGGCCACCGTGGCGTCATCCATGCCGGTTTGCTGTCTGAGTAATGCCACCTCATGTGCACTCAGCATGGCGGGAAAGTGGTCGGCATCAAGCAGAGGATGCAGCGCAGATTGCAGGTTAGCGGGAAGCTGTGCAAAGACGCTCTCAAAACGTGGATGCATGGCAGGCCTCAGATAGAGTTAGTGGACGCGTATTTTACGGTGCACCTGGTCTGTTATATGCGACTTTAATCACAATAAAAATGCAACAAATGCAATTTTTCGTAATTTTACGAGCCTGGCGCCGAGATTAGCCAAAAACCTGCACGATCACGGGAAACAGAAACGGGGCCAGCAGTGAGGTGATAATGCCACAAATCACCAGCGCCAGTGAGCCAAACGCGCCTTCCTGATAGTCCAGTTCGGCGCAGCGAGCGGTGCCAAGTGCGTGTGAGGCCGTACCCATCGCCAGCCCGCGTGACGCTTTGGTGCTGATGTGCATCAGATTGAGTAAGGCGTGACCGAACACGGCACCGAGGATACCGACAAAAATCACGCACACGGCGCTGATAGCCGGAATGCCGCCAATGCTGCCGCCAACGGCCATTGCGATGGGGGTGGTCACGGATTTGGGCAGGACCGAGGCGGCAATCTGCGGCGTGGCGCCCATCAGCAGCGCCATTGCCGTGCCGCTAATCATGGCAACCAGGCTACCGATAAAGCAGATGGAAATAATCGACTTCCAGCGCGCGCGAATCTGGTGTAACTGTTCATACAACGGAAAGGCCAGTGCCACCACGGCAGGTTGCAGCAAATCGTTAAGCACTTTGCTGCCGCTGAAGTAACGTTCGTAGCCGATACCGCTTAAAATCAGTAGCGGGATGATGACGACCATAGATATCAGCAACGGGTTCAGTAACGGCGTTTTAAGCCAGTTGCCGAGACGGCGCGCACCAAAGAACACCACCAGGGTTAGCGGCAGTGACCACCAGATGTTCTCAGTCATTTTTTGTTTACCTCATCCTGGCCGACGACTTTACGCTCGCCGTGAATAAGATGAGAACTCCAGCTCACCACCACCAATACCACCACGGTACTTACCGTGCAGGAAACGACAATCGGGCCAAACTGAGCGCTCAGCAGGTCGTAATACTGCATCACACCTACACCAACCGGGACAAACAGCAGCGCCATATAGCGAATTAACAGGTGACAGCCGGGCTTCACCCAGCGCGCGGGCAGGATTTGTAGCGACAACAGTAAAAAAAGAATCAGCATACCGATGATGCTGCCAGGAATGGTGACAGGCAGTAGCGCAGCGAGGGCGATACCGGCGTAAAGACAGGCGTAAATCAGCAGGAAAGCCCGCAGATAATGCCAGAGAAGGGTCAATGTATTACGCATGGCGTTCATCCTCAAAGAAACGCATTCATCATACAATTAAAGCCGATTCTGTGCTACCCGTCACAACATGAAATTATGGCATGGTAGTGATAACGATATTGTCGGTAGCGGATGAGTTGATGACTCAGGCAAATCAGCGCGCGCTACCGGGTTGTGCCTGTTCAGAAGGCAGACAAGCCAGGAAGCATTGCAGCGCTGCCGAGGGCGTTTCGTTGCTGCGCCAGAACACGCCGACGCTGCCTTTCTGTTCGATGGGCGGTAAGGCGAGTATTTTGATAAGCCCCTGAGCCTGGTAGCGCTCTGCCAGACGCTGCGAGAGTATCGACACCATATCGCTTGCCTGTAACAGGTTGACGGTCACGTTCATGGAAGCGGATTCAATCGTATTAGTGGGCAACATCACCCCGTGGTCTACCAGAGCGTTATCAATACTCTGGCGTATCGGTGTGCCGCCGGGCCAGACTATCCAGCGCCAGGGAGCAAGATCCTGCCAGCTAATACTGCCGCGCAGCACCAGTGGATGATCGGTGCGTGCCACAAAGCACACCGGTTCGGTGTACAGCACCCGGTATTGCAGCGGCAGTTTGAGCGCCCGTCCGCCGACGCGCCCGACCACCACGTCGATAACGCCAGAGAGCAAATCGTGCAGCAGCGGCGTCATGACTTTCTCTTCCACATTCAGATACAGCGTCGGCATGGCTTCCAGCAGCGGCAGAATGGCCTGTGAGACGCAGTCCGTTGCGACCGGAGAGCAGCCGATATGCAGGCTGCCGACCAACCCGCCTTGTTTAAAACGTTCCAGCTCGTTATGGGAGCGCTCCATATCGCGAATTAACCGGCGCGCATGCTCCAGCAGTAACTTACCACCATCTGAGGGGCGTAGCCCTTTGCTGTGGCGCTCAAACAATACTATGCCCATATCCTCTTCCAGCGCGGTCAGCCATTTGGAGAGTGCGGGTTGGCTGATATGCATCATTTTTGCCACCCGAGACAGGTTGCCTTGCTCAGCAATCGCTACCAGTGTTTTCAGGTGATGCAGCTTCAGTTTTTGTGTCCAGTCCGCCATGTATAACCTCCAGGTTATAGCGAGGGCCAAAAAGCCATTGTACATCTCATTGCTGGAATTCCAGAATCGCAACATAAACACAACAACGATATATCTCATATTCTACACAGCGAGGCCCAGTTATGGTTCAGCAACGCGATTTGCAGGCGCTTATCGATGCCGCGCCGGTATCAGCGCTTCAGTGGCGGGTGATAGCCTGCTGCTTTCTTGTCGTCATGATGGACGGTTTTGACACTGCCGCCATCGGTTTTATCGCACCCGATATTCGTACCCAGTGGCAGTTAACCCCGGGCGCACTGGCACCGCTGTTTGGCGCCGGGCTGTTGGGGCTGACCGGCGGCGCACTGCTATGCGGGCCGCTGTCAGACAAATTTGGCCGCAAACGCGTGCTGGAAGGCTGCGTGGCGTTTTTTGGCCTGATGAGTCTGCTTTCTGCTTTTGCGTCATCCCTTGAAATGCTGGTGCTGCTGCGCTTTCTCACCGGGCTGGGGCTGGGTGGCGCCATGCCCAATACGGTCACTATGACCTCCGAGTTTTTACCCGCTCGCCGCCGTGGTGCGCTGGTCACACTGATGTTCTGCGGCTTTACGCTGGGTTCTGCACTCGGCGGCGTGGTCAGTGCCCAACTGGTGGCGAGTATCGGCTGGCAGGGTATTTTGCTGCTGGGCGGTGTACTGCCGCTGGCGTTAGCGGTGGCGCTCCTCTTCGCGCTGCCGGAATCGCCGCGCTTTCTGGCGCGCAGCGGGCGTTGCCCGAAGGCGCTGGCGCATACCGTGAGTCGGATTACCGGTAAAGACTGTAGCGCCATGCGCTTTGTGCTTAATGAAAACGAGGTGCGCGTGCAGCGTAGCGCCGCCCGCGCCTTATTTCAGGGGCGCTTACGCAGCCTGACCCTGATGCTGTGGCTGGTGTTCTTTATGAGCCTGCTGATTATTTATCTGCTTTCGAGCTGGTTGCCTGTGCTGTTGCACCAGCGCGGCATCGCGCTTGAGCAGGCGGCGTGGATAACCACCAGTTTCCAGGTGGGCGGCACGCTGGGCGCGGTGGCGCTGGGCTGGCTGATGGATAAGCTTAATCCGTGGTGGGTACTGGCGGTGAGTTATCTGCTGGGAGCCGTGAGTCTGGCGCTGATTGGCGCAACCCAGGACACCCTGTGGCTGATGACGCTGGCCATTTTTGGTGTCGGCATTGGCGTGAGTGGTTCACAGGTTGGCCTTAATGCACTGAGCGCCATGCTTTATCCCACCGACTGTCGTGCTACCGGCGTGAGCTGGGCCAATGCGGTAGGGCGCTGTGGCGCCATCGTTGGCTCGCTAAGCGGTGGCCTGATGATGGCAATGTCGCTGTCGTTCAGCTCACTGTTTGTGATTATCGCCGTTCCGGCTCTGATTTGTTCAGCCATGCTCACCGTACTGAGTGTAGCGACTCGCGCCCGCCGTGACGCACCTGTAGCGGCGCACCCGATACGCTCCGGCTCCATCGCCAGTGAAAGTGAATAATAAGGAGAATCATTATGTCTGAAGTGACGAACACGACTGTACCCCCGGTCCAACAACAGCGTCAGCAGTACTACGAGCAGATTTCTGCCAAAGGTCTGACGCCGCTGTGGGAGTCCTTACACGATTTGGTGCCACAAACGCCTAATGCAAACTGTGCCCCGGCGCTATGGCACTACCCGGAAATCCGTCCACTGCTGATGCGGGCCGGTGAGTTGATTGGTGCTCGTGAAGCGGTACGCCGCGTACTGGTGCTGGAAAACCCGGCGCTGCGCGGCACCTCGTCAATTACGGCCTCATTATATGCAGGCTTGCAGCTCATCATGCCAGGCGAAGTGGCACCAAGCCATCGCCATAACCAGTCAGCGCTGCGCTTTATTGTGGAAGGTAAAGGTGCCTTTACCGCTGTCGATGGCGAGCGCACCACCATGCACGAAGGTGACTTTATCCTGACACCGCAGTGGCGTTGGCACGATCACGGCAATACCGGCAACGAGCCGGTGGTGTGGCTCGATGGCCTCGACCTGCCGCTGGTGAACTATCTCGGCTGCGGTTTTGCTGAGGATTACCCGCAAGAGCAGCAACCCGTTACGCGTCAGGAGGGCGACTATTTACCCCGCTATGCCGCCAACATGCTGCCGTTGCGCCACCAGAAGGGCAACTCTTCACCGATTTTCAACTACCGCTACGACCGCAGCCGCGAGGCGCTGGAAGCGTTGCGCCGCCTGGGTGACCCGGATGAGTGGGAAGGCTTCAAGCTACGCTACGTCAACCCGGAAAACGGTGGTTATCCGATGCCGTCTATTGGTGCGTTCCTGCAACTGTTACCCAAAGGTCTGCGCACGCGCGTTCAGCGCAGTACCGACAGCACCATTTATCACGTTGTGGAAGGCCGTGGCCGCGTCACCATTGGCGAGCAAACCTTTACCTTCGGGCCAAAAGACGTGTTTGTGGTGCCAACCTGGCATGCGCTCTCTTTTGATACCGATGCCGATGCCGTCCTCTTTAGCTTCTCCGACAAACCGGTTCAGGAAGTGCTGGGCCTGTTTCGTGAAGCACGTACTTAACCTGGAGAAAAAACGATGACTCAGTATGTCTTTGCCCCGCAGGCGACCGTAAGCGTTCCCGTTGTTGGCAGCGATGCCGAGTTCCCGGTGCGTCGCGTATATTGCGTGGGGCGTAACTATGCCGCACACGCCCGTGAAATGGGGTTTGACCCGGACCGTGAACCGCCGTTCTTTTTTTGCAAACCGGCAGATGCGGTTGTCCCGGTAGCGCCAGGCAGCACCTTTGAGCTGCCGTATCCGGCGCAAACCGACAACTTCCATTATGAAATTGAACTGGTCGTGGCCATTGGCAAGTCCGGGCGCGATATTCCGCTGGAAAAGGCACGCGAGTACATCTGGGGCTATGCCACCGGTCTTGATATGACGCGCCGTGACCGCCAGATGGAAATGCGCCAGATGGGGCGTCCCTGGGAAATCGGTAAGGCGTTTGACCTCTCTGCACCCATGTCACCGCTGCACCCTGTCGCTACGGTAGACGATATCAGCAAGGCAGATATCTGGCTTAAGGTAAACGGTGAAGACAAGCAGCGCAGTGATATCCGCCATCTTATCTGGTCGGTGGAAGAAACCATCAGTTACCTGTCCGGCTTCTTTGAACTTCAGCCTGGTGACCTGATCTTCACTGGTACACCTGAAGGTGTCGGTCCGGTTGTGAAGGGAGACGTGATGACCGGCAATGTCGGCGACCTCACGCCGCTGTCGGTGAAAGTGGTGTAAGGAGACGCTATGCAGCTGTACAGCTTTTTTAACAGCTCCGCCTCGTACCGCGTGCGCATTGCACTGGCGCTTAAGGGGGTGGAGTACGACACGCAAGGCGTGAATATTCGTAACGGTGAGCAGAACAGCGCACGTTACCGTCGCCTGAACCCGGTGGGGGTGGTGCCAACGCTGGTGACGGATAACGGCGAAACGCTGGGTCAGTCGCTGGCGATTATTGACTGGCTTGATCGCCATTATTCGCAACCCAGGTTATTGCCCGAAGAAGACGTGGCACGGGCGAAGGTGCTGGAAATCGCCTACGCCATTGCCTGTGATATTCACCCGATTAACAACATGCGCGTCCTGCGCTGGTTGACGGACGAGCTGAAGGTGAGCGAGGCGGAAAAAAACCGCTGGTACGGTCACTGGGTTGCTCAGGGGCTGGGCGCTGTCGAGCAGATGTTAGCTAACAGCAATGGCCGCTTCTGTGTGGGCGATGCGCCGACGCTGGCGGACTGCTGCCTGATTCCACAGTGGGCTAATGCGCTGCGTATGCACTGCGATTTATCGGCGTTCCCACGTTGCCAGGCTATCTATGAACATTGCCAGACGTTGCCTGCGTTCCGCGCGGCGGCACCGGAGAATCAGAAAGATAAAATTCCGGCGTAATGCAAGGAGATAAAAATGACAAAAGTTAACAGTGCCATCATTGTCGGTGGCGGTATTGGCGGTGCAGCAACCGCACTTTCTCTGGCCCGTCAGGGGATCAACGTTACACTGCTGGAAAAGGCACACGAGATTGGTGAAATCGGTGCAGGTATCCAGCTTGGCCCTAACGCTTTTTCCGCGCTGGATAGTCTTGGCGTGGGCAAGGTGGCGCGCGAGCGCGCCGTTTTTACTGACCATATCACAATGATGGATGCCGTAAGCGGTGAGCCGGAGGTCAGCATTGAAACCGGCGAGGCGTTTCGTGAACACTTTGGTGGCCCCTATGCGGTCATTCATCGCGTGGATATTCACGCCACGGTGTGGGAAGCGGCCCAGCAACATCCTCAGGTGCAGTACCACACCTCGACCAACATTGTGGATATCCGTGAGAATGATAACGATGTCACGGTCTTTGACGAGAAGGGCAACAGCTGGACGGCCGATATCCTGATTGGCTGTGACGGCGTGAAGTCGGTTGTGCGTCAGACTCTGCTTGGTGATGCGCCGCGCGTAACCGGGCACGTGGTTTACCGTGCGGTGATTGAGCGTGACGATATGCCCGAAGACCTGCGTATCAATGCTCCTGTGCTGTGGGCCGGTCCGCACTGCCACCTGGTGCACTACCCGCTGCGCGGCGGCAGTCAGTACAACCTGGTCGTAACTTTTCACAGCCGTCAGACGGAGGAGTGGGGCGTGCGTGACGGCAGTAAAGAAGAGGTGCTGTCGTACTTCCAGGGTATTCACCCGCGCCCGCGTCAGATGCTCGACAAACCCACCTCATGGCGACGCTGGTCTACCGCTGACCGTGAGCCGGTTGAGAAATGGGGCAAGGACCGGATTACGCTGGTGGGTGATGCGGCGCATCCGGTGGCACAGTACATGGCGCAGGGGGCCTGCATGGCGCTGGAAGATGCCGTCACGCTCGGCAAGGCGTTGCAGGCGTGCGACAACGATGCCAAAAAGGCGTTTGCGCTGTATGAATCGGTACGCATCCCGCGCACTGCGCGTATTGTGTGGTCAACCCGCGAAATGGGCCGCATTTATCATGCGGCGGGCGTTGAACGTCAGGTGCGTAACCTGTTGTGGAAAGGCAAAACGCAAAATGAGTTCTACCGGGCAATGGAATGGCTTTATAGCTGGAAAGAGGATAACTGCCTGCAGCCGCGTTGATAGCCTTTATCCCGGCACTCAGAGGCGCTAACATAGCGCCTCTTTTTTATTGGGTACGGCCAATGCGCGTATTACTGGCGCCGATGGAAGGGGTGCTTGACCCCCTGGTGCGCGAGCTTCTGAGCGAAGTGAATGACTACGATTTATGCATCACCGAGTTTTTGCGGGTGGTGGATAAGCTACTGCCTGAAAAATCCTTTTACCGCCAGTGCCCGGAGTTGCTTAACCAGAGTCGCACGCCGTCGGGCACGCTGGTGCGCATCCAGCTTCTGGGGCAGTATCCCGAGTGGCTGGCGGAAAACGCCGCCCGTGCTGTAGAGCTGGGTTCCTGGGGGGTTGATCTTAACTGCGGTTGCCCGTCGAAATCGGTAAACGGCAGCGGCGGCGGTGCTACCTTACTTAAGGATCCCGAGCTGATCTACCAGGGGGCGAAAGCCATGCGTGCCGCAGTGCCAGCCCATTTGCCGGTGACGGTCAAAGTGCGGCTGGGCTGGGACAGCGGCGAGCGGCGTTTTGAAATTGCTGATGCGGTAGAACAGGCTGGCGCCACCGAGCTTGTGGTCCACGGGCGAACCAAAGAAGACGGCTATCGCGCCGAGTGCATCAACTGGGCGGCAATTGGTGAAATTCGCCGTCGTTTGTCGATTCCGGTCATTGCTAACGGTGAAATCTGGGACTGGCAGAGCGGCCAGGACTGTATGGCGCTAACAGGCTGCGAGGCGCTGATGATAGGGCGCGGCGCGCTCAACGTACCTAACCTCAGCCGGGTGGTGAAATATAACGAGCCTCCCATGCCGTGGACTGACGTGGTACGCTTGCTACAAAAATATACTCGCCTTGAAAAACAGGGTGACACCGGACTCTATCACCTGGCACGCATTAAGCAGTGGCTGGGTTATCTGCGTAAAGCCTATCCCGAGGCGGGCGAATTGTTTAGTCAGGTGCGCCCGTGTAAAACTTCTGCTGAAGTGGCAAACGTTATTTCTCACGCCGGATAACAGGCGTGAAATATCGTATCTTTTATCAGTCAATTCAAAAATCACGCAACAGAGCGTGTTACTTCGCTCACAGTTTCGTTTATTGGTGAGTCGCACTGCTGGATAAGCGAAAGGTAGAGTGATAGTTTGCTTTTACTTTATTCGGGATTGTTACTGTATACAGGCAAAACCCGGACGCAGGTCTTATAAATCATAAGAACTGCGTCCGGGTTTTTTATTTTCCGCTCATCAGGAGGGAGTGGAGGAATTATCAGGTTTACATGCGCAGGTTATATGCGTCTGGGGTGCGTGGTATCAGACATAATTAAAATAAAACAGGGAAGAATATGAATATTCACACTCAACTCTTCACACTGATGTTGTTATCAGGGTGCAGCACGGCATTTTGTGTCAGCGCGGCATCCTCCGGCGAAGGCGGTTTTTTAGAAAAAAGCGAACTGGATTTAACGTTAAAAAACGTCTGGATGCTCAATACCACTAACCAGCTTGCCGACCAGGGCGTGGGCGACCAGAATGCCTGGGCGCAGGGTGTGCATCTTGATTTTCGCAGCGGGTGGTATGAAGACACCGTAGGCTTTGATGCCTCCTGGTACGGTGTGGCAAAGCTATATGCTAACGATGCTTTTTATGGTCGCGATCTGTTGCGCGATAATAACGGCAAGGCCGAAGGGTTTAATAAAATCGGTCAGCTGTATGCCAAAGCCAAATTTGGCGACGAAGAACGTTACTTAAAAATGTATGCCGGCTGGCGACAGCTGTATAAATTCGGCATGCTCAACATCACCCGCAGCCGTGCAGCACCCAGCAGTTACGAGGGCGTAAGCCTCGAAAGCCGCTGGCAGGACGTGGGTCTGCGCGCTGCGGTTGTCCAGCGTTTCTCTGAGCGCGATGAGCCAGAAAAGCGCCATTTCCGGACGTTAAAAAGTAAAAAGCAGATTGATTATATCGCCACCGGGGATATCAGCTGGAAGCCGAATGTGGATACCCGCATCAGCTATTTAATTGGCGAAAGCGATAATTACCTGCTGCGCCAGGGCGTGGAATTTGACTGGATAATACCGATAACCGGCGACTGGGATCTGGTGACGCGCGGTGCGTTTTACCATAACCGTGGCCTAAGCGAATGGGAAGGCGCGCGCGGTTTTAGCCGCAGCGCTCAGCACTACTATGGGCTGGTGGGCTACCGTTATAAGCATTCAGAAACCGGTATTGCCTGGTCACACACGAAAGCAAAATTCGACCAGGGGCTGGGGCATTTTTACTGGCATATGGGGAAAAATACCCGTGGTGCGTTTAATTCCCCGGCAGATGGCGAAGGCAACGATTATATCAATGACGGCGAGCAGATGATTAGTCTCTACAGCCAGTACAAAGTGTTGCCAAATTTAGTGCTGGGTGTGTTTGGTAACTACGGATTTGGTGTGCACTATGAAGGTGTGGCATTAACCGAATGGGAATATGGCGGTTATTTCTCGTGGTCGCCTGCGTTGGTTTCCGGGCTGAATATATTTGGCGGTGTGGGGCCGAGCTATACCTGGAAATTAAAAAACAACAATCCGTGGCTTAAAGAAAATAATAAAGGTTATCACCGGGCAGAGGGGATTGGTGCCACCATTCGCGTGGAATATAAACTCGGCCTGCTTAAATAAAATCTATAAATAAAGGAGTCACACAATGAAAAAATCACTGTTAACTTTACTGGTGGGTGCACTTTGCTGCACTGGCGCGCAGGCCGCAGAACGCGCCATGCGTATTCTGATTGTTAATGATGACGGCTGCGAGTCTGTTGGCACCACCTCATTGCAGGAGAAATTGACGGCGAAAGGTTATGACGTCTGGATGGTGGCGCCGGCCACTAACCAGAGCGGCATTGGCTCAGCAATAACCTTTAAACCGGGCAAGGTCTTTGACGTGAAAAAGGTGGCCGAGAAGCGCTACTGCTTTCCCGGCACGCCTGCCGATGCGGTCGATTTCGGCGTGCTCGGCGTGATGAAAGATAACCTCCCTGATCTGGTGATTTCCGGCGTGAACGATGGCCCGAACACCGGTGTTGCCCAGGTTAACTCCGGTACTGTGGCTGCTGCCGCGCGCGCCGTGCGTTACGGTTACCCGGCGATTGCCGCCAGTATTGGCTATATCCTGAGTGAAGATGAGATGAAGGCGGGTTGGCCGAGCACGCACAAATACTGGCCAGATGCGGTGGATTATGTGGCAGGCCTGGTTGATAAGCTTCGCGTGCACTGGCAGCCGGGCAAGCCGCTGCTGCCCGCAGGCTCTGGCGTGAGCATTAATTATCCACCGCTGGCGAAGTCAGAGATAAAAGGCGTGAAGTACATTGCCAACGAGCAGCACCCACAGGCGCAGCACTATTACCAGATTCAGGAAGATGGCCGTGCGCAGCAGATTATGCGTAAAGACGTGCTGACCCCGAGCAGCGCTGACACCGACACAGGCTGGTTGAATAAAGGCTACGTGACATGGACTGTGCTGGATGGGCAGTGGAACGCACCGCAGTATGAACGTCAGTATAAGGCATTGTTCAAAAACTGATTTTAGACGGCGGCATAAGAGATACTGCCGCCGCCTGGGAAACAGCGATGTCCATCACGTTTCTTGATGCACTGCGTTGAGTCAGCACGTTAATTTGATAGATTGGCTACGTTGGATTGTTACTGCACTGGCAGGCAAAACCTGGTTTCTGGCATCTGCCGGAGGTCAGGTTTTTTTGTTTTCAGGGTTTACAGGGATAGGCCACCGTGAAGATAGCAAAAATACTTAATAATAACGTGGTGGTGGTGGTGGACGAACGCCAGCGCGAACAGGTGGTGATGGGGCGAGGGCTGGGTTTTCAAAAAAAGCCTGGGGACACGCTGGATAATACGTGCATTGAGAAGGTGTTTGCGCTGCAAAACGACAGCCTGGTAGCGCACCTGACGGAGCTGCTTAACCAGATCCCGCCGGAGGTGATGATCACCTGCGACCGTATCATTGAGCTGGCACGCGGGCGCCTCGGTGCGTTGCAGGAAAATCTTTACATTACGCTCACCGACCACTGTCACTTTGCCATTGAGCGGCAAAAGCAGGGACTGGCGCTGCGTAACGTACTGTTGTGGGAAATTAAGCGGCTTTACCCAAAGGAGTTTCAGCTTGGGCTGGAGGCGTTAGATATCATCGACAAACGCCTGGGTGTACGCCTTGCTGAAGATGAAGCGGGCTTTATTGCGCTGCATCTGGTGACCGGGCAACTTAAAAATGAGATGCCGGAGGTGATGCATATCACCCGCGTGATGCAGGAGATTTTGCATCTGGTGAAGTACCAGTTACGTCTGGAGTATGACGAAGACACGCTTAGCTATCAGCGTTTTGTCACGCACCTTAAATTCTTTGCCCAACGCATGCTGAACCGCAGTGCGGTGGTGGATGATGATGTGACGCTGCACGCCGCCGTGCAGGAGAACTACCCTCAGGCGTGGCGCTGTGCGCTGAAAATTGGCGAGCATCTGGTACAGCGCTATCGCTGTGATCTGACCACTGAAGAAGTGATGTTTCTCGCCATTCATATTGAGCGAGTCAGAAAAGAGAGCCTTACTACGGGCGTGAGTTAACGCCTGGCGGCACAACAAAAACGGATTGTTACTGCTTCGGCAGGCAAAACCTGAGTTTGTCGACTTTTACCGGTCGGCACTCAGGTTTTTTTTTACTCATTCGGGTCACACGCGCCTGCGGGCGACAGTAGAAGGAAACATTCATGGATAACCGTGAGCTGGCAAAGGACATACTGCATCACGTAGGGGGGCGGCAAAACATCGCAAGCCTGGTTCACTGCGCCACGCGCCTGCGCTTTAAATTGCAGGACAACAGTGCTGCCGACGCCGAAGGGCTAAAAAAACGCCCCGGCATTATCACCGTGGTAGAAAGCGGTGGCCAGTTTCAGGTGGTCATTGGTAACCATGTCGGTGATGTTTACC
Source organism: uncultured Enterobacteriaceae bacterium (assembly GCA_966185765.1). Lineage (GTDB taxonomy): Bacteria > Pseudomonadota > Gammaproteobacteria > Enterobacterales > Enterobacteriaceae > CBIFVZ01. The sequence goes on along the minus strand of CBIFVZ010000004.1, from coordinate 26,664 downwards.
AGGCAGTGCGCGCTGAGGCGGGGCTGAGTGATGACAGTCCCGCGCCTGTGTCTGCCCGGCAGAATCAGGACTCGTTACTGGCGCGATTTATCGACATTGTGTCATCGATTTTTACGCCGTTTCTCGGCGTGCTGGCCGCATCCGGTATCCTCAAGGGGCTACTGGCGCTAAGCGTGGTAATGGGCTGGTTGGCGCCCAACGAGGGCACGTATCAAATCTGGTTTGCCGCCAGCGACGCGCTGTTCTACTTCTTCCCGCTGGTGCTGGGCTATACCGCCGGTAAAAAATTTGGCGGTAGCCCGTTTTTGACCATGACGATGGGAGGCGCGTTAACCCATCCGCTGATGATCAAAGCGTTTGAGGCAGCCAGCCAGCCAGGAGCGGCAACCGAGCACTTTTTTGGTATCCCGGTCACCTTTATTAACTACAGCTCGTCCGTTATTCCAGTCATTTTCGCGGCCTGGCTGAGCTGCTGGCTGGAGCGCCAGTGTAATAAAGTGATGCCGTCTGCGGTGAAAAACTTCTTCACACCGCTGGTTTGCCTGATGGTGGTTGTGCCGCTCACCTTCCTGCTGATAGGCCCGGCGGCAACCTGGCTTAGCCAGATGCTGGCAAACGGCTACCAGGCGATTTACGCCTTTGCACCGTGGCTGGCAGGCGGCGTGATGGGTGCTATCTGGCAGGTGTGCGTGATTTTTGGTCTGCACTGGGGGCTGGTGCCGCTCATGATCAACAACATGTCGGTCCTGGGTTACGACACCCTGATGCCATTGCTGCTGCCTGCCATTATGGGCCAGGTCGGCGCATGTCTGGGGGTATTCCTGCGCACCCGCGATGTGCAGCGTAAAACGCTGGCTGGCTCGGCAGTGACTGCTGGTGTGTTTGGCGTGACGGAACCTGCGGTATATGGCGTGACGTTGCCAATGCGCCGCCCGTTCATCTTCGGCTGTGTGGCGGGAGCGATTGGCGGCATCATCGTCGGCTTTAGCAACACACACATCTATTCGTTTGGTCTGGCGAGTATCTTTACGTTGGCACAAACCATCCCGCCAGGCGGTGTGGATGCCACCGTCTGGGGCGTCATTATCGGTACTTTCCTGGCGCTGGTGTTGGCCTGTGTGATGACCTTTGTTGCCGGTGAGGCTGGTGCGAAAACGCCTGACGATGAGTCTGTGGTGACACCGGTTTCGGCCGCAGGCGACATTGCCGTGCTGGCTCCGTTAGCAGGCGTGGTGATTGCCCTTGATCGGGTGGAGGATGCCACCTTTGCCAGCGGCCTGTTGGGTAAAGGGGCCGCCATTGTGCCCAGCGCAAACCAGGTCGTGGCGCCGTTTGACGGTGAAGTGGCCTCGCTGTTTGCCACGCGCCACGCCATTGGTCTGGTGAATAGCGACGGCGTGGAGGTACTCATCCACGTAGGTATCGATACGGTTAAGCTCAACGGTCAATATTTTACCGCGCACGTTAAGCCCGGTGTGCACGTTCGCGCAGGCGACGTGCTGCTGAGTTTTGAACGCGAGGCCATACTGGCCGCCGGTTTCTCGCTGACCACGCCGGTGATTATCAGCAATAGCGATGATTTTTCTGTCGTTGCCCGCACGGACGATGCAGGCAAGGTACAGGCAGGTGGCGCATTCCTCACGGTGCGCCGTTAAAACAAGGAGTCTTGAATGAAAACTTTTCCACAACATTTCCTCTGGGGCGGCGCGATAGCCGCAAACCAGGTCGAAGGTGCGTATCTTGAAGGCGGTAAAGGGTTGACGACCTCCGACATGCAGCCAAACGGCATTTTTGGTGCGCTGGTGGCGCGTAAACCGGGTGACTCGGCGATTAAGGATGTGGCGATCGATTTTTATCATCGCTACCCGCAAGATATTGCGCTGTTCGCGGAAATGGGCTTCACCTGCCTGCGCACGTCTATTGCCTGGGCGCGCATCTTCCCGCAGGGCGATGAGGCACAGCCCAACGAAGAAGGGCTGGCGTTCTACGACCGCCTGTTTGACGAGATGCTCAGGCACGGCATTCAACCGATGGTCACGCTATCCCACTATGAAATGCCGTGGGGGCTGGTGGAAAACTACGGTGGCTGGGGATGTCGCGAGGTTATCGGTTTTTTTGAACGCTATGCGCGCACGGTGTTTGCCCGCTACAAAGACAAGGTCAAGCTGTGGCTGACGTTTAACGAAATCAATATGTCACTGCATGCGCCGCTCACTGGCGTCGGTCTGCCGGAAGGGAGCAGTAAGGCCGCAGTCTACCAGGCCATTCACCACCAGCTGGTTGCCAGTGCGCTCACCGTGCAGGCCTGTCATGACATGATCCCCGACGCCAAAATCGGCAATATGTTGTTGGGCGGACTGATGTATCCGCTGTCCTGTAAGCCGGACGACATTTACGAAGCGATGCAGCAAAACCGTGCCTGGCAGTTCTTTGGTGATGTGCAGTGTCGCGGTGATTATCCGGGTTATATGCAGCGCTGGTTGCGCGATAACGGCATCACGCTTGAGATTACCGAGGCGGACCGCAAAGCGCTCAAGGCAGAAATCGACTTTATTTCGTTTAGCTACTACATGACTGGTTGCTGCACCGCCGATGCCGAGTTGTTCGAGAAGACGCGCGGCAATATTCTGAGCATGATCCCAAACCCACATCTGAAAAGCTCAGAGTGGGGCTGGCAGATAGATCCGCTGGGCCTACGTACGTTAATGAACGACATGTGGGACCGCTGGCAAAAGCCGCTGTTTATTGTTGAGAATGGGCTGGGTGCGGTGGATAAGGTTGAAGCAGATGGCAGCATTCAGGACGATTACCGCATTAGCTATATCAACGATCACCTGGTACAGGTACGCGAAGCGATTGAGGACGGTGTAGAGGTGCTCGGCTATACCAGTTGGGGGCCAATAGACCTGGTGAGTGCGTCAAAAGCGGAAATGGCTAAGCGCTATGGCTTCATCTACGTGGACCGCGATGACAACGGCAACGGTACACTGGCACGTACGCGTAAGAAGAGTTTTAACTGGTATCGCGACGTGATTGCCAGTAATGGCGCGAGCCTGAAAGCGTAAGTTGTTTTCGCCGCAGTTTGCGCCTGGTGGATGGGGGCGCAGGCTGCGGTCAAACGCTCACCGTTATAATACGCGACAGGCCTGTCGCGTAGATAGCTCGCTATGCAGCTGGGCGCCGTCCAGCCCTTGCTGAGAACGTGCAAGCGTGGCGTAACCGGCAAAAAATTGCGGGTCGTCGTAAATATTCTGTGTCTTGTGGCCGTCTGTCATATCAGTCCTCTGAGTCCTCTTTTTTACGGGCGCGTCGCTTTAGCCAGAAGCGTACCGTCAGTACCAGTCCCACGGCCAGTACCAGCCAGATAATCTGTTTAAGGTGTTTATCCACGCTGTGCAGCCACGGTGCAATCAGTTCGCCTCCCATATAGCCAAGCGTAGAGAACAGCGCTGCCCAGACAATGGCCCCTAAAATATTAAGTGGTAAAAATACCTTTGGCGGCAGGTGGCTGGCGCCGATGAGAATAGGGCCGATAATACGAAAACCGTACATAAAGCGCGTACCAATAACAAACAGCCACGGGCGGCGGTTAATCATGCGGCGCGCTTTGGTGATTTGCTTCTGATGACGGCTAAAGCGGCTCAGCAGTGAGTCGCCAAAACGTCGGCCGATGAAGTACAACACCTGGTCGCCAATCATGCCGCCGAGTGCGACGGCGGCAATCACTAACGGGAGTTTCAGCAGTCCCTGGTGGGCGGCGATGCCGCCCAGTAGCGTAATGGTTTCACCTTCGGCGATGCTCCCCACCATTAGCGCGCCGTAGCCGTAATGCTCAATCAAGCTTGTGATATCCATTGAATATAAGGTTCTCTTTTTGCGTTTACCTTTTAAGCATACACCCCTGGAGGGGGAGGAGGGCCACCCGGGCGTCACTGTCCGGATAAAATATCGCCACTTTCACAGCTGAACGGTAACGGTGAATTATACTTAGCGTGTAAGGCTCTTACGCAGCGTGGCTGATGAGGAGGTTGTATGAACCATGTATGGGGACTGTTCTCTCATCCCAGCAGTGAAATGCAGGCGATCAAACGCGAAAACGAAACGGTTTCTCACCACTATATGCACCATGTGTTACTCATGGCGGCGATACCGGTTATCTGTGCGTTTATTGGTACCACTCAAATTGGTTGGAATTTTGGCGACGGAACCGTGGTCAGGCTGTCGCTCATGACGGGACTGGGGCTGGCAGTGCTGTTCTATGCGCTGATGCTCGCTGGTGTGGCAGTCATGGGGTATGTTATTCGCTGGATGGCGCGTAATTATCCGCAACGCCCGTCGCCGGGGATGTGTATGGTGTTTGCGGGTTATGTGGCAACGCCGCTGTTCTTAAGTGGGGTAGTGGCACTGTATCCGCTGGTGTGGCTGTGTGCGCTCGCGGGGACGTTGGCGTTATTTTACACCGGATACCTGCTGTATGTGGGCATCCCGACCTTCCTGAATATTACCCGTGACGAAGGCCTGAGCTTCTCCAGCTCAACGCTTGCTATTGGCGTACTGGTACTTGAGGTACTGCTGGCATTAACGGTAGTGCTGTGGGGTTATGGATACAGATTATTCTGAATGCGTTGCGGCGCTGCAAATATGTGCAGCGCCGCAGCATTTCGTCACGATTATCCTGTGGCGAGAGGGTCTCATCGCGGAGTATGATGCGCAGGCATTTGCTTCCGCTCGCTTTTTTCGTACACGGTAGCGACCATTATTATCATTTTAGTGAATGGATTAAGACCCAGCTATGCCGAAAATCCGTGTTTCCCTGTTGAGCCTGGCACTGTTATTTGCATTGCCGTTCGCGCCTGGCGCCGCTGTCGCCAACACTACGCAGTCCAGCGTTAGTCAGCCCCAGATTGCCTCGGGCAGCGCCATGATTATTGACCTCAACACCAATAAGGTGCTTTATTCCAGCCATCCCGACCTTGTGCGACCCATCGCGTCTATCACGAAGCTTATGACGGCGATGGTGGTACTGGATGCACGTTTACCGCTGGATCAGAAACTGGCGGTGGATATTAGTCATACACCGGAAATGAAGGGAATCTATTCACGGGTGCGTTTGAACAGCGAAATCAGCCGTCGTGATATGCTGCTGCTGGCGCTTATGTCGTCAGAAAACCGTGCCGCGGCGAGCCTGGCGCATCACTATCCAGGCGGTTATAACGCGTTTATTCGCGCAATGAACGAGAAGGCGAAAGCGCTGGGTATGAGCCATACTCGCTTTGTGGAGCCGACGGGTCTGTCGACAGAAAACGTCTCTACCGCACGCGACCTTACCAGACTGCTTATTGCCAGCAAACAGTATCCACTGCTTGGCCAACTAAGCACCACACGTGAAGAGATGGCCACTTTCAGTAATCCCGCCTATACGCTGCCGTTTCGTAATACTAACCACCTGGTCTACCGCGACAACTGGAATATCCAGTTAACGAAAACCGGTTTTACTAACGCCGCGGGCCACTGCCTGGTGATGCGCACGTTAATTAATAACCGTCCGGTGGCACTGGTGGTGATGGATGCGTTTGGTAAGTACACCCATTTTGCTGATGCCAGCCGTCTGCGCACCTGGCTTGAAACCGGGGAAGTGAAGCCCGTACCCGCTGCGGCCCTGGCCTACAAGCGTGAACGCGCCGCAGGGCAGGTGACCGCCAGCGCGGATTAATGGGAATGACGGCGCGTATCCATTGCGCGCCTGTCAGTAAGACTAAATAACGTTATTTTTTCTGTTAACGCACCAGATTATATAAGGTGGTTTTGCGATTAATTAATCCGATGATATTATTCCGCTGCCGGATAATATTATTCGGCATGCCGGTTTTATTAATTGTGGAGCTAACATGGACGGTGCATTAAAACAACTCGCGGATTTTTTTTCTTCGCAAACAAAAGAAACTCTCGCCACAGAACTGGGCAATGGCGCTGCTGCCTCTTTACCGCAGCTGTGCCCGATATTAGTCGCGCAGCTTTATAGCTATCTTAAGAGCGGGAATTATCCTGCCGATTTTTTAAGAGAATTATATAATATTCCTGAATTTTCTGTATCTCGCTTAAGTGATATTTTGGCAGGTGGTCTGCCGCAGTTGCTTTCTGCTATTTTGAATAACCACACCAGCGAAACCATTGAGACTATTGCTTCTTCATTAAATATTAACAAAGAGAAAGCTATTTCGCTGCTGAGTGTGGCGGGAAGCATTGTCCTGGGTATTGCTGGTAAATATCTGCGTAACAGAAGCGCACAGTCGATTTCGCTGGTGGGATGGTTAGAAACTCAGTTGCCTGAGCTGCGCGCTGCGGCACCGGGCACGCTGGGACAGAGCAAGGCCGCGCCTGCGCCTGCGGCGGCGGCCAGCACAGCGGCGGCGACTGCGGGTGTCACCAGCGCGGTTGCGCCAGCTAAACGCCGTAAAATCTGGCCGTGGATCCTGCTGATTCTTCTGCTGTTGTTGGCCTTCCTGCTGCTTCGCAGCTGCGCCAGCTCGTCACCAGAGACGCAGGCATCTGCCCCGGTAGCCCCTGCGCCTGCTGCACAGCCTGCTGATGAGGCGAGTACCTGGTCACTGGCGAAGCAGCAGCTTGGCGAGTTTTTCAAAAAGCAGTTGCCGAACGATGTGACGCTGAATATCCCGGAAAATGGCATTGAGAACCACCTGATTGCGCACATTGAAAGCAGCGATCCGGTCAGTAAAGATCGGTGGTTCTCCTTTGACCGTCTGGTATTTAAAACCAACAGCGCGCAGCTGGAGCCGCAGTCTGAAGAGCAGCTCAACAATATCGCCAATATCCTGCGTGCCTGGGATAAAGTGAAAATCAAACTGGGTGGCTATACCGACAACACCGGCACTGAGGAATTTAATATGAAGTTATCTCAGCAACGTGCGGATTCGGTGCGTCTGTCCTTAATTGAACGTGGCGTGTCACCAGAACGCGTAACTGCCGAGGGTTACGGTTCTGCGCATCCGGTTGTACCGAATGATTCTGCTGAAAACCGTGCGCGCAACCGCCGTATTGATATTAACGTGACAGAAAAATAATTTTCTCTGGTTGCGTGGTCTGCAAACCCAGTCAACAAGGGGCGCGTTATGCGCCCCTTGTTGACTGAGTGTCGCAACAGCGTTAAACAGACCGGCATTTTTGACTTTCATGGCATCCGCCTTACACGAAGGCGGATGTAAATGCACAGCGATTACGCCACATTATTCTCGTGTGGTTTGTCACAGCCGCATTCGCCCCAGTGTTTCAGTTTACTGGTTTTGCCAATGCCAGGGTTCATGCTGTTGGTTGGATCGTTCTCTTTATAAAACGCACGTAGCGCCTCTGGCGCTTCATATAAATGACCAACGTTATGCTCAGCGGGGTATTGCGCACCGCGCTCACGGAGTAAAGCGAGCATCTCTTCTTTTAGCGCGTGGACATCCACACCTTTTTTCACAATGTAATCCTGATGGAAAACGTGGCATAAAAAGTGTCCGTAATAGAGTTTATGCGTCAGCTTATCGCTGATGCTGGTGGGCAGCGTTTCAAACCAGTCACGGTCGTTGCGTCGCAGCGCGATATCCAGCGCCAGAATATCTTCCACCTCATCGGCATGGACGGCGTGATAACGCACGGCGGCACCTGCGGCAGCAAAACGATGCAGGAACGCTTTACTGCCTTCTTCAGTGGTACAGGCAAAGAAATCGCCTTCTGCCTCTTTAAACCAGGTACTTAGCCAGTCGCGTGCTTCGGCAATGCCATCCCCGGACATTTTCAGCAGCAGGTGATGTTCATATTTCTCACGCCAGCTTTTCATGCGCGGCGGCAGATGAGAGGGAAACAGCGCGCCGAGTCTTTGCATCACGCGGTCGCTGAAGTGCGGCTTCACGAAGGGTACGCGCTCAAGGAGCGCGTCGGCACGGCCTTTTAACGTAAAGAAGAACGGCATTTTATCGGTGCCGAGCTTGTCTATCATCAGGAAGGTGTCTTTACCGTATTTTTCAGCAATATCATAGATATCGCGGTGCATATATTCACCCGCGACCGGCACATTTTTAAAGTTTGCCAGAATGTGGCGGCGAATATCGGTGAGCACCTTAGGCTCATTGGTGCCAATGTAAAATACACCCTGCTGTTTTTCGGCAACGAAGGTATCCAGCCGTACGGCAAACACCGCCAGTTTGCCTGCACAGCCGGAGGCCTCAAACAGCCGCGTTGGGTCGGCGTTGTAGCGCGACGGGGAATCGGCCTCAACATCACGCACGCGCTCAATATAATCGTGGGCAGAGGCCAGGCGCGTGTCGTGGCGAATATCCTCAGGGCGCACGCGCTCGTCGTCCAGTCTGCCGAGGATTTGTTCCGGCGTGCTGCCAAGCTCAATACCAAGATGGTTAACCAGCTGTAACGTGCCATGTTCGTTAATGCGCGCAAACAGCGCCATCTCGGTATACGCCGGTCCGCGCTGTACCAGTGACCCGCCAGAGTTATTACAGATGCCTCCAACCACCGACGCGCCAATACACGATGAACCAATCACGGAGTGTGGCTCACGGCCAAGCGGCTTAAGCGCTTTTTCAAGCGTATAGAGCGTCGTACCAGGGAAGGCCAGCACCTGCTCACCGTTATCAAGCAACTGGAGTTTATCAAGGCGCAGCGTGCTGATAATAACAATATCGCGATCGTAGTCGCGCCCGTTAGGGGTGGACCCTTCGGTCAGGCCAGTGTTTGCCGCCTGCATCAAAATAATTTTATCGGCCGCAACACAGGCGTTCAGCACACGCCACAGTTCCAGCAGTGAACCCGGGAACACGACCGCCAGCGCATCACCTTCGCCAGAGCGAAAGCCGCGACGATAGCGCGCCGTTTTGGCCGCCTCAGTCAGTATGTGGGCCGGACCGACAAGGCGGGTAAGTTCGTTAAGCAGCGCTACACTGTTGTCATGCATATTGTGGGACATGGTCCACTCCTTGTGGTGAGCAAGATGCGAATAATAATGGCCTGGCTTAGCGCGACGGGTTTTGACGTTATTGACTGCTGCCGGGCGCACAGTACCCCTGAAGCGCGATGTCGGGTTTGTGCGCCGCCAGACCTTTGCGGCTATAAGCATAGCGCTGAAAAGCACCCCAGTGCGATGGAAATAATCGATATATCAGTCTGTTTCGTTTCATCCGTTGTTTTGCTTGTGGCACACTGCGTGTCTTATCAAAGGAAGAGGCGACCCGCAGCCTGGTCGCGCAATGTGAGAGTGATTCTAATGAAATGGCTTTATGTAGCAGGCATCACCGTAAGCCTGGCGCTGCAACCGGCGCTGGCAGAAGAGCTGTTTGGCGACCATCCGCTGACTGAGCAGGCCCGCGATGCATTCGTAACCGACCTGCTTAAGAAAATGACCGTCGATGAAAAAATCGGTCAGTTGCGTCTTATCAGCGTTGGCCCGGATAACCCGAAAGAAGCCATCCGCGAGATGATTAAAGAAGGCCAGGTCGGCGCTATTTTTAATACCGTCACCCGCCCGGACATTCGCGCGATGCAGGACCAGGTTATGGAACTCAGCCGCCTGAAGATTCCGCTGTTTTTTGCCTTTGACGTGGTGCACGGTCAGCGTACCGTGTTCCCGATAAGCTTAGGGTTAGCGTCCAGCTTTAACCTGGAGGCGGTAAAAACGGTGGGGCGTGTGTCGGCATATGAGGCCGCCGATGACGGTCTGAACATGACCTGGGCGCCAATGGTGGACGTATCACGCGATCCACGCTGGGGCCGTGTCTCGGAAGGTTTTGGTGAAGACACGTACCTGACCTCAGTGATGGGCCGCACGATGGTCGAGGCCATGCAGGGCAAAAGCCCGGCTGACCGCTACTCGGTGATGACCAGCGTTAAGCACTTTGCCGCCTATGGCGCGGTGGAAGGCGGTAAAGAGTACAACACGGTCGACATGAGCCAGCAGCGCCTGTTTAACGATTACATGCCGCCGTATAAAGCCGGTCTGGATGCGGGCAGCGGCGCGGTGATGGTGGGCCTGAACTCACTTAACGGCACGCCTGCGTCCTCTGACGCCTGGTTGCTTAAAGAGATTCTGCGCGATAAGTGGGGCTTTAGCGGCATTACCGTATCGGATCACGGGGCGATTAAAGAGCTCATCAAGCACGGCACCGCCAGCGACCCGAAAGATGCGGTGCGCGTGGCGATCAAGTCCGGCATTAACATGAGCATGAGCGATGAGTACTACAGTAAGTACCTGCCGGAGCTGGTGAAAAACGGTGACGTGACCCTGACCGAACTGGACGATGCCGCCCGCCACGTGCTTAACGTGAAATACGATATGGGGCTTTTTAACGACCCGTATCGTCACCTGGGACCGAAAGACTCCGATCCGAAAGACACCTTTGCCGAAGCGCGTCTGCACCGTGAAGAGGCTCGTAAGGTGGCACGTGAGAGTCTGGTGTTGTTGAAAAATCGCCAGCAAACGCTGCCGCTGAAAAAGTCCGGCACTATTGCCGTGGTGGGACCGCTTGCCGATAGCCAGCGCGATATGATGGGCAGTTGGTCCGGCGCAGGGGTGATTGCGCAGACCGTGACGGCGCTACAGGGTATTCGAAGTGCTGTGGGCGACAAGGCGAAGATTATTTACGCCAAAGGGGCCAACGTTACTAATCACAAAGGCATTATCGACTTCCTTAACCAGTATGAAAAAGCGGTGACCGTTGATTCACGCACGCCGCAGCAGATGATTGATGAAGCCGTTGAGGCGGCAAAACAGTCTGATGTGGTGGTTGCGGTGGTGGGCGAAGCGCAGGGCATGGCGCATGAGGCATCGAGTCGCACTGACATTACCATTCCGCAGAGCCAGCGTGACCTGATTAGCGCGCTTAAAGCCACCGGTAAGCCGCTGGTGCTGGTACTGATGAATGGCCGCCCGCTGGCAATAGTCAAAGAAGACCAGCAGGCAGATGCCATTCTTGAGACCTGGTTTGCGGGCACTGAAGGGGGCAATGCCATTGCCGATGTCCTCTTTGGCGACTACAACCCGTCTGGCAAACTGCCCATGTCATTCCCGCGCTCGGTCGGTCAAATCCCGGTGTATTACAGCCATCTCAATACCGGGCGTCCGTATAACCCCGAGAAGCCGAATAAGTACACGTCGCGCTACTTTGATGAGGCCAACGGCCCACTCTATCCGTTTGGCTACGGCCTGAGCTATACCACGTTTAGCGTATCCGATGTGAAGATGTCGGCACCGAGCATGACAAAGGATGGCTCGGTAAACGCCAGCGTCACCGTCAGCAACACCGGCGAACGCGAAGGGGCCACTGCGGTGCAGATGTATCTGCAGGATGTGACGGCGTCGATGAGCCGCCCGCTAAAAGAGCTGAAAGCGTTTAAGAAAGTAACGCTCAAGCCGGGAGAGTCCACCACCGTGAGTTTCCCGATTGACGTGAATGCGCTTAAGTTCTGGAACCAGAAAATGGAGTACGCTGCCGAGCCTGGCAAGTTCAATGTCTTCATCGGGCTGGATTCCGCTCGGGTGAAACAGGGTGAATTTGAATTGAAATAAGCCAAAAGGCCGGGTAACCGGCCTTTCAGATTGCTGACAAAGAAGGATAAAACGTGGTTTTTCCTTCTTTGTGGTTAGCAGACGAAAATCAATGAATTGATTTTCCTGATTTTGTATTGGGTGTTATCCACCCTGTCTGAGACAGGATGAGGTAAGGCATCAGTCTCAAAGGCCGGGTAACCGGCCTTTTTTATCACTGAATCCTCTGCATTCTCAACCACTTCGGCCAAACCTGCGATTCCCGACTACACTCTTTCTTCGTTAACACACGAATAAATCGATACAAAGGGAGAGGTCACCATGACGGGACCGTGGAAAAACGTGACGTTTGCGACAGTGCTGACGCTGGCGCTGTCAGGCGCACAGGCGGCAGAGCCGGTGAAGGTTGGCTCGAAAATCGACACTGAAGGCTCACTGCTGGGCAATATCATTTTGCAGGTACTGGAAAGCCACGGCGTGAAAACCGTCAACAAAATCCAGCTGGGTACCACCTCCGTGGTGCGCGGTGCCATAACCGCAGGCGAGCTGGATATCTATCCCGAATATACCGGCAACGGCGCGTTCTTTTTTAAAAAAGAGAAATCGCCTGTCTGGAAAAACGCACAGCAGGGCTATGACACCGTAAAAGCGCTGGATGCGCAGCAAAATCACCTGGTCTGGCTCACGCCTGCGCCCGCGAACAACACCTGGACTATTGCGGTGCGTAAGGATCTGGCGCAGCAGAACAAGCTGGCTACGCTTGCCGATCTTAGCCGTTACCTGAAAGAGGGCGGTCAATTTAAGCTCGCGGCGTCGGCGGAGTTTATTGAGCGTGCCGATGCGCTGCCCGCGTTTGAAAAAGCCTACGGGTTTAAACTGGAGCAACCTCAGCTTTTGTCCCTGGCGGGCGGTGACACGGCGGTCACACTGCGTGCCGCTGCGCAGCAAACCTCCGGCGTGAATGCCGCAATGGCCTACGGTACTGATGGCCCGGTCGCGGCGCTGGGGCTGGTGACGCTCAGTGACCCGAAGGCGGTACAGCCCATTTACGCGCCAGCACCGGTAGTGCGTGAAGCGGTACTTAAGGCCTACCCGCAAATGGGCGACTGGCTCAAGCCGGTTTTCAGCGCGCTGGATGAAAAAACCTTACAGCAGCTTAACGCCAGCATTGCTGTGGAGGGGCTTGATGCGCGTAAAGTGGCAGGCGACTGGCTCCGGCAAAAAGGGCTGCTCAACGCGGGACAATAAGGGTGAGACTGCACTGTCACAACCGTGTCGCCCTGCTGTTGGTGACGCTCATGGCGCTGGCGGCGGGACTGCCGTTTCTCAGCCATGCGCCTAACCGACTGCTTTCCGGCGAGGCGGTTTTTTTGCATACCTTACTGGGAACGGCATTCTGGCTGTTACTCATTCCCTTTCTGCTTTTGCTTACGCTGGCGTTCACACCGTATCCGCGCGCGTCATCTATCGCCACGCTGGTGATAAGCCAGGTGTTGCTGGTGGCGCTATTACTACTGCTTGCACATAGCGCCGACAGGCTTGCCACTGACGCCAGCCCGGCGGCACGCACTTCGCCTGGCAGCGGGCTGTGGCTGTTAGCCTCATTGTGCCTGCTGTTATGCAGCGATGCGGCAGGGCGACTGACCCGGCGCGGACTCTGGCGCTGGCTGCTACAGGCGCAGGTATGGGTGATTCCCATACTGCTTCTGGCGAAAGGGCAGTTTGCCAGTCTCTCTCTTCTTAAAGAATACGCGAACCGACAGGATGTGTTTGACGATGCGCTGAGCCGCCACCTGTTGTTACTCGGCGCAACGCTGCTGCCCGCGCTACTCATTGGCGTGCCGCTGGGCGTGTGGAGCTATCGTCGTCGCGCCCTTCGTGGCCCGATATTTGGTGTATTGAATGTTATCCAGACGGTGCCTGCTGTGGCGCTGTTCGGTTTACTGATAGCGCCACTGTCTGACCTGGGACGCTGGTTATCCGGGTTGGGTGTCAGCGGTATTAGCGGCACCGGGTTGACGCCTGCGCTGCTGGCGCTGGTGCTGTATGCCCTGTTACCGCTGGCGAGAGCCGTGGTGGCAGGTCTTGAGCAGGTATCCGCTGACGTGCGCGAAAGCGCTCGCGGCATGGGGATGTCGGCGCAGCAAATCTTCTTTCAGGTGGAGGTGCCGTTGGCGCTGCCGGTTCTGCTGCGTGGCCTGAAAGTGGTGACGGTGCAGACGCTTGGTATGGCGGTGGTGGCTGCATTGATTGGCGCAGGTGGTTTTGGCGCTCTGGTGTTTCAGGGGCTGCTCAGTAGCGCACTGGATCTGGTGCTGCTGGGGGTTATCCCGGTTATCGCGCTGGCAGTACTGGCAGATGCGCTGTTTAACCTGCTGATTGTCGGGCTGGAGGCGGCAAACCATGATTGAATTTAACGGCGTCAGTAAATATTACCAGGGACGCGCGGCAGTGGATGCGCTGTCGCTAAACTGTCCGCAAGGGGCATTCACCGTGCTGGTGGGCACGTCCGGTTCCGGGAAGTCCACCACGCTTAAGATGATAAACCAGCTGATAAAGCATGACGCCGGGCAGATTCGCTTTGCCGGGCGTGACGTTACCGACATTGACCCGCGACAACTGCGCCAGCGTATTGGTTATGCCATTCAGTCTGTCGGTCTGTTTCCGCACTGGAGCGTGGCGCGCAACATCGCTACTGTGCCAACCTTACTGGGCTGGGCGAAGCAGAAAATCAATGCGCGAGTGGACGAGCTGTTAAATCTGTTAGGACTGGAGCCTGGGGCGTTTCGGGAGCGTTATCCGCATCAGCTTTCAGGCGGGCAACAGCAGCGGGTGGGCGTGGCGCGAGCGCTGGCAGCCGACCCTGAAGTGTTGTTGATGGATGAGCCATTCGGCGCGCTTGACCCGGTAACCCGCACGGCAATGCAACAGGAAATTCGTCGTATACATCGGTTGCAGGGGCGCACCATTGTGCTGGTGACGCATGATGTCGATGAGGCGCTGCGCCTTGCCGACCGCGTGGTGCTGATGGACGGGGGGAAGGTTATACAGCAGGGGACGCCACATGCGCTTTTAAGCCAGCCTGTCAGCCCGTTTGTGCGCGCGTTCTTTGGTAGCCACGAGCCGGGCGTGCGGTTGCTGTCGTTGCAAACGGTGGCGCAGCGCATGCGTCGTGAGCAGTACAATGGTGGTGCGTCTGTGCCCCACGATTTGACACTGCGTGAGGCGCTGTCACGTTTTGTGGAATCTGGCGTGACAACACTCGGCGTCACCGATGCCGCCGGTCGGCCCTGTGGCGTGCTGTATTTCACCGATCTCGTCGAGGCACCATGAGCAGGGGGAGAAGAGTGCTGCGATCATCATTGTTCTGGCTGCTGGTGCTGTTTATTGTGCTGCTGGTTGCGCTGCCGCACAGCGAAGCCCTGTGGGCCAGTTTGTTTCCGGCGCTTGACCGCCCGCTCTATCACCAGGACAGCTTTGCTGCGCTGGCGTTGGTGCATATGCTGCTGGTGCTGGTCTCGAGTCTGCTGGCGGCGATTATCGGTATTGGCGTTGGGATTGCCGTGACGCGCCCGGGTGGGCGTGAGTTTCGCCCGCTGGCGGAAACCCTGGCGGCGGTGGGGCAGACGTTCCCGCCCGTTGCCGTGTTGGCTGTTGCCGTACCTGTGCTGGGTTTTGGGCAAACGCCTGCACTGATTGCGCTGGTGCTTTACGGATTATTGCCGATATTACAGGGCACGTTAGCGGGAATGGCGGCGGTGCCGGATAATGCACGCGAAGTGGCAAATGGCGTAGGCATGAGCCACTGGCAGCGGCTGTGGCAGGTC
Organism: uncultured Enterobacteriaceae bacterium; assembly: GCA_966185765.1. GTDB lineage: Bacteria > Pseudomonadota > Gammaproteobacteria > Enterobacterales > Enterobacteriaceae > CBIFVZ01. The sequence continues at coordinate 11,283 of CBIFVZ010000004.1, read as the reverse complement.
GAACTGCCGCTTGCCGCACCGGTCATACTGGCTGGCGTCAGAACATCGGTGATTATCAACATCGGCACGGCAGCCATTGCCTCGACCGTTGGCGTACGCTCGCTTGGCACGCCGATTATTATCGGCCTGAGCGGGTTTAATAGCGCGTGGGTGATTCAGGGGGCTGTGACGGTGGCACTGATGGCGGTGGTCGTCGACAGCGCTTTTGCGCATTTACAGCGCCGCGTTACCCCATACGCACGATAATGCTGTAACCCATCAGCATAACGCCACCAATCCCGCCGAGCGCCATGAGGACCATGCCGGTGATTATCGCGATTTTACCTGGTTTCATAATGTGTTCCTTTTGTTAGCGAAAGGATTATACGGTGAAAGAAATCGGTTAACGAAGCTTTATGTGCCGGATGGATGACAGGATTCAGGCTCGATGCCCTTTTCTGACAGGCGCGAGCGTTATGAAGGCTCCTCACCAGGCATGAGCGATACCTCTTTATCCGCATCCTGATAAATTGCCCTGCCATAGAAAAGCAAAACCCCACGGCGTTGCGTGGGGTTTTGGGTAGCGTCTCAGGCGTGATTAGCTCACGCGCTGGCCTGGCTGTGCGCCGCTGTCCGGGCTTAACAGGAAAATGTCTTTCCCGCCAGGGCCTGCGGCCATCACCATACCTTCAGACATGCCAAAGCGCATTTTACGCGGCGCGAGGTTGGCGACCATCACCGTCAGGCGGCCAATCAGCGCCTGCGGATCAGGGTAAGCGGAGCGGATGCCGGAGAACACGTTGCGCTTCTCGCCGCCGAGATCCAGCGTCAGGCGCAGCAGTTTATCGGAGCCGTCCACGAACTCGGCGTTTTCAATGCGCGCAATGCGCATATCTACTTTCGCAAAATCGTCAAACGTAATGGTGTCGGCAATCGGCTCATCAGCAAGCGGGCCGCTTACCGGCTGCGCGGTGGTGGCCTTCACTTCTTCTTTGGATGCCTCAACCAGTGCGTCAACCTGCTTCGTGTCGATACGGTTATACAGCGCCTTGAAGGTATTCACCTTGTGGCTAAGCAGCGGCTGGGCAATACCGTCCCAGGTGAGGGTGGTATTGAGGAACGCTTCGGTGCGCTCGGCCAGTGAAGGCAGCACCGGCTTAAGCCAGGTCATCAGCACACGGAACAGGTTGATGCCCATTGAGCAGATAGCCTGCAGGTCCGCATCGCGGCCTTCTTCTTTTGCCACCACCCACGGTGCCTGCTCGTCCACATAGCGGTTAGCAAGATCTGCCATCGCCATGATTTCACGCACGGCGCGACCAAATTCGCGGCTTTCCCATGCCTCTCCAATGCTCTGTGCCGCGTCGGTAAAGGTTTTATACAGCGCCGGGTCAGCAAGCTCTGCGGCCAGTTCACCGCCAAAGCGTTTGGCGATAAAGCCCGCGTTACGGGACGCCAGGTTAACCACTTTGTTGACAATGTCGGCATTCACACGCTGTACGAAGTCTTCGAGGTTAAGGTCGATATCGTCAATACGTGATGACAGCTTGGCGGTGTAGTAGTAGCGCAGGCTGTCGGCATCAAAATGCTTAAGCCAGGTGCTGGCTTTGATGAAGGTGCCGCGTGATTTGGACATCTTGGCGCCGTTTACGGTGACGTAGCCGTGTACAAACAGATTTGTTGGCTTGCGATAGCCGCTGCCTTCCAGCATGGCGGGCCAGAACAGGCTGTGGAAGTAAACGATGTCTTTACCGATGAAGTGATACAGCTCGGCGTCGGAGTCTTTCTTCCACCAGTCGTCAAAATTCAGGTCGTCGCGCTTGTCGCACAGGTTTTTAAACGAACCCATGTAACCAATAGGCGCATCCAGCCAGACGTAGAAGTATTTACCCGGCGCGTTAGGGATTTCAAAACCGAAGTACGGCGCATCGCGGGAGATATCCCACTGCTGCAAACCGGCATCGAACCACTCCTGCATTTTATTCGCCACCTGCTCCTGCAAGGCACCGGAGCGTGTCCAGGCGTTCAGCATTTCGCTAAAAGACGGCAGGTCGAAGAAGTAGTGCTCGGACTCACGCATCACAGGCGTGGCGCCAGATACCACGGACTTCGGGTCAATCAGCTCGGTTGGGCTGTAGGTTGCGCCGCACACTTCGCAGTTGTCGCCGTACTGATCCGGGGATTTGCACTTCGGGCAGGTGCCTTTTACAAAACGGTCAGGCAGGAACATGCCTTTTTCCGGGTCGTAAAGCTGTGAGATGGTGCGGTTTTTGATAAAGCCGTTTTCTTTCAGGCGCGTGTAGATAAGCTCAGACAGTTCGCGGTTCTCCTCGCTGTGCGTGGAGTGGTAGTTGTCGTAGCTGATATCAAAACCGGCAAAATCGGTCTGATGTTCCTGGCTCATTTCGCCAATCATCTGCTCTGGCGTTATGCCAAGCTGCTGTGCTTTGAGCATAATCGGCGTGCCGTGGGCATCGTCGGCGCAGATGAAGTTGACGTTGTGGCCGCGCATTCGCTGATACCGAACCCAGACATCCGCCTGGATATGCTCCAGCATGTGACCGAGATGAATGGAGCCATTCGCATAGGGAAGGGCGCAGGTAACCAGTATTTTCTTCGCGACGTGAGCCATAGTTATCGTTGAGTTTTCATGAGTAAAAAAGGGGTTTGATAGTAACAAATGGGGAATAGTTTGGTAAGCCAAAAGCGAGTGATGGGGGAATTATTCGCTCTCTGGTATGCTTAAGGGCAAGCAATGCCATTACCCTAACAAAGGAGTCGGGATGAACTCGCAATCCCCGTCCAGATCCCCGGAAGCCCTGCGCGCCACGGTTGCCGGGACGCTGGTCAATTTTCAGCACCCAACGTTAACTCACAATCTCACGGCCCTCAAAGCGCTGCACCACGTGGCCTGGCTTGACGACACCGTGCACATTGAGCTGCAAATGCCGTTTGCCTGGAAGAGTGCATTTGAAGAACTTAAAGCGCAGTGCAGTGCCGATTTGCTGCGCCTGACAGGCGCGAAAGCCATTGACTGGAAGCTCAGTCACAATATCGCCACGCTCAAGCGCGTGAAGGATCAGCCGGGCATCAATGGCGTGAAGAACATCATCGCTGTCAGCTCCGGCAAGGGCGGGGTGGGGAAATCCTCCACCGCCGTCAACCTGGCGCTGGCGCTGGCCGCTGAAGGAGCAAAGGTCGGTATTCTTGATGCCGACATTTACGGCCCGTCTATCCCGACCATGCTTGGCGCAGAAGGCGAGCGTCCTACCTCGCCAGATGGCACCCACATGGCCCCGATTCTGGCCCACGGCCTTGCCACGAATTCCATTGGCTATCTCGTGACCGACGACAATGCGATGGTCTGGCGTGGGCCGATGGCGAGCAAAGCATTGATGCAAATGTTGCAGGAAACCCTGTGGCCGGAGCTGGACTATCTGGTGCTTGATATGCCGCCAGGCACCGGCGACATTCAGCTGACGCTGGCGCAGAACATTCCGGTGACTGGCGCGGTGGTAGTCACCACGCCGCAGGACGTTGCACTGCTGGATGCGAAAAAAGGCATCGTGATGTTCCGCAAAGTTGAGGTGCCGGTGCTGGGTATTGTTGAGAACATGAGCATGCATATTTGCAGCAACTGTGGTCACCATGAGCCGATTTTTGGCACTGGGGGTGCTGAGAAACTGGCGGCGACCTACCACACTGCGCTGCTCGGGCAGATGCCGCTGCACATTACGCTGCGTGAAGATCTCGACCGTGGACAGCCGACGGTGGTGAGCCGCCCGGACAGCGAATTTACCGCCATGTATCGCCAGCTTGCAGGTCGCGTTGCGGCCCAGCTTTACTGGCAGGGTGAGGTTATCCCTGGCGATATCGCCTTTCGCGCGGTGTGATTATCTAAGGTGATTTGCCCAAAGCCGCTTCCTGTGAAGCGGCTCAGATTGCTGACCAAGAAGGAAAAAACGTGGTTTTTCCTTCTTTGTGGTTAGCAGGCGAAAATCAATAAATTGATTTTCCTTATTTTTTATTGGGTGTCATTCACCCTGTCTGAGACAGGATGAGATTTGTCATCAGTCTCAGCCGCTTCCTGTGAAGCGGCTTTTTTTATGAGCAGAGAAAGTGAATGCTCAGTCGCCGGAATTAGTGCTGATAAAAGATATCGCCCGACATGGCGCGCAGGACTTTGCCGTCGGCATTAGTGATGAGCACATAGTTGCCGCCCATGTAGGTCCAGTGGCTGTCGGCATCGGGTGCAGGCAGGTGGCGCAGGTTCCACTGGCCGATTTCATATTGCTTTGAGCGATACAGTTCCGGGACGATGTCACCTGGTTTAAAGGTACGGAAATCAGCGCTAAATTCTTTGAGTTCGAACGACGCGTCAGCGCGTTGTGCCTGTGGCTGCGTTAAGGCTTCCGCCTGTTCATCCACGCCACCCTGTGCGGCCTGCGTCAGGTTGGCGTTCCCCAGCAGCAACGCGGCTGCCAGTAACACAACTTTTCTACTCATAATTACTCCGCTTTTTTTGGTTAACCCTTACAGGTACCGGGACAGCCTGTATCTTCCAGAGCGTGCTGCCATGCTGTTTATGATTCACTCCATTGAAAAGTGCGGCAAGTTTGATTGTGTGTGAAAAGGTGTCATTTCGCAATTTGTGAAACAATTCATTTATTTTACCCCGGCGGTCTGGCCAAAAACACCTGACGTTTGTCAGTTGTAATATGAGGTAAAATGATTATATTTCTCATTTACATTGAGTTGCAGTGTGGACTGTGATGACAGTGGTGAAAAGCCTACCTGCCTCGGGCATATAGCGGGTGGGTTTCTTTGCAGCAGTACAGATGCTGGTAATACGACCCCATAGTTATCCAAAAGAGGACATAACGATGCAGTCTGGAATCAAAATGGCGATCGCGCTGTGGTTGAGCGCTGGAATGGTCTTTGGCGCGAGTGCGGCACAAAACGCGACGCGCGATGTGGCGGCAGAAGAAGCTAACCGCACGCTGGTGCTGAACTTCTACGATCGTTTTTTCAATAAGCATGAAGTGGCGCAGGCCGCTGACGTGGTGGCAGATAATTACAAGCAGCACAACCCGCAGGTGCCAGATGGTAAAGCGCCGTTTGTGTCTTATTTTGCCGGATACTTTAAAGAGAACCCGCAGTCGCGTGCGCGCATTGTTCGTAGCGCTACCGATGGCGACCTGGTTTATCTGCACGTTCATTCCACCAGCGGGCCGAAAGACAGCGGGCAGGCGGTGGTGGATATCTTCCGCGTGCAGAATGGAAAGATCGTTGAGCACTGGGATGTGATTCAGGACGTGCCGGAGAAGGCCGCCAATGAGAATACCATGTTCTGAGCCATTCATTGCAGGCCAGGGCGCTGGGAAGGGAGAATGTACCGTTCACCAGCGCCCTTAACCCTGTCAGTACCTCTGTGGATGCATGGCCTGTTATTCACCTTAACGTCCCACAACCATTTCCGCTGTCCAGCGGACCTGATTTGCCCTTATCATGCCCCTCTTGTTAACAAACGGAAGTGCCCATGATTTGGTTGATGCTCCTGACGCTGGTGGTGGTGTTTATTGTTGGTTTTCGCGTGCTGACCTCTGACTCGCGCCGCGCCGTCAGGCGCCTGAGCGAAAGGCTGGCGATAACGCCCGTGGCGGTGGAATCCATGATGGATCAGATGGGGAAGGCCGCAAGCCATGAGTTTCTCACGCTGCTCGCCCGTCCGGGTGAAACTGCGCTTCAGCACGGTGCACAGACATTGCTTATCTGGCAGCTCTTCATCATTGACCCCAGCGACAGCAATCTGGTGACCTGGCACCGTATTTTGCAGCGTGCACGCCTGGCCTCGCCGTTGAGCGATGCGCAGATTCGCCTCGCGTTTAGCCTGCTGCGCGAGATGGAGCCAGAGATGGAGGAGATGAAACTGTTCCAGCAGCGCTATAATGCGTTTTACGCCGAACATGCCGCTACGCCCCGGCTGGCGGCTGCCAATGACAGCAGTTTGTTGCACTGAAACCTGTTATCCCGCAGGCAAAATCAAAGGCGCGGTGGCTCCCACGGCGCCTTTGCAGCCCAATGACATTGTCTTTATTTCATCAGCGAGCTGATAATGGCCAGATGAGCGCGAATGCCGTTTTTCATTGCCGCTTCATCCAGAACAAAGTGCGGGTTATGTACGCCCCATACCGCGCCAATATCCGGGTTTCCGGTGCCGACAAACATAAAACAACCGGGTACTTTTTCCTGATAGGACGAAAAGTCTTCACTGCTGAAAATCGGGTATTTGCTCTCCTGTAGCGTCCCCTGCGGGAAAAATTCCGCCACTTTCTCGCGCGCCAGACGGCAGGCATCCGCATGGTTGATACCCACTGTGTAGCCACGCTGCCAGGTAATCTCAAAGCTTGCGCCATGTGCGCGGGTCACCCCATCCAGAATGCGTTCAAACAGTGCCGGCACGTTTTTGCGTACATCGTTATCATGCGTACGCACAGTGCCAGCCAGGTGTGCGCTGTCGGGGATCACGTTGTAGCTGTCGCCCGCACGGAAGGTGGCGACTGTCACCACTGGCGTGTGCAGCGGGTTGGTGCTGCGTGACGCAATGGTTTGCAGCGTGGATACCACTTCTGCACCAATCACAATGGGGTCAATGGACTGGTGCGGTGTGGAGCCGTGGCCGCCTTTACCGTTGATGGTGATATCAAAATTATCGCTGGAGGCAACGTACGGGCCTTCCTTGAGCATCAGCTTGCCTGACGGTAAATCCGGGTAGACGTGCAGCGCAAAGATGCGCTCCACATCGTCAATCACGCCAAGCTCAATCAAATCTTTGGCCCCGCCCGGCGGCACTTCTTCTGCGGGCTGGAAGATAAATTTCACGGCGCCATGCAGACGATGGCGAAAGCCTGCGAGGATTTTGACTGCACCCATCAGCATGGCCGTATGGGCATCGTGGCCACAGGCGTGCATTACGCCGCTTTTTTGCGAAGTAAAACTCTCACCGCTTTTCTCCTGTAGCGGCAGAGCGTCAATATCAGCGCGCAGCGCCCACGTAGGGCCAGCATACTCGCCCTTAAGCACGGCAATAACGCTGTTTTCTACCGGTCGGGTGATGTCAAGGCCCTCAACAGCACTGAGTGCCAGAGCGATGTAGTCGGCGGTCGGTTTCTCGTGAAAAGAGAGGTCCGGGTTGGCGTGGATATGACGACGCCAGGCAACGACGTCATCAAACACGGTATCAATCTGTGCTGTCAGTTCATTTTTCATGAAGATTCCTTGCTTAAATTGCTGCCTGCGTGTTGGCGGCTGTTTTGCCGTATAACGGCAGGATGGCTAACCCGGCGCAGAGCATTGCCACGGACAAGAAAATAAATGCTGAATGGAAAGAGCCAGTGGCGTTAACCAGATAACCGATAACGACAGGCGATACAAACCCGCCCAGGGTGCCGCCGGTATTAATAAAACCCATTGCTGAACCCATGATGTTCTCTGGCAGGCGTTTCATCGGCAGCGTGAACACGGTGACGAAAGTTGCCATCAGACACACCTGTCCAATAAACAAAAACAGGGCGGCGCTGAGCGGTGAAGTCATGTAATAAATCGCAAGAATACACACGGCGCCAATGGCGGCACAGCTCATAATGACGCGCACTTCTTTGCCATCACAGTACTTACCTACCAGCCAGCCGGTCGCCAATGACGACAACCAGATGCCAAAGCCGCCAAAGGCAATGATATAGCCCGAGATGCTGACTGGCATATTCATGTGTTGCACCAGAAATTTCGGCAGCCAGGCCATCATGCCGTAGTTGGGGATGTTGACGCAAAAGATGGAGAAAAACATCAGCAACAGGGCTTTATTTTTAAACAGTCCCTGCTGTTTTGCCGTCTGGATACTGGTGCGGCTGATGGTCTGGCCTGGAATAATCATCATAATCAGTAAGGCCACCAGGCAGGCCACCACACCCAGCGTGACAAACGAATGACGCCAGCCAAACTGGCTCAGTGCCCAGACGGCCAGTACCGGACCGACAGTCATCGCAAGCCCGGCAGAGGACAGCAGAATCGACTGTGCAAACGTGCGCTGTGCAGGCAGGAAGTTGCTGACCACCGCTTTAGCGCAGGATGCGGGATAGCCCGCATGGCCGATGCCAGAGAGTGCACGGAACACCAGCAGTAGGCCCAGACTTGCCCCCAGTAGCCCAAAGCACAGGGCGAAGACGCCGAGTAACGCCAGCGACATCATCAGCATTTTTTTATAGCCGATGCGATCGTTAAGCCAGCCTGCGGGAATTTGAAAGCAGGAATAGGTAAGGAAAAACAACCCGGTAATGTAGCCCAGTTGTTGAGCGGAGAGATCAAATTCCTTTTCGATGGGCAGCAGCGCGAAGCCGATGACCGTCTTGTCGATGAATACAATGGTATAGCCAAACAGTAGTAGCCCAATCATCTGCAATCTTTTGCTCATTATGCGGCCCTCCATAGAATGCCAGAGAGAATACTAACTTGTTGATATTTTCCAAAAAAGATAAGGTTTTTATCAGGGTGATACTTTTTTTCTATAGGGGGTGAGATGATCAGGCTGCCAAAAACGCGCCAGTTACAGGTGTTTCGCCAGATTTTACGAAGCGGCAGCATCCGCGCCGCTGCCAGGGAGCTGGGGCTGGCGCAGCCAACAGTGAGCCGGACGATACGTGAGCTTGAGCAAACATTGGGCGCGCAACTTTTTTTGCGCGACAGCGATGGAACACGTTTAACTGAGGCCGGGCAGGCATTTTCCCAGCGCGTGGAGTTGATTCTTGAAGAGTTGCGACGTGCAAGTCATGAGGTTGAGCAGATTAACAATTACTCTCACGGCGTACTCAATATGGGTTTTTCGTCGCTGATGTTAATGACCGTGCTGCCAGCGGTAACCGATGCTTTTCTGGCGCGTAGTCCGCACGTGCAGATGACGGTCAAAGAAGGTCAGCTCTCTGCGCTATTGCCCATGATTCGCAGCGGCGAGCTGGATTTTGCCGTGGGTACTGTTGAGCCATCGTCGCGGGTGGAGGATTTGATTACCGAGCCACTGATGACGGCCTCATTTTCCATTCTTTGCCGCCGTGGGCATCCGCTGGAACAAGCCCGGACGCTGGAGCAGCTCAACAATGCAAAATGGCTACTGCCGGAATCGACAATGGGATATTACCGGCGTCTGATGGTGGATTTTCAGGCGATATATACCCGGCTGCCAAACCTTATTCGCACCGACTCGCTGATTTGTGCCCTCAATATGATGCTGCATGCAGACTACCTGACGGTGGTGGCCTCCAGTACTTGTGACTCAGCAATGCTTAGCGACCGCTTTGCGGTTATCCCTGTCAGCAACATACCTTCAGCGAGTTATTACATTGTCTGGTCGGAGAAAATGCTACTCACGGCACCGGCAAAGCTCTTTATTCAGTTGCTTAAAGAAGAAGTGAGACGAACGCAGTGGTAATGGCGCTACTGGCAGCCGTATTCAACGGTACCGTGGGAGTGCTGAGTGTGAAATTGTTCCAGGCGGGGCTGTCGGCAAACGAAGTGGCGTTCTACAAATGTGAGGTTTGGCTTGGGATTATTGTAATTTTTCTCGCGCTGTCCGGCGGCCTGAGGGCGTTTTTGCCTTTCTGAAAAATCGCTGGCAGGTAGCGGCGCTGTGCGCTTTTTTTGGCTTCTTTGTGCTTTATCACTTTGAAACAGCCGCCTATACCCAGACCACGATTTCGACCGTGGTGTTTGTGCTTTCTGTCGCTGGGCTGTATCTGATTTTTATGCAGACCGACGCGGTGGCGTTTACGTTCAACAAAGGCCTTATCAGCGCCATGTTGGCGGGCCTGGGCTACGGCCTGTTTTTGTTCCTGCCGCGCAGGCTTAATTTTGGCTCTGGGTTTGCACGTATTGCCGCGCTGTTGCTGTTTGGCTGTGTATATCTGTGGTTTGCGTTTGAGCCTGGTGTGGCGCTAACTTCATTGGGTGTGCTGCCCCTGATTATGCTGGCCGGTCTGGCGGTGTTGCCGACCATTGATGGGTTCTGGTATACGACTAAAGCGTTAACGCTAACCTCCAGCCAGTCGGTGCAGTTGATTGAGATTTCCGGGCCGATTATTGCTATCGCTTTTAGCGCCCTTTTTCTGGGGCAGCGCGCCACGTCGGTAAAGTATCTCGGCGGAGCGCTGATTTTCCTGCATGAGTTTAATGTGCTGGAAAGACTGTTTTACCTTCGTGTTAACGATGTGAGAAAGGATACATAAAAAGACCGTTGCATGCGTGCGCACGGGAGCTTGAGGATAATGCGTTACACGCAGGCAACGGCATAGTGCGCAATCAGTCTGAAACCTTCCAGGGATCGCGAACGGATTTTACCGTAGCGAATTCCGTTTCTAACAGCGCCATAGTGCGTGCGTGAATATTTTGAGCCTCTTTTTTAAGTGCCGGGATGTCAAAACTGAGAACGGCATCCTTCAAAACCGTCATTCTCACCCCCAGTTCTGAACCCTCTCTTACTGTAGCGTTAACGCAAAACCCGGCGACGGCTCCTGTCACAAAGACTTCTGTGATAAAACGGCTGTCCAGCCAGGCTTTGAGGTCCGTTGAAGCAAAGGCTGAACTGGTATTTTTAAAAAAAACGGGCTCATTCGCTTTTTCTCTGAAGGCCTCGATGGCGGGATAAAGCGGTGATGAAGGATGAAGAGAACTGTCTGGCTCCTCTGTACGGTGGCGGACATGCAAAACCAGGTCGTTATTTGTCCTGAATCGTTTTAAGACGAGTTCCATATTGCTGATAGCATTTCGCGGATAATAGTTAATGCCCTGATGAATACGCTCTTCGACAAATTTTTGCATATCGATAATCATTAGCGCTCTGGCCATTATCATTTCTCCCGCTGAGGAATAGCTTAAGCGATTTGTTATCACAATTTTGCCTGAAACACGCCGTCAAACAATGATCTGAACACGGTTGGTATTATCACAGGTGGTACAAACGGCATAAGGTGACAAAGCGAGCGTAAGGGGAGTGTCGGTAATGAGAGGGCAGACTGGTTGTGTAAACCGAAAGCCTGGCCGGCATGCTTATATTGCATTATGCAATGGTGTATCAGACGCTGCTTAGTGTGTGAAGCAGGTATTTTCCTGGCTTAAGGCTGTCACGGTAAACTGCCCGGGAGCGCTTGCATCAGCAGCACAGTTCCCCTAATCTGGCGCAGACATGACTCGGGGTGCCCTTCCTTGTGAAGGCTGAGAAATACCCGTACCACCTGATCTGGATAATGCCAGCGTAGG
>CBIFVZ010000003.1:0-127458 GCA_966185765.1 uncultured Enterobacteriaceae bacterium | reverse complement strand
GGAAATGATTGACCACCTGGTCATGAAACTGCGTATGGTTCGCTTCCTGCGTACGCCGGAATATGACGAGCTGTTCTCCGGCGACCCGATTTGGGCAACCGAATCTGTTGGCGGCATGGGCGTTGATGGCCGTACTCTGGTCACCAAAAACAGCTTCCGTTTCCTGAACACCCTCTACACTATGGGTCCGTCTCCGGAACCGAACATCACCATTCTGTGGTCTGAAAAACTGCCACTGAGCTTCAAGAAATTCGCTGCGAAAGTGTCCATCGATACCTCCTCATTGCAGTACGAGAACGATGACCTGATGCGCCCGGACTTCAACAACGACGACTACGCTATTGCATGCTGCGTAAGCCCGATGGTTGTTGGTAAGCAAATGCAGTTCTTCGGCGCGCGTGCAAACCTCGCTAAAACCATGCTGTATGCCATCAACGGCGGCGTGGACGAAAAACTGAAAATGCAGGTAGGTCCGAAATCTGAACCGATCAAAGGCGATGTACTGAACTTTGACGAAGTGATGGACCGCATGGATCACTTCATGGACTGGCTAGCCAAGCAGTATGTGACCGCGCTGAACGTGATCCACTACATGCACGACAAGTACAGCTATGAAGCTTCGCTGATGGCGCTGCACGACCGTGACGTTATCCGCACCATGGCTTGTGGTATCGCCGGTCTGTCTGTTGCCGCTGACTCCCTGTCTGCTATCAAATATGCGAAAGTAAAACCGATTCGTGACGAAGATGGCCTGGCTATCGACTTCGAAATCGAAGGCGAATACCCGCAGTTCGGTAACAACGACGCTCGCGTTGATGATATGGCCGTTGACCTGGTTGAACGTTTCATGAAGAAAATTCAGAAACTGAAAACCTACCGCAACGCTATCCCGACGCAGTCTGTTCTGACCATTACCTCTAACGTGGTTTATGGTAAGAAAACCGGTAACACCCCGGATGGCCGTCGCGCTGGCGCTCCGTTTGGCCCAGGTGCTAACCCGATGCACGGTCGTGACCAGAAAGGTGCTGTTGCCTCTCTGACCTCTGTTGCTAAACTGCCGTTCGCCTACGCGAAAGATGGTATCTCCTATACCTTCTCTATCGTACCGAACGCGCTGGGTAAAGATGACGAAGTGCGTAAAACTAACCTTGCAGGCCTGATGGACGGTTACTTCCACCATGAAGCCAGCATTGAAGGTGGTCAACACCTCAACGTTAACGTCATGAACCGCGAAATGCTGCTTGATGCGATGGAGCACCCGGAAAAATATCCGCAACTGACCATCCGCGTATCCGGCTACGCTGTTCGCTTTAACTCGCTGACTAAAGAACAGCAGCAGGACGTTATTACCCGTACTTTCACTCAGTCCATGTAATTTCCCGGACTGGCTGAAAAAGCGTAGAATAAAGGCCCCCTGGTGGGGCCTTTTTAACACCGCCGCCCTGCTCTCATGTAAGGCGCATGAATCAAGTCAACAGCCTGCTTTGCCAGCTATCTATACTTTGGGTAACTGCCAAAACAGACTCGACACAGCGGAACTTAAGCTGTGCATACACAAGCCCAGGATGGGCAATTTCTGGAGATATCACCGCAATGTCAGTTATTGGTCGAATCCACTCCTTCGAATCCTGCGGCACCGTTGACGGGCCAGGCATCCGTTTTATCACATTCTTTCAGGGCTGCCTGATGCGCTGCCTGTACTGCCATAACCGCGATACCTGGGATACACACGACGGTAAGGAAATCACAGTTGAGGAGTTGATGAAGGATGTTGTCACCTATCGCCACTTTATGAACGCCTCCGGCGGCGGTGTCACCGCATCAGGCGGAGAAGCCATGCTGCAGGCCGAGTTCGTGCGTGACTGGTTTCGCGCCTGTAAGAAAGAAGGTATTCATACCTGTCTGGACACCAACGGCTTTGTACGCCGCTACGATCCGGTGATTGACGAGCTGCTGGAGGTCACCGACCTGGTGATGCTGGACCTCAAGCAGATGAACGATGAGGTACACCAGTTGTTGGTGGGAGTATCTAACCACCGTACGCTGGAGTTCGCGCGTTATCTGGCAGGGAAAGGAGTTAACACCTGGATTCGCTATGTTGTGGTGCCAGGCTGGTCTGATGACGACGATTCAGCCCATCGCCTCGGCGAGTTTACCCGCGATATGGGCAATGTCGAAAAAATCGAGCTACTGCCCTATCACGAACTGGGTAAACATAAGTGGGTGGCGATGGGTGAAGAGTACAAACTTGACGGCGTGAAGCCACCTTCCAAAGAGACGATGGAGCGGGTAAAAGGCATTCTTGAACAGTACGGACACAAAGTGATGTACTGATACATTGAGCTTACCTGCGCATCAGGGCCGGTAATTTACCGGCCTTTTTTTATTGCCATCATCAGGGCATTACATCACCGACATCGCCACTTTTACCAACCCACGTACCGTCTCTTCATCAACGCCGTCGCGAATCTGCACCGTCAGGCCAAAAAACAGCGTCGTAAAGTATTCTGCCAGCACGCGCACGTTTACATCCTGCGCAACGTCACCTTCAGCTTGCCCGCGCAGCAGGCGCGATTCAAACAGTAACGCCGTGCGCCGACGCTCATCACTGAGCACACGCTGTACGTCGGCACTCTCTTGTGGTCCACTCAGCGCCGTTAGCACGACAAAACAGCCTTTATGGATATGCTCAGCATAAAACTGCTCCACAGTGCGCTCAAACAGCTCTGTAATACCGGATTTGGCATCTGCTGCCTGCGTCAACGCAATCTCCCGGTAGCTGCCGTACTTGCGTATGTAAAGTTCAACAGCTTCCATAAAAAGCCTTTCTTTGCTGCCGAAGGCGGCATACAGACTGGGAGGTTTAATCCCCATACTTGCAGTTAACAAAGAAAGCGACGCTCCTTCGTAGCCATACAGCCAGAACACGTCCATTGCTTTATGCAAAGCCGCATCCCTGTCAAAAAAGCGGGGCCTTCCACGGGTTGCCGTTGCTTTAGTCATATAACACCACTTTATGTATCGATCACTACAAAATAAATTGACACCAGAATATCACATTATGTATCGTTCACTACAGAAAAGATGGCCGGGTCTTTTCTGCCTAATGCACTCCGGTATTACCTGCTTATGTAAAGTAGCCGTTGAGCGACACATCCAGCGCATTTGCCCTGCCCGGCAAGCTGGTCATTCGCTCGATTTTATACCCGTTAAAGGTAGATATGATGAAAATAAAGCCTGCACTCCTGAGCGCCCTTATCGCAACAGCCGTAAGCCTGACCACTACCCATACCGCACGTGCAGAGTATGACCCGAATCTCAAATCGATTGATACGCCAGCGCAGGTCTCCCAACAGCAGTTTGACCAGGTCAAAGCGCAAAAACGCGGCCAGTATGCTGTAGCCCAGGGGTTGACCAGCAAGTTCATCAATGTTGATGGCCAACGTCTGCATTATGTTGAAGGCGGTGACAGCGGTACACCGATTATTTTCATCCACGGATTCGGTTCCACCTGGAAAATGTGGGAACCAGTGATGGAGGAATTCAAAGCCAATAATAAGGTCATCGCTATCGACTTGCCAGGGCTGGGACAGTCTGCGCCAATAGCCAGTGAGGATTATTCAGCAGAAAATGTCTCTCGCATTCTGCTTGCGGCCATCAAACAGATTACTGACATCAAAGAGATTTATTACGTCAGCCACGATCTGGGGAACTCGGCCTCTTATCCGCTGGTTGCCAACAACCAGGGCAGCTATATCAAAAAAGCCGTTTTTATGGACTCTCCTGTTCCTGATAAAGCCATGTTCACCTATCCAGGCTACACGCCGGCCGGTCCGGGACTGGGATGGCACTTTGGCTATTTCAGCTTCGGTGACATTGCAGAAAAACAAATTGCCCAAGATCCTTCGCTGTTTTTCTCATATTTCATTAAAACCTATGCGGGCAAAAAAGAGATTTTCACCCCTGAATTATTGAGTGAGCTTATCGAGCCATATTCAACCCGCGAAAAACTGCATGCGGCATTTGGCTATTACAAATCTCATGCGGACTCTGTTTACCAGAATGAAGCTCTGCTTGCTGCGGGCAAAACGCTGCGTATTCCTTCAATGGCACTAACTGGCGCCAAAGGCGTTAACGACGTGCTGGTCAAAGAGATGAAGTCACGATTTGTCGCCGACCCGGCACAGTTTACCGGCATTATTCTGCCAGACACCGGCCACTGGATGACCGAAGAGAGCGCAACAGAGGTCATCAACGCCCTGTCTTCATTCTTGTTCAAGCAATAACGCCTACCCACAAAAAAGCCTGTCACCATGACAGGCTTTTCCTTCGGGTGCTGCCATTACGCATGAGCCACCGGGGTCGGATGCTGGCCTGCTTTGCGCAGCAGCATTATTAAATAGATGAACGACACGCTGGCGATAGTCACAAACAGTAAATCGTCAGAGTAGTTCTGCATCAGCATAGACGTTAGTGTCGGGCCAAGCAGACTACCAATGGTGTAACTTAACAACAGCGCCTGGTTCATCGCCACCAGCTGGTGTTGCCCGACTTTTTCACATGCCCAGGCCATCGCAACCGGATAAAGTGTAAAACCCGCCGCCCCCAGGATAAATAACGCAGGCCCCATCGCCGCGTCGCTCAACATTGCCAGTGCGCCAAGAATTACGACAAACACCTGCACACGCAGCACCAGCAGACGCCCGTAGCGATCCGCCAGGCGACCTATTGGCCACTGTCCGACAATCCCCGCACTGACCATCACCGCCATCCAGAAGCCAATATGTGCATCACTAATGCCCTGGTGGTTAAGCCACAACGGCATCAGGCCATAGAGAGAACCAAGCACAATGCCGGAAATCACACAGCCGTTAACGCCCAACCTTGCCTGGCGCAACAGCAGCATTGCCCACATGTGAGTAGATTCGCTGGTTTCACTTTGTGCGTTAACGATGCGCGTAAACAGCAGCGGCAGCACCGCTGCCAGCACCATTGCCGTCACCCACGGCAGCACATTCATAAGCCCGGTTGGCACTTTACTTATCAAAAGCTGACCGGCTACCGTGCCGAAGTAATAAATCATCATATACGCCGCCAGCAAACGGCCACGGTTGCGCGAGGTGCCGCTGCACATCAGCGCGCTTTCTACCACCACCCAAATCATGGCGCAGCCAACACCAGCAATAAAACGCCAGGCAAACCAGCTCCAGAAACCCTGCATTAGCCCGAGGCCCGCACAAGCCACAGCAAAAATAATCGAGGCCAGATAGTAACTACGATTGAAACCCATTTTTTTGATAAGCGCACCCGTGAGTAAGGTGCCCACCAAGTTGCCGGTGAAATAAGACGAGCTGACCATTCCCACCTGCCAGGTTGGCAAGCGGTCATGAGCAAGCCACAGCGGTACCAACGTGTTCATTACCGCTATAGCCAGAGTCAGCAAAAACAGGCCACAGAGCAGAAGGAGCACTGGCCGGGTCCAGACAGACATGAGTTTATAACCGTGAGGATGAGAGGAAATTGTGCGAATCATGCCACTGGCAAAGGCAAAGTCAATCAGGCTCATTTAGCACTAAGCACGATTTGCCGCGTGTCGATTTGAAATACTTATCTTCATGCTTCAACAGCAGCGCAATAAAAAGCGGAGTAAATTGATATACAAGGTTATTTATAACAATTCACCCGCTATTCTCGCACGAAAAATTTCATCGAAAGAAAGACATTTCTCGATGCATAAACCGGGACTGAAATAAAAAACGCCCCGCGTATGCGGGGCATGAATCAGGCACTGCTGCCATATGAAAAGACGGTATCCGCGTTATCCGGCGATAGCCATCCCAACGGTCATATGCAGCCCGTAGAAAATGCCACGGCCAATGAATTCACCAGCCAGCACCATCAGGAAAGCAACTGACAGCACAGCCAGTCCCGGCTGCTGACCTTTTACTTGCGGCACAATCCACAGCGCCAGTGCGCCACCGAGTAATACCACACGCAGCGCCACCAGCATGCCATAATCTGGCACCAGCGCGCTCGCCTGAGCAACGGAGCTGGAGATACCCGGCAACGAGGCGCTCTGCAGGATAACGGCAACCACGCTGAGGACCAGCGCCACCACCGCCAGCAGCTTCAAACGGCGGTCTTTAACACCGCCTGTACGCAACAGCAGGTAACCAAGCAGAGGCCCGCCGATAAGCATCGTCAGGAAGAAGCCGACTGGCGTCCAGAGCGTATTCCAGGTCGGAATGGTCTCAATGGTGCTGTACACACGGCTCATTAGCCAGACAAATACCACGCCCAATACCATTGTCGCGACAAGCCCTATACGACCCAGCACAGCAGGCATGCGGTTAATGACTGTCAGCAGCCACCAGAAGCCACCGACGGCAAAAAACAACGAGCCACCCGCAATTTCATTACTCAAACCGGACTGGCCGATACGATTAAGCGAATTAAACGCACGCAGCGGTGAACCCAGGTGTGCGACTGAGGCCATAAAAGCAATGCCCATCAGTACCCACAGCACAATCATGCTGCGCTCCACACTGCGGCGCTGTGCATCGCTCAGGCCACCTGATAACAACGCAATGCCGATAATAATCACCGCCCCGGCTACGCACTGGCCCAGCACGGTGAAGATGACCAGCGGCCATTCATGCCATCCACTTCCCATCTCACACCTCCTTCGGGTTCGCCAGATAGCCGGTTTTATCCCCGCATGGGCGGCTGTTAGCATTAGGTTTAATGACAATATTCGGCTTCGTAAAACGCGCTGATGGCAATGGCGCCACTTCACCTAAGGTACCGTGACGCGCGCGCAGCTCATCAATCGGCCCAAAGTCCAGCGCACGCAGCGGGCAGGACTCCACGCAAATCGGCTTCTGGCCGTTACCAACGCGCTCGTAGCAACCGTCGCATTTGGTCATATGGCCCTTCTGCGCATTATATTGCGGCGCGCCATAGGGGCAGGCCATGTGGCAGTAACGGCAACCGATGCACACGTCTTCATTCACTACAACAAAACCATCTTCACGCTTATGCATGGCACCGCTCGGGCACACTTTGGTGCACGCCGGGTCTTCACAATGGTTACACGAAATAGACAAGTAATAGGCAAACACATTCTGATGCCAGACACCGTTGTCTTCCTGCCAGTCTCCCCCCGCGTATTCGTAAATACGGCGGAAGCTGACATCCGGTGTTAAGTCTTTGTAATCCTTACAGGCCAGCTCGCAGGTTTTGCAACCGGTGCAACGGCTGGAATCAATATAAAAACCATACTGAGTTGTCATTTACTCTTCCTCACGCCTTCTCAACCTGAACCAGATTGGAGTGGGATGGATTACCCTTCGCCAGCGGCGACGGACGCTGCGTGGTCAATACGTTGATACTTCCCGCATGATCCACTCCCTTCGCATCAGGCGCATACCATGCACCTTCACCCAGCGCGACAACGCCCGGGATAATACGCGGCGTAACTTTGGCAGCAATGCGGACTTCGCCACGACCGTTGAAGATGCGCACCATGTCGCCATTGGCAATACCGCGACGGCTGGCATCCAGCGGATTTATCCACATTTCCTGACGGCAGGCCGCCTTCAGCACATCAACGTTACCGTAGGTTGAGTGCGCACGTGCTTTATAGTGAAAACCGGTCATCTGCAGCGGATATTGTGCGCTAAGCGGATCGTCATAGTTTTCAAAGCCTGAGCTGTGTACCGGCAGCGGATCGATAACATCACCTGCTGCCAGCTGCCAGGTCGCGGCTTTTTCGGCCAGCTCTGCGGAGTAGATTTCAATTTTGCCTGACGGCGTGGTTAGAGGATTAGCCTGTGGATCTTCGCGGAATGCTTTATAAGCAACGTGATGCCCGTCAGGATCGCGCTGTTTAAAGATCCCCTGCGCGCGGAAGGTGTCAAAGTCCGGCAGACCTGGAATTTGCGCCCGTGACAGTTCATAGAGGTGTCGCATCCAGCCTTCCTGCGTACGACCTTCCGTGAACTGCTGCTCCACGCCCATGCGTTTTGCTATCTCACTGGTCATCTCATAGATGGTTTTGCACTCAAAGCGCGGCTTGATAACCTGGTCGGCAAAAATCACGTAAGACATGTTGCCGCAGGAGGCATCCAGCGCGAAGTCCATCTGCTCAGACGCGGTGCAGTCCGGCAGCACGATATCCGCATACTTTGCCGACGAGGTCATATGGTTATCAATGACCACAATCAGCTCACATTTTTTGTCATCCTGCAGGATGTCGTGGGTGCGGTTTATCTGCGAGTGCTGGTTGATAAGGCAGTTGCCCGCGTAGTTCCAGATCATCTTGATCGGTACATCGAGTTTTTCTTTGCCACGCACGCCGTCACGGGTCGCCGTCATCTCCGGGCCACGCTCGATAGCATCGGTCCACAGGAACATGGAAATGCTGGTTTCAACCGGGTTTTCCAGCGTCGGCATACGCACAAACGGCAATGAGTAGGAGCCTTCTCGCGCGCCGGAGTTGCCACCGTGAATACCGACGTTACCGGTCAGAATCGGCAGCATAGCGATAGCACGTGAGACCAGCTCACCGTTCGCGTGACGCTGTGGCCCCCAGCCCTGACAAATATAAGCCGGTTTTGCCGTGCCAATTTCGCGCGCCAGTTTCACAATACGCTCGGCAGGGATCCCTGTAATGGCAGAGGCCCACTGCGGCGTTTTAGCTACGCCGTCGTTACCCTGCCCGAGGATATAAGCCTTATAGCTGGCATTAGCCGGTGCGCCCTCGGGCAAGGTTTTCTCGTCATAACCTACGCAGTATTTATCAAGGAACGGCTGGTCAACCAGGTTCTCCTCGATCATCACATACGCAAGGCCTGCAACCAGTGCCGCATCGGTACCCGGGCGAATCGGGATCCACTCATCTTCACGACCGGCACCGGTATCGGTATAGCGCGGATCGATGATTATCATGCGCGCTTTTGACTTCTGACGCGCCTGCTCGACGTAGTACGTCACACCGCCGCCGCTCATACGGGTTTCGCCGGGATTATTGCCAAAAAACACCACAAGCTGACTGTTTTCTATGTCAGACGGGCTATTACCGTCTGCCCAACCGCCGTAGGTATAGTTCAGGCCTTCAGCAATCTGCGCTGTTGAATAGTCGCCATAGTGGTTGAGATAACCACCGCAGCAGTTCATCAGACGTGCAATCAGTGTTTTGCCCGGCGGCCAGGAACGGGTCATTGTACCGCCGAGGGTACCGGTGCCGTAGTTGAGGTAAATGGATTCATTACCATAGTCGTTAATCAGGCGCTTCATATTGCTGGCGATGGTGTCGTACGCCTCCTCCCAGGAGATGCGCTCAAACTTACCTTCGCCACGCTTGCCCACACGCTTCATTGGGTACTTCAGACGGTCGGGATTGTAGACACGTCTGCGCATAGAGCGCCCGCGCAGGCAGGCGCGGACCTGGTGCAAACCTTCGTAGTCATCATCGCCGGTGTTATCGGTTTCGACATAGTTGATTTCACCGTCAACCACGTGCATACGCAGCGGGCAGCGGCTGCCACAGTTAACAGTACAGGCGCTCCAGACGATTTTTTCAGGCTGCTGCTGTGACGAATTATCGGCAGCGAAGACGCCATGTGAGAACGGCAGGCTCAACGTACCGCTGGCGGCAGCAAGTCCGCACAAGGTGGTATTTTTCACCAACGAACGGCGGCTAACCTCCGCCGCCAGAATTGCGTCGGGGGAATTTTGTTTCATAACGACACACTCATTGCTTACAGGAAAAGGTGGGACGCGACTGCGTCACCTGAAAATAGAAAGGAGTGATACTGGGCTATCCGTTAACGGATGTTTATTGATGAACTCCCTACTCCCTCATGCGCAGAATGTTACCTCCTAAGAGGTAATGAACATTGTCAGATATCAATTCACCCGAGAATAGTTCGCGCTTTATCACAATTATCCAGGTAACCATTCTGAATTCACGCCTGAAACCGCTCAGTCTATAAATAGCTATACAACCGGACATCTCTGCCGTGGGAAGGAAAATGAGCAAAAAAGCGCATAAGGTGTGCTGTAATCGTTGATATTGCTTATCAATAACAAACACGAAAACCACCATTTTAGGGTTTGCTATGCGCACAGTGTGTTTATCGCAAGGTGGGATTTAACACGGGAAGTGCCAGCCATTTGCTGGAGTAAGTGCATGCCAGCGGATGCCTTTTAGTCAGTTTTGGTCACAAGAGAGGAGGAGTGTCTCAGGTATTCGCCCGCCTTTGTCAGCGGATAATTAAAAATGCTGTCAGTGACATAAAAAAAGCGCCCCACAGGGCGCTTTCCTCATTGCTGACGGAATCAGCCAATGTATTCGAGACCGTTCATATACGGACGCAGCACCTCAGGTACTTCGATGCGCCCGTCAGCCTGCTGGTAATTTTCCAGCACCGCAACCAGCGTGCGACCTACCGCCAGGCCAGAACCGTTCAGGGTGTGCACCAGGCGGGTTTTCTTATCCGCCTTGCTACGACAGCGAGCCTGCATACGGCGTGCCTGGAAATCTCCCACGTTGGAGCAGGAAGAAATCTCGCGATAGGTGTTCTGCGCCGGAACCCACACTTCCAGGTCATAAGTTTTGCAGGCACCAAAGCCCATATCACCCGTGCAAAGAATGATTTTACGGTACGGCAGATTCAGCAACTGCAGTACTTTCTCAGCATGACCGGTCATCTCTTCCAGCGCGTCCATAGAGTGGTCCGGGTTCGCTATCTGCACCATCTCCACTTTATCGAACTGATGCATACGGATCAGGCCACGGGTATCACGCCCGTACGAACCGGCTTCAGAGCGGAAGCATGGCGTGTGTGCCGTCATTTTGATTGGCAGCGCTTCTTCTTCAAGGATCTCGTCGCGTACCAGGTTAGTCAGTGGCACTTCTGCTGTTGGGATCAGCGCATAGTTGCTGCTGTCGGACTCTTCTTCCAGCGGACGGGTATGAAACAGATCACCGGCAAATTTCGGCAACTGACCTGTGCCGTACAGCGTGTCGTGGTTAACCAGGTAAGGCACATAGTTTTCACTATAGCCGTGCTGTTCGGTGTGCAAATCCAGCATAAACTGCGCCAGCGCACGGTGCATGCGGGCAATCTGCCCTTTCATCACCACAAAGCGTGACCCCGTCAGCTTCACCGCCGCCGCAAAGTCCAACCCGGCGTGCATTTCACCCAGCGTCACGTGATCGCGAACCTCAAAATCAAAGGTACGCGGTGTCCCCCAACGGCTGACTTCAACGTTGTCGTTTTCGTCTTTGCCTACGGGCACACAGTCATCCGGAATATTTGGAATGGTCAGTGCGTAATCGCGGATTTCCTTGAGCAGCTCGTCCAGCTCGGCTTTCGCCGTATCCAGATCTTCGCCCAGCTGATTGACCTGCAAACGCAGCGGTTCAATGTCTTCGCCGCGCGCTTTCGCCTGGCCGATGGATTTCGATCGTGCGTTACGCTCTGCCTGCAGGTTTTCTGTTTTTACCTGCAGCACTTTGCGACGCTCTTCGAGCGCGCGCAGCTTATCAACATCCAGCTTAAAGCCCCGGCGTGCCAGTTTTTCAGCGACTGCGTCTGGCTCGTTACGCAGCAGATTGGGATCGAGCATGCTTATCCTGTGCTTATCGAATAATAAATGGAAACGCGACCACAGCCCGCGGTCGCGTTACGTTGTGTTCTTTTCAGGCTCCTGAGCGGCAACTATCCTCGCTGCCCGGGCTGAAACGTCTGGTAACCTTACCGCAACGCCCGCATCAGCGGTAGCGTTTTGTCGGGCTATTTTGATCCTGTTCAGCGAGCCAGGCGAGCTTTTCACCAATCTTGCCTTCCAGCCCTCTGGATGTGGGATGGTAATAGCGTGTTTCGGCTATTTCCGGCGGCAAATAACGCTCACCTGCGGCATAAGCATTCGGCTCGTCGTGTGCGTAACGATACTCCTGACCATAGCCCATTTCCTTCATGAGCTTCGTCGGCGCGTTTCGTAAATGCACCGGCACGTCATAATCCGGGCGCTCGCGGGCATCTGCCATCGCTGCCTTAAACGCCGTGTACACCGCATTACTCTTGGGCGCACAGGCCAGATACACCAGCGCCTGCGCAATCGCACGCTCTCCTTCTGCCGGCCCCACCCGCGTAAAGCAGTCCCAGGCGGCAATCGCGACCTGCATGGCACGCGGATCGGCGTTGCCAATATCTTCAGACGCAATAGCAAGGCAGCGGCGCGCAACATATAAAGGGTCGCCACCGGCGCTGATAATTCGCGCATACCAGTACAGCGCACCATCAGGCGATGAACCACGCACAGATTTATGCACGGCCGAGATAAGATCGTAGAAACGGTCGCCTTTGTTATCAAAACGAGCGCTGCGCTCACCCGCGATTTCAGTCAGAAGCGCTGGCTTGAGTACCCGTTTACCTGCATCGTCAATGTCAGCCATATCGGCCATCATTTCCAGCGTATTAAGCGCCCGGCGTGCATCGCCATTCACCAGTTCGGCAATGGCGCGTCGTGTTTCATCTGGCAGCACAATATCCTGACTGCCGTAACCGCGCGCTTTATCCTCCATTGCCTGCTTCAGTACCGTTTCAATATCTTCAATGGTAAGCGATTTCAGAAGATAAACCCGCGCACGCGACAGCAGTGCGGAATTAAGCTCAAACGACGGGTTTTCGGTGGTCGCGCCAATAAAGGTAATCGTGCCGTCTTCAATATGTGGCAAAAAAGCATCCTGCTGGCTTTTGTTAAAGCGATGCACTTCGTCTACAAACAGGATGGTGCGCCTGCCTGCGTTACGGTTCTGGCGCGCCCGCTCGATTGCTTCGCGAATCTCCTTCACGCCTGACGTCACAGCCGAGATTCGCTCAACGTCAGCATCGGCATAGCGAGCAATCACTTCAGCCAGCGTCGTTTTACCCGTGCCGGGCGGTCCCCAGAGAATCATTGAGTGCAGGTGTCCGGCCTCAATGGCCTTCGGCAGAGGTTTGCCCGGTGCCAGCAGGTGTTGCTGACCGATATACTGAGCAAGATTTTCTGGCCGCATGCGCGCGGCCAGAGGCTGGAAGCTGTTTTCGGAAAAATCGAGCGACAGGTTACTCACTCAAACCTCACTGACGTTGGTCATCCACCGTCACGCCCTGTGGCGGAGTAAATTTGAATTTGGCCGCATCAACGGCACCATTTTGCTGCGTTTTCAGGGTGTAGCTACTTTGCTGGCCGTCCTGCTCAATGGCGCTGAACTGATTGATGGTACCGTTACTACTGACGTTAATCGTGAACTGCCTGAGGTTACCGCCACCACTTTTAGGCGTCAGTTCAAAGCTGTCTCCGGCCTGGTTGATGTTGTACTGCTGCCAGTCACTGGCCTGGTTGCGGGCAATCAACATAAACGGCGTATTGCTGGTAGCATCTTTCAGCCATGTGGCCGTTGCCTGCTCAACAAACGGGTTGTAGAACCACAGTGTTTTACCATCGGAGACCAGCACGCTTTCATCAGGTTGAGTCATATGCCAGTTAAAAAGATTCGGGCGCTTTACCCACAGGTCACCCTGACCTTCCTGCACAGCAGCACCACCGGCATCGGTGACTTTTTGTGTGAAGCTGGCGTGGAAGCTGTTGACCTTGTCCAGACGACTTTTTAGCACACTGGCAGCGTCAGCCCACGCCTGGCTTACTGCCAGGGAGGAAAACAAGGCACAGGCAATCGCAATCTTTTTCATAATGTTCCCTTATGCAACGGCCCCTGACAGGGCCTGAGACAAACAATGTGGCCTGAATATGCCTGTATAGACAGCGGAAAAGACTGAGTTTTCCGCTGGTTACTGTTCTTTACAAAACGTGTGGATTATTCAAATGGCGGCGGTGCCAGCACCTCACGGTTACCATTGTGGCCTTGTGGGCTAACGATGCCCTGCACTTCCATCTGCTCAATAATACGCGCGGCACGGTTATAGCCAATACGGAACTGACGCTGTACGCCGGAGATAGAGGCTTTGCGTTTTTCCACCACAAACGACACCGCCTGGTCAAACAGCGGATCCAGTTCTTCGTCACCGTCAAAACTGCCCGTGCCGCCCTCGCTTTCAGCATCAGAGGTGATGCCTTCAACATACTGAGGACGTCCGCGTGCTTTCCAGTCTTGCACCACCGCATGCACTTCCTGATCACGAACAAACGCGCCGTGGACACGCACTGGCGTGGTTGAGTTCGGCCCGGAGTAGAGCATATCCCCCATGCCGAGCAGCGATTCTGCGCCCCCCTGGTCAAGGATGGTACGCGAGTCGATTTTGCTCGAGACGGTAAACGCAATACGCGTCGGGATATTCGCTTTAATCAGACCAGTAATAACATCAACCGACGGGCGCTGGGTGGCCAGTACCAGGTGGATGCCGGCAGCACGCGCCTTTTGCGCCAGGCGAGCAATAAGCTCTTCCACTTTTTTACCCACGGTCATCATCAGGTCGGCAAATTCATCGACCAGCACCACAATGTAAGGCAGCTTTTCAAGCACCGGATGGGCTACATCCATACTGTCACCTGGTTTCCAGAATGGATCCGGAATGGGGCGGCCCATGCGCTCTGCTTCCATTACGCGTTCGTTATAACCAGCAAGATTACGCACGCCCAGCGCCGACATCAGCTTATAGCGACGCTCCATCTCATTAACACTCCAGCGCAGCGCATTGGCCGCATCTTTCATGTCGGTGACGACTTCGGTCAGCAGATGTGGAATACCTTCATAGACAGAAAGCTCCAGCATTTTCGGGTCGATCATAATAAAGCGCACTTCTTCCGGCGTCGCTTTATAAAGCATGCTGAGGATCATAGCGTTGACCCCCACCGATTTACCCGAACCGGTTGTCCCTGCGACCAGCAGGTGCGGCATTTTCTGTAAGTCAGCTACGACCGGTTCCCCGGCAATATCTTTACCCAGCACCACCGTTAGCGGTGAGGGGTTATCACGAAACTTCTGGCAATCCAGCACTTCACGCAGATAAACGGTCTGGCGTTTCTTATTTGGCAACTCCAGCCCAACGTAAGGTTTGCCCGGAATGACTTCCACTACACGTACTGCAACAGTTGACAGCGAACGCGCCAGGTCACGAGACAGGTTAGAGATGCGTGCCGCCTTAACGCCCGGTGCCAGGTTCAACTCAAAGCGAGTAATGACCGGCCCCGGTGAATAGTTCACTACATCGGCCTTAATACGAAAATCAGCCAGGCGAGCTTCCACCAGACGCGCCATCTGCTCGAGCGCAAAGGTATCCACCGGCTCTACTTCTGCAGGTGGCGACGTTAACAGATCCAACGACGGTAGCGGCGTGGTCGGTTTGATCATGGAACGATCGTCGCCGTTACGCATCAGAAACGGATGGATCAGACTGTCTTTTGGCTGTGCGGCTGACGGCTGTCGCTGCGGATCGGCCTGAGTGGGCACATACCCCTGAGGCTGAGCGGCCTGGAATTGCGCTGGCGAAGAATGATAGCCCGGTTGCTGGGGTTGAACGGGCTGATACTGCGGCTGTGCAGGCGGGTAATCCGGCTGGTGAACCTGAGCCGATTGATGCTGTGGCGGCTGCACAGCTTGATAGCCAGGCTGCTGAACCTGAGTCGGTTGATATTGTTGCGGCTGCACAGGCTGCTGAACCTGAGCCGGTTGGTACTGCGACGGCTGCACAGGCTGCTGAGCCTGAGCCGGTTGGTACTGCGGCTGTAGCGTCTGATAACCAGGCTGTGGAGACTGAGCTGACTGCTGCACAGACTGTTGATATTGCGGCTGCGCAGGTTGATAACCTGGCTGTTGTGACTGAACCGGCTGCGGCTGCGCAGGTTGATAGCCTGGCTGTTGAGATTGAACCGGCTGGTACTGAGGCTGCACAGGCTGATAGCCTGCCTGTGGATACTGGGACGGTTGATGCTGTGGTTGTGCAGTCTGATAGCCGGGCTGCTGTACCTGAGCAGGTTGACTGGGGTGTTGCTCTGCCGATGGACCCGCAACAGGTTCCGCTACCTGCTGCTGCGTGCCATAACGTGTCTGCTGACTTTGCGCAAACTGGCGGGCCAACTCGTCATGCTCATCGTCTTCGGGTTCAGCAACCTGTTCATGCTGGTAATCTTCGCCGTAGCGTTGCTGCTGCGTAGCAGCAAACTGACGCCCCAGTTCATCCTGCTCAAACGCGTCCGCCTCTTCATCGCTAAGGTGCGCGGTTTGTTGCGCCATTCTCAGGCTGGCTTCCTGGCGTTCACGCTCCTCGGCCATGCGCTGTGAGGGCAGCTTAATGCCAAACGCCGATGAGGCCAGTTCACGACGGGTTGGTACACGAACCCGATTCGGGCGCGGCAACTGCGGGCCTATACCTTCTTTAACCTGTGCGCGTGGCGCAGCAGCAACGGTAAATACTGGCGCAGTAACAGCGGCAGCTTTAGCCGCTTCAATAGCCGTTTGTTCAGAGAGCGCCCCTTCAACTGCAGCGGCAGTACCGCTGAGGTCGGGCGTCGGAATAGCTGAAGGAGAGGAAGACGTGCGTCCATGTTGCGTAAGCGTCACCTCGTCCGGCACCGGCTGGTACCAGGCAGCAAGTTGCTCGCGTTCACGTGCGCGCTTCTCTTCTACTTCTTCAAAATAATACAGCGGCGGCCGCCCTGGCTTTTCAGGTTCACCAACAGGCTCTGACTGGGAAACAAAAGCCTCAGCAGCAGGTTGTTGTAGCTCTGTGCCAGAGTGTTGCGTTGGTACTGTCTCAAACGGCGGCGGTGCAGACGCAAACGATGTTTGCTCTACCGCAGTACCCTGCATAGCGGACTGTGGCGCCCATGCGGGCGGTACACTCTGGGGAGCTGTAGCGTAAGCTTCCGGCTGCGCACCGTAAGGTGCATGGGGGTAAGGCTGGGTTGCCCTTTCTTGTACGCTATTTTGTGCAGGTACAGGCCCCGTCCCCTGGAGATTATTTTGCGGATGCAAGGGTGAAGCGTTATGCACACCATGTGCATAACTTTCAGGAGTCGGTGCCAGTTGCGGCTCCGGTGTGGAAGTGGTCGGCGCAGGCTCCCAAACAACAGACGGTGCGGCGTCAGGAGCTGGCATTTGCACCTGCGGCATAACAGGTGCCTCTACCACCGTCTCCGTCCAGGGCTGCTGTGCTGCGGGCGCGGTAATGGCATGGCCGCTTAGCAGGGGATCGTGGATATCTTCAGGTGACTGCTGCGTAACGCGATTGCCGGAAAACAGGACGTCATCCGCTGCGACGGCACCCACGCGTGGAGAGGCAAACAGTGGATCGTCCTCATCATCCATACGCTTACCAGAAAACAAAGCCGCATCGGTTTTACGCGCCACAGGGTTAACAAATTTTTCGGCTATACGCTGGCGGCGCAGGCGCGCCATCTTCAGCAAACGTTCACGGCGAGACTCGCGCGGCACGTCATGCACCTCGCTGGCGTCCTCATCGTCATCGTCGTCGTAATCGTACTCATCATCCTGCCAGGTGTTGTCACGGCGCGTGCGATTTGTCGCAAACGTCAGCACCATCATGACAACGCTACCAATCTTCTCGGCGATGTTTATCCACGACCAGCCGGTAAACAACGTCAATCCCGCAGCCCAGACGCACAGTAGCGCAATCGTACCGCCTATGCTGTTGAGCATAGGCATCATCGCGGTACTGAGCAAACTGCCGATAACGCCACCTGAGGCAAAGTACCAGATATCATCCGCGTTAATGGCCGCCAGGCCACAGGCAGAGACAACCAGCGCCAGTGCACCAATCAGGCGCAACGCCAGAGCAAAATAATCAATGAATTCGTCGTTATCACGCCGCAACCAGGCAAACCAACACCCCCCAAGCATAATAACGGGAATGGTGTAGGCCATTACGCCAAATATAAAGAGAAGCGTATCGGCAAGCCATGCACCGGGCATACCACCGAGATTATGGATAGGCTCATGCCATGCAGTCTGCGACCAACTCGGGTCGGAAGGATTAAAACTGAGCAGTGCCACCATCAGGTAGACGGCAAAAAGGGCAACAAGAACCAGCAACGCCTCATAAAGCCGACGTCCACTGCTAAGCCTTGTCATGGTGACTTCTTTATCTTCTGTATATTCCTGGCTCAAGAAAGGCTCTCCAGGTTCCTTTTGCTAAAACGGACAGCAGCGCCGGGTCGCCCCGGCACTGCTGCTGTATGGATTAACAGGAGTGTAATCAAACTACACCGATTTTGCACCTGTTGTTCCGTGTTTAGCGGGTCTTTATCACCAGGCGATTACTTTGCTTCACTTCTTCCATGACGACATACGTGCGGGTGTCGTTAACACCAGGCAGACGCAGCAGCGTTTCACCTAACAGCTTACGATACGCCGACATATCCGGTACACGGGTCTTCAGCAGGTAGTCGAAATCACCAGAAACCAGGTGGCATTCCTGAATTTCCTCCAGTTTCTGTACCGCTGAATTGAACTGCTCAAAGACATCCGGCGCGCCACGATTCAGAGTTATCTCAACAAAAACCAACAGTGATGCATCCAGATAATGAGGGTTGAGCAGCGCAGTGTAACCCTGAATAAAGCCCTGTCGCTCCAGGCGACGCACACGCTCAAGACACGGAGTCGGTGAAAGACCCACGCGCTTTGAAAGCTCAACGTTGGAAATACGACCGTCTTTTTGCAGTTCGTTAAGAATATTACGATCGATACGGTCGAGATCTTTGCCAGGGCGCTTCTTGCTATCTACCATTATTATTGTCTCTCTGTATTCCTTCCTTCACCTGCCATGACCCTGAAACATTCATTGTTTCCGGGTAGTCGTTAGAAGACCGTTGCCCCACAGGCAGCTCCTGACATCACGGATGACGTCTGTCCACGCCATCCGTGATGCCAGTGGCCCGGTAAAAGTGCATAACTTTTCACTCTGCGTGCGGGTGTCGCACGAACACATGCACCTGCTTCCCCGAATGTTTTCGCAAATGCGCAGGGGATTGTCAAAGCAAAACATCATTTTTTAGTAGAACGTGCCAGAATTTAATTACTCCTGGAGATAATCCCTCATTTTACCATCTGTGCAACTAACGCATTTTTTGCGCTGTATTATGCGATCTCCCTCTCATTTTTCCCTCTATTGATTGTTTGTATCAATTGCACATATCGTTAACAAAATTGCTCTCCCCTTTTTTTGCCCCTGTAAATTCCCTACAATCCAGGCACTGTCTGCCAACGAATAATGAGGATCTCATGGGCACGGCCAAACATTCTAAGCTGCTTATTCTCGGCTCTGGCCCGGCGGGCTATACCGCTGCCGTCTATGCCGCTCGCGCCAATCTAAACCCGGTTTTAATTACCGGTATGGAAAAAGGCGGTCAGCTCACCACCACGACCGAAGTGGAAAACTGGCCTGGCGATCCGAACGACCTCACCGGTCCGCTGCTGATGGAACGCATGCACGAACACGCGGCTAAATTCGAAACGGAAATTCTTTTCGATCACATCAATAAAGTGGACTTGCAAAACCGCCCTTTCCGCCTGACCGGCGACAGCGGTGAATACACCTGTGATGCGCTTATCATTGCAACGGGTGCCTCCGCACGCTACCTCGGCCTGCCGTCTGAAGAAGCTTTCAAAGGCCGCGGCGTATCTGCCTGCGCCACCTGCGACGGTTTTTTCTATCGCAATCAGAAAGTCGCCGTTATCGGCGGCGGCAACACCGCTGTGGAAGAAGCGCTGTATTTGTCTAACATCGCCTCTGAAGTACACCTGATTCACCGTCGTGACAGCTTCCGCGCTGAAAAAATCCTGATTAAACGTCTGATGGATAAAGTGGAAAACGGGAATATTGTGTTGCATACCAACCGTACGCTCGAGGAAGTCACTGGCGACCAGATGGGTGTGAGTGGCCTGACCCTGCGCGATACGCAACACCCTGAAAACCTTGAGTCCCTGGACGTCGCGGGTCTGTTTGTGGCTATCGGCCACAGCCCCAATACTGCAATTTTTGACGGCCAGCTGGAACTGGAAAACGGCTATATCAAAGTGCAGTCTGGTATTCATGGCAACGCCACCCAGACCAGCATTCCGGGTGTGTTTGCCGCAGGCGACGTAATGGACCATATTTATCGTCAGGCCATCACCTCTGCGGGTACGGGTTGTATGGCCGCACTGGATGCCGAACGCTATCTCGACGGACTGGCTGATAATCAATAATTTCCGGTAAATGTGAATGAAGGCGACCTGAGTGTCGCCTTTCTTTTTGCCGCGATGTAACATTGCGCTGCGCCTTCGCCGCTCCGGCGATCCGTTGTTCACTCACCTGCATGGCACGCAATGAATAAAACCCGTCAACAAGAACTGAGCCAATGGCTGAAACAACAAAGTGTTATCTCCCGCCGCTGGCTTAACCTGTCGCGTCTGCTTGGGGTGATTAGCGGTCTGCTTATCGTCGCTCAAGCCTGGGTGCTGGCAAGCCTCCTGCACCATATGATCATGGAAAACATCCCACGCGAAGCATTACTGTTGCCCTTTGTGCAGCTCGTTCTGGTTTTTATTCTGCGTGCGTGGGTGGTATGGCTGCGTGAAAAGGCGGGATTTCGGGCCGGTATGTATATCCGCCAGCGCATCCGTACCCTGGTACTGGACAGATTACAGGATGCGGGACCGGCATGGATTCAGGGCAAACCGGCCGGTAGCTGGGCAACGCTTGTGCTCGAGCAAATCGAAGACATGCACGATTTCTATGCCCGCTATTTGCCCCAGATGGCGCTGGCAGGCGCAGTACCGCTCATCATCGTGCTGACCATTTTTCCGTCAAACTGGGCAGCCGCGCTGATTTTGCTGTGCACAGCCCCGCTTATCCCGCTCTTTATGGCAATGGTCGGTATGGGAGCGGCTGAAGCTAACCGCCGTAATTTTCAGGCGCTGTCACGCCTTAGCGGCCATTTCCTCGATCGGCTGCGCGGGATGGAGACGCTACGCCTGTTTCATCGGGGGGCTGCGGAAACACAAAAAATTGAGCGCGCGTCACAAGATTTCCGCCAGCGGACAATGGAGGTACTGCGACTTGCCTTTCTCTCGTCAGGCGTACTGGAATTCTTTGCCTCACTCTCCATCGCGCTGGTCGCTGTTTACTTTGGTTTCTCCTACCTCGGTGAACTGAATTTTGGCAGCTACGGCACAACAGTCACCCTGTTTGCGGGTTTTCTCGCGCTGATTCTTGCACCGGAGTTTTTCCAGCCGCTGCGCGATCTTGGTACGTTTTATCACGCCAAAGCTCAGGCGATTGGGGCGGCCGATAGTCTGCAACAGTTTCTCGACTCACCATTACAACGTCCACCACACGGGGTACACAAGCTAAAAGACAACGACGCGTTAAGCGTTGAAGCGCAGGATGTGTATATCCTCTCGGCGCAGGGCAAGCGTCTTGCCGGACCGCTGACCTTCAGCCTGACTGCCGGTAAACGCGTTGCATTGGTCGGCCCCAGCGGCGCAGGTAAGAGTACGGTGATAAATCTGCTGTCCGGCTTTTTGCCGTATGAAGGCTCCCTCACCTTTAATGGTTATGAACTACGCGACCTCAACCCTGACAGCCTGCACCGTAACCTGAGCTGGCTTGGACAAAACCCGCGTCTACCCGCAATGACCGTGCGTGAAAACGTTCTGCTTGGGCGTGAGGTGTCTGACGCCTGTCTGCACGCTGCACTCGATGCCGCCTGCGTAAGCGAATTTCTGCCGTTGCTACCTCAGGGTATTGATACCCCGTTAGGGGAACAGGCCTCGCACCTGTCCGTTGGCCAGGCACAGCGCGTGGCGCTGGCGCGCGCATTGTTAATGCCCTGCGGGCTGTTACTGCTCGACGAACCTGTCGCCAGCCTTGATGCACACAGCGAAGGGCTGGTCATGACGGCACTTGATGCCGCCTCTCGCCACCAGACGACCCTCATGGTGACCCATCGACTTGACTCGCTGACGAGCTGGGACGAAATCTGGGTGATGCAGAACGGCCAGATTTTACAACAGGGTAGTTTTAGTGAGCTGGAACAGCAGGCTGGGCCATTTGCCGGGTTGCTGGCTTGCCGCCTGGAGGAGATTTAAATGCGTGCGCTACTGCCCTTTCTGACGCTATTTCGTCGCCATCGTTGGCTGATGACGCTCGGCGTTCTGCTGGCTATTATCACACTGCTCGCCAGCATCGGCCTGTTGACGCTATCTGGCTGGTTCCTCTCAGCCTCTGCATTAGCCGGTACTGCAGGGGTTTACAGTTTTAACTACATGCTGCCTGCCGCAGGCGTGCGCGGCGCGGCAATCACCCGCACCGCAGGCCGTTACTTTGAGCGTCTGGTCAGCCACGATGCCACATTCCGTGTGTTGCAACATCTGCGCGTATTCACCTTCAGCCGTCTGCTCCCCCTTTCACCTGCCGGGCTGGAACGCTTTCGTCAGGGCGAGCTGCTTAACCGCCTGGTTGCTGATGTTGATGCGCTGGACCATCTCTATCTACGCGTGATTTCACCCATGATGGGCGCGCTGGTGACCATTATTGTCGTCACGTTTGGGCTGAGCTTTCTTGATATGTCGCTCGCCTTCACGCTTGGCGGCATTATGTTGCTGACACTGCTTCTGCTGCCGCCGCTTTTCTGGCAGGCAGGTCGCCCGGCAGGAATTGCCCTCACCACACTGCGTAGCGATTACCGCCAACAGCTGATCTCCTGGCTGCACGGCCAGGCG
This sequence comes from uncultured Enterobacteriaceae bacterium, assembly GCA_966185765.1. GTDB lineage: Bacteria > Pseudomonadota > Gammaproteobacteria > Enterobacterales > Enterobacteriaceae > CBIFVZ01. The sequence continues at coordinate 104,726 of CBIFVZ010000003.1, read as the reverse complement.
GAACTGCGCCTCTTCGGTGCCAGCGCGCAGTGGCGAGAGAAACTTGAGCAAACAGAGCATAGCTGGCTTGAAGCCCAGCGCCGCCAGACCGGTCTTAGCGCACTGTCTCAGGCGCTGATGCTGCTCATTGCCGGTTTTACCGTGATTGCTATGTTGTGGCTGTCTGCAGGCGGCGTCGGTGACAACAGTTCACCGGGTGCGCTCATTGCCTTGTTTGTCTTCTGCGCACTGGCCGCATTCGAAGCGCTCACCCCGGTGACTGGTGCCTTTCAGCACCTCGGTCAGGTCGCTGCATCTGCCCTGCGTCTGACACAGATTCTTGAGCAAAAGCCTGAAGTCAGCTTCCCTGACCAGGGTCCGGCTCGCCCACAGTCCGTTGCGCTTCATATTCACAATGTCACATTCCACTATCCAGCTCAGCCACAGCCAGCGCTGCACAACCTGACGTTGGATATCGACAGCGGTGAGCACATTGCGCTGTTAGGGCGCACTGGATGTGGAAAATCCACGCTCTTACAGCTCCTGACTCGCGCGCGCGACCCACAGCACGGGGATATCACACTTAACGGCGTACTACTTGGTGATTATGATGAGGCCACCCTTCGCAACGTGACCAGCGTAGTGCCACAACGCGTGCATCTGTTTAGCGCCACGCTTCGCGATAACCTGCTGCTGGCCTGTCCCGATGCGCACGACGAACGACTCAGCACAACGCTTGAACGCGTCGGACTGGCGTCACTGTTGGATGACGATGGGCTAAATGCCTGGCTTGGTGAAGGCGGACGCCAACTTTCCGGCGGTGAACTGCGCAGGTTGGCTATCGCCCGCGCACTGCTGCATGACGCGCCTCTCATGCTACTTGATGAGCCGACCGAAGGGCTGGATGCGCAAACTGAAGGGCAAATTCTTAATCTGTTGCTTGAGGTTTGCGTAAATAAAACGCTGATAATGGTGACGCACCGCCTGCGCGGTTTATCAGCATTTGACCGCATTGCGGTAATGGACGAAGGGAAAATTATTGAGCAAGGTAGCCACGAGCAGCTAAAGATGATCAACGGGCGCTATTCTCATTTTCTACGTCAGCTGTAAACTGTGATTACGCTTTAGATTTGTCCTGGAGAGCACTATGCGTCTGGTTCAGCTTTCTCGTTACTCGATTGAGTTTCCGTCACCGGAGGTGGCACTACGCGAGCCTAACGGACTGCTGGCGCTCGGCGGCGATCTCAGCCCGGCGCGTCTGCTACTTGCCTATCAGCGCGGCATTTTCCCCTGGTACTCTCCGGGCGACCCTATTTTGTGGTGGTCTCCCGACCCACGGGCGGTACTGGATCCGGCCACCCTCCATATCAGCCGTAGCTTCAAACATTTCCTGCGCCACTGTCCTTATCGCGTGACGTTGAATCATGCGTTTGCCGACGTCGTCGCAGGCTGTGCCAGCGAGCGTGAGGAAGGCACCTGGATTGTGCCCGAAGTCAGCGCCGCATTTGTACAACTTCATCAACTGGGGCATGCTCATTCGGTTGAAGTCTGGCTGGGTGATGAACTGGTCGGCGGCATGTACGGCGTGGCCCAGGGCGCTCTGTTTTGCGGCGAGTCGATGTTCAGTCGGCGGGAGAATGCCTCTAAAACGGCGCTGAAGGTATTTTGCGAGTATTTTATACGCCAGGGTGGTCAACTTATTGACTGTCAGGTCCTGAACGCTCACACCGCCTCTCTGGGCGCGGTTGAGATATCACGGCGCAGCTATCTTCAACAGCTGCTGGACTTGCATTTAGTAACGCTGACGTCGCACTGCTGGCAGCCCCAGACGCTGTTTACACACCCGGAATAATGTTTTCCACCTTAACGGTCATCCCATGTTATAATTGTCGGCGCTGAATCAAACTTCGCACATTACCCTGCCGCCGTATGGGATATTTACAGGCAACGCCCCACCGTTTATCGCTTTGCTCCCCTTATACGCCCGCATCGCCGTAACAGGTCAGCTGTCTCACGGGTAATGCGCAGCAGTGTGCTTTGTCGGCATTATTGTCGGCAATTCTTTACATAATACGTGAACTTCGGCATTATCTTGCCGGTTCAAACTATGGTAGTGACATCCCGAGGATTAGATGGCCAAAGAAGACAATATTGAAATGCAGGGCACCGTTCTGGAAACGTTGCCTAACACCATGTTTCGCGTAGAGCTGGAAAACGGGCACGTAGTTACCGCACACATCTCCGGTAAAATGCGTAAAAACTATATCCGCATCCTGACAGGCGACAAAGTTACCGTCGAGCTGACCCCGTACGATCTGAGCAAGGGCCGCATTGTCTTCCGTAGTCGTTAAGGTATGACACTTATCCCGCGATGACGCTAAGGGCCGGTTGATTCCGGCCTTTTGCGTTGCTGCTGCCCGCCGGGCAAATGCATAGTATTCGGCATTACCGTTTATGCCCACTGACTGTTTTATGCTAAACCCGCCTGACTCCCTGTCCGCTCTGCTTTACTTTGCCTGATGGCATAAACGCGCCGCTCTTACGTCTGAAACACCCACTCGCCTGTCCTCACGTTCCACGTTCTGCCCTATTCCGCACACATAAAAAAACCGGGCCTTCCCGGACCCGGTTTTATGAGATTACCTGTAACGATTAGTGTGCTGCTTCTGGCTTATGCTTCTGGGCGCTCAGGAAGTCGTAACTGAGCTTATCTTCTTTTTTGTCCAGTGATACCGTGACCTGACCGCCGTTGACCAGTGAACCAAACAGCAACTCGTTGGCGAGCGGTTTTTTCAGGTTATCCTGAATCACACGTGACATTGGGCGTGCACCCATCGCGCGATCGTAGCCTTTAACGGCCAACCACTCCCGAGCTTCCTGACTGACTTCCAGCGACACGCCTTTCGCATCCAGCTGCACCTGAAGTTCGACAATAAACTTGTCGACCACCTGGTGAATGACCGTCGTCGAGAGATGATCAAACCAGATGATGTTATCCAGGCGGTTACGAAACTCCGGCGTAAAGACCTTTTTAATTTCCTCCAGCGCGTCAGTGCTGTTGTCCTGGTGAATCAGGCCAATCGATTTACGCTCGGTTTCACGTACACCGGCGTTGGTGGTCATCACCAGCACCACATTGCGGAAGTCTGCCTTACGGCCGTTATTGTCAGTCAGCGTTCCGTTGTCCATCACCTGTAACAGCAGGTTAAACACATCCGGATGTGCTTTCTCGATTTCATCAAGCAACAGCACAGCATGCGGATGCTTGATAACCGCATCAGTCAGTAGCCCGCCCTGGTCATAGCCTACATAACCCGGAGGCGCGCCAATCAGGCGGCTGACGGTGTGGCGCTCCATATATTCCGACATATCAAAACGCAACAGCTCAATACCTAACGCTTTCGCAAGCTGTACGGTCACTTCGGTTTTCCCGACACCTGTCGGCCCGGCAAACAGGAACGAGCCTACTGGCTTATGCTCATGGCCCAGACCCGCCCGGCTCATCTTGATGGCCTCGGTCAGCGCCTCAATCGCTTTATCCTGACCGAACACCAGCATTTTCAGGCGGTCGCCCAGATTTCTGAGCGTATCGCGATCGCTTGCTGAAATGCTCTTTTCAGGTACTCGGGCAATGCGCGCGACCACTGACTCAATGTCACTGACGTTAATCGTTTTACGACGCTTGCTGACCGGCATCAAACGACAGCGCGCGCCAGCTTCATCAATAACGTCAATCGCCTTGTCCGGCAAATGGCGATCGTTGATGTATTTCACCGACAGTTCAACCGCCGCACGAACCGCCTTGGCGGTGTAACGCACATCGTGGTGTGCTTCATACTTCGGCTTCAGGCCGTTGATAATTTGTACGGTTTCGTCAATTGACGGCTCAGTAATATCAATTTTCTGGAAACGACGCGCCAGTGCGCGATCCTTTTCAAAGATATTGCTGAACTCCTGATAGGTCGTGGAGCCAATCACGCGGATTTTACCGCTGGAAAGCAGCGGTTTAATCAGGTTTGCCGCATCAACCTGGCCGCCAGAAGCCGCACCCGCACCGATGATGGTATGAATCTCATCAATGAACAGAATGCTGGTGGTGTCCGCTTCAAGCTGCTTAAGCAGCGCCTTAAAGCGTTTTTCAAAATCACCGCGGTATTTGGTACCCGCCAACAGCGAGCCAATATCCAGCGAGTAAAGGGTGCAATCCGCCATCACTTCCGGCACGTCGCCCTGCACAATGCGCCAGGCAAGCCCCTCTGCAATCGCCGTCTTACCCACACCTGACTCACCCACCAGCAGCGGGTTATTTTTACGTCGGCGGCACAGCACCTGAATGGCGCGCTCAAGTTCTTTATCGCGGCCAATCAGCGGGTCAATGCCGCCCACGCGGGCAAGCTGATTGAGATTGGTGGTGAAGTTCTCCATACGTTCCTCCCCGCCTGCCTGCTCGTCACTGACCGGGTTGTCGGCGCCAGGCGCCTGGTTGGAATCGTCTTTGCGCGTACCGTGAGAGATAAAGTTCACGACGTCGAGACGGCTAACTTCATGTTTGCGCAGCAGGTAGGCCGCCTGGGATTCCTGCTCGCTGAAAATGGCCACCAGCACATTGGCACCGCTAACTTCACTGCGCCCGGACGACTGGACGTGGAAAACGGCACGCTGAAGCACGCGTTGAAAGCTGAGCGTCGGCTGGGTGTCGCGCTCTTCTTCGCTTTCTGGCAATACCGGCGTGGTTTGTTCGATGAAGGCCTCAAGCTCCTGGCGCAACGCCACCAGGTCTACCGAGCAGGCTTCCAGCGCCTCCCGGGCAGACGGGTTACTGAGCAACGCCAGCAACAGGTGCTCGACGGTCATAAACTCATGTCGGTGCTCACGCGCTCTGGCGAAAGCCATATTTAAACTGAGTTCCAGTTCTTGATTGAGCATAGGCACCCCCATAATTGTTTGCCTTCCTCAGGCTAATTCCTGCGTACACAGCAACGGATACTCGTGTTCCCTCGCATACTTGTTCACCATCATCACTTTGGTCTCTGCCACTTCTGCGGTGTAAACCCCACAAATGGCCTTACCCTGATAGTGAACAGTGAGCATCAGTTGCGTTGCTCGCTCTACATCATAAGAAAAGAACTTTTGCAGCACGTCAATAACAAATTCCATCGGCGTGTAATCGTCATTCATCAGTATAACTTTATACATGGATGGCGGTTTTAGCGCCTCACGTGCCTTCTCTTTTGCCAGGCTGTCAAAATCGAGCCAGTCGTTTGTCTTACCCATCGCCAGTCATCGTCTTGTGATTCGTCTATATGAGGTTAATTGCTCTCTCACACATCCAGTCTACGCGCTTATGGCTCGCGTTTCCTGACCCTGTTTTGCTATTGGATTTGCATATTCGAGACAGCCGTCACAATATTGCCAATAGCGTTAACCGCTTCAAATTTTGAGCCATTTTTCACTACGCCTGTCGGTCTGCCACTTGACGCAATGTTCGATTTATCTAAATTGTAACCTCAGTGAGTTGGCGAGGTTTTGAACAACCCGGACTCACCCACCGGTTGATTCCATCTTACTTATATAAGACCTACTAAGGATGTCGAAGCATGGAAACGGGTATTGTTAAATGGTTCAATAACGCTAAAGGATTCGGTTTTATTTGTCCTGAAGGCGGTGGTGAAGATATCTTCGCCCACTATTCCACTATCCAGATGGATGGTTACAGAACGCTTAAGGCCGGACAATCCGTCAGGTTTGATGTACACCAGGGGCCAAAAGGCAACCACGCCAGCGTGATTGTTCCCGTGGAGGTAGAAGAAGCGGTCGCATAGCTGCACCTTAGCTTTATTGTGTACACCGTACAGGCAAAATGCCAGCCCCACAGGCTGGCATTTTTTTATTACTCTCGCGCCAGTGCGTCAATCGGGTTCAACCGCGACGCGCTGCGGGCCGGTAGCCAGCCAAACAGCACGCCCGTCAGCGTTGAACAAATAAACGCCGTCAGTAGCGCCAGCGGTGAAAAGCCAATCGACCAGCCGGTAAGCACTAACTGGAGCGCAAAGGCAATGAGCAGCGAGAGCATCACACCAATCGCGCCACCCACCAGGCACACCAGCACCGCTTCAATTAAAAACTGTTGCAACACGTCGCTGGCTCTGGCGCCGACTGCCATGCGAATACCAATCTCACGCGTGCGTTCGGTCACGGACACCAGCATGATATTCATTACGCCAATGCCGCCCACCAGCAGGGAAATTACCGCCACCAGCGTCAGAAACAGCTGTAAAGTACGTGTGGTCCTTTCTGCCGTTTTCAAGAGCTCGTCCATGTTATACGTGAAAAAATCACGCTTGCCGTGGCGTAGCTCCAGCAGACGAGTCAGCTGCTTTTCGGCCTCAGCGCTCTCGTAGCCATCCTTAACACGTACAGTGATAGTATTGAGCCAACTCTGTCCGCTGATACGCCCGGCAACGGTGCTCCAGGGCAGCCAGACGCGCAGCACCTTGCTGCTGCCAAACATCGACTGCTTCTCTTTCGCCACACCGATAATGGTGGCGGGCATGTTACCCACCAGTACTACTTCGCCAATAACGTTAAGCTTATCGGGAAACAGCTGGCGACGGGTATTTTCATCAATCACGGCCACCTGCGCCCGGCTTTGCAACTGCTCCTCGTTAAACGGACCGCCCTGGCTAAAATCCATGCCGTAGACATTAAAATACTGACCACTGACGCCGTTGACGCTTGCCGCCGCGTCCCGGTTGCCATAGCGCAGGCGCAAACTTTTCGATACCGACGGCGTAGCCGAATGCACCCACGGCTGGCTGGCGATGGCGCTCAGATCGTCATTTTTCAACGCCTGTTGCGTACTGGGATCGTCATCGCCAAAATCTTTGCCAGGATAGACATCAATAGTGTTGGTGCCGATAGAGCGGATATCCTGTAGCACCATCTGCTGCGCAGCGTCGCCAACAATCACAATGGACGCCACAGAGGCAATGCCGATAATAATGCCGAGCATGGTCAGTAGCGTGCGCATTTTGTTGGCCGCCATCGCCAGCCACGCCATCGTCAGCGCTTCACGAAACCCGCTCACCAGCTGGCGCCAGGAGGCCCCCTTTTGCGCTGGCGTCTCAAGCGTACTTTGTGCACCGTTGCCCGGTGGTGGCGGGTTGCTGATAAGCTCACCGTCGCGAATTTCGATAATACGCCCGGCCTGTGCCGCCACGTCAGGATCGTGGGTCACAATAATCACCGTATGGCCTCGCGCGCATAAGTCTTTGAGCGTGGACATCACCTCTTCACCGGAATGGGTATCGAGCGCCCCGGTCGGTTCATCGGCCAGAATCACTTCACCACCGTTCATGAGCGCGCGCGCAATACTGACACGTTGCTGCTGACCACCAGAAAGCTGCGAAGGGCGATAACCCGTGCGTGCTTCAAGCCCCAGCCGCGCCAGCAACGCCTGGGCGCGCTTGTGGCGTTCAGCAAGGGGAATACCGGCGTACACTGCGGGGACTTCTACGTTCTGGCTGGCGTTAAGGTGAGACAGCAGATGATAGCGCTGGAAGATAAAACCAAAATGCTCGCGGCGCAGGCGCGCTAGCTCATCGCTGTTAAGCTGTGCCACGTCGACGCCCGCTACGCGGTAACTGCCGCTGGTAGGCTTATCCAGACAACCGATGATGTTCATCAGCGTCGATTTACCCGAGCCGGAGGAGCCAACAATAGCCACCATTTCGCCGGCTTCAACACGCAGAGTAATGCCCTTAAGCACTTCAACATCACCGTCGCCGGAAGGGTAGCTGCGCCGGATATCGTTAAGCTCAAGCAATGCACTCATCGCTTGCTCTCCCGGGCAATCTGGCTTATAACAACTTCATCACCTTCCTCCAGGCCTTTTACCACTTCCACCTGAGTGTCGTTACGCATACCAATGACAATTTCACGCTCGTGCGGCTCACCATTACGCAGCAACGTCACTTTGTAGCGTCTGTCGCCGGTCGGTTCACCCAATGCGCTGAGCGGTACGGTCAGCACGTCATTTTTACCACCGAGCTGGATATGGACCTGTGCCGTCATATCCAGGCGCAGAATGCCTTCAGGGTTGGGTACCTCGAAACGCGCGTTATAGAAAATGGCGTCGTTGACCTTCTCTGGCGTTGGCTGAATGTCTTTAAGCACGCCTTCATAACGCGTCAAGGGGTCGCCCAGCACGGTAAACCACGCCTTAAGCCCCGGACGCAGATGGATAATATCCGCCTCAGAAACCTGCGCTTTTACCAGCATGGTGCTCATATCCGCCAGCGTCAGGATATTGGGCGCCTGCTGCGCGGCAATGACGGTCTGCCCCTGGCGCGTGGTAATTTGCGTCACTTCGCCTGCCATCGGCGCCACAATGCGGGTGTATTCGAGGTTGGTTTTTGCCGTATCCAGAGAGGCCTGGTTGCGCTTAATTTGCGCATCAATGGTGCCAAGCTGTGCGCGCTTTACGGCCAGGTCTCTTGCCGCGCTGTCGAGATCCTGGCGCGATATTGCTTGCGTTTTCCCCAGGGCCTGCTGACGCGCCAGGGTAACACGTGCAAACGCCATCTCGGCCTGCGCTTGCTCGCGCTGGGCGCGCAACTCCATTAGCGTCGCTTCCACTTCTTTAATCTGGTTCTGCGCCTGCTCAGGGTCAATGACGCCCAGCAGTTGCTCTTTTTTCACCCGGTCGCCAATTTCCACTGACAGCGTTTTTAACTGACCACTGACCTGGGCGCCGACATCAACTTTGCTCAGCGCATCGAGTTTACCCGTCGCAAGCACGCTCTGGCTTAATTCGCCTTTACGCACAATCAGCGTCTGGTACTGCGGTTTCGGCGCATTGAGGATACTCCAGACCCACAATGCCAACCCAACTACCAGCACAAGCAACAGCCAGTAGCGCTTTTTCATTCTGACGTTCATTCACATCCTTCCTGATGATTCCCGGCGTCCTGTTACAGGACCACAAAACCTAAACAGTTGCGCAACGAAACTGTATTTTATGCAATAGCCACATAACTGTTGCATCACAGTTGAAAATAGCGGTGCGTTAATCGTGAGATTCGCACTCCACAAATCATTCCATTATGTCACACATCACTCTCTTCCCTGCCGCGCAGTCTGCACCACAGCGCGGATGGGCGCTGTTTGTCGCCCTGAGCACAGGCCGCTATCAGCCCGGCAAGCGCTGGCAAAAAGTAAGCTGGCGACGCAAGTTTATGCTGCGCTCACTTGTGATGCCAGTAAAGACCGCTCACCTGCTCAACCATCTGGCACAAATGCCCCACGTTGAGGCGCTACTTAAAGTCCAGCCGTGCTTGCCCTGCCGTTTGCATCGCCCCTGGTTAGCTGTTGGACTAAAACGCAGTCAGGCGCTGGAAGCCGTAACCGGTCACTATAAAATGCTGGGCGATATATTGCCTGCCCACGCTATGCAGCGCTACCTCAGTCCCGCAGGCTGGCAGCTTGCTACGCTGGAAGGAAAAAATGACAGTCGTTATCGCCTCTTGTTGGTAGCAGACCACAATCTGGATAAAGAAGGAGAAGCGACGCTGGTGATAAACGATGACAATAATGAAGCGCTGGCGCGCCTGACGTTTACCCTGTGTCACTGGCAAAACCAGCTGACGTTGTTTACAGGCGGACTTCAGGGCGCAAAAGCTCATGTGCCGCACCACACTATCCAGCACGCCACGAAGCAATGCCACGGTCTGTTTCCCAAGCGCATACTGCTTGAGGCTCTGCGCCAGTTTGCACGCCACGCTGGCGCTGAGCAGATTATGGCGGTCAGTAACGCAACCCATATTTATCGCAGCCTGCGCTATCGACGCAGCAAAGAGGCGATGTTGTTTGCAAACTATGATGCCTTCTGGCAGGAGTCGGGCGGCACGCTGGATGCCGACGGTCACTACCGTCTGCCGCTTTGTGCACAGTCGCGCCCTCTGGAAGAAATTGCGAGTAAGAAACGTGCCGAATATCGCCGCCGCCACGCACTGCTGGAGAGTATGAACGACGCCATTAGCGCCTCCCTTTGTGGGCGCTAAAACAAAACGCCCCGGCAAAAGACAGGGCGTCAGATTGCTGACAAAGAAGGAAAAAACGTGGTTTTTCCTTTTTGTGGTCAGCAGACGAAAATCAATGAATTGATTTTCCTTATTTTTTATTGGGTGTCATTCACCCTGTCTGAGACAGGGTGAGGTAAGGCATCAGTCTCACGCCCTGGCAAAAGCCAGGCCGTTCGCACGGCGGCTTGTCATGGCGTTGAGGGCCAACAAGTCAACATATCTGGCTAATCTGCTCGCCCACGCGCCAGCCAGATAACCCGTGAAAACATCTTACGCAACAGCGACGGCACAGCCTCAACGCCACGTCGCCCGGCTTCCATCGCCACCTCCAGCGCCAGATCGGGTTTGGATGAACGGTGTATCGCCTTCGTAATCACCCGGCGCATATTCATGGGGACACCTTCAGGTATCTGCGCAACGCGGTGATAAACATCGCCAAAACCCTGACGGTACATGAAATGCTCCATATCCAGCGCTGGCAGCAACGTGAGATGCTCCCGCTCAAGCGCACTGTCCTGCTCCAGCAGGCCCCGTACCGTGGCTGCATATTTTTTCCCCGCCTCGTCGCCATCGGCCAACACATGCCACTGGATCCCCATCCGGCGGGCAAATTTAACCAGCGGGCGCAGTCCACACTGGGCAAACTCAATGACCTTCACCCCTTCGGCATCAAAATGGTAACCACACTGGCGTGCCAGTTCGTTCATCACCCAGACTTCGGTCTCTCCTTCCACCAACAGCCAGCAGCGGGCAAACAGTGAAGAGGGGCGGTTGAAACGGATATGAAACGCAATGCGGCGGCTGTCCTCGGCATTCATGCCGCCGGGGCCAAGCCGCCAGGCCGCAACACGCCCGGATTCACGCACCAGTCGACACACCTGCTCCACTGGCGTGAGCGACAGCAGCTCACCGGAGTTAGTGGTGGTTATCTTTTGCAGCGGTAACAGGTTAAGTAGATGCCAGGCAACGGACAGCATAATCGGATGCAACCGGGTTTCCGGATCCTCCACCAGCACCAGTGGACGTGCGTCCCTGTCGAGCCGGACATTGCCTTTAGCCTGTAACAACGTTGAGAACATGCCGAGTAAAATCATGCGCTGCGTGCGGCCATTAGGCTTATCAATCATGCGGTTGATGACATCAAGATAGCGCCAGCCGCGCCGCTCGTCGTGGGAACGTCTTCGCTGCTGGCGGCGCGAGTGATTATCGCTCCCCTGTTCAATAAAATAATGCTCCAGCAGCTGGACCATTGCCGACAGTCCCTGGCGCAACTGGGCATCGCTCAACTGCTGCGGCCTTGCCGCAAGCTCACGAGCCAGGCGCTCCAGTTCACGTGCATTAATGCCAGCATCTTGTACGGCAGGCACTGAGCCACCGCGTATCCGACGGATGAAACGGGCGTCACGCAAACGCAGTACGGGATTGAGGCGCACTAACTGACGCGCCAGGCTGTCGATATCCTCAAGCGCCAGGGCGCCGCCGCTGTCGTCGAGAAAACTGCGTAACGTCAGTACTTCGCCATTATCACCAAGCTCCCCTTCCAGGCGGTAATAAATACGCTGATATTCATCTTCAGAGGCATTCCAGACCTCAGACAAGGCACTGTAGCGGCGGCCAAAGGCCTGGCCGGGTGTGGTTTCTCGGAAGGTGAGAATAATATGCAGATGGCGTTCGCGGTTGACCTGGTCGCCAGGCGGAAAATAAAAATCATCACTATCAAAGAAGTACAGTGCCTCACGCGGTGCCAGCAGCAGCGTCAACGCATCCAACAGGCTGGATTTACCCCAGGCGTTTTCACCAATCAGTACCGTATTTTGTTCCAACTGTAGCGACAGACGATTAATGCCGCGAAATCCTACAATCTCAACGCGTTCAAGAAACATTCACTCCTCCGCCACCGCCGTCTTTCTTATTTGTTTTATTACATACTATTTTGAGTTTAGCGAGCGTATGTTGATGAGGATATCCTCACTATCTGCATAACTAATGGATAAAAAGAAGGCAATGACATCTGTTGGTGGAATATTCCTGACGTAAATTTATACCGGTGAAAAAATAAATTTAGAACAATCTCACGGATATTTCTTATATCCGAATAGATTCTATACGTCAGACAACGAATATTTGCCAAAGGATGCAATCTGCATTGCTTTAAATCAAATAAGTGGAATATATTACGCTGGCCTAGGGCGGATAGCGTTTTTAAAATTACGGACATCATTGTCTCCGCCCGGATGGCGATGGTAAGCAATGACCGGGAAAGTGTTGCCTTATTCATCCTGCCTCGGACATTGTCTCATTATTTATACAGAGGTAGTTTATGTTCAGAAAATTAGCGGCCGAGTTCTTCGGAACCTTTTGGCTGGTATTTGGTGGCTGCGGTAGCGCAGTTCTGGCAGCGGCTTATCCGCAATTAGGTATTGGTTTTGCAGGTGTTGCACTGGCATTTGGTTTAACGGTTCTGACAATGGCTTATGCCGTTGGCCATATTTCTGGCGGACATTTTAACCCGGCAGTCACCTTAGGCTTATGGGCTGGCGGTCGTTTTGCCGCAAAAGACGTTATTGGTTATATCGTTGCTCAGGTTATTGGCGGTATTGCTGCAGCGGCAATTCTTTATCTTATTGCCAGCGGTAAAGCCGGTTTCGATGCAGCCGCCAGCGGTTTTGCATCCAACGGCTTTGGTGAGCATTCACCGAACCAGTATTCCATGCTGTCTGCTATTGTCATTGAAATTGTACTGACCTGTGGCTTCCTGATTGTAATTATGGGTTCAACCGATAAATTCGCACCAGCGGGTTTCGCACCGATCGCTATCGGCCTGGCACTGACCCTGATTCACCTTATCAGCATCCCGGTAACTAACACTTCTGTTAACCCGGCGCGCAGCACCGCAGTTGCCATCTTCCAGGGCGGCTGGGCACTGCAGCAGCTGTGGCTGTTCTGGGTTATGCCGATTATTGGCGGTATCCTGGGTGGCTTTATCTATCGCAATCTGCTGGAAAAACGCAGCTAAGATTACCAAAAGGGTCAGCCCGTGCTGGCCCTTTTTCTTTCTCATCCCGCTGAATTTTCATATCTTTACTCTCTGTATCAATTTGTGTAGTGTCGGTACGCCCTTTTTTCTGCAAGGAACAGCCGCGCTATGCTATCCGGTCTGCTAATTATTCTTATTCCGCTGTTTGCCGGTTACCTCATTCCGTTGCGCCAGCTGTCCGTCTTAAAGCTTATCAACCGCCTGCTGAGCTGGATTGTGTACGCCATTCTTTTTCTCATGGGCATCAGCCTGGCGTTTCTTGATAATCTCAGTAGCAACTTGCTGGCTATCCTGCACTACTCTGCTGTCAGCATTATCGTCATTATGACGTTCAACGCTGCGGGCCTGTTACTGCTTGAGCGCGCCATGCCGTGGCAGCGCCCACACCGCCAGGAAAAACTGCCCTCGCGCCTCGCGATGGCGCTGGAGTCGCTTAAGCTGTGCGCTGTGGTGGCGCTGGGTTTTGTGCTGGGTCTGAGCGGCCTGGAGTGGCTGCGTCATGCAACGGCGGCCAGTGAATACACGCTCATCTTTCTGCTGTTCCTCATTGGCATTCAGCTTCGCAGTAGCGGCATGAGCGTGCGCCAGATTCTGCTTAACCGTCGCGGCACCCTGATTGCACTGGTTGTGATGGTGACCTCGTTGCTGGCAGGCGTAGTAAACGCTTTCCTGCTCGGCCTGCCGCTAAAAACGGGCCTTGCTATGGCTTCGGGCTACGGCTGGTATTCCCTGTCCGGCATTCTGATGACAGAGTCTTACGGCCCGGTTATCGGTAGCGCCACATTCTTTAACGACCTGGCACGCGAGCTACTGGCGATTATGCTGATTCCCACCCTCGCCAGCCGCAGCCGCTGTACCGCTCTGGGGCTATGTGGTGCCACTTCAATGGACTTTACCCTGCCAGTACTGCAGCGCAGCGGCGGCGTGGATATGGTGCCAGCTGCAATTGTGCACGGTTTTATACTGAGCTTGCTGGTTCCGCTGATGATGGCGCTGTTCAGCGCCTGATAATCCACTGGCGGCAGCCCTGCTGTCGCCAAACTTGCGTTAAATCAATTCTCCTTCAGATTGTTCAATAAAGCACTTCTCAGTGCCCTGACGAAGACTTAACCTTAAACATGCATATTAAATATAACTTTAAGGTGTCATCATGTTTTGCGTGCAATGTGAACAAACCATTCGTACTCCGACAGGCGACGGCTGCTCTTATGCGCAGGGTATGTGCGGTAAAACCGCACAAACTTCCGATCTTCAGGATCTGCTCATTGCAGCATTACAGGGGCTGTCTGCCTGGGCGGTTAACGCTCGTGAGCTGGGCATAATTAGCCACGACGTAGACAGCTTCGCGCCCCGCGCATTCTTCTCCACGCTAACCAACGTGAACTTCGACTCTGTGCGCATTGTCGGCTACGCGCGCCAGGCCCTCACCCTGCGCGACGCCCTGAAGATGCAGTGCCTGGCGCTTGACGCTAACGCGCACGTTGATAACCCAATGGCCGAGCTACAACTGGTGAGCGATGACCTCGGCGCGCTTCAGCGCCAGGCAGAAGCCTTTACGCCGAACCGCGACAAAGTGGACATCGGCGAAGATATCCTTGGCCTGCGCCTGCTGTGCCTCTACGGGCTAAAAGGGGCGGCGGCCTACATGGAACACGCCCACGTGCTCGAGCAATACGACAACGCTATTTACGCCCAGTACCATAGGATCATGGCCTGGCTTGGCACCTGGCCGTCAGACATGAATGCACTCCTGGAATGCGCGATGGAAATCGGCCAGATGAACTTTAAGGTGATGAGCATTCTGGATGCCGGTGAAACCACCCAATACGGTCACCCGACTCCCACCCAGGTCAATGTGAAGCCCACTGCCGGTAAAGCCATTCTTATTTCCGGCCATGACCTCAAAGACCTGTACAACCTGCTGGTACAGACCGAAGGCACCGGTGTGAACGTCTACACTCACGGCGAAATGCTGCCCGCCCACGGTTACCCACAGTTGCGTAAATTCAAACACCTGGTCGGCAACTATGGCAGCGGCTGGCAGAACCAGCAGGTCGAGTTCGCCCACTTCCCGGGGCCGGTCGTCATGACCTCCAACTGTATTATCGACCCGACCGTTGGGGCCTATGATGACCGCATCTGGACGCGCAGCATTGTCGGCTGGCCGGGCGTAAACCACCTTGAAGGCGACGACTTCGCGCCGGTGATTGCTCAGGCCCAGCAAATGAGCGGCTTCCCTTACACCGAAATTGAGCACCTCATTACCGTGGGCTTTGGTCGTGAAACCCTGCTCGGTGCCGCCGACTCGCTCATTGACCTGGTGAGCCGCAAAAAACTGCGCCATATCTTCCTTGTGGGCGGCTGCGATGGCGCACGCGATGAGCGCAGTTATTTCACTGACTTCGCCACTAGCGTACCGGACGACTGCCTGATTCTGACGCTGGCCTGCGGCAAATACCGCTTTAACAAACTGGACTTTGGCAACATCGAAGGCCTGCCGCGCCTGATTGATGCCGGACAATGTAACGACGCCTATTCCGCTATCATCCTTGCCGTCACGCTTGCTGAAAAACTCGGCTGTGGCGTGAACGACCTGCCACTTAGCCTGGTACTCTCCTGGTTTGAACAAAAAGCGATTGTTATCCTGCTGACGCTGCTGTCACTGGGCGTAAAAAACATCGTTACCGGGCCGACCGCACCGGGATTTTTCACCCCGAACCTGCTGGCTGTGCTGAATGAGAAATTTGGTTTGCGTCAGGTCACCTGCGTTGATCAGGACATGCAGCAAATGCTGAGCGCATAAGGAGCGAACGATGACAATGCCAACGTCTGTATGCCCGTACCGCATGCAGGTGCACCACATCAAACAGGAAACGCCGGATGTCTGGACGCTGTCGTTGTTCTGCCATGACGCGTATCCCTACCAGGCTGGCCAGCACGCGCTGGTCAGCATCCGCAATAGTGCCGACACGTTGCGTGCCTGGACCCTTTCCTCCACGCCAGGCGTCAGCCCGTTTATTACGCTAACGGTGCGCCGAATTAACGGCGGCGTAGGCTCCCAGTGGCTGACGCGTGAGGTTAAGCGCGGCGACTACCTGTGGCTGTCGGCTGCTCAGGGTGATTTCAGCTGTGCCGCACACCCGGCAGGCCGCTATCTTTTGCTGGCCGCAGGCTGTGGCGTCACGCCGATTATGTCGATGCGCCGCTGGCTGGCAAAATTCAGCCCGCTTGCAGACGTGCAGGTAATTTACTGCGTGCGTTCACCGCAGGACGTGATTTTTGCCGACGAATGGCGTGACTTTCCGGTAACACTGTTTGCCGAAGAAGGCAACGTACACGGTTTTATTCCCGGGCGTCTCACCCGTGAGCACCTGGCATCCGTTCCAGGGCTGGAAAGTCGCACCGTAATGGCATGCGGCCCGGCCCCCTGGATGACGTTTGTCGAAGAACAGGTCAGAGCGCTCGGCGTTACCCGCTTCTGGAGTGAGAAATTTTTCACGCCGCTGGCTGCTCCTGTGACCAGCGGGTTGAAAATCTCCACGCTGGCACCTGCTCGTGAGTTTTACGCACCGGTCGGCAGCACGCTGCTTGAGGCGCTGGAAAGTAACCGCGTACCCGTCAATGCTGCCTGCCGGGCCGGCGTGTGCGGCTGTTGCAAAACCAGAGTCGCCAGCGGCGATTACAGCGTGACCAGCACCGCCACACTGACCAAACAGGACATTGCTGACGGCTATGTGCTGGCCTGCTCCTGCCATCCCCAGAGCGACCTCGTGCTCGCCTGATCCCTCTTGCCGCCTCAACCGAGGCGGCACGATTCGCCTCACATCCCTTTTTTCGTCGTCTACGCTTAATCGCATCAGCCAAAAGCCTTTAAAGGAGATGTGATGAAGCAAACCGTAGCCACATATATTGCCAAAACCCTTGAACAGGCGGGCGTAAAGCGCATCTGGGGCGTTACGGGTGACTCCCTTAACGGACTGAGCGACAGTCTTAACCGCATGGGCACCATTGACTGGATGCCGACGCGCCATGAAGAAGTGGCCGCCTTTGCCGCCGGGGCCGAGGCGCAACTTAGCGGCGAACTGGCCGTGTGCGCCGGCTCCTGTGGGCCTGGTAACCTGCATCTGATTAATGGTCTTTTCGACTGTCACCGCAATCACGTGCCGGTGCTGGCCATTGCGGCCCATATTCCATCAAGCGAAATCGGCAGCGGCTATTTCCAGGAAACCCATCCGCAGGAACTGTTCCGTGAATGCAGCCACTACTGTGAGCTGGTGTCATCACCCGAACAAATCCCCCAGGTGCTGGCTATCGCCCTGCGCAAAGCGGTACTTAACCGCGGCGTCTCGGTCATTGTGCTGCCGGGTGACGTGGCGCTCAAGCCCGCGCCGGAAACGGCCAGCAGTCACTGGTATCCCGCCCCGCAGCCGGTGGTTGTGCCCCAGCAGGCCGAGCTTGAAAAACTGGCTCAGGTACTGCGCTACGCCAACAATATTGCGCTGATGTGCGGTAGCGGCTGCGCCGGTGCGCACGATGAACTGCTGGCGGTTGCCGAAAAACTGAAGTCGCCCATTGTTCATGCTCTGCGCGGTAAAGAGCATGTCGAGTACGATAACCCTTATGATGTGGGTATGACCGGGCTTATTGGCTTCTCATCGGGTTTCCACACCATGATGAACGCCGACACGTTGATTCTGCTTGGCACTCAGTTCCCTTATCGCGCGTTTTATCCCACAGATGCACGCATCATCCAGATAGATATCAACCCCGGAAGCCTTGGCGCACACAGTAAGGTGGATATCGCGCTGATTGGCGATATCAAAGCCACCCTGGCCGCCCTGTTGCCGATGCTGGAAGAGAAAACCGACCGCCGCTTTCTGGATAAGGCGCTGGAAAACTACAAAGAGGCCCGCAAAGGACTGGACGCGCTGGCAGAACCTGGCGAGCACGGTATTCACCCGCAGTATCTGGCCCAGCAAATCAGCCATTACGCCGCACAAGATGCGGTATTTACCTGCGATGTAGGCACGCCCACGGTGTGGGCCGCACGCTATCTCACGATGAACGGCAAGCGCCGCCTTCTGGGGTCGTTTAACCACGGCTCAATGGCTAACGCTATGCCTCAGGCGCTGGGAGCCAAAGCCTGCGCACCAGAGCGCCAGGTCATCGCCATGTGCGGCGACGGCGGCTTTAGCATGCTGATGGGCGACTTTTTGTCAGCAGTACAGCTCCAGTTGCCCATCAAAATTGTGGTCTTCAACAATAGCGTACTGGGGTTTGTGGCGATGGAAATGAAGGCCGGCGGCTACCTGACCGACGGCACCGAGTTGCACGACACCCATTTTGCCCGCATCGCTGAAGCCTGCGGTATGACAGGCATCCGGGTGGAGAAAGCGCAGGACGTCAACGCGGCGCTTGAGCAGGCCTTCAGCCTGCCAGGCCCGGTGCTGGTGGATGTGAAGGTGGCAAAAGATGAGCTGGCAATCCCGCCGCAAATTAAGCTTGAGCAGGCCAAAGGTTTTAGCCTGTATATGCTGCGCGCCATCATCAGCGGACGTGGCGATGAGGTGGTTGAACTGGCGAAAACCAACTGGTTCCGGTAAAAAAGGCGTAGTTCATAAACCACAAGGAGTTCCCCGTGATTGATTTACGCAGCGATACCGTCACGCGCCCGACGCGCGCCATGCTGGAAGCCATGATGTCTGCTCCCACCGGGGATGATGTCTACGGGGACGACCCTACCGTTAACGCACTCCAGAGCGAAGCCGCTGAAATGGCGGGCAAGGAGGCGGCGCTGTTTCTGCCTACCGGCACCCAGGCCAACCTGGTGGCACTGCTCTCGCACTGCCAGCGAGGTGAGGAGTACATTACAGGACAGCTGGCGCATAACTATCTGTATGAAGCAGGCGGTGCTGCCGTGCTTGGCAGTATTCAACCGCAGCCGATTGATGCCGCCCCCGATGGCACGCTACCGCTTGACGCCGTTGCCGCCAAAATCAAAGCCGATGACGTGCATTTCGCCCGCACTCGCCTGCTGAGTCTGGAAAACACCCATAACGGCAAAGTGCTACCGCGCGAGTATCTGCGTGCAGCGCGACGTTTTACTCAGGAGCACAACCTTGCCCTGCACGTCGATGGGGCACGCATTTTTAATGCTGTGGTGGAATATGGCTGCGAGCTTAGCGAGGTGGCACGCGAGTGCGACAGCTTTACGATTTGCCTTTCTAAAGGGCTGGGTGCACCCGTTGGTTCTCTGTTGCTCGGTAGCCGGGAGCTTATCCATCGCGCCCTGCGCTGGCGTAAAATGACCGGCGGCGGCATGCGCCAGGCGGGGATTCTCGCCGCAGCAGGGCGCTATGCCCTGCGCCACCATATTGAACGTCTGCGTGAAGACCACGATAATGCCGCCTGGCTTGCCCGTGCGCTGCGTGAAGCCGGTGCTGATGTCAGACGTCAGGACACCAATATGCTGTTTGTCCGAATCGAGGCGCAGGATGTGGACGCACTGGGTGAGTATATGAAACAGCGCGGCATCCTCATCAATGCCGCCCCGGTAACGCGTCTTGTCACACACCTGGACGTCGAACGCGCACAGCTTGAGCAAGTCGTACAACACTGGCAGCACTTTCTTAACCGATAAAGGATTTTCCAGGGATGAAGGAAACAGGCGCTATTCTGGTACTGGGTGCCAGCGGCTATATCGGCCAGCATCTGACGCCGCGTCTTAGCGCGGCAGGTCATCACGTTATCGCCGCCGCACGCCGCCTTGAATGGTTACAAAAGCAGAACTGGCCCGGCGTGGAATGCCGGTATGCCGATCTGGCAAAACCGCACACGCTATCTGCTGCGCTGGCGGGTATCGACACCGTGTATTATCTGGTCCACAGCATGGGCGACGGTGACGATTTTGTTGAGCGCGAAGTGCAGGCGGCCCGCAATCTGCGCGATGCACTACGCAAGCAGCCGGTAAAACACATTGTGTTCTTAAGCTCCCTACAGCCCCCGCAGGAAGAACGCAGCTCTGCACACCTCATTGCCCGTAAACTTACCGCCGACACGCTGCGTGAAGCTGGTATACCGGTAACCGAACTGCGCGCCGGTATTATCGTCGGGGCAGGTTCTGCGGCATTCGAAGTGATGCGCGATATGGTCTACAACCTGCCGGTGCTCACGCCGCCGCGCTGGGTGCGGTCGCGCACCACCCCGATTGCCCTGGAAAACCTGCTGGTTTATCTGGTCGGTCTGGGAGAAAAACCGGCCAGTGAGCATCGTACGTTTGAGGCAGCCGGACCTGAAGTGCTGAGTTATCAGCAGCAATTTGAGCGCTTTATGGCTATCAGCGGTCGTCACCGCCCGCTTATCCCGATTCCGTTTCCTACCCGCTGGATTTCGGTCTGGTTCCTTAACGTTATTACCTCAGTGCCACCCACCATCGCCCGCGCCCTCATCCAGGGGCTTAAGCACGACCTGCTGGCCAATGATGCCCCGCTACGCGCGCTTATCCCACAAACGCTGATAAGCTTTGACGATGCGGTGCGCACTACGCTTGAAGAAGAAAAGCAGCTGGTTAACTCCCAGGACTGGGGCTACGACGCGCTGGCCTTTGCACGCTGGCGCCCGGAATATGGCTATTATCCAAAGCAGGCAGGCTGCACGGTACATACCACTGCCAGCAGTGCCGCACTGTGGGAAGTGGTCAACCAGATTGGTGGCCCCAAAGGCTATTTCTTTGGCAATGGACTTTGGAAAACACGCGCGTTTCTCGATTTGCTGGTGGGCCATAAGCTGGACAAAGGCCGCCCGGCGCATGCGGATTTGCAGGTCGGTGACAAAGTTGACAGCTGGAAAGTGATTATCGTGGAGCCGCAAAAGGAACTGACGATGCTGTTTGGCATGAAGGCGCCGGGGCTGGGCCGTCTGTCATTCACCATCCGCGACGAAGGCGAAAAGCGTAGCCTGGACGTGCGCGCCTGGTGGCATCCGCACGGTACACCGGGGCTACTTTACTGGTTACTGATGATCCCGGCGCATTTATTTATCTTTCGCGGCATGGCCAGGAGTATTGTCCGTCTTGCACAACAGCTGATGAACAAACGTCGCTAATCCAGCCGATTCTCAGGGAATTACCATTGCAACCGGGGCTGATTCACGAAAGAATGCCCCGCGAAACCAACAATCTCAACAGTGGGTCGACATGAAGGTACTGGTCACGGGCGCCACCAGCGGTTTGGGACGCAGCGCGGTCGAATATTTACGCCGTCGCGGTATCAGCGTCACGGCAACCGGGCATAACGCGGCAATGGGGAAACTGCTCGAACGCATGGGGGCAGAGTTTATCCATGCAGACTTAACGGAGCTGGTCTCTTCCCAGGCCAGAATAATGCTCGAAGGGATTGATACGCTGTGGCACTGTTCCGGTTTCACTGCGCCGTGGGGCACTCAGGAAGCGTTCGATCTGGCTAACGTGCGTGCAACCCGCCGCCTCGGTGAGTGGGCCGTGGCATGGGGCGTTCGTACCTTCGTGCACATCTCCTCACCGTCGCTCTACTTTGACTATCACCACCATCGTGACATTCCCGAAGACTTTCGCCCGGTACGTTATGCCAACGAGTTTGCCCGCAGTAAAGCCGCCAGCGAAGAGGCGATCGCACTGATGGCGCAGGCCAACCCGCGTACCCGTTTTGTGATTCTGCGCCCACAGAGCCTGTTCGGCCCCCACGATACGGTCTTTTTTCCGCGTCTGGTACAAATGATGCGCCACTACGGTAGCGTACTGTTGCCGCGCGGGGGGGAGGCGCTGGTGGATATGACCTATCACGAGAATGCGGTACATGCGATGTGGCTGGCAAGCCAGGAGAATAGCGACACGCTGCCATCCGGGCGTGCGTATAACATCACTAATATGGAGCCGCGCCCGCTACGCGAGATTGTAGAACGGCTTATTGCTGAACTGGGAATCCGCTGTCGCGTGCGCTCGGTGCCTTATCCGATGCTGGATCTGGTGGCACGCAGTCTGGAGCGGCTGGGAAGTAAAAGCGCGCGTGAGCCGGTGCTTACCCACTATGGCGTTTCAAAGCTCAATTTTGATTTTACGCTTGATACCACGCGGGCGGAAACGGAACTGGGCTATCGTCCGGTCGTGGCGCTGGATGACGGTATTAAAGAAACGGCCGCCTGGCTGCGCGATCACGGCACGTTCCACCGCTAACGCTCAGATAAAACGGGCGTGCGCCGTCACAGCGGCACACGCCATAAAAAGATGTCGCGTTGGCATCCGGTTCGATAACTGCGCATCTTATTTTCATCCTCACCCTGTACTAGCGGGTCTCACTCATCGCGGCTGCTTCCTGCCCTCGGGCATTACCCCTGACCATATTTCTCCAGCAAGGCCTCAGCAATGGCCTGGGTTTGGGCATCTGCGACACCGTCATAACGCGCCGGGCGAAAGTGCATTTGAAACGCGGCAATCACGCGCTGTTTTTGACGTGCCGTCATCTGCGCCGACGCCTCATAACCATAGCGTGAGAGCAAATCAAGCAAAGCGCCCTGGTCCACCGGCTGTGTTGGCGTGCGCCCGTTTAAGTAAAATGCCACTCGCGCCGGGTCTGGCCAGGCACCAATCCCCGCCTGTGCGAGTGCCTGCCACGGGAATAACGGCCCCGGGTCGTCTTTGCGCTGGGGCGCGATATCCGAATGTGCCACCACGTTCTGTGGCGCAATACCGTTACGACGAATCACGTCACGCGCAACACGCTCCAGCGCCTGAATCTGCGCCTGGGCAAACGGATAAAATCGCTTTTCACCGCCGACCACGCTGTAGCCTGGGTTTTCAAGCTCAATGCCAATGGAGACATCATTAATACGCGTTGAACCGCGCCAGTAGCTCACACCTGCATGCCAGGCAAGCTTATCTTCCGCGACCAGCTCCCAGACCAACGGCTTACCGCCGCGCTCTGGCGGCGCTTCGGGAATCAGGTAGTGTGCGCTGACATCGCGTCCAACCAGCGTTGCCAGCGAGCTGGCAAACCCATCGGCAGTGTAGTGAATCACCAGAATGCGCGCGCGCGAATAGGCGTTTTGTGCCGGGTGAGTGGTATCCACGCGATAATCGCCACGCTCAACCACGCCCTTTTCGCCCGCACAGCCCACCAGCAGCAGCGTGAGCAGCAACCAGAGTCCCTTCCTCATCGCCGTGTTTTCACGGCTGTGCCGCTCACGCTCACCATCAGCATGCTGCTGTCCTTACCGACGGTTTCGTAATCAATATCAATCCCGACAATGGCGTCTGCACCAAAGGATGCCGCTTCGTCTTCCATTTCACGAAAGGCAATTTCCCGAGCTTTGCGCAGTTCCTTTTCATACGCCCCGGAGCGCCCGCCGACGATGTCGCGAATACCGGCAAAAAAATCACGGAAAATATTAGCACCCAGAATGGCTTCTCCGGTTACCACGCCGCAGTATTCAACAATGACATGGCCTTCCAGCGTTGGGGTTGTGGACTTTTGCACTTTTTTCTCCTCCTTTAGCGATCAATGCGTTAGCAAAGCCTTGCCGCACAAGTTGTCATGACCAGGCTATGCTTTTATGGCATTAACTATAAACCCTGACCTCACGTCGAACATAAGGAAATCATGATGCGAAGCTCCGTACTGACTTTGATTGCACCGTGCGCACTACTGCTCAGCGCCTGCACCACCGTTACGCCCGCTTATAAAGATATCGGCGTACGCAACGGCCCCTGTATCGACGGCGGTCCGGACAGCGTGGCGCAGCAATTTTATGATTACCGTATCGCCCACCCCAGCCGGGGCTTAAGCGACATCGCAGGCCTGCGCCCGTACCTGAGTGACGCGCTCTGGCAGCAATTACAGGCTGAAAGCCGCGCACCACAGGCTAGCGCATTCCTGCAACAGGACCTGTTCACCAGCCGTAACGACGGTATCGACAGTGCAAACGTCAGCAGCGCCTCGAGCATTCCCAATACCGATGCCCGTAATATTCCGCTACGCGTGACGCTAACGAAAGGCAGCCAGCAGTGGCAGGACGAAGCCTTAATGGTGCGCGAAGGTCAATGCTGGTCCGTTGACGACGTGCGCTACCTCGGAGCAGTCAGCCATGCGCCGTCAGGTTCACTGCGCTTATCGCTGGAGAAACACTGAGTTTCAGTGGCGAGACGGTAAACCACGTAAACTGTCGGGTAGCGAACCACATGCGCTAACATATATCCTTGCCGTCTCCCCACGTCGATATTTTGTGCTAATTTTTTAAGATTACAGCGCTGTTTTTTTAGTTTTAACGCACAAATATTGCATAACTATTCTGCGAAGGTTACTATCAGCGGCTTCAATTGCTATTCAACTGCGACGCATGAGTATTCAACTAAACGGCATTAATTGCTTTTACGGCGCGCACCAGGCGCTGTTTGACATCACACTCAGCTGCCCCCAGGGTGAAACTTTAGTCCTGCTTGGGCCAAGCGGTGCGGGTAAAAGTTCTCTGCTGCGGGTGCTTAACCTGCTGGAGATGCCGCGCTCAGGCGAGCTGACCATCGCCGGTAATCATTTCAATTTTGCGAAAGCGCCGGGTGATAAGGCGATACGCGAGCTGCGTCAGAATGTCGGCATGGTGTTCCAGCAGTACAATCTGTGGCCACATTTGACGGTGATGCAGAACCTTATTGAAGCGCCCTGCCGCGTGCTGGGACTGAATAAAGATGAGGCTCGCGCCCGCGCTGATAAACTGCTCCAACGCCTGCGCCTGACGCCTTTCGCTGACCGCTATCCGCTGCACCTTTCCGGTGGACAGCAGCAACGCGTGGCAATTGCCCGCGCGCTGATGATGGAGCCGCAGGTACTGCTGTTTGATGAACCTACCGCCGCGCTGGACCCGGAAATCACCGCGCAGATTGTCAGCATTATTCGCGAACTGGCACAAACCAATATCACCCAGGTCATCGTGACGCACGAGGTGGAAGTGGCACGTAAAACCGCCAGCCGCGTGGTCTACATGGAAAACGGGCATATTGTTGAACAAGGCGATGCGAGCTGCTTTAACGAGCCGCAGACCGCTGCATTCAAATCTTACCTTTCTCACTGATGATAGATTGGGATATGACAATGAAAAAAGTTCTCCTTGCCGCGCTGCTTGCCAGCCTGAGCCTTTCTGCCACAGCCGCACAGACAATCCGCTTTGCAACTGAAGCCTCTTACCCTCCGTTTGAAACCCTGGATGCCAGCAACAAGATTGTGGGCTTCGATGTGGATCTGGCAAACGCGCTGTGTAAAGAGATTGATGCGACCTGTACGTTCAGCAACCAGTCTTTTGACAGTCTGATCCCAGGCCTGAAGTTCCGCCGTATTGACGCGGCAATGGCCGGTATGGATATCACGCCAGAGCGTGAAAAACAGGTACTGTTCACCAAACCGTATTACGACAACTCTGCCTTATTCATCAGCATTGATGGCAAATACACCAGCGTTGACCAGCTTAAGGGTAAAAAAGTCGGCGTACAGAACGGCACCACGCACCAGAAATTCATCACCGACAAACACCCGGAAATTAACATTGTTTCTTACGACAGCTACCAGAACGCGCGCCTGGATCTGCAAAACGGCCGTATTGATGCCGTCTTTGGCGACACGGCTGTGGTGACCGAATGGCTTAAAGCCAACGCTAAACTGGTGCCGGTCGGTGAGAAAGTGACTGATAAAGACTATTTCGGTACCGGACTTGGCATCGCGGTGCGCCAGGGCAACACCGAGCTTCAGCAGAAATTCAATGACGCGCTGGAGAAGGTAAAACAGAACGGCACCTATGAGGCCATCTACAATAAATGGTTCCAGAAGTAAGCGCCTGAATGAACGAATTATT
The DNA here is from genome assembly GCA_966185765.1 of uncultured Enterobacteriaceae bacterium. Taxonomy (GTDB): domain Bacteria; phylum Pseudomonadota; class Gammaproteobacteria; order Enterobacterales; family Enterobacteriaceae; genus CBIFVZ01. The sequence continues at coordinate 78,758 of CBIFVZ010000003.1, read as the reverse complement.
TCCTCTGGCAAGCGCCGCCGGGATGACCGTCGGCCTTGCCCTATGCGCGCTCGTTATTGGCCTTGCGCTGGCGATGCTGTTCGCCGTGTGGGAGTCGGTAAAATGGCGCGCAGTGGCCTGGCCTGGTACGGCACTGGTCACACTGCTGCGCGGTCTGCCAGAAATTCTGGTCGTGCTGTTTATTTACTTCGGCTCCTCTCAGCTACTGTTGCTGCTGTCTGACGGCTTTACGATAAACCTCGGGGTGGTACACATTCCGGTGCAGATACAGATTGATAACTTTGATGTCAGTCCGTTCCTGTGCGGCGTGATTGCCCTTGCACTGCTGTATGCTGCCTACGCATCACAAACGCTGCGCGGCGCACTTAAAGCAGTACCGCAGGGGCAGTGGGAATCCGGCCAGGCGTTGGGCATGAGCAAAAGTGCGATTTTCTTTCGCCTGATAATGCCGCAGATGTGGCGTCATGCCCTTCCCGGTCTTGGCAACCAGTGGCTGGTGCTGCTCAAAGATACTGCGCTGGTATCACTGATTAGCGTTAACGATCTGATGTTGCAAACCAAAAGTATTGCGACCCGCACTCAGGAGCCGTTTACCTGGTATATTGTCGCGGCGGCAATATATCTGGTCATCACGCTTATCAGCCAGTATGTGCTGCGCTATATCGACCAGCGCGCCACTCGTTTTGAAAGGAGGCCCGGCTGATGCTTGAGTATTTACCTGGGCTAATGAAGGGACTGCACACCAGTCTGACGCTGACCGTGGCCTCTATTGCAGTAGCGCTGGTGCTGTCACTGATTTTCACCGCGATCCTGACGCTGAAAACGCCGGTGCTGTCTCTGGTGGTGCGCGCTTATATTACGCTTTTCACCGGTACGCCGCTGTTGGTGCAAATCTTCCTGATTTACTACGGGCCGGGCCAGTTCCCGTCTTTACAGCACTATCCGTGGCTGTGGCACTTACTGTCTGAGCCTTGGTTGTGCGCCCTGATAGCCCTGTCGCTCAACAGCGCCGCCTATACAACACTGCTGTTCCACGGTGCCGTGCGCGCCATTCCAGAAGGCCAGTGGCAGTCGTGCCAGGCACTGGGTATGCGCCGCAAAGATACGCTTGCTATTCTGCTGCCCTATGCACTTAAGCGCGCCCTCTCCTCCTATTCCAACGAAGTGGTGCTGGTCTTCAAGAGTACGTCTCTGGCCTACACCATTACGCTGATGGAAGTCATGGGTTACGGCCAGCTGCTGTATGGCCGCACCTATGATGTGATGGTGTTTGGTGCAGCCGGGCTGGTTTATCTGGTGGTTAATGGCCTGCTGACACTGTTGATGCGTGTGATTGAGCGGCGTGCGCTGGCGTTTGAACGACGTAATTAATTTGCGCTGCGCGAAGTAATTACGGTGCCGTAGGTGTTCCGTTCACTTGAAACTGGGTGGCTGTCAGTAACGTTGTGGTTTGTGGAATAGTCTGTTCACGTAACGCCCGATGATGAACGAGCCTTCATTCGCAGTGAACGGGCAAAGCGGGCTGGCGCGGCCTTCTTTGCAATCTGCGGTGGCCCGCAACGACATCGCCGCTTCGCGGTGCGCTCCCCTCCCGGCCCTTAACCTGCGGCCGGCTCGACTCGACATTCTGTTTATTCGGCCCATCCCTGGGCCTCGCCCCTTCGGGACCAGTGCCTGCGGCAATGTTGCCGCCTCAGCCCGCCATCCATGACGGGCTGACCTTATCTTTTGGCCCCCGGTTCGCCGATTTCAGTGGGAGTCAGCAACCCCACACTGTACGCCTGTGCCTTTCAATCGCGATAAATGTCGCTGTCAGAACCGCTTTAAGCACTTCTATCCATGAAAATACCCAGGTGATAAACATCAGAACCCGGGCCGCCTTCTCCCGCAAATCAATATTTATGCTTAATATTTGAATGAAAATTCAAACAATGGCATAGTGATAACCCTGCCGGTTTCCGGTCATTCACAAAATAATACTGACAGACGAGAACTGCATAATGAAAAAATATCTTCTGGCCGCTGCCCTTGCTGCAGTTGCCTTCAACGCCAGCGCAGCAGAAAAAATCCGTTTCGCTTCTTCAGCGACTTACCCGCCTTTTGAATCTCTGGATGCGAACAACCAGATTGTTGGCTTTGATATGGATCTGGCAAAAGCGCTGTGTAAGCAAATGCAGGCAGAGTGCACTTTCACTAACCAGGCGTTTGACAGCCTGATTCCGGCCCTGAAATTCCGTAAATATGACGCCGTCATTTCAGGTATGGATATCACGCCTGAGCGCAGTAAGCAGGTGACGTTCACCAACCCGTATTACGCCAACTCGGCGTTAGTGGTGGCGAAAAAAGGGGAATACACCAGCTTCTCTCAGCTCAAGGGCAAGCGCATCGGCATGGAAAACGGCACCACGCACCAGAAGTATTTGCAGGAAAAACACCCGGAAGTGAAAACGGTGGCTTATGACAGCTACCAGACCGCCATTATCGACCTGAAAAGTGGCCGTCTTGACGGCGTATTTGGTGACACCGCTGTCGTGAATGAATGGCTGAAAACCAACCCGCAGCTGGGTCCGGCGACCGAGAAAGTAACCGACCCGCAGTACTTTGGCACAGGCCTGGGCATCGCGGTTCGCCCGGATAATAAAGCACTGCTGGAAAAACTGAACAATGCGCTGGCAGCCATCAAAGCTGATGGCACTTACCAGAAAATCAGCGACCAGTGGTTCCCTGAATAACGATTTTCGGCGGCTATGAGCCGCCTAATTTTTGTACTACCCGCTTCTTTGGCAAGTCTTGATACTCTGGCTACTCCAGACTTATGCCCTTTCCAGCAATGTCAGCACTTCATAATGCGCGGTATGGGGGAACATATCAAAAAGCTGTGTTCGCACAATGCGGTATTGCGTCAGCCGCCGCACATCCTGCGCCATGCTTTGCGCGTTACAACTGGAATAAACAATCCAGCGCGGCGCCATATTACTCAGGTAATTACACAACGGCGCGCCAATACCACGCCGGGGCGGATTAACTAAAACCAGATCCGGAATAGCCTGCTGCGTGAGCGCGAACTGAGTCGAATCCAGCGCCTGGAACGTAAGATTATCCGCAAGCCCCAGCGCCTTAGCAGAACGCTGCGCGCATTCAATAGCCTGCGGCGCAATTTCGATACCGGTTAACGTCATTTGTGGCGTGGCACAATGCAGCCCGAACCCCCCTACGCCACAAAACAGATCCCACATATGCGTCACCGGGAGTGTGCGTACCCAGTCACGTGCGGTAGCGTAGAGCGCTGCAGCAACCTGCGGGTTGGTCTGAAAAAAACTCTGCGGGCGGATCCACAGCGGCACACCGTTAAAGCGCTCTGCCAGCGCCTGCTGCTCCGTAAGCCAGATTTCCTGCTCGCCTTCCATAATCGCCATGTGCACCGGCTGAATATTAACGCTGATGACCTTAAGCTGCGGTAGCTGCGCCTGTAACCACGGCAGCGCGGCACGCAGCTGAGCAAGTTTACTCTCAGAACGCAGCACAAAACGCAGCATCATGCCGCCATCCAGCTGACTTTCGGTAAGAAGCAGGTATTTAAGCTCGCCGCGACGACGCTCCACGTTATACGGCGTTAGCCCTGCACGGGCGATAAACGGCTTTAATTGTGCAAAAACAGGTGAGAAAGAAGCAGGATACAGCGGGCAGTCGGTGAGATCTTCAGCCGTGCCGTCACGGCGCAGCATGCCGAGTAACGGGCGCTCCACACTGCCGCTAACCACCATTTTTGCCTTATTACGAAAACCTGTCTCGGGGCCGCATTCAATAGCCTGCGGCGCAATTTCGATACCGGTTAACGTCATTTGTGGCGTGGCACAATGCAGCCCGAACCCCCCTACGCCACAAAACAGATCCCACATATGCGTCACCGGGAGTGTGCGTACCCAGTCACGTGCGGTAGCGTAGAGCGCTGCAGCAACCTGCGGGTTGGTCTGAAAAAAACTCTGCGGGCGGATCCACAGCGGCACACCGTTAAAGCGCTCTGCCAGCGCCTGCTGCTCCGTAAGCCAGATTTCCTGCTCGCCTTCCATAATCGCCATGTGCACCGGCTGAATATTAACGCTGATGACCTTAAGCTGCGGTAGCTGCGCCTGTAACCACGGCAGCGCGGCACGCAGCTGAGCAAGTTTACTCTCAGAACGCAGCACAAAACGCAGCATCATGCCGCCATCCAGCTGACTTTCGGTAAGAAGCAGGTATTTAAGCTCGCCGCGACGACGCTCCACGTTATACGGCGTTAGCCCTGCACGGGCGATAAACGGCTTTAATTGTGCAAAAACAGGTGAGAAAGAAGCAGGATACAGCGGGCAGTCGGTGAGATCTTCAGCCGTGCCGTCACGGCGCAGCATGCCGAGTAACGGGCGCTCCACACTGCCGCTAACCACCATTTTTGCCTTATTACGAAAACCTGTCTCGGGGCCGCTGACTGGCGCACACCACTCCTTCACCGCCTGCCCGGCGAGCAGATGGTGCAGGTCGTTCATTTTGGCTGCCAGCTGTTGAGACACGGATTGCTCCAGCCACTGGCAGGAACGGCAGCGCCCGGCATTGTAGAGTGCACATTGCATAAGTCAGAACCCCGAGAAAAACGGCGCTGATTGTACCACCACCGACACTCAGTGCACCCGGAAAAAAAGTCGACTACGGGGAGGAATAAATAACAGAAACAGGACCAGTATATCCGGCAGCTTTTTCGTCACCAGCGCTTCGAAAATTTCAACGGGCGTTTCACCAGCCATGCTGAACAACTCCGGGTAACCCCAGCCGAGCGACGCGGACATCAGGTAAACAGAAGAGATTATCTGGGTAATGAGAAACAGCCAGCGCCCCCAGTTGCGCCCTTTCATAATCACAAAAGCACAGCGAAACTCAATACACAACACCAGCAGGCTACTGAGAAACACCAGCGTCAGCGCCCATGTCTGCGCACTACGTTGAATTAACTCACGCAGCCCGCGTACCCCCATCATGTCGAAAACCATAAAAAGATCGAGTCCCCGGGTGAGAATGATAGCCGTGGCGGCCACCATGACCAGTACCGGTGGATTGAGTTTTGCGTGAGACGGGGTTTGCTTGTTTAACATTTGCTGGCTTCAGGCTTCCTGCGAAACACCGACACCACCCTGATGGTGATGCCGATGCAATCATGGCAGATTTCAGCGCGTTCAGCCACGTCCGGCGCGCTGAATATCGCGCAACCGCTGCTTTTCTGCCCGCGACATCATCCACCACGCAATAAGGCCTACTACACCCACTACGGCCAGAATCAAGGTCGCCAACGCGTTAATCTCCGGGTTCACACCCATGCGCACGTTGGAGAACACCAGCATTGGCAGCGTGGTCGCCCCAGGACCGGAAACAAAGCTCGCAATGACCAGATCATCCAGTGAGAGCGTAAACGCCAGTAGCCAACCGGAAACGATCGCGGGCGCAATCATCGGCAGCGTGATGGTGAAAAACACCTTAAGCGGCGTCGCCCCCAGATCCAGCGCCGCTTCCTCAATGGAGCGGTCCAGTTCACGCAGACGCGCGCTTATCACCACCGACACGTAGGCCATGCAGAAGGTCACGTGCGCAAGCCAGATAGTCAGCATGCCACGGTTAGCAGGCCAGCCAAACGCATGGCCAAGTGCGACAAACAGCAGCAACAGCGACAACCCGGTAATCACATCCGGCATCACCAGCGGTGCGGTAAGCATAAAGGCAAAGCCACGGCTGCCGCGAAAGCGACCAAAGCGCACCATAATAACCGCAGCGATAGTGCCGAGGATCACCGCCATCGTGGCTGCACAGGCCGCAATAGTTAAGCTCAGGCCAACGGCGCTCATCATCTCGGTATCGCGAAACAGCTCACCGTACCAGCGCGTGGACCAGCCTGCCCACACCGTCACCAGCTTTGAGCTGTTAAAGGAGTACACCACCAGCATCAACATCGGCGCATACAAAAAGGTGAATCCCAGCACCAGAATCAGGATACGCCACGGCGAGCGTACTACAGGCAGATTATTCATCCGTGTTCTCCCACGCTTTTGTTCTGGTGCTTATGGAACCAGAGAATTGGCACAATCAGGATAAGCAGCATCGTAATTGCCACCGCCGAAGCCACCGGCCAGTCACGATTGTTAAAGAACTCCTGCCACAGTACGCGGCCAATCATAATGCTGTCCGGCCCGCCGAGCAGCTCCGGTATCACAAACTCACCCACCGCCGGGATAAATACCAGCATGGAGCCTGCAATAATCCCGCCTTTGGTGAGCGGCACAATCACCTGGAAAAAGGTTTTGAGTGGCCTGGCGCCGAGGTCCTGTGCAGCCTCCACCAGGGAGTAGTCAATACGCGTGAGCGCGGTGTAAATCGGCAGCACCATAAACGGCAGATAGGCATAAACAATACCGATATAAACTGCCAGGTTGGTGTGCAAAATCGCCAGCGGCTGGTCTATCACCCCCAACCACTCCAGCACGTTATTGAGCACACCGTTCTCTTTAAGGATGCCCATCCACGCGTAAACGCGAATCAGAAATGACGTCCAGGACGGCAGAATCACCAGTAACAGCAGGATATTGCGCATACTGGCGCTGCTGTGCGCCACCGCCCAGGCCAGCGGATAGCCCAGCAGCAAACAGCACAGCGTGGAGATCCCCGCTACCTGGAGCGACTGTAACCAGGCGTCAAAATAAAGCGGATCGTCAGTCAGTTGCAGGAAATTGCCCAAGTTCAGAGCAATCGACAACTGACCGTCGGCCCAGCTTACCAGGTCACTGTAGGGCGGAATGGCACGCACCATTTCTGCCAGGCTGATTTTGAATACAATGAGAAATGGCAAAAAGAACAGCAGAATCAGCCACAGGTACGGGAAGGCAATCACCAACCTGCGCCCCTGAGACAAGCCCAGACGCTGAAGTAGCGTTGGCTTCGCCGTTGCCGCGCGTTCGGAAATCTGGCTCACCATCAGCCCCCTATACCATCAGTACAACGCAGCTGTCGGCATCCCAGCACAACTGCACTTCGTCGCCCCAGGTCGGCGTGCCTTTACGGTAACGGTGCGCGTTTTGTAACTGCGCACTGATAACCAGACCGCTTTTAAGACGCACATGATAAATAGAGAGATCGCCCAGGTAGGCAATATGCGTCACTTCGCCTACGGCAAAGTTGTAGCCGTCAGCCGGCGGAGCGTCGCACAGCATAATTTTTTCAGGACGCAGCGCCACGCTGACCGGCACACCGTCTACCACTGCCGCGTCTGCATCGACTTTAAGCGGATGCGTCAACAACGGTGAATCGATCACCAGGCCGTCTTCAAGACGCGCTTTGAGTATCCCTTCAAACACATTCACCGAGCCAATAAACTCCGCGCTGTAACGGGTAGTTGGATGCTCGTAAATCTCTTCCGGCTCGCCAATTTGCACAAACTTACCGCGGTTCATGATGGCAATACGTCCGGCCATCGTCATGGCTTCTTCCTGGTCGTGCGTGACCATCACACAGGTCACCCCCACGCGTTCAAGAATATCCACCACCTCAAGCTGCATGCGGTCGCGCAGTTTTTTATCCAGTGCGCCCATCGGTTCGTCCAGCAGCAACAGGCGCGGACGTTTGGCGAGGCTTCGTGCTAACGCCACACGCTGGCGCTGGCCGCCGGAGAGCTGATGCGGTTTACGCTTAGCAAACTCCTGCATGTGTACCAGGCCCAACATCTCCTCCACGCGCTGGGTTATTTCGGCGCGCGGCAACTTATCCTGTTTAAGGCCAAATGCAATGTTCTGCTCCACCGTCATATGGGGAAATAATGCATAGGACTGGAACATCATATTAATAGGTCGCTTATACGGCGGCACATGCGCCATATCCACGCCATCGAGCATGATCTGCCCGGCGCTCGGCTGTTCAAATCCCGCCAGCATACGTAATAGCGTCGACTTACCGCACCCGGAAGCCCCCAGTAGCGCGAAAATCTCGCCCTTATAAATAGTCAGGCTGACATCATCAACAGCATGCTGGCCGTCAAACGATTTGGTCAGGTTACGGATTTCCAGCAGCGGGGTGAGCGCCTTGCGGGATTTCGCCTGAGGATGGGGAATTGCGTCGTTCACTTCAGTGTGTTCTCCGGCTCAAAGCCAAAAACCTGTGCGCAGAACCTGCCGCACGAATGTAAAACAGCCAGGGCAAACGTGCTGCCCTGGCCGCTGTCTGTATGAGAAAATTATTTGCCGCTTTTAACCTTCGTCCATGCGCGAGTGCGCACGCGGTCAAGTTTCGGGTCCTGTACCTTAAGCGTGAACATTCTGGCGCGCACGTCCGGCGGAGGATAGATGCCTGGATTATCACGCACCTGCGCATCCACAAGTTTCGTGGCCTCTTTGTTCGCATTGGCGTAGAACACATGGTTGCTGATGCTGGCAATGACCTCCGGGCGCAGCAGGTAGTTCAAAAATGCGTAAGCTTCGTCTTTGTTTTTGGCATCAGCGGGCATCGCGAAGACGTCAAAGAAGGCCATCGCCCCCTCTTTCGGAATGGAGAAGGACACATTCACGCCGTTTTTCGCCTCTTTAGCACGGTTAGACGCCTGCCATACGTCGCCTGCCCAGCCAATGGCTACACAAATATCACCATTAGCGAGATCGTTAATGTACTGGGACGAATGGAAATAACGCACATTTGGGCGCAGCTTCAGCAGCAGGTCGGTTGCCGGCCCCGTATAATCATCCGCTTTATTGCTGTTCGGGTCCTTGCCAAGATAGTTAAGCACGGTAGCAAAAATTTCTTCCGGCGCATCAAGGAAAGCCACGCCGCAGGACTTGAGCTTCGCCAGGTTTTCAGGTTTGAGCACCAAATCCCAACTGTCCACCGGCGCATCTTTGCCAAGTGCCGCTTTTACCTTGTCAACGTTATAGCCAATACCGGTGGTCGCCCACATATACGGCAGTGCGTATTTGTTGTCCGGGTCATGCTGGGCCACCAGTTTAAGTAATTCCGGATCGAGGTTTTTCCAGCCCGGTAGTTTGCTTTTATCCAGCGGCTGAAACACGCCAGCACCAAGCTGGCGCTCAAGGAAACTTGCCGACGGCACTACCAGATCAAAACCGGTGCTGCCTGCCATCAGTTTACCTTCCAGCACCTCGTTGGAATCAAAAACGTCATACACCACTTTAATGCCGGTTTCTTTCGTGAAATTGGCCAGCGTATCCGGCGCGATATAGTCGGACCAGTTGTAAATATGCAGCGTTTTCTCCTGCGCTACCGCCGTGCCGCCTACCGCCATCAGCGCGCCCGCAACAGCGCCTGCTAACCATTTGTTTGCCCAAGAGACCATTGGCGATTCCTTCTAAAAAGAGGACTAAAAAATTCGCAAATGCGCAGTATGCAGATTTTATGCATTGGCATTCACGCTGGCGCACAAACGTCTTTCACTACCTGAAGCAGCGGGTTGCTTGCCGCACGGCAAGAATAGCCCCGTCGCGGGTTGCGGGCTACAGGATGAATAAAAAAACATCTTTCAGGAATTTTTTATGGGATTTATGCCGATAGCAGAAGCGCAATTAGGCTCAAAGGCAGTGAAATATCTGGCGTATTAGCGCCAGAAGCAGAATAAACTAAAATCCAACCGGACGCGTTGCGCGTCCGGTCAATACATGAACCGAAGCAGGCAAGCGCAATCAGTGTAAAAGGGTCGTTTCAACCACTATGTTACTGCGCTCGTCGTCTTCAGCGGTGTACAACATCTGGTGCGCACCTGCCTCCAGAATGACCATTGAAATCTGTTCTTCACTCTGGCGAATAAACCAGGTGAACTGCTCGCGGGTGATACCTGCGCCAACGGAAAACGACTGGCACACCACCAGGCGCGGCATATTATCGTCCTGAATATCTAAAAACGCCTTCACCGTTAATGAACTGGCGTTAATTGATGATAAATCGGCCGAGAGCGGCAGCAGCGCCGAGGGTTTGACCTCCGCCAGCGCCGAAAACAGGATAACGTTATCCACCAGGTCAATCTTGGCATCGAACACGCCTTCGAAGTTTTGCATGTGAGGTAAATGCAGTGCCTGGCAGGTATCGCACTCAAAAAAATTAACGCCGAGATCGTCCAGCCAGTGGCGCAGAGTGTCGAGCGTGGGGATAACGGTGGTTCCCATAACGGACTGATATCCTCTAATGTCGGAAAGTGCGCATTTTACGCAAAAGGCGCACCCGACGCCACGCTGCTGAGGGCAAAATAAGCTTAACCTCCCGTTTTCAGGCAAAAACCAGGGCGAGCATTACGTTCAATCCAGCCTATCATCTGCGCGGCAATATCCAGCCCGGTGGTTTTTTCAATACCTTCAAGCCCCGGCGACGCATTCACCTCCATCACCAACGGCCCCCGCTCGGCGCGTAGTATGTCTACTCCCGCCACCTCCAACCCCAGTGTGGATACCGCCTTAAGGGCAATCTCCCGCTCGCGCGGCGTGATATTGACCATACGTGATGTGCCACCACGGTGTAAATTGGAGCGGAAATCGCCCTCTTTGGCCTGGCGCTCAATAGCGGCCACAACGCGGTCTCCTACCACCAGGCAGCGAATATCGCGCCCTTTCGCTTCACGGATATACTCCTGTACCAAAATATGGGCGTTAAGGCCGCGAAAAGCATCAATCACGCTTTCTGCTGCCTGGCGCGTCTCCGCCAGCACCACCCCGATCCCCTGTGTGCCTTCCACCAGCTTTACCACCAGCGGCGCACCGCCCACAAGGTCGATAAGATCGCTGGTATCATCCGGTGAATGGGCAAAACCGGTAATTGGCAGATCAATTCCCTGGCGCGCCAACAACTGTAGAGAGCGCAGCTTATCGCGCGCGCGGGTGATGGCGACAGATTCGTTAAGCGGCCAGCTACCCATCATTTCAAACTGGCGCAGCACGGCGGTACCGTAAAACGTGATAGCAGAACCGATCCGCGGAATGACCGCGTCATAATGGGGAAGCTGGCGGCCTTTATCGTGCACAGAAGGCGCCGCCGGATTGATGTTCATATAACAGGAGAGCGGATCGATAATATCCACCAGGTGACCGCGCTGAATGGCGGCCTCTCGCAGGCGTCTGCATGACCAGAGCGTACCGTCCCTGGATAAAATGGCGATTCTCACCTCTAACCTCTCAATTTGGCAGCATGAATCGACAAAACGCGCATCATACCATCGCCTTAACGCCTGCGCGGCGGTTTTCTTAGCGCGTAGCCCATCCTTGTTTGTGCAGATAATCAAGGATAAACGGACGGCTCTCTTTAATAATGGTACGACGAATATGATCGCTCCAGGTATCGCGGCGATTATTGCTGTTGCGTGAGAGATAATATTGCGCCAGCTGCTCGTCGTAGTCCGCCAGCGCTTTCGCATCAACCTTATGGTAATGATTTTCGTGCACGACAATGGACGCAGGCAAGCGCGGTTTACGGTCCGGGTTATCCGCAGGCCAGCCCAGACACAGGCCAAACAGCGGCAGCACATGCTCAGGCAATTCCAGCAGTTCAGTGACGGCTTCAATGCTGTTGCGAATACCACCAATGTATACCCCGCCAAGCCCGAGCGACTCAGCACCAATAAGCGCACTTTGGCCCATCATGGCCGTATCGACTACGCCAAGCAGTAATTGTTCGGCAAGGCCAAGTTCCGCTTCAGGGCAAATTTGCAGGTGGCGGTTAAAATCCGCGCAAAACACCCAGAACTCGGCGGCCTGCGCCACATGCTGCTGCCCACCGGTCAGGGTCACCAGTTGCTCACGCATCGCCTTATCGGTGATACGAATAATGGAAGTGCACTGTAAAAAGCTGGAGCTGGAGGTGGCCTGTGCGCCTGCGATAATGGCCGCACGCTGTGCCTCGCTGATGGGCTTGTCGGTAAAATGGCGAATGGAACGGTGCGCGCATAGCAGATCAATCGTCGGCGTCATCTCTTTTATCCTTGCGTGAATGTGATTCGCCCTGCGGCTTTGTCAGCAGCGGAGCAACGTTATGGGCCACGGCCCAGAGAATCATCATGGCAGCAGGAAGCATAAGCGCAATGCCGCAGAACACCATTACCACGGCAGCGGTCGCGCTATCAAACGGCGACGGCAGGGAAATAACGTGATTAATAGAAAGGTACGCCAGCGCCAGCAGCACTATTCCCAGTAATTCCAGCACCAGTACCGGTTTTGGCACTGCGTTAAACGCGCGCATGTCGCTCTCCTGTTACCTTTGTCGGGACAGTATAACCTGGCAATAACGAAGCGGGGTTAACGTCACGCGCCCTTACGGGCGTGCGCGACTGATGACAAACCGCATCCTGTCACAGACAGGATGGATGACAGCCAATAAAAATAAGGAAAATCAATTTATTGATTTTCGCCTGCTTACTACAAAGAAGGAAAAAACGGTTTTTTCCTTCTTTGTCAGCATCCTGACGCGCCCTTACGGGCGTGCGTGGGTACGCCAGTAGATACGAAGGCGGCGACGTAGCGTGTTAATAAACAGTGAGGTAAAGGTCCCGATGGCACACCAGAACACCGAACTAAACAGCCAGGCGATTTCCTGGACCGCAGGGCGTACAGCCAGTCCCCAGAAATGGGCCAGCGCAAAGCACACCGGCAGCGCCAGCAGTACACCATAGAGCGGTTTATACAGCGCGCCATTACGCAGCAACACCCCGCCCAGTAGGCCCGGCACCACAAAAAGCAGCATCCCTAAATCGGCCTTACCCAGCGTGTTGTCCGGCAAAGCAGACAGTTTTTCGTATAAAAAGACGAGAATAAACAGCATAAAGCCGCAGGCAATTCCCGGCCATGAATGACGGCTCATCACCAGCACTCCTCCAGACATCGTTTCAGTCCAATTTCAACTATTTGACCCTGGCGAGTCTCTTACTCGATAAAATCAAAGGCAATCCGGTGCCAAAACAAACTGAAAAACAACGCGGTATTCATACTGGCCGTTGATTCTTGATACAATTAAACTAACGGCGTCCCATGAGGGCGTAGAATTGATATTTCTTATAATGCGGTTGGTCTTAACAGCAGACGTTCCAGGACAAGGACACTAACGCAAAAAACCATCGCATTCAACAGTTTACTGGTAAACAAGAAGTTAGCCTCCGTGAATATAAACGTCGCAGATTTGTTAACCGGGAATTACATTTTGCTGCTCTTCGTGGTCCTGACCCTCGGCCTGTGCCTGGGTAAGTTACGGTTGGGATCGGTGCAACTGGGTAATTCCATTGGTGTTTTAGTTGTTTCTTTATTACTCGGCCAGCAGCATTTTGCGATAAATACCGATGCGCTCAATCTCGGCTTTATGCTGTTCATTTTCTGCGTTGGCGTCGAAGCCGGACCTAACTTTTTTTCCATTTTCTTTCGCGATGGCAAAAACTATCTGATGCTGGCGTTGGTCATGGTGGGCAGCGCTCTGCTGATTGCACTTGGGCTGGGCAAGGTGTTCGGCTGGGGCATTGGTCTCACCTCCGGGATGCTGGCAGGTGCCATGACCTCAACCCCCGTGCTGGTAGGCGCAGGTGATACGCTACGCCACTCAAGCCTTTCTGGTCAGGAGCTGGCACTTACGCTCGATCAACTGAGTCTTGGCTACGCGCTCACCTACCTGATTGGCCTTGTAAGCCTTATCTTCGGTGCGCGCTATATGCCTAAATTACAGCACCAGGACCTGCAAACCAGCGCCCAGCAGATTGCCCGTGAGCGCGGGCTGGATACCGATGCCAATCGTAAAGTGTTCCTGCCGGTGATTCGCGCCTATCGCGTCGGTCAGGAATTAGTTGCCTGGGCCGACGGCAAAAATCTGCGCGAGCTGGGTATTTATCGCCAGACCGGCTGCTACATTGAGCGTATTCGTCGTAACGGGATTCTGGCCACGCCAGACGGTGACGCCGTATTGCAGGTCGGCGATGAAATCGCGCTGGTTGGCTATCCCGATGCTCACGCCCGTCTTGACCCCAGTTTTCGTAACGGTAAAGAGGTGTTTGACCGCGACCTGCTCGACATGCGCATCGTCACCGAAGAAATCGTCGTCAAAAACCACAATGCCGTAGGGCGCCGCTTAGGTCAGCTCAAGCTCACCGATCACGGCTGCTTCCTTAACCGCGTTATCCGCAGTCAGATTGAGATGCCTATTGATGACAATATCGTCCTCAATAAAGGTGACGTCTTACAGGTAAGCGGCGATGCCCGGCGCGTAAAAACCGTCGCTGACCGCATCGGCTTTATCTCTATTCACAGCCAGGTCACTGACCTGCTCGCCTTCTGCGCCTTCTTTATTGTCGGACTGATGATTGGGATGATCACCTTTCAGTTCAGTTCATTCAGCTTTGGCATCGGCAATGCCGCCGGGCTGCTGTTTTCTGGCATCATGCTCGGCTTCCTGCGCGCCAACCACCCTACTTTTGGCTACATTCCCCAGGGCGCGCTCAACATGGTCAAAGAGTTTGGCCTGATGGTGTTTATGGCGGGCGTCGGCCTGAGCGCCGGAAGCGGCATTGGTAATGGCCTGGGCCAGGTCGGCTGGCAGATGCTGGTCTGCGGCCTGCTGGTAAGCCTGCTCCCGGTTGCGATTTGTTTTCTGTTTGGTGCCTGGGTGCTGAAGATGAACCGCGCGCTGCTGTTCGGGGCCATTATGGGGGCGCGCACCTGCGCACCGGCGATGGAAATCATCAGTGATACCGCGCGCAGCAACATTCCCGCCCTGGGCTACGCAGGTACCTACGCCATTGCCAACGTGCTGTTAACCCTGGCGGGCACGCTTATTGTGATTATCTGGCCGGGAGCCGGATGACGGCGTTAAGAAAAAACATTATTTTTTTAAAAAAAACCGTGAACTTTTCAGGGAAGCGTCAGTCATAACTAGTGCCACTGCTTTTCTTTGATGTCCCCAAATTTGTGGAGCCCATCAACCCCGCCGCTTTCGGTTCAAGGTTGATGGGTTTTTTATTTTAAGCCCCCGTTTTCCCTCTGCTTTTTATACCTTTTGTGCTGTTAACTTTTATCCCCGACTCCGCCATTCTGACACTGCTGCTGATACGTCGGCGCTACTTTCAGCACGTCATTGGTTCACCCTGCAATTAATTAGCAATACTCATTGCTTACCCCTGAAACGGGTATGCCCGCCAGCCGCTGCACCATTTCCAGAATCACCTCCTGTGCCAGCGGATGGGTATCCGTTACATAGTGCAACGTCATTCCTTCAATAAAGGCATCCAGCGCCCTGGCCTGAACGGGTGAAAACCAGCGCTCAAGCGTGCTCTGGCTTTGTGCCATCCATGACTGCATAACGCTTCTCAGTGCTGGCTTACGCTGGGCAAAGGCATAAAACTGGAGCATCAGGGCGATATTACGCGGCAGGGTCGTTCGGGTGGAGCAAATCAGCCGGGCGATCGCCTCACAGGCGCTCTGGCAGTCCACAGCCTCACCCAGCGTCTGCTGATAGTGTTGCGACATCTGTTGGGCAAAAAGCGCAAATGCCTCTTCGAGTAAGGCATCTATACCGGCAAAGTAATACGTCATCGACCCCAGTGGTACCTGTGCACGCCGGGCGATACTGCGGTGCGTTGCCTGAGCAATGCCTTCACAGGCAATGGTGTCCAGGGTTGCGCTGAGAATGCGCTCGCGCCGGTGAGGATCACGGTGTCGTTTTATCTCGCTCATGGCATCTCCGCCAGGTCAGAAGAACACACTGGCAATTGTGTACACGTGTACACAAACTTGCTAGTGTCGTTGTTAATTTGCCCACATTGGGATTTTTTATGACCGCTGTTCCCAGCCGCAAAACCCTGCTCAACCGTACCTGGGCACTCTGCGCGTTCTTCTTTCTACCAGGCTTACTGATGGCCTCCTGGGCCACACGCACGCCGACCATTCGTGATGTCCTGGCCGTCTCCATTTCCGAAATGGGCATTGTCTTGTTCGGGCTTTCAGTAGGGTCGATGGGCGGTATTTTATGCTCCGGCTGGCTGGTCAAACGCTTTGGTACTCGTCCGGTTATCCGCAGTGGCATGATGCTGGTTTTTGTCGGCATGTTACTGATGAGCCTGGCGCTATGGCTGGCCTCCCCCTGGCTGTTCGCGCTCGGTCTTGCCGGGCTTGGCAGCGGAATGGGCAGCGCCGAAGTGGCGGTCAACGTTGAAGGGGCTATTGTTGAACGTATGCGCAAAAAAACGCTGCTGCCTATGATGCATGGGTTCTACAGTCTCGGCACCCTGATTGGCGCAGGGACTGGCATGGTCCTCACCAGCACGGGTATGCGTGCCGACCTGCACCTGCTGCTGACAGCGCTGGTTGTCGTCATACCGACTGTTATTGCACTCACAGCAATTCCCGGCGGCACCGGGCAACAAAGTCCAACGACTGACACCCGGGCGACCCGGCCTCATCGCCCGTTCTGGAAAGATGGACAGCTTCTGCTGATTGGCGTCATTGTGCTGGCAATGGCGTTTGCAGAGGGTTCCGCCAACGACTGGCTGCCGCTTCTGATGGTGGATGGACATGGCTTCAGTCCCGCCTCTGGCTCACTGATTTATGCTGGTTTCACGCTTGGCATGACCCTCGGGCGCTTTGGCGGCGGCTGGTTTATTGACCGTTACAGCCGTGTGGCTGTCGTGCGTGCCAGCGCTGTGCTGGGCGCGCCTGGTATCGCTCTGGTCATTTTTGTCGACAGCGCCTTTATCGCTGGCGTGTCGGTGATATTCTGGGGACTTGGTGCCTCTTTGGGCTTCCCGCTGACCATCTCTGCGGCCAGTGATACCGGCCCGGATGCGCCCACTCGCGTAAGCGTGGTGGCAACGACCGGTTACCTCGCCTTCCTGGTCGGCCCACCCCTGCTGGGCTTTCTGGGCGAGCACTATGGGTTACGTAACGCCATGCTGGTTGTGCTCGCGCTGGTCGTGGTGGCAGCACTGGTCGCCAGAGCCGTAGCAAAACCAGACGCGCTGAACGATACGAAGACAATACAAACAGGATAACGACAACCTCAGGAGTGCCCTATGTCCATTATTGAATGGGACGACTTTACCCGTGTCGACTTACGCGTCGGCACCATTGTCCATGCTGAGCCGAACACAAAAGCAAAAAAACCAGCGCTGATTCTGGATATTGATCTTGGTGAACTGGGGGTCAAGCGCTCAAGCGCACAGATAACGCAGCACTATTCTCCCGCAACGCTACCGGGCCGCCGCGTACTGTGCGTATGTAACTTTGAGCCTAAGCGCGTGGCTGGCGTCAAATCCGAGGTGCTGGTCACGGGCGCACACGATGAAGACGGTAATGTTGTGCTGGCTGAATTTACCCTACCGGTGCCCAATGGCACCCGCCTTGCCTGAGGAGCGCCAATGAGTATTAAAATGATTGCCGTGGATATGGACGGCACATTTCTCAATGACGACAAACGCTATAATCGCGAGCGCTTTCTGAATCAGTATGCACGCATGAAAGCACAGGGTATCCGCTTTGTGGTCGCAAGCGGTAACCAGTACTGGCAACTAATCTCCTTCTTCCCGGAAATCGCCCATGAGATTGCTTTTGTCGCTGAAAACGGCGGCTGGGTAGTGTGTGAAGGTGAAGATATATTTAACGGTGAACTCAGGCCGGAACAGTACGCGAAGATAGTGGATCATCTGATAACGCTGCCTGAGGTGGAAATCATTGCCTGCGGCAAAACCAGCGGCTGGACGCTGCGCGACTACGACAAGGACTTTCACCAACTGGCGGCGAAGTACTACCATCGCCTCGAACATGTGGATGATTTTTTCAACATTGAGGATACGTTTTTTAAATTCGCGCTCAATCTGCCGGACGCCCGCCTGCATGACACCATGAATGCATTACAGCAGAAGCTTGGCGATATGATGGTGCCCGTTACCAGCGGCCACGGCTCCATTGACCTCATTATTCCGGGTCTGCACAAAGCCAACGGGCTGCGACTGCTTGCGCAACGCTGGGGCATTGAGGACAATGAAGTACTGGCGTTTGGCGATGGCGGCAACGACACTGAAATGCTGTGTCAGGCAGGCTTCGGCTTTGCGATGGCGAACGCGCCGGATAACATTCGCGCGCTCACCCGCTACCACGCACCGCACAATAATCAGGAAGGCGTGCTGGAAATTATCGAAAAAGCACTCAACCGCGAATCGCCTTTTGTGTAAGGTAAAAAGCGCTGCCAGAGCAGCGCTTGAGACTTATGCCTTACCGCATCCTGTCTGAGACAGGATGGATGACATCCAATAAAAAATAAGGAAAATCAATTTATTGATTTTCGTCTGCTCACCACAAAGAAGGAAAAACCTCGTTTTTTTCCTTCTTTGTCAGCAATCTGAAGCGCCACCAGAGCAGCACTTTTGTCAGTAACCACTCGGGACAGTGACTCGTCTGTGATAAAATAGTGCGCTTACGGCTGTAAAGCATTCCCTACCGTCTTATCGCGCAAAAACACCACCATAAGCCCCAGCCAAACCAGTGCGCTGACAAAGTTAAACAGATTAAACAATCCATTACCTCCCGCCAGATACGCGTGCTTACTTACCTCAATCCCGACGGTAAAAATGAGCATCTGCAACATGCCCATCGCCGCCGACACCGTACCTTTACTCATTGGGCTGGCAAACAGCGTGAGGCGCACCAGGCCTGCGTTAGCAAGCCCGATACCAAAGGCATACACGCTCAGACCTGACGTCATCAAAAGCCACGCATGCGGTGAAACCACCGTAGCCAGTGCCGCCAGTGCCAGTCCTGCAATAATCGGCCAGCCGCCGAGAATAATCAGTGAGCGCACGCTACGGCGTGAGGTCAAACGCGCCAGCACGAGGTTACCGGCAATCAATGCGCCAAAAATCGGCACCTGTAACAGCCCGTACTCCATACTGCTGAGTTGCTCACCCGTGATAATAATAACCGGCGACTGGGCAATCCATGCCAGCAACGGCAGGCTGACAAAGCCCGTCGCCAGTGCGCCCGCCATAAAACGGCCATTTTTGAGCACGTCACGATAATCGCGCCCGAGTTGAGCCATTGAAAGCTTTTCACCCAGGCGGGTCGCCGTTTCCGGCATCGCGCGCCACAGACCGGCCAGCGACACCGCACCTAACACGGCAAAGAGGACAAACATGCCCTCCCACGGCGCAGCATGCACCCAGCCGGCCCCCACAAGCGGCCCGAGTAACGGCGCAATCAGCGCAACGTTAGCCATCAGCGCGGTGATCTTGATACACACCGCCTCTTCAAACGACTCCTGGATAGCGGCGTAACCTACGGCTCCAATAAAGCACAGGCTGATACCCTGCAAAAAGCGGATAACCGTGAACTGTTCAATGGTCTGCGCAAACAGGATGGCCAGGCAGGAGACAATAAACCAGGCCACGCCGGTGAGCATGACCGGGCGACGCCCGATACGGTCAGAAAGCGGTCCCAGCAGCCATTGCAGGAACATGCCGCCTGCCAGATAGGCGGTCATTGAGGTGGGCACCCATTCCACACCAGCCTGATATTGCTCAACCACAGCCAGCATACCGGGCTGGATCATGTCATTGGCGATATAGGTCGAAAACTCGTAGAGCACCAGACAAAGCGGAAACAACAGCGCCTGGCGCCCGAGGGGCTTAGCTAAAGCAGTGTGCATAAGCAGCTCGCGTTAACGGAAAAAGCGCAGAGTGTAATGAAAATATGTCCCGTGGCACAGGTAAATTATGACCGCCCGTGAGTAATTTGTCTTATTACGTGTGTTGGTTAAGTTTTTCTTCATTTTCAGGTGCCAGGATTGCGGCACCTGACTTGCTGTGGAGCGGCTTATGCCCCCTAATGGTGAAATAATCAACTGCGCTGGCAACATGATTAATAAGAAAAACTCCCTTTACCGACTGCCACAGAGCTTTTACCTTTACCAGCTTTTGGCGCTGACGCTCACCGGGGCGCTGTTTTTATGGCTGGCGCGTAATGAAGCACTCGATCGTGCGCTGACTGGTTACTGGTTTGATAGCGCAACAATGCGCTTTACCTGGCAAGACAATATCTGGCTGGAAAGGCTCAACCATCGGTTACTTAAGGACATTATCATCGCGGGTGCAGCGTTCCTGCTTATCCGGGGGTTGATAAAACGTCAGCCGCGCCAGGTAACTGTCGCGCTGATGATGGGACTGGGCGCGTTAACCGTCGGCCTGCTTAAAGCCGTTAGTGCGCACTCCTGTCCGTGGAGCCTGGTTGAATACGGCGGTAGCGCCGTCGGATTTCCTTTACTTGGCGAAGTGCCCGCTAACAGCGGCCCGGGACAGTGCTTTCCAGGCGGCCATTCGTCAAGCGGCTTTATGACAATGGCGCTGTTTTTTCTGTACTATCGCGAGCGCCCACGGCTTGCCTGGCTATGGCTTGTTATCGGCATCACGCTCGGGCTGGCGATGGGTTATGGTCAGGTGATGCGCGGCGCACACTTTTTTTCCCACAATCTGTGGGCGGGCTGGTGGGTCTGGTTGACCCAGGTTGTGAGCTGGGGTTTTGCAACCGCTTTTATAAAGAAGGAAAAGTAGTCATATGTTAGAGACACTCAATCGCAACTGGTTTTTGCTGATTAACGCCACGCCATCGTCCGCCGACTGGCAGATTGATACTGCACAGTTTATCGCCCGCGACCTGATTTATGTAATGCCGCTACTGGTGGTAGTGATGTGGCTATGGGGACCACGCCGCGAAATCCATGCCCACCGCCAGCTGGTGGTAAAAACGGCGCTCGCGCTTGTTGTTAGTCTCAGTCTGTCATGGCTCATGGGCCAGCTGTTGCCACACCCGCGCCCTTTTGCTGTTGATGTTGGCTATAACTTCCTGCAACACGCGCCAGACAGCTCATTCCCGAGTAACCACGGTACCGCCAGCTTTGCGTTTGCCCTCGCCTTTTTACTCTGGTATCGCCTGCTGGCAGGGGTTGTATTACTTATCGCTGCCAGCGCTATTGCCTGGTCCCGTGTGTATCTTGGCGTGCACTGGCCGCTGGATATGGTCGGTGGTTTGCTCACCAGCCTGTGCGGCTGCCTGATTGCCCAGCTTATCTGGAACCGCTGGGGTGAGGCCCTGTTAGAAAAACTATCCCGTCTCTACCGCATCTGTTTTGCCCTGCCTATTCGTAAAGGCTGGGTGCGTGACTAGCGCCTGGCACCCCGGTAAAATAGCGCCCGGAAGCCTTTCTCTGCCGGAAAGGCGCTGTTTTATCGGGGGAGTTTATGGAATCACGCCGTGAGAAACGCATCGACTGGCTGCTACAGACGTTGCGCCAGCGTGACAAGCTTCACCTGAGGGAGGCCGCAGCCCAGCTCGGGGTTTCCGAAATGACTATTCGCCGCGATGTAAGCGATGGGGATACCCCCGTCGCCCTGCTGGGAGGACATCTGGTACTGGCTCGCGGCGCAGCAACTCACTACCTGCTAAACGACCAGAAAAGTCTTAACGTCAAAGAAAAACGCCACGCCGCCCGGCTGGCTGCACAGCTGGCTAAACCGCATCAGACGCTGTTTTTCGACTGCGGCACCACAACACCGTTCATCATTGAAGCACTGGATAATGACCTGCCTTTTACCGGTGTCTGTTACTCGCTCAATACCTTTCTGGCGCTGCGTGAAAAACCGTTATGCCGGGTTATTCTGTGCGGTGGCGAGTTTCACCCAGGTAGCGCTATTTTTCGCCCACTCAACTTCGGTGAAACGCTGGCAAACCTGTGCCCGGACCTGGCATTTTTGTCAGCGGCAGGCATTCATCCCGGTCCCGGCGCGACCTGTTTTAACCTTGATGAACTACCGGTTAAGCACTGGGCGCTGGAGAACGCACAAAAGCGTGTGCTGGTGGTGGATGACAGTAAATTTGGCAAGGTGCGTCCAGCCTGCATGGGACCGCTATCGCTCTTTGACGTGCTGGTAAGTAACGCCGCACCACCGCAGGAAATTGCTGAACAAGCGCAAAGGCAGGATATTACGCTTATCTGGTAAATCCACACATCGTCAGCCCCAGACCTCATAAAAAACGCGCCGCCAGAACTATGTCTGACGGCGCGTTTTTTACGTACCGATTGCGAAGCCGGTTATCAGGAGAACCAGCTGCCAAACCAGCCGTTGAGTTTCATCATCACAAAATCAATGATACGGCTGAAGAAACCGCCTTCATTGACGGCTTCCATCACCACCAACGGGCGCTGTTCAATGGATTTACCATTAAGCTGGAAGTCGATGGAGCCAACCACCTGACCTTTTTTCAGCGGTGCGGTGAGCTGAGTATTGCTCAGTGTATAGCTTGCCTTCAGGTTCTTGAGCTGACCGCGCGGGATCGTCACCGAGCCGCTGTCGCCTGCACCAAGCTTCGCCTCTTTCACATCGCCGTACCACACGCGCTGTGTCACAAACGGCGTGTCCGGCTTCACTGGCGTCACAGTTTCAAAGAAGCGGAACCCCCAGGTCAGCAATTTCTGCGACTCGCGAAAGCGAATGGCGTCGGTTTTCGCACCCAGCACCACAGACACCAGACGCATATCGTCCTGCGTTGCCGATGCTACCAGGTTGTAACCTGCTCCGGCCGTCGTGCCAGTCTTCATCCCGTCCACGTTCAGACTGGTGCTCCACAACAGGCGGTTGCGGTTAAGCTGGCGAATGTTGTTGAAGGTAAACTCTTTTTCTTTATGTACCGCATATTCGTCCGGCACATCGCGAATCAGCGCCTGGCCCAACAGCGCCATATCGCGCGCAGTGCTGTACTGCCCTGGTGCGTCCAGGCCGTGCACGGTTTTGAACGTGGTATTTGTCAGCCCAAGCTTGCTGACGTAGCTGTTCATCAGACTGATGAACGAATCCTGGCTGCCCGCCACGTGATCGGCAAGCGCAATACAGGCATCGTTGCCGGACTGAATAATAATGCCCTTATTCAGGTCCTCAACGGAAACGCGGTCACCAGGCTTAAGGAACATTACCGAGGAGCCGCGCAATGCCGGGTTACCGGTCGCCCAGGCATCTTTACCCACCGTGACCATATCAGTAAGCTGGATTTTGCCCGCTTTGAGCGCCTGGCCCACAACGTAGCTGGTCATGATTTTGGTGAGGCTGGCGGGGTCCAGCTTCTCATCCGCATTGCCTTCTGCCAGCACTTTTCCGCTGGCGTAATCCATCAAAATCCACGCTTTTGCGTCAATTTCCGGCGCCCCCGGCGCCTGCTCGGCGTGTACCATCGGCACCGCCACCAGCAACAGGGCGCTGCCTGCCACCCATCTGCGTAACGCAGGGAAAGTCAAACTCGTCATATATGCCCCGGGTATCCATTCTCTAAACCCCGCCAGGCCTGTCAGCCTGCGGGGAAGCGAAAAAGTAATAACCCACAAATCATCTTAAAGAAACAGTGAGTTGGTAAAGTTTTTTAAGTTTACCCGATAACCTGGGAACGTGCTGCCAAAGCGCTCATTTTTTCGCGGCGCTGGAAAGCGAATCCAGAAAATTCCATACTTGCCTTTCCATAACCGGCTTGAACAATCAGGAGCACTGATGATTACCGTCTGGGGCAGAGAAAATTCAACCAATGTGAAAAAGGTGCTGTGGTGCCTTGAGGAATTACAGTTGCACTACGAGCGTATTCCCGCAGGCGGGCAGTATGGCCTTAACCACTCCCCGGAATATCTGGCAATGAACCCGAACGGCCTGGTGCCGTGCCTGCGCGATGAGGCAACCGGGCTGGTACTCTGGGAGTCGCACAGCATTGTGCGTTATCTCGCAGCACAGTACGGTCAGGGTACGCTCTGGCAATCTGAACCTGCCAAACGAGCCGTGGGTGAGAAGTGGATGGACTGGACAACAGGCGCACTCACCGAGCCATACCGAGGCGTGTTCATTAGTCTGGTGCGCACACCCGTGGAGCAACGTGACAACGCGCTGATTGCGCGTAGCATCGCCGAGTGCAATACCCAACTCGGCATTGTGGATGGCGCACTGGCAAAGCAGCCCTGGCTTTCTGGTGAGCAATGTGGGCTGGGGGATATTGCCTTTGGCCCGGTCGCGTATGCACTACTCAATCTTAACCTTGAGTTGACGCCGTATGCGCATTTACAGGACTGGTTTGCACGCGTAAGCGCACGACCCGCGTTTGCAAAAACCGTGGCTATTCCACTCAGTTAACCGCCGGGCTTACCTTCAGAAGCTGACCATCGGGCGCGTCGGTCAGCACATACAGATAGCCATCCGGCCCGACTTTCACGTTACGAATACGCTGCTTACGATCGGCAAGTAAACGCTGCTCATCACTTACTTTATCGCCCTCCACCCTCAGGGATATCAGCGCTTGATCCTTGAGCGCGCCGATAAACAGCCGTTGTTTCCACTGTGGGAAAGTATCGCTGTTATAAAACGCCATACCGCTTATCGCGGGAGACACTTTCCAGTAATAGACCGGTGGCGTCATATTGTTGACCTGTCCGCCTTTGGTTTCCGGGTAACGCTCGCCGCTGTAGTCAATGCCCCATGTCGCAATCGGCCAGCCGTAATTTTTACCCGCCTGGAGAATATTGATTTCATCACCACCACGTGGTCCGTGCTCATGAAGCCACACGGTATGGCTCCACGGGTTGAGCGCCATCCCCTGTGGGTTACGAATACCGTACGACCAGATTTCCGGGCGCATCCCTTTGCGTGAAACAAAGGGGTTATCAGCCGGGACTGCGCCGTCCTGTGTCAGACGCACTACCTTGCCCTGGAGTTTATCGAGCTGCTGTGCGGTGTTACGTTGATTATTCTCCCCCAGCGCTACATAAAGAAAGCCCTCGTCATCAAAGGCCATGCTGCCGCCGAAATGATTGCCAGTAGAGAGTTTCGGCGTCTGGCGAAACACCACGTTAAAGTCATCAAGCTGCGTCATATCGCGGTTAAGCGTACCGTAACCGACCGCCGTCCCCGCTTTACCGTCATCACTTCCCTCGGCATAGCTCAGCCACACGCGGCGACTTTTGGCAAAATCCGGTGCTAACACCACGTCAAACAATCCACCTTGCCCCTTAGCCCACACCGCAGGCAGGCCAGCAATGGGGGCAGAGAGTCCCGCCCCCGGCTGCCAGCGCATCAACTCGCCGCCACGCAGGGTAATAAGCACCCCCTGATTATCCGGTAAAAAAGCCAGCGACCAGGGATGAGCGAGGTTATTTTGCAAGGTTTCAACCTGAGCGGTAGCGGCAAGTACCGGGCCACAGGTCAACAGCAGCCCGGCAAGCAGTGTGTGCAGGACAAATTTCACTATCACGACTCTCCTGTTTGACCATCCGTTAAGCGTAGCCGTCCCGCCCGGGAAATGACAGCACAGACAAAAGCTCAATCAAGTGGTGTCACTGTGCTGGCCTGCTCAAGCGCGTTGAGCACCCTGCCAAGCTCCTCAACGCAGGACGCCAGCTTTTTGGCATCCACACTGCACCACTGCGGGCAGTCGTGTGGGCCGCTCATCAGGCAAAGTCCCGTATGCGATAACACCTGCGCGGCGTTTAGACACAACATGCTCCCTTGCTCAGGCACGCCTTCCTTTGCTGCCCGAAACCGCGCACTCAGTGCAAATAACTCGTCGCGCAACCGTTCACTGTCAGCCACTGAGAGCTGCCCACAGGCGCGACAAATTTGCACAGTTGAAAATAAGGTACGATGCATCTCACCAAGTCTTTGAAGCAGCAGCGCTTCCTCATGCACTTCATGCATATTCCCTCCTGTTGCATTCTGATAATACCCATAATAATTATATGCCTAAATTTATGCTGAGCAGGTGGCCTGGACATAATTTATGCAACCCAACAAACCGTTTGTACGCATATAGCGGTACAATTTTGCCGCCCGTCGCTGTAGAATCCCCGCCTGATAATTCCATGAATGATGATTTTTTGACCTTATGAGCAATGTGACTACCCCGCCGAAAATCGGCTTTGTCTCGCTGGGCTGCCCGAAAAACCTGGTGGATTCTGAGCGCATTCTGACCGAACTGCGCACCGAAGGTTATGATGTGGTGCCAAGCTATGACAATGCCGATATGGTTATCGTCAATACCTGCGGCTTTATTGACAGTGCAGTGCAGGAATCGCTGGAAGCCATCGGCGAGGCGCTGAAAGAAAACGGCAAAGTCATCGTGACCGGCTGCCTCGGTGCTAAAGAAGACCAAATCCGTGAAGTGCACCCGAAGGTGCTGGAAATCACCGGCCCGCACAGCTATGAGCAGGTGCTGTCGCACGTGCATCATTACGTACCAAAGCCTGAGCACAACCCCTATCTGAGCCTGGTACCGGCACAGGGCGTGAAGCTCACGCCGCGTCACTATGCCTATCTGAAGATTTCCGAAGGCTGTAATCACCGTTGCACTTTCTGCATCATTCCCTCTATGCGTGGCGATCTCGACAGCCGCCCGGTGGGCGACGTGCTGGCCGAGGCCAAGCGTCTGGTCGAATCCGGTGTCAAAGAACTGCTGGTGATTTCTCAGGACACCTCAGCGTATGGCGTGGATGTTAAGCACCGCACCGGCTTCTGGAACGGCGAGCCGGTGAAAACCAGTATGGTCAGCCTGTGCGAGCAGCTCTCGCGCCTCGGGGTCTGGACCCGCCTGCACTATGTGTATCCGTACCCGCATGTTGATGACGTGATTCCGCTGATGGCCGAAGGCAAAATCCTGCCGTATCTGGATATTCCGTTACAGCACGCCAGCCCACGCATTCTGAAGCTGATGAAACGCCCCGGCGCGGTAGAACGCACCCTTGAGCGCATCAAGAAATGGCGCGAGATCTGCCCGGATCTGACGTTACGCTCAACCTTTATCGTTGGCTTCCCCGGCGAAACGGAAGAAGACTTCCAGATGCTGCTCGACTTTCTTAAAGAAGCGCGTCTCGATCGCGTCGGCTGCTTTAAGTACAGCCCGGTAGAAGGTGCTGCCGCCAATGATTTGCCGGATCAGATACCGGAAGAAGTTAAAGAAGAGCGCTGGAACCGCTTTATGCAGCTCCAGCAGCAGATTTCCACCGAGCGTTTACAGGAAAAAATCGGCCGTGAAATTCTGGTAATGATTGATGAAGTCGATGAAGAAGGCGCGATTGGCCGCAGCATGGCCGATGCCCCGGAAATCGATGGCGCGGTTTATCTCAACGGCGAAACCAACCTCAAGCCGGGTGACGTGGTGTGTGCGAAGGTCGAAAACGCCGACGAATACGATCTCTGGGCCAGCCTCGCTTAACCGTAGCGCTGCTGATGGGCCTTTTTGCGCGCCAGGTAGTCTTTATCCTGGCGTAAGGTGTCCCAGTAAGCTTTAAAAATGGCCGCGCTCGCGGCCTTTTCTTTATCCAGTTGATAAGGCAGTACGCTGCCATCAGGTGCATATTTTTTGCCACCGGGGTGATTGGCGTAGCGTCGTGCCCGCGTATAGCCCATCTGAATAAACTTACGCGCCATATCCATCCCGACAAATTCATCCTTACTGCGATATGCTTCAAACATTGCCATAATGGCCTGCGCTGAGGCTTCGGCCTGCGCCGGCGTTTTAAAACGCCAGTGTGGCAGGATCTCACTTTTATACGGCTCTACCAGTAGAACGCCCTGTTCACCACGCCCGACCTGGTAAAGCTCCGGCTGCTCACGAAAATTAATCGCTGCAAAATCCCTGTCATAATTGAAGGGTTTCATCACCATGATTAAGGTTCCAGGCGCGGATCCAGCGCATCGCGCAGCCCATCGCCAAGTAGGTTAAACGCCAGTACCGTCAAAAAAATTGCAAGGCTTGGGAACAACGCCACGTGCGGTGCTATCGCCATATCCGCCTGCGCTTCGTTAAGCATCGCGCCCCATTCCGGCATGGGGGGCTGTGCGCCAAGGCCCAGAAACGACAGGCTGGCGGCAGAGATAATCGCCGTGCCGATGCGCATGGTGAAAAACACAATAATTGAAGAGAAAGTGCCAGGCAGGATATGGCGCAACAAAATTACCGTATCTGGCGCGCCAATGCTGCGCGCGGACTCGATAAAGGTTTGTTGCTTAAGCACCAGCGTATTGCCACGCACCAGTCTGGCAAACGCCGGAATGGTGAAGACCGCCACGGCAATAATCACGTTAACCATTCCGCTGCCCATCACGGCCACCACGGCAATCGCTAACAGAATACCGGGAAAGGCAAACAGTACGTCGCAGACACGCATGACAAGTCGGTCCCACCAGCCTTCGTAATAGCCAGCCACCAACCCCAATAGCGTACCGATAACCGCACCGAGCGTGACGGAGAGAATACCTGCGGCAAGCGAAACAGGCGCGCCCACCAGTACACGGCTGAAAATATCGCGTCCAAGCGGATCCACACCAAACCAGTGCACCCACGACGGCCCTTCGTTGAGTCGGTCGTAATCGAAGTAGTTTTCTGCATCAAACGGCGCAATCCACGGCGCGGCCATCGCCAGCAAAATGAGTACCACAACAAACGCCCCGGCCATCAGCGCTATCGGCTGACGGCGCAAACGTCTCCAGAACTCATGCCACGGCGTGCGCACCCGCTCGGGACGCAGCATGGGCATTGCATTAAGTACCGCCTGTCGGCGCCAGTTAAACCATCGCATTGCGTTATTTGTACCTGATTGTCGGATTGATGGCGGCATAAAGCACATCTACCACCAGGTTTATCAGTATGAATTCCAGCGAAAACAACAGCACTTCGGCCTGAATCACCGGGTAGTCACGCATCTCCACCGAGTCCACCAGCAAGCGCCCCAGCCCCGGCCAGTTAAACACTTTCTCCACCACAATGGAGCCACCGAGCAAAAAACCAAACTGTAGTCCCATCATGGTCACGACAGGGATCATGGCGTTACGCAGGCCGTGCTTCATCACCACTTTCGGCTCGCTTACCCCCTTCGCTCGCGCGGTACGCATGTAATCTTCCTGTAGCACATCGACAAACGCAGCACGGGTAAAGCGTGCCATCACCGCCGTAACAGCCGCACCCAGAGTTATGGACGGCAGAATATAGTGCCGCCAGCTGTCTGCCCCCACCGTGGGTAGCCAGCCAAGGTCAACGGAAAAAATCTGCATCAACATCATGCCGAGGGCAAAAGCAGGAAATGAGATGCCAGACACCGCCAGCGCCATGCTCAACCTGTCCGGCCAGCGGTTACGCCACACGGCGGCAATAATGCCGGTACACAGTCCAAAGAGTGTGGCCCATGCCATACTGGTAACGGTGAGCCAGAACGTCGGCATAAAGCGACTGGCAATTTCCTCTGCAACCGGACGATGCGAGGCCATTGAGACGCCGAAATCGCCGTGCAACACATTGACGACATAGTGCAAAAACTGCTGCCACAGCGGTAAATCCAGCCCAAGCTGATGGCGTACCATCGCCACGACCTCGCTGTCTGCCTCTGGCCCGGCAATAAGCCGTGCCGGGTCACCTGGCAGCAGGTGTACAAATAAAAACACCAGTACGGCAACAATCAGCAGCGTCGGGATCAGGCCCAGAAGCCGTTTAATGACATAATTGAGCATGCGTCTCCACAAACGCCCCTTCTCAACGAAGGGGCACAATCGTTTATTTCAAATCCGCGTTATCAAAACTGAAGCCGGTATCTGGCATCACATAAAAACCGGTCAGGTTTTTACTGTGCGCTGAGACCAGTTTTTCCACCACCAATGGCACCCAGGGTGACTCCTTCCAGATAATGTCCTGCGCGTCTTTATAAAGCTTTGTTTTCTTTGCGCTATCGGCCGTGAGCAGCGCCGCGCTCAGATCCTTATCCACCTGCGGGTTACTGTAAAATGCCGTGTTAAAGAGCGTGGGCGGCCAGTTCTGTGTGGCAAACAGCGGGGACAATGCCCAGTCCGCTTCTCCCGTAGATGCACTCCAGCCAGTGTAGAACATACGTACACCGCTCTGTTTTTGATCTTTACCCTCTACCCGGGCGGCGCGCTGCCCGGCATCCATCGCCGTGACCTGTACCTTAATGCCCACCTGCGCCAGCTGCTGCTGGGTAAACTGTAATACCTTGCGCGCCGTGCTGTGGTTGTGAGAGGACCACAGTGTGGTGGTAAAACCGTTGGGATACCCCGCTTCTTTGAGCAACGCTTTAGCTTTAGCGGGATCGTACGGCCACGGCTGATATGTCTGGGCGTATTCAATCGCGGGCGGCACCACACCGGTTGCGGGTGTGGCATAACCGGAGAACGCCACTTTCACCAGCGCCTGGCGGTTAATGGCGTAATTGATGGCTTCGCGCACTTTCGGGTTATCAAACGGCTTTTGCGTCACGTTCATACTGATGTAACGCTGCATAATGGACGGCGTGGCGACCAGCGCCAGTTTCGGGTCCTTTTCAAGCTTTGTCGCCTGTTCAAACGGGACCGGGAAAGCAAAGTTAGCTTCGCCGGTTTGCAGCATGGCAGCGCGGGTATTGTTATCCACGACCGGACGCCAGGTAATGGTGTCGAGCTTCGGCAGCCCTTTTTGCCAGTATCCCGGGAATTTAGCGACTTTCACAAAGTCAGTCTGGTTCCAGGTCTCAAACTGATATGGCCCGGTGCCGACCGGATGAAAGCCAATATCTTTGCCGTATTTTTTTAGCGCAGTCGGGGAGATCATCGCCGTCGCTGGGTGGGCAAGAATATTGATAAACGCTGAGAACGGCGTTTTAAGCGTGATTTCTACCGTCTGTGGGTCAATCACCACGGTACTGGCGATATTCTTATACAGATTATAGCGCTTGAGGTGGCTGTCGGGGTTACTGGCCCTGTCAAGATTAGCTTTCACCGCCTGAGCGTTAAAATCACTGCCATCCTGGAATTTCACACCCTGGCGAAGTTTAACGGTATAGACTTTACCGTCCTCAGACACGCTATAACCTTCTGCCAGCACATTTTGCAGTTTCATATCTTTATCAAGGCCGAATAAGCCCTGGTAGAACGACTTAGCCACCGCCTGCGACAGCGTGTCATTCGCATCATACGGATCAAGCGTGGTGAAGTTTGAACCCACGGCCACTACCACATCTTTGGCTGCAAAGGCGGGCAGCGACATGGCAGTGGAGGAAGCCAGCGCGGCAACAGTGAGCCAGCGGCGCGCGGTAGAGTGTGTCATCGTTATTCTCCTGTGATTCCCTGTCTTGCCGGCAACCGCCCGGCGTGAGTGGTGTTGTGCTACATACGATTCGCATCCTGAGTGCACGCAACAAAGTGGTCCGGACCGACACGCTCAAGCATGACAACGGGCGGGTTATCGCCCAGTCTGCGCGTCACGCCGGGCAGTTCGTCGGACAACAGCACACTATGTGGACGACGATGGGCCGGGTCAGCAACGGGTACCGCTGCCATAAGTCTGCGCGTGTAGGGATGCTGCGGGTTTTCAAACACCGCGCGCCTTGGGCCAATTTCGACTATCTGCCCCAGATACATCACCGCCACCCGGTGGCTGATGCGCTCGACCACTGCCATGTCGTGCGAAATAAACAAAAACGCAATGCCAAACTCGCGCTGCAAATCCATCAGGAGATTGATAATTTGCGCGCGAATTGACACATCCAGCGCCGAGACCGACTCATCAGCAATCACCACTTTGGGATTGAGCGCCAGGGCGCGAGCAATACAGATGCGCTGACGCTGGCCGCCGGAAAACTCATGCGGGTAGCGCAAGGCATGGGCCGCGTTTAACCCTACGCGCTCCAGTAGCCAGGCGGTACGCGCCTGGGCGTCTTCACGGGCAACGCCGTTAACCAGCAGCGGCTCCATGATGGAGTAGCCCACGGTCAGACGCGGGTCGAGCGACGCCCAGGGGTCCTGAAAAATCACCTGAATATCGCGCCGTAGCGCCTGTAGACGGTGCGCGGAGAGTTTATCGATACGCTGGCCGTTGAAAGTAATGCTACCGCCCTGGCTCTCAACCAGGCGCAGCAGCGCCCGCCCGGTGGTGGACTTGCCAGAGCCGGACTCGCCCACAAGCCCCAGCGTCTCACCCGGCCACAGGTCAAAGCTGACTTTCTCAACCGCGTGGACCATACGGTTAACCCGGTTAAAAATGCCGCCACGCAGCGCAAAGCGAGTGGTGAGATCGCGAACCTGTAAAATCGGCTCACTACCTGGCGGCACGGTGTCCTGCTCGGCTGGCGTCGCCTCAGGTAACGTAGTATCAGGGTTCGCGAGCGCAAAGCGGCGCGGTAAATCACTGCCGTTCATCTCGCCAAGACGCGGCACTGCGGCCAGAAGCGCACGAGTGTAAGGATGCTGTGGGGCGGTGAAAATCTGCTCTACCGGCCCGCTTTCCACCGCTTCGCCCTGATACATGACCAGCACGCGGTCGGCGATTTCGGCCACTACGCCCATATCGTGCGTAATGAAGATAACGCCCATCTCCATTTCGCGCTGTAGCACACCGATAAGCTGTAAGATTTGTGCCTGGATAGTGACATCCAGTGCGGTGGTTGGCTCATCGGCAATAAGCACTGCCGGGCGACAGGAGAGCGCCATTGCAATCATCACGCGCTGGCGCATGCCGCCTGAGAGCTGATGCGGATAACGCCCCATTACCATTCGCGAGCCGGGAATGCGCACCAGGTCCAGCATATGCTTTGCCTCTGTGCGGGCGTCACGATGGTTAAGCCCCTGATGCAGGCGGATAGACTCTGCAATTTGCTCACCTACAGTGAGCACCGGGTTAAGCGAGGTCATTGGCTCCTGAAAGATCATCGCCACATCCGCGCCACGCACACCGCGCATTTCATGGCGACTCAGTTCGCGCAAATCCACCACGTGGCGGTTACGCCGACGTACCAGCAACGGCCCGCTTTTGATCTCGCTGCTTTGCGCATCAAGCAGACGCATCAGCGCCAGCGCACTGACAGACTTACCCGAGCCGGACTCGCCAACAATAGCCAGCGTTTCGCCGCGGGCAAGCGAGAACGACAGACCGCGCACGGCCTGTGTTACCTGCTGTTGCTGGCGAAAGCTTACGTTCAGATTGCTTATCGACAGTACATGGTCCTGCGCCAGTTCACCGCTATGGGGCACACTGCCTCCTGATTTACTGGTAAATACCAACCGTTGGCGCATCGCCAACGTGAGCAAAGGCGCGGTACATGCCTTCGCTGTTAAAAGGCAACGCCACGTTACCCTGGTTATCAACAGCAATCGCACCACCGCTACCGCCAAGGGTCGGGATTTTTTCCATGATGACGCGCTCGGTGGCCTGTTGCAGGCTCAGGCCGCGATATTCCATCAGCGCGGCGATATCGTAGGCGGCAAGCGTGCGCATAAATAGCTCACCCGTACCGGTGCAAGAAATAGCGGCATTGGCGTTGTTAGCGTAACAGCCCGCCCCCACCAACGGTGAGTCGCCCACGCGCCCGGGCAGTTTGTTGGTCATTCCACCGGTAGAGGTTGCTGCTGCCAGGTTACCGTGCATATCCAGCGCCACGGCACCGACCGTACCAAATTTGCGGTCGGGATCGAGCGGTGCGCGACTGTCATGGTCAAGCACAACCTGCCCCTGCGCCAGTTGAAGCTGCGCCAGGCGCTCTGGCGTTGAAAACAGCGACGGTTCAACCCAGGGCATGCCATGCTGCGCCGCAAACTGCTCGGCTCCCTCACCGACTAATAGCACGTGAGGACTTTGTTCCATCACCAGCCTTGCCGCCAGCACCGGGTTGCGCAGACGACTTACGCCTGCCACGGCCCCGGCGTTAAGCGAGGCGCCTTCCATAATGCAGGCGTCCAGTTCATGTGTCGCGTCGCGGGTAAACACGGAACCTATTCCCGCGTTAAATAGTGGACACTCTTCAAGCAGTCGTACGGCTTGCGTGACCGCATCCAGCGCACTAGCGCCATCGGCCAGGATTTTCTGTCCGGCCTCCACGATCTCTGATAAAGCCTGGATATAACGCTGTTCCTGCGCGGCACTCATGTGCTCACGCGAAATCGCGCCCGCACCGCCGTGAATAGCAATTACCGCTCTTCCCATAAGACATCACTCAGTTGCGTTTCCCGGTGTTTTACCAGAAATATCATGCTTTTTACTGCTGGCACATTCGATTTGTGAATATAAGAAGATGTAAATTGGTTGTAAAGAATTAGCTGCTTACCTCTTTGCCAAAAGCGGTCATTCTGCGGGGCGGCGCTTTCTGCCATAATAACGGGCTATGACCGATTTCTCGTGCAGGAGTGTACTTCGATGGATTTTACCGCTGGCCTGATCCCGCTTGACGCCGCCCTTGAGCAGATGCTCACCCGCCTGACACCCATTACCGAAAGCGAAACGCTCGCACTGCTCCAGGCGTTCGGACGCGTCACTGCAAGTGCGATAACATCGCCGCTTGATGTTCCCGGCTTTGATAATGCAGCAATGGACGGCTATGGCGTACGCCTGGCAGATCTCGCTGGCGGCGCACGGCTTCCTGTTGCAGGAAAAGCCTTTGCCGGACAGCCGTTTAGCGGTGACTGGCCTGCGGGGACCTGCGTGCGCATTATGACCGGTGCGCCCGTCCCTGCGGGCTGTGAAGCGGTAGTCATGCAGGAGGACACCGAAGAAACTGACGACGGTATTTGCTTTAACGCACCGGTTAAAGCAGGTCAGAACATCCGCCGCAGCGGTGAAGATATTCGCCAGGGCGCCATAGTGCTTGAAGCCGGAACCCGGTTGAGCGCCGCTGAATTACCGCTACTGGCCTCGCTCGGTATAGCGCAAGTGCCCGTAGTGCGCCGTCTTCGCGTCGCCGTGTTCTCCACCGGTGATGAGCTACAGCTGCCGGGACAGCCGCTGGCTGAAGGGCAGATTTACGATACCAACCGCCTGGCAGTACACCTGATGCTTGAACAGCTTGGCTGCGAGGTTATCAACCTGGGTATTGTACGTGATGACCCTCAGGCGCTGCGCGACACTTTCCTGCGTGCCGATGCGCAAGCGGACGTGGTAC
Organism: uncultured Enterobacteriaceae bacterium; assembly: GCA_966185765.1. Classification (GTDB taxonomy): domain Bacteria; phylum Pseudomonadota; class Gammaproteobacteria; order Enterobacterales; family Enterobacteriaceae; genus CBIFVZ01. The sequence continues at coordinate 43,817 of CBIFVZ010000003.1, read as the reverse complement.
TCAGCTCCGGTGGCGTTTCCGTTGGGGAAGCCGACTACACCAAACAGATCCTCGATGAACTGGGGGAAATCGGCTTCTGGAAGCTTGCCATTAAACCCGGCAAGCCTTTTGCTTTTGGTCGCCTGCAACACAGCTGGTTCTGTGGCCTGCCGGGCAACCCGGTCTCCGCTGCCGCGACCTTTTATCAACTGGTGCAACCGTTGCTCGCCAAACTCAGCGGCCAGCGCAGTAACCCACTGCCGCTAACGTTTAAAGTGCGTGCGGCACAAAAACTCAAAAAATCACCAGGCCGTCTCGATTTTCAGCGCGGTGTGCTGCGCAATGCCGGGAACGGCCAGCTGGAAGTGGTCAGCACCGGCCACCAGGGCTCACACATTTTTAGTTCGTTTAGCCAGGGAAACTGCTTCATTGTACTGGAGCGCGAACGCGGCAGCGTCGAGCCAGGCGAATGGGTCGATGTGCAGCCGTTTAACCACCTGTTTGGGGGCTGATATGGTGGTGGAGTTAAGCGACGAGGAAATGCTGCGCTATAACCGCCAGATAATCCTGCGTGATTTCGACTTTGACGGTCAGGAGCGGCTCAAAGCCTCAACGGTGCTGGTGGTCGGCCTGGGCGGGCTGGGCTGCGCTGCGGCACAATATCTGGCTGCTGCTGGCGTAGGCGCCATGACGCTGCTCGATTTTGATACCGTGGCGCTCTCCAACCTCCAACGCCAGACGCTGCACCATGATGCCGATACTGGCCGCCTTAAAGTCGATTCCGCGCGAGACGCGCTGGCGGCCATTAATCCGCACGTGCGCCTTGACACCCTGGGCCGTCTGCTGGAGGAAAGCGAGCTTGCCACAACCGTCGCTCGCCATGACCTGGTGCTTGATTGCACCGACAACGTTGAGATTCGCAATCAGCTTAATCGCGCGTGTTTTGCCGCTAAAATCCCGCTGATCTCCGGTGCGGCAATCCGTATGGAAGGCCAGGTGTCGGTATTTACTTACCAGCCTGACGAACCCTGCTATCGCTGCCTGAGCCGACTTTTTGGCGATAATGCGCTGACCTGCGTGGAAGCAGGCGTGATGTCGCCGCTGGTAGGCGTGATTGGCTCAATGCAGGCGCTGGAGGCAATTAAGGTGTTGACTGGCTACGGCACGCCGATTACCGGCAGGATTCTGATGATGGACGCCATGCGCGGGCAGTTTCGGGAGATGAAGCTTGTACGCAATCCCCAATGTGAGGTGTGTGGGAATGGTGATGTTTCGCAGGACAAACGCGTTGGTGGTTGAAAAGAGAAAACAGAAAAAATAATGCGCCCCGACCGGGGCGCATGAGAAACTTATTCGATACCTTGGCTGCGCAGGTAATCTTCGTAACCGCCGCCAAAGTCCACTACGCGGCTCGGCGTAATTTCAATAACGCGGGTTGCCAGCGAGCTAACAAATTCACGGTCATGGGAGACAAATATCAGCGTACCCTGATACATCTCCAGCGCCATGTTCAGCGACTCGATGGACTCCATATCCAGGTGGTTAGTGGGTTCATCCATAATCAGTACATTCGGACGCTGCATCATCAGCTTACCAAACAACATACGTCCCTTCTCACCGCCTGACAACACGTTGGCCGGTTTCTTGATATCATCCTGGCTGAACAGCAGACGGCCGAGAATACTGCGTACCGCCTGCTCATCATCGCCTTCCTGCTTCCACTGGCTCATCCAGTCAAATACCGTCAGGTCGTTATCAAAATCTGCGGCGTGATCCTGAGCGTAATAGCCAATGCGCGCGTTTTCAGACCATTTCACCGAGCCGTTATCCGGCGTCAGTTCCCCCACCAGCGTTTTAAGGAAGGTCGATTTACCTACGCCGTTGGTCCCCAGCACCGCCAGCTTCTCGCCCACTTCCAGCAGCATACCGACGTTTTTAAACAGCGGGCCGTCATCAAAACCTTTGGTAAGAGCTTCAACTTCGAGCGCGTTACGGAACAGCTTTTTGTCCTGTTCAAAGCGGATAAACGGGTTCTGGCGGCTGGAGGCCTTCACTTCGTCGAGTTTGATTTTATCAATCTGGCGTGCACGTGAGGTTGCCTGACGTGATTTAGAGGCGTTCGCACTAAAGCGGCTGACAAAAGACTGTAACTCCGCAATCTGCGCCTTTTTCTTGGCATTGTCGGCCAGCAGACGCTCACGCGCCTGGGTTGCGGCGGTCATGTATTCGTCATAGTTACCCGGATACACGCGCAGCTCACCATAATCCAGATCCGCCATGTGCGTGCACACCATGTTCAGGAAGTGACGGTCATGCGAGATGATTATCATGGTACTGTTACGCTCGTTGAGCACCTGCTCCAGCCAGCGGATGGTATCAATGTCCAGGTTGTTGGTCGGTTCGTCGAGCAGAAGAATATCCGGGTTTGAGAACAGCGCCTGGGCCAACAGCACACGCAGCTTCCAGCCAGGTGCCACTTCGCTCATCGGGCCGTAGTGCTGCTCCAGCGGAATACCCACACCCAGCAGCAGTTCCCCGGCACGGGATTCAGCCGAGTAGCCGTCCATTTCGCCATATTTCACTTCCAGATCGGCAACCTTATAGCCGTCTTCCTCGCTCATCTCCGCTAATGCGTAGATGCGGTCGCGCTCCTGCTTGACCTCCCACAGCTCAACATGGCCCATAATGACAGTATCCAGCACGGAATACTGTTCAAAGGCAAACTGATCCTGACGCAGCTTACCGATGCGTTCATTCGGATCAAGCGACACGTTACCGAGCGTCGGCTCCAGATCGCCGCCAAGAATTTTCATAAAGGTGGATTTGCCGCTACCGTTGGCGCCAATCAGGCCATAGCGATTGCCGCCGCCAAACTTCACGGAGATGTTTTCAAATAGCGGCTTACTGCCAAACTGCATAGTTACGTTGCTGGATACTAACAAGGCTCTGCCCCGAATCTAGAGTGTGATAAACGTCTAATTATGCCATAAGTGCGCCGGGAGGTCGCCTGGGTAAAATAACGTCTAAAATAAACACATATGAAAAAGTCATATTTCATACACATCCGAATTCACTGTTGCCTTGAATGCACATATAATGCGCACCCGGCACTGGCACCGGTTGTTAAACCACACGGCCTGAATGGCATATAACATTTACGCGGCATAACGACATAACTATGAAATTACGTACGCTTTTACTGGCAGCTTTTACCGTCTTCGGTCTTTGTAAAACTGCATCAGCTGTGACCTATCCGCTGCCTACAGACGGTAGCCGTCTGGTCGGGCAAAACCAGGTTATTACCGTCCCTGCGGACAGTAAGCAGCCTCTGGAATATTTTGCAGCGCAATACCAGATGGGGCTTTCCAACATGCTGGAGGCAAACCCGGGTGTTGACCCGTACCTGCCAAAAGCCGGTACCATCCTTAACATTCCTCAGCAGCTGATCCTGCCGGATACGGTGCATGAAGGGATTGTGATTAACAGCGCCGAAATGCGTTTGTACTATTACCCGAAAGGTACCAACACCGTTATCGTGTTGCCTATCGGCATTGGTGAACTGGGTCGCGATACGCCCATTAACTGGACCACCAAAGTCGAACGCAAACGTGCCAACCCGACATGGACGCCTACGGCGAAAATGCATGCGGAATATGCCGCACGCGGCGAGCCGCTGCCCGCAGTGGTACCCGCAGGTCCGGATAACCCGATGGGTCTGTATGCGCTGTATATCGGTCGCCTGTACGCAATACATGGGACTAACGCCAACTTCGGTATCGGTTTACGCGTGAGCCACGGCTGCGTGCGTCTGCGTAATGAAGACATTAAATTCCTGTTCGAACAGGTACCGGTGGGTACGCGCGTGCAGTTCATTGATGAGCCGGTGAAAGCAACGACTGAGCCAGACGGCAGTCGCTATATTGAGGTGCATAACCCCCTGTCAACCACAGAAGCGCAGATCAACGGCCACGAAATCGTGCCGATTACGCTGACTAAAAGCGTGAAAGCTGTCACCGAACAAGCGGATGTCGATCAGAATGTGTTGCAGCAGTCCATTGAAAGCCGCTCCGGGATGCCGGTACGTCTGAACTAAGCATTGGTATCAATGACAAAGCCCGCGCACTGCGGGCTTTTTTATGGCTGAATCACCGTCATAAAGACTGGATTTACCCGTGCGTTTCACAGAATTTACGAAATACCTCCAGCGTTTCAACGCTGACGTGATGCTCCATGCCCTCAGCGTCACGCCTGGCAATATCAGGGCTTATCCCCAGTGCGAGCAGGAAGTGTTCAACAATTTCATGGCGCTCGCGGCTCTCGCGCGCCAGCTTCTCACCATCAGGTGTGAGAAACACGCCGCGCCACGGTATTTGTTCTATCAGCCCAACGCTTGCCAGGCGCTTAAGCATTTTCGCCACTGTCGGCTGGGAAACCCCAAGCCGCGCAGCCATATCCACCTGACGAGCCTCGCCAACTTCACGAATTAAATCGTCAATCAGCTCCACATAGTCATCAATCAACTCACGGCGGTGGGCCTCACGCACCTGACGGAACCCCTCAACGTGCTCTTCCACGTTTAACAGTTTCGTCTTCTTTGGACTGCCTGGCTTACCTGCGTGAGGACTCATTCACTTCTCCTGGAACCGTTCGGTTTAAAAAATCTGCTCTATTGTAAACCATGCCAGTCCCGGCACAAAAAATAAACGCAAACGCCGGGATATAGCACTAGCCATATAATATAGCCTGTGCTATATCTGTATGTGATGTAGTCAATCGGTGAAAGGATTTGCCGATGAATCGGGTATGAGGAGGTCAACATGAATGAAGTGAAGAGGTGCTTGCGCGTGTTTACACAATCTCCCCTGAAGGTACGCCTGCAGCTGTTGAGTATGCTGTGCAGCCTGATGAATACAAAAACCAATAATAACGCTACGCGCTAAAACGCGTTGTGCCTTATCTGGCACGCTTCTCACGTTGGCTTCTTTTAGCTACCCCAGAACAGAGTCATTATCTCAACGCAGAATAAAAAAAATCCGCCCGAAGGCGGATTTTTTCTTTCTCCGAAGGGAGAATTAGAAGCGGTAGCCAACGCCTGCGATCCAGGTGCCGACGTCAACGCTACGGATGCGGCTCTGCTCGTAAGAGAAGTCCAGAGCAACGTCCTGAATCGGGTTGAACTGAACACCAGCACCGTAAGAGAAGCCATAATCGCTGGTGCTATTGTTGTAACGGTAGTCAGCGGTGTTCTGGAATTTACCATAGCCAACACCTACAACACCGTACAGGCTCACCCAGTCAGCCAGACGAACAGCCGGACCAGCGGTCAGACCATAGTACTGGCCTTTGTTATAAATACCATCGCTGCGGGTGTCGTCTTTTTCGATGTAGGTGAAAGAGCCGATAACGCCAACCGGGTTGTTATCGAACTCGTAACGGTACTTCAGGTTGAAGCCGTTAGCTTTGTTAATAACGCCCTGCATATCGCCCTGTGCGTAGCCGCCAGAAACGGTAACGTCACCTGCAAATGCAGAACCTGCGGATACGGCCAGAACACAAGCCAGTGCTGAAAGACATGCAATTTTTTTCATAACCACCTCAAATGTGCTTCAAGTAAGTCCTAAGGTTTCAATATATCAAATTATTTTACGAAACTCTTCGGGATTTACGTTGTCTAAAGGAGCCTTCCTGTAACAGAACGTTTCCATTCTGTCATATCCCTTTAATTCGACGAGGAATTTCTGGGTGGAACGCAAGTATGGTCCCTTCCACTTCCTCCCGCCATCCAGAATTTTCTTAAAATTATAGTCATCATGGAACTTCTTGCGTGATTAAATTTCAGGCGCTTTATGCATATTGCACAGATTTCCCACCAGTCAGGCATTTTTCCCCGTACACTTACGGGAAAATTTTCTTCTTATTATGATAACAACTGACAGGACGCAGTATGCCCACGTTGTCACGAAAAATGCCGGTCTGGTTGCCGGTAGTGCTTCTTCTCATTGCGATGGCCTCCATTCAAAGCGGTGCCTCTTTAGCAAAAACGTTGTTCCCGCTGGTCGGCGCGCCGGGTGTTACCGCTCTGCGCCTGTTGCTCGGCACGCTTATCCTGGCGGCGGTGTTTAAACCCTGGCGCTTACGCTTTGCGCGCGAGCAGCGTCTGCCTTTATTGTTCTATGGCCTGGCGCTGGGCGGCATGAACTACTTTTTCTATTTGTCCTTACGCACCGTGCCACTAGGCATCGCTGTCGCCCTGGAATTTACCGGCCCGCTCGCCGTCGCGCTTTTTTCATCACGTCGCCCGATTGATCTTATCTGGGTTGTGCTGGCAATTCTTGGGCTGTGGCTACTGCTACCGCTGGGACAGGGCATGGAAAGCGTTGATCCTGTGGGCGCTGCCTGGGCACTGGCCGCCGGTGCCTGCTGGGCAGTCTATATTCTGGCCGGACAACGTGCGGGAGCCGAGCACGGCCCGGCTACCGTAGCGCTTGGCTCGGTTATTGCTGCTGTCATCTTTGTTCCTCTGGGCGCGTTCCAGGCCGGTGAAGCTCTGTGGCACTGGTCGCTGCTGCCGCTGGGGCTGGCTATTGCCGTACTCTCCACCGCGCTGCCCTACTCACTGGAGATGGTAGCACTCACTCGGCTACCTACACGCACGTTTGGCACGCTGATGAGCATCGAACCGGCAATGGGCGCGCTTTCGGGTATGATTTTTCTTGGCGAATTGCTCACATTTATGCAAACGCTGGGGCTGATTTCCATCATCGCGGCTTCCGTCGGTTCCACGCTCACACTGCGCCGGGAAGCGCACATAGAACGTGTTGATATTAATTAATGCCCCTCAACGGCCATAATGGCCGTTGAAACTTCAAACCGACACGAATAATTAGCATTCAAAAACAAGAATGATTTTCCTTTATTAATCACCCTCTTTTTAGCCCACGCAAAAATCAAACTAATAAATTGATTTTATTAGCAATTAGAAAATACCTATTTCATCTTCGCTATTTAACCAATAGGCATTATCTCACCTGCAGAGTGAAAAACCGGTGCTATACTTATTGCCGTTGTATTAACGGACATACACATCAAGAGGATAGATAATTATGGCTACCGCTAAACTGGTGAAAACAAAATCTTCTGAGTTGCTTTACACTCGTAACGACGTATCGGACCGCGAGAAAAAAGCGTGTGTAGAACTGCTCAACCGCCAGGTTATCCAGTTCATCGATTTGTCGCTTATCACGAAACAGGCCCACTGGAACATGCGCGGTGCAAACTTCATTGCCGTGCACGAAATGCTTGATGGATTCCGTACCGCACTGACCGACCACCTTGACACTATGGCAGAGCGTGCCGTACAGCTGGGCGGTGTGGCTCTGGGTACCACCCAGGTTATCAACAGCAAAACGCCACTGCAGAGCTATCCGCTGGACATTCATACCGTACAGGATCATCTCAAAGCGTTGGCTGAACGTTACGCTATTGTGGCTAACGATGTGCGTAAAGCCATTGGTGAAGTAAAAGATGATGATACCGTTGATATTTTCACAGCGGCGTCTCGCGATCTCGACAAATTCCTGTGGTTCATTGAGTCTAATATCGAATAATTTTATCCCTGTGCCCCTTTCCTGGTGAAAGGGGTATGCACCACAACAGTGCACCCGCGTTTCACATCCCCCGCTATACGTTAATTAATTGTTATATCCACCTCACACAATCGTTAGCCTGTGATTGTTTAAACAGCATTTTTTGCGCTAAAAGAAAACAGTCACATGATGATGAAAAATCTGCACCATTGATAAGCCCCACGCTGGTGCAATTACGCAGACTTGCATCACCTCCTGTGCAGTGCTACATAAATCAGAGTCTGACAATTCAGTAAGTTAGAAAACTGGCATGATTTTTTCATGCTGCGACTGCCAACGCAGGGGATCGCCCCGTGGATTAACGTAAGGAAAAACTATGAAGTCTGTTTTGAAAGTGTCCCTGGCTGCCCTCTCCCTGGCTTTTGCCCTCTCAGCCCACGGCGCAGAGAAAAAACTGGTGGTTGCCACTGACACCGCTTTTGTGCCGTTTGAATTCAAACAAGGTAACCAGTATGTCGGCTTTGATGTTGATTTGTGGGCCGCTATCGCAAAAGAGCTGAAACTGGATTATACCCTTAAGCCGATGGATTTCAGCGGCATCATCCCTGCCCTGCAAACCCGTAATGTTGATGTGGCGCTCGCGGGCATCACCATCACTGATGAGCGTAAAAAGGCTATCGACTTCTCCGACGGCTACTACAAAAGCGGCCTGCTGGTCATGGTAAAAGCCTCGAATGACGCCGTAAAAAGCGTGAAAGATCTTGATGGCAAAGTGGTTGCCGTGAAGAGTGGTACCGGCTCCGTGGATTACGCGAAAGCTAACATTAAAACCAAAGACCTGCGCCAGTTTCCGAACATTGACAACGCTTACATGGAGCTTGGCACCAACCGTGCAGATGCCGTTTTACACGATACGCCAAACATTTTGTATTTCATCAAAACCGCAGGTAACGGCCAGTTCAAAGCGGTCGGCGACTCTCTTGAAGCCCAGCAATACGGTATTGCCTTCCCTAAAGGTAGCGATGAGTTACGTGACAAGGTTAACGCCGCGCTGAAAACCTTGCGTGATAACGGCACTTATAACGAAATCTATAAAAAATGGTTTGGCACCGAACCTAAATAACGACGCTTAACAATCTGACCTGACGCACAGGGGCGACCTTTCGCCCCTGCTGTTTTTGAACCACGGTAACAGGATACTATTATGGAGTTTGACTGGAGCGTCATCTGGCCTGCCATTCCGGCATTGCTGGACGGCGCCAAAATGACCTTGTGGATTTCTGTGCTTGGCCTTGCAGGCGGCATTGTCATCGGTCTGCTGGCAGGTCTGGCCCGAACCTATGGGGGCTGGGTTGCTAACCATATCGCGCTCATATTTATCGAAATTATTCGCGGCACCCCCATTGTTGTGCAGGTGATGTATATTTATTTCGCCCTTCCTATGGCGTTCCCTGACCTGCGAATAGACACCTTCACGGCTGCCGTTATCACTATCATGATTAACTCCGGCGCATATATCGCAGAAATCACCCGTGGCTCCGTGCTGTCAATCCATAAAGGGTTTAGCGAAGCAGGCCTGGCGCTGGGCCTGTCCCGCCGTGAATCCATTCGTTATGTCATTATGCCGCTGGCGCTGCGCCGCATGTTGCCTTCTCTGGGTAACCAGTTGATTATCAGCATCAAGGACACCTCGTTATTTATCGTAATCGGTGCCGCCGAACTGACCCGCAGTGGTCAGGAAATTATCGCCGGTAACTTCCGTGCACTTGAAATCTGGACCGCCGTTGGGGTGATTTATCTCATCATCACACAGGTGCTGAACGTGGTACTTCGCATTCTGGAAAGAAGGATGAAAATCCTGTGATTGAATTTAAAAACGTTTCCAAGCATTTTGGCCATACCCAGGTGCTACATAATATTGACTTAAACATTAACCAGGGCGAAGTGGTGGTGATTATCGGCCCCTCTGGCTCTGGTAAATCCACGCTGCTGCGCTGCATCAACAAACTTGAGGACATCACCAGCGGCGAACTGGTCGTCGACGGACTGAAGGTGAACGACCCGAAAGTAGACGAACGTCTGATCCGCCAGGAAGCGGGTATGGTGTTCCAGCAGTTTTATCTGTTTCCGCACCTTACCGCGTTGGAAAACGTCATGTTCGGGCCAATGCGCGTGCGCAAAACGCCAAAAACTGAGGCTGAAAAACAGGCCAAAGCACTGCTGGCAAAAGTAGGGCTTGCTGAACGTGGTAATCATTACCCGTCTGAGCTTTCTGGCGGCCAGCAACAGCGCGTGGCGATTGCTCGTGCGCTGGCGGTCAAACCCAAAATGATGCTGTTTGATGAGCCGACGTCAGCACTTGATCCCGAATTACGCCATGAAGTACTCAAGGTGATGCAGGACCTGGCTGAAGAAGGGATGACGATGGTTATCGTGACCCACGAAATCGGCTTTGCCGAGAAAGTGGCATCCCGTCTCATCTTTATTGATAAAGGACGCATTGCGGAAGACGGCGACCCGCGTGAACTCATCCAGAACCCACCAGGCCAGCGCCTGCGCGAGTTTTTGCAGCACGTATCCTAAGCCCAAAGCCCCGTCACGGGGCTTGAGACTGATGCCTTACCTCATCCTGTCTCAGACAGGGTGAATAACACCCAATAAAAAATCAGGAAAATCAATTCATTGATTTTCGTCTGCTAACCACAAAGAAGGAAAAACCACGTTTTTTCCTTCTTTGTCAGCAATCTGAAGCCCCGTCACGGGGCTTTTTTACGCCGATGGACAACAGGAATAACGTCCTACGCCCTGCGCTGTGCCATAAAGCTCCAGCCAATAAAGCGGCTGCGCTTATTACCTTGCGCCATTTCGGTTTTTACCACCCGCACCGCCCCTGCTTCCTGTAGCGCGCGCATAATGACAGGCAGATTCTCCCCGCGCGACACCAGCGAAGTAAACCAACGTACCTGACGGGCAAACGTCACGCTTTCAGCAATCATCCGTTTAATAAACGCCACTTCTCCACCGTCACACCACAGCTCCTGATGCTGACCGCCAAAGTTCAGTGGCACACCGGAAAGACCAAGATTGCGTCTTTTGCGCGCATTACCCTCACCTGCCGCCTGCGCTGAGGCATGAAACGGAGGATTGCACATTGCGGCATCATAAAATTCATTTTTATGGATAATGCCGCTAAAAATGGCGGCCATGTCTTTCTGCCGACGCAGGCGAATACGCTGATTCAGTCCTGGATTGGCTGCAATAATGCAGCCAGCAGCACGCAGTGCCTGCTCGTTGACTTCACTGCCGGTGAAACGCCAGCCATACTCATGCTGACCAATCAACGGGTATATGCAGTTCGCGCCGGTGCCAATATCAAGAATGGTCGCCTGACGCGGCACCTCACCGTGGTTATCACGCGCCAACAGGTCAGCCAGATGGTGGACATAATCCGCCCGCCCAGGCACCGGAGGGCAAAGAAACCCTTCGGGGATATCCCAATGCATCACGCCGTAAAAATGGGCCAGCAACGCCTGGTTAAGTGTTTTCACCGCCTGCGGGTCAGCAAAGTCCAGCGTTGGCTCACCGGCAGGTGACAGGCGCACAAAATCGGCAAGCGCCGGACACTGTGCACTCAGTGCGGCAAAATCATAGCGTTGACTATGGCGGTTACGTGGATGCAAACCACTTTTTGGGGCGCGCGGGTTATTCATCGGCTTTCTCCTGTCTGGGCGGCGTAAGATACCTGTTGTCGGACAGCGGGTAAATAACGCAGCATGTCCCATACTCTTATTCTTACTTGCACACTGGAAAGATGATGACAACGAAACGCTATTATTATGAACCTGCTCAGGGCCACGGCCTGCCGCATGACCCGTTAAATGCCATTATTGGCCCACGACCGATTGGCTGGATCTCCTCGCAGGACCGCGAAGGACAACACAATCTTGCGCCTTACAGCTTCTTCAACTGCTTTAACTATCGCCCACCGATTATTGGTTTTGCCAGCAGCGGCTGGAAAGACAGCGTGCGCAATATTGTAGAAACCGGTGAGTTTGTGTGGAACCTGACTACGCGTGCGCTTGCACAAAAGATGAATGAAAGTTCCGCTACGCTTGCTCACGGCGAAGACGAATTTCTTATCGCTGGTTTGACGCCCGCTACAAGCCGTCGCGTCAAGGCTCCCCGCGTTGCTGAAAGCCCGGTTAATTTTGAATGTCGCCTGTCACAGCATCTTCAGCTTACCGCTTCCGACGGTACCCCGGTTGATACCTGGCTGGTACTGGGTGAAGTCGTGGCCGTGCATATCGATGAAACGCTGCTTGAAGAGGGCATTTATCAGACCGCAAAAGCACAACCGGTACTGCGCGCAGGTGGGCCGAGCGCCTACTACACCATTGATGAAGCCCAGCGCTTTGATATGATTCGCCCCGATGCCCGCCGCGCCGCAGACTAACACGGCAGTACGTTTTGACATTGATGCGCTGGCGCTGCCCTCGCCTGCTCTGTTGCCAGACAGAGCAGAGATACGCTTACAGCTGTGGCACGGCCAAACGTGCAGATAATGTCCTGCCAGGGACTAGCGTAAAAACGGGGTTGCACTGTGTATTTTTGTCTGCGGGTAACAGCCTACACCGCCATTATGTCAACACGCGTTTCACCAGACCGTTAAACCACTGAAAAATAAATGTATTGAGCGTTTATTTTGTCAACGTCATGTCAGTAAATCTCGTTCAAAAAATAAGCTTATCACGGTCAAATTTTTGAATAATCACCCCCGCTGTCAGCACCTAAAATAGAAGTACGTTGACGCGATGACGTCAGCCCCCACACCGCTATTGAGGATGCTGTCATGAAAAAATATCTCATCTTTTCTGCTGCTATCGCTTTCATCGGCCTGTCATCGGCAAGCTTTGCCGCTCAGCCTCTGTCAGCGGACGAAACAAGTCAATTGCGCCCGGTTGGCACGGTTTCTGCCAGTGGTGCAAGAAACCTGGATGATCTTGAAGACAAACTGGCTGAAAAAGCACGTGAGGAAGGGGCAAAAGGGTATGTGGTTGACGCTGCCGGTGGGAATAACCTGATGTACGGTACAGCCACTATTTACAAATAACGCCTGCTTTCTGCGATAACGGCCTCTGCATGCAGAGGCCACTTTTTATTTACGCAATCTCTGTGTACAACCCTGCCGATAAATTCGCTCTGGCTCTGCAGCATTAAAAACCCTGGTAAAACCAGGAATAAGAAATGTGTAACAAATAATGCCTTTTATTCGTAATCTGCTGGCTCCCCCCAGCGGTCATCAGAACGATTATGTTAAATATTTTTATAAATCAATAAGTTAATAATCATTCAAAAAATATGAATGAGGTTATCAATTCTCTTCGATTTTATCTTCTAATAACACGCGTAATAATAACCACATCAACGGAACATATCCGTTTCAACAGAATATAATGCGAGATAAAATTATGAAAACCACTAAATTGACTATTGCAGCACTGATCCTGTCTACGCTTTCCTTTGGCGCTTTCGCCGCTCAGGAAATCAGCAGCGCCAGCGCGCCTCAGGGTGAGAAAATTGGCGTTGTTTCTGCCTCTGGTGCATACACCCTGAGCGAGCTGGAAAGCGAACTGGCTGCTAAAGCCGATGCTGCTGGTGCCAGCTCATTCAAAATTACCTCTGCATCGGGTTATAACCTGATGCACGGCACCGCTGAAATCTACAAATAAGCTTGCCACTGACACGACCCTATTCCTTGTATTACCCTGAAATTACCCTGTTTGCCCGCGTGCCACTCGCGGGCTTTTTTTATTTTCAGGCCGGGAAAACCTCATCAACGCGTGCCAGTGCGCCAGGCATATCAACGCTCTCGCCAGTTGCCACCAGACAACAGGCGAGCTGAATTCTGAGCGACTGCGGCAGTGGCTCCACACCGGCTGCGCAACGTTCAGTCCAGCGTGCGGTGACCTCAGCGTCTTTTTCAAACGGCAAAATCACATTGCCCGCATCGTTCTCGGGCTGACGCTCGTACAGTACACGCGTCCCCTGCTCGTCAATCAGGCTTATTTGCGGACAGCGCTGCGGATTAGCGTACACTTCACCTTCAGTGCCATGCATCAACAGCGCCCGTCCCTGCGTCAGTGTAAAAAACTGTGCGACCTTCGTGACATATTCCGGGTGCGAGACACTCGCCAGTCGCAATGCCTGTGCTGGTGCAAAAGGCGTTGCCAGCTTGGCCAGTGAATGCGCACTGCTGCGCACGCCCATGCGCCAGCGCAGTGCCAGCAGTTTTTCCATAGGCGGGCACAACGTGCCGATGGGCAGGAATAATGGATGGTGGGACTCCAGCTTCGCCTGCGCCTGTCCGGCGCTACGGGTCGCTTCAATACCCAACAACTCGAAAATCGTTTCGGAAATAACGCGAGTGGGATCTTCGCTAATGCCGTGCACCACGACAGGAAACCCGAGTTGGCTGAGCAAAATCGCCAGCAACGGCGTTAAATTCGCCTGCTTGCGCGCGCCGTTGTAGGTGGGAATCACCACCGGCATGGGCCGCCCCGCAGGCGGTGTCAGTCTGATGGTTTGCTGCTGCATCGCATCATAAAACCCACGCAACTCGCCTTCACCCTCGCCTTTAATACGCAGCGCCATTAGCACTGCCCCCAGCTCCAGGTCCGGTACGTCCCCATTGAGTATGTGCTTATACAGCTCGTATGCCGTGTCCCTGTCCAGATCGCGCGCGTGATTTTTTCCACGACCTATCTCTTTAATAATCCTGCGATAATCCATGTAGTTACCTCCACATTAAGGTTAGCACGACAGCCTGTCTGAGACGGCAAATAGCACGTTTTATTTTGCGGCTTTGGCCCGCCCGGCCCCACGGCGCTTCGTACTGACCGTTTGTTTCCTGGGCTGCGATGTCATCTCCGGCACCTCGGGCTGGAGCAGCGGGAACACCGGCAGCGCATCCAATAAACGCTTACCATATTGCTTTGTGAGAAGCCGCCTGTCGTAAATAACAATATCGCCACGGCAGCCGTGGCTTCGAATCAAACGTCCTACCTGCTGGATAAGATTAAAAGACGCGCTTGGCAGGCTCTGTACCTCAAACGGATAGCGATTCTGGCTGCGTAACCATTCGCCTTCGGTAATCACTACTGGACTGTCTACCGGCGGAAAGGCAATTTTATGAATGTGTACCTGCGTCAGTAGCTCGCCTTTAAGATCAAGCCCCTCTGCAAAAGACTGCAAGCCTATCAGCACGCTGATTTGCCCTTTCTCCACACGCTCACGGTGCAATGAAACCAGGCGGGAACGTGGCTTATCGCCCTGAACTAATAGCTGTAAGCGCAGATCGGGCACGCAATCCAGAAAGCGCTGCATGGCACGTGCGCTGGCAAAAAGCACCAGCATGCCCCGATGCTCACCTTTTTCCAGTTCACTGCGAAAGAACGCCGCCATTTCAGCGACATGCTGTTCTTCATGCTCCATCAGCGGTTCATAACGCATCCGTGGAATGAGCAACTGCCCTTGTTCCACATGGTTAAATGGCGAGTCGAGCGTAACAAAGCGATCCCCTGCTTTCTCCTTCAGGCCGCTCAGTTCCTGCAATCGGGTAAAGCTGTTCAGCGAGCGCAAGGTTGCCGACGTCACAACCGTGTGTGGCACACTACGCCAGAGCAGTTTTTCCAGTTGGTCACTCACGCGTATACCGGCGCAGTACATAAACAAATGCACCTGCCCCTCACGCAACGAGCGGGTCACCCATTTACAGACGGGCGCGCCGGAAGTTTGGGACATTGCCGCCAGCCTCCAGAGTTTGCTCTGGGTTTCAAAATGACCCAGCGCGCGGTTCATCTGCAAAATCAGCCGATGCAGTCGTACAATATCGTGCTGCCCGGTTTTTTCGCTGAGATCGTTTAAGAACGCTTCCGACAGGCCGCGCAGCGCATCCATCAGTTTTGCCAGCCGCTGTACCCTCTGCGTCAGTTCATCCGGCAGTACGCCCATTTCAAAGCGATGCTCGGCTTCCCCCTCACCCGGCAGCAGCAAATTTATTATTCGTGCGACCGAGGACAGCAGCTCGGCGGCTTCTTCACAGTGGTTGCTCAGACGCTCCGGCGTCGCCAGCGGCGGTACGGTTTTCGGGCGACACTGCTCAAGGCAGGTGGCTATCAGTTTCATAAACAGATCAAGCTGTAACCGCCCCCAGCCGGGGCTGATTTCCGCTCCCGTCTCCAGCGCATCACGCGCTACTTCCGGGATATGGTGCCCTTCATCAAGCACCAGCAGCAGATTTTTAGCAGGCGGCAGCACCGAGTCATTTTCCAATGCCGCCATGACCAGCGCATGATTCGCTACCACCACTTCTGCATCGTTGATTTCACGCCGTGCAACAAAAAACGGGCACTCGCGATACCATTGACAGTTTGGGCCAAGACAGCTGGCCTTATCCGTGCTCAAACGCCCCCACAGACTATCGCTCACGGCTTTGTCGCTGTGATCGCGCAGGCCGTCCCATTTGTAGCTATCCAGGCTGGCCTTCAGGCTCGCACACAGTTTTTGCTCCTCGCCACTGGTGGGCGTTAGTTCGTCTTCAAGAAACGCCAGTAAATCCCCCTGGGCAGTAGCATCAGTACTCGCCAGCGCACTGAGATTACGCGGGCAGACATAACGCCCGCGACCAAACGCAGCGGTAAATTTAAGACCGGGGATAATCTTGCCCAGGAGCGGCAAATCTTTGGTGAAAATCTGATCCTGAAGCGCCACGTTGGCGGTACTGACCACCAGCGTTTTCTGCTCATCGCGCGCGAGTGCAATGCCGGGAATAAGATAGGAGAGCGTTTTGCCCACGCCAGTAGGCGCTTCAATCGCCAGATGCCGCCCTTCATCGCCTGCCAGCGTCTTTGCCACTTCGGCAATCATCTGGCGCTGGGACGCTCTGGGGATAAAATCCGGGATCTGCTGTTGTAACGCCTTATACCAGGCGCCTATTTGCGCCTTCTGCGCTGCGGACAATGCCATGAACTCTCACATCTACTGTATAAACAGCCACTATTCTCCCACTTTTCGCAGCCCGGTAACACCCTCTTTTACGCCACCTGCGAGCCAGCTTCGAGCCAACACACTGGGCTATTCTGACGTGTTCATTTTTTCTGATAATAGCAGGCAGAAATAAAAATCCGCCATCCCATACTGGCGATGACGGATTTATCGAAGGCTCGACTTTCAAGGCTCTGGCTGAGTGCAAAAGAAAGCACAAAGGCCGAGTATTACCAGTGACTTATTGTGCACTACCGCTGCTGTTACCACCGCGATGACGGCGGCGTGAGCGCTCACCGGCCGGGTGCGCTGCGCGCGACCCCTCACCCTGAGGACGCGCCTGTTTATTGCCGTCTCCCTGAGCGCGACTCTGGCGATTACCTTCACTCTGACCGCGGCTCTGACGCTGCCCTTCACCCTGCGCACGCGGTGCGCGGCCCTGAGGTTGCCCCTGACCACGACCACGGTTTCCACCACCGCCACCCCGGCCCTGACGACCGTTGATAATAGGCTCGGCTTTAATGGACGGATCCGGCTCAAAGCCCGGCAGGGCAATGCGCGGCACTTCACGCTTGAGCAGCTTTTCGATATCACGCAGCAGTTTATGCTCGTCTACGCACACCAGCGACAGCGCCTCACCGGTCGCCGCTGCACGTCCGGTACGGCCAATACGGTGGACATAATCTTCCGGCACGTTTGGCAGCTCGTAGTTCACCACGTAAGGCAGCTCTTCAATGTCCAGCCCACGCGCAGCGATGTCAGTTGCCACCAGCACGCGAATATCGCCGCTCTTGAAGTTCGCCAGTGCGCGTGTACGTGCGCCCTGGCTCTTGTTGCCGTGGATGGCAGCGGCAGTAATGCCGTCTTTATTCAACTGTTCGGCCAGATGGTTAGCACCATGTTTGGTACGAGTAAAAACCAGCACCTGGCGCCAGTTGCCCTGACCAATCATCAGCGACAACAGCTCACGCTTGCGTTTTTTGTCCACAAAATGAACGTGCTGAGTCACCTGCTCAGACGCCGTATTACGGCGTGCTACTTCTACTTCTTCCGGGTTATGCAGCAGTTTTTCTGCCAGTTGCTTAATCTCATCCGAGAACGTGGCGGAGAACAGCAAGTTCTGGCGACGCGGTGGCAATTTTGCCAATACGCGACGAATATCATGAATAAAGCCCATATCCAGCATACGGTCCGCTTCATCCAGCACCAGGATTTCAATGCTATCGAGCTTCACGGCGTTCTGGTGTTCAAGATCAAGCAGGCGACCTGGCGTTGCCACCAGAATATCCACACCGCCGCGCAGCTTCATCATCTGCGGATTAATGCTGACACCACCAAACACCACAAGCGAACGGATGTTGAGATATTTGCTGTACTCGCGCACGTTCTCGCCCACCTGGGCTGCCAGTTCACGGGTCGGAGTCAGAATCAACGCACGCACAGGACGGCGGCCTTTGCCGTGTGGATTTTCCTGCGTTAGACGTTGCAGCATTGGCAGGGTAAAGCCCGCCGTTTTGCCCGTACCGGTCTGGGCGCTGGCCATCAAATCGCGACCGCTGAGGACAACCGGAATCGCCTGACGCTGAATGGGCGTCGGCTCATGGTAGCCCTGCTCCGCCACCGCGCGCAGGATTTCGGGACTTAACCCAAGAGAATCAAAAGACATAACTACTCCAGACCCGCCCTGACCGGGCAACCGGTGTAGTTTCCAGGGGGATAACGACGCCGGGAACCCGGCAATGTAAGAAGCACAAACCACAGTGCTGTTAAGGGGCGCAGTGTATCAGTTTTTGTGGCACAGCGCACAAATTCCCCTTTGCCCACACACTTTGCAGCACAAAGTGTCAGCACTGGACAAAAGTGCAGCACCCGGTTACTGTTAATCAATCGATTGATTAACTTATCGTTCAGTTTATGAGCAATACGTCAGCCCCGTCCACCCTGCGCGGCGAACAGGCAAAAAACCAGCTTATTCAGGCAGCCATTGAACAGTTTGGTGAGCACGGTATGCGTGCCACCACACGCGATATCGCCGCACGTGCCGGGCAAAATATTGCCGCGATAGCCTACTATTTCGGTTCTAAAGAAGCCCTTTACCTCGCTTCAGCCCACTGGATTGGTGATTTCTTCAACCAGCACTTTCAGCAACATGTCGCCGCAGCCCAGGCGCTTATCAATGAGCACTCGCAGGATAAAGCCGCTATTCGTCGCGTTATTCATAACGCCTGCTGCCTGATGGCAAAACTGCTTACCGACGACAGCACACTGCACATGAGTAAATTCGTCTCACGAGAGCAACTCACGCCGACGGATGCCTACTACATTATTCATCAACACATGATTGCCCCCATGCATGAGCACTTTTCCCGACTGGTTGCGGCTTATACCGGGCGCGACAGTAACGACACCGAGACAATACTGCACGTCCACGGTCTGGTTGGCGCCATCGTTGGCTTTCGGCTGGCGCGGGAAACGCTACTGATGCGCTGCGGCTGGTCTGAGTTTAACGAAGCACGCACGCAGTTAATTGAGAAAGTCATTACCCAGCAGGTTGATTTTATTTTGCAAGGATTATCCATGCCGCGAGGAGACGTGAACCATGAAAAATCGTAAGCCGGTTGTGGTAGCGATTATCGTTATTACACTTCTGGCCGCCATGCTCGGCGGTTGGCTGTGGCAGCAACGTGCGAATGACAAGCCGCTCACGCTGTACGGGAATGTCGATATCCGCACGGTGAATATGAGTTTTCGCGTCGGTGGACGACTGGCGACCCTGACTGTGGATGAGGGAGATGCCATTCAGAGCGGGCAAACGCTGGGCGAACTGGACCGCGCACCTTACATCAATGCACTGCAACAGGCACAGGCTAATGCCGCTGCGGCGCAGGCTCAGTATGACCTGATGCTGGCTGGCTATCGCAATGAAGAAATCGCCCAGGCAGCGGCGGCGGTGAAGCAGGCCCAGGCCGCTGCCGCCTATGCGCAAAACTTCTACCAGCGTCAGCAGGGACTGTGGACAAGCCGTACCATTTCTGCCAATGAGCTGGAAAACGCGCGCTCGTCCCGCGACCAGGCGCAGGCTAATCTGAAAGCAGCACAGGATAAATTAAGCCAGTACCAGACTGGCAACCGTCCGCAGCAGATTGCCCAGGCCAAAGCGAACCTTGAGCAGGCCAACGCCCAGGTCGCACAGGCGAAGCTCGATTTACAGGACACTACACTGGTCGCCCCTGCTGGCGGTACGTTGCTGACGCGCGCTGTAGAACCAGGGACCCTGCTCAATGCAGGCAGTACCGTGCTGACACTCTCACTCACCCGCCCGGTGTGGGTACGCGCCTATATTGATGAGGTTAACCTGGGCCAGGCTCAGCCAGGCCAAACCCTGCTGATTTACTCAGACAGCCGACCTGATAAACCCTATCACGGTAAAATTGGTTTTGTTTCTCCCACGGCAGAGTTCACCCCCAAAACCGTTGAAACTCCCAATCTGCGTACTGACCTGGTTTATCGCCTGCGAATCATCGTGACTGACCCGGACGATGCGCTACGCCAGGGCATGCCGGTCACTGTGCAATTTCGCGATGCAGCACAATGAACCGCGTTGAGCCAACTATTACATTAAAAACGCTGGCGCGCAGCTTTAGCGGCATGGCCAAACCCGCTGTCGCCAGCCTGAGCGCCACTATTCGCGCCGGCGGCGTGACCGGGCTGGTGGGGCCAGACGGCGCTGGCAAAACCACGCTGATGCGCATGCTTGCCGGGTTGCTGAAGCCAGACAATGGCGAAATAGAGATTATGGGCCTCGACCCGGTACGCGACAGCAGCGCCCTGCACGCCCAACTGGGGTACATGCCGCAGAAATTTGGTTTGTACGAAGACCTGACCGTACAGGAGAATCTCGATCTCTACGCCAGCCTTCGTAGCGTAACGGGCGAGCAGCGCCAACAAACGTTCGCTCGCCTGCTGGAATTTACCTCCCTCGCCCCGTTTACCTCCCGCCTTGCGGGTAAACTTTCTGGCGGTATGAAGCAAAAGCTGGGGCTGGCCTGTACGCTGGTCGGCCAGCCGCAAGTGCTGCTGCTTGATGAGCCAGGTGTGGGCGTTGACCCCATTTCGCGCCGCGAACTCTGGCAGATGGTGCATGAGCTTGCCGGAGAAGGCATGCTGATTCTCTGGAGCACCTCATACCTTGATGAAGCAGAACAGTGTCGCGAAATTCTGCTGATGAATGAGGGTGAAATGCTGTGGCACGGTGAGCCAAAAGCGCTGACAGCACAAATGGCCGGGCGCAGTTGGCTTATGTCCAGCCCCCATGACAACAACCGCCAGCTGCTGCAAAAAGCGCTCAAACTTCCTCAGGTGAGCGACGGCGTTATTCAGGGCAAATCGGTACGTGTCATCCTCAAAAAAGAGGCCAGCGCAGATGCGCTCGCGGAAAACCTGGGGATCTCACGTACATGTCTTGAAGAGACCGCGCCGCGCTTTGAAGACGCTTTTATCGACCTGCTCGGCGGCAGCGGCAGTACGGAATCACCGCTGGGCGAGATTTTACACCGCGTGGCAGGAAGCCCGGATGAAACGGTAATTGAAGCCCGCAGCCTGACCAAAAAATTTGGCGACTTTGCCGCGACGGACAACGTCGATTTCAGCGTGAGACGGGGCGAAATCTTCGGTCTGCTTGGCCCTAACGGCGCGGGCAAATCCACAACCTTTAAAATGATGTGCGGCCTGCTGGTGCCCACTGCCGGGAAAGCGCTGGTACTGGATATGGATTTAAAAACCAGCTCCGGCAAAGCGCGCCAGCATTTAGGCTACATGGCCCAGAAGTTTTCACTCTACGGTAACCTGACGGTCGAGCAGAACCTGCATTTTTTCTCCGGTGTCTATGGTCTGCGTGGGCGGGTGCAGAATGACAAAATCGCCAGCATGAGCGACGCCTTCAACCTACGCCCCGTCTTCAACCATACTACTGACTCCCTGCCGCTCGGCTTTAAGCAGCGTCTGGCGCTGGCCTGCTCGCTGATGCACGAGCCGGATATTCTGTTTCTTGATGAACCCACGTCTGGCGTCGACCCCCTCACACGCCGTGAGTTCTGGCTGCACATCAACAGCATGGTGGAGCGCGGCGTTACCGTAATGGTGACCACCCACTTTATGGATGAAGCAGAATATTGCGATCGCATCGGGTTGGTTTACCGCGGCAAGCTTATTGCCAGCGGCACACCGGATGACCTGAAAAAGCAAGCCGCGACCGAAGACGATGCCGACCCAACAATGGAGCAGGCATTTATCACCCTGATTCACGAATGGGACAAGGAGCATACCCGTGACGGCTAAGCCCGCAATATCCTGGCAGCGCGTGCGCGCCCTGTGCCTGAAAGAGACACGCCAGATCCTGCGCGACCCCAGCAGTTGGCTGATTGCGGTAGTAATTCCCTTGCTGCTGCTGTTTATCTTTGGCTACGGCATTAACCTCGACTCCAGCAAGCTGCGCGTGGGGATCCTGCTGGAGCAGCAGAGCAAAGAGGCGCTTGATTTCACACACGCTATTAGCGCCTCGCCGTTTATCGCCCCGACCGTCAGTGATAACCGCCAGCAACTGGTAGAAATGATGCAGGCCGGGCGTATTCGTGGCCTTATTACCCTTCCGGTGGACTTTGACGCCCGCATGGCAAGTGCCGGTGACCGCGCTCCGGTGCAGGTCATCACCGACGGCAGCGAGCCAAATACCGCCAACTTTGTGCAGGGCTATCTGGAGGGCATCTGGCAGCTCTGGCAACAACAACGAGCAGAAGACAGAGGTGAGTCATTTGCACCGCTGGTTGACGTGCAGACCCGCTACTGGTTTAACCCGGCAGCTATCAGCCAGCATTTTATTATCCCGGGCGCGGTAACCATTATCATGACGGTAATCGGCGCTATTCTCACCTCGCTGGTGGTGGCGCGTGAGTGGGAGCGCGGCACGATGGAGGCGCTGCTCTCAACCGAAGTCACCCGCACAGAGCTTTTACTGTGCAAGCTTATCCCCTATTACTTCCTCGGCATGCTGGCCATGCTTATCTGCATGCTGGTTTCGGTGTTTGTTCTCAGTGTGCCCTACCGCGGCTCGCTGCTGGTGTTGTATGTCACCTCCAGCCTGTTTCTGTTGAGCACACTCGGCATGGGGCTTTTAATTTCCACACTCACACGCAACCAGTTTAACGCCGCCCAGGTGGCACTCAATGCCGCATTTTTGCCTTCAATTATGCTGTCAGGATTTATTTTCCAGATAGACAGCATGCCTGCGATTATTCGCGCAGTGACCTACATCATCCCGGCGCGCTACTTTGTCAGCACACTTCAAAGCCTGTTTCTGGCAGGCAATATCCCCATTGTGCTGCTGATAAATACGCTATTTCTCATCGCCTCAACGGTGATGTTTATCGGCCTGACCTGGTTTAAAACCAAACGTCGTCTTGACTAAGGAAGTGAGCGCTATGCTGTACCGCTTATGGACACTGATTCGAAAAGAGCTACAGGCGCTACTGCGCGAGCCGCAAACGCGCGCCATTCTTATCCTGCCGGTGATTTTACAGGTGGTGCTGTTCCCGCTTGCAGCAACGCTTGAGGTAAACAACGCCACTGTTGCGGTATACAGTGAAGATAACGGCAGGCATTCCGTCGAACTGACTCAGCGTTTTGCAAAGGCCAAAGCCTTTAGCCATGTTCTCCTGCTGAAAAGCCCGCAGGAGATTCGCACAACGCTTGATACCCAAAAAGCGCTGCTGCTGATTCGCTTCCCGGCTGATTTTTCGCGCGATATCGACCAGGGACAAACCGGGAAAATGCAGCTCTTACTCGACGGGCGTAATTCCAACAGTGCGCAGATTGCCGCTAACTATTTGCAGCAGATAGTCAAAAACTGGCAGCTGGAAATGACCGCAAACCAGCCTAAGCCCAATAACAGTGAGCTTATCGTACGTAACTGGTATAACCCGAATCTGGACTACAAATGGTTTGTCGTGCCGTCTCTCATTGCCATGATTACGACCGTCGGCGTGATGATTGTCACCTCGCTGTCGGTCGCCCGCGAACGAGAACAGGGGACACTCGATCAATTGTTGGTTTCACCGCTCGCGACCTGGCAGATTTTTGTTGGCAAGGCGGTACCCGCTCTGGTGGTTGCCATGTTTCAGGCCACCATCGTGCTGCTGGTCGGGATTCTGATTTACCAGATACCGTTCGCTGGTTCGCTGGCGCTGTTTTATTTCGCCATGATAATTTATGGGTTGTCGCTGGTAGGATTTGGACTTTTGATTTCAGCGCTGTGCGCGACACAACAACAGGCATTTATTGGCGTGTTTGTGTTTATGATGCCGGCGATTTTGCTCTCAGGCTACGTTTCACCCGTAGAAAATATGCCAGTGTGGTTGCAGAACCTGACGTGGGCGAACCCTATTCGCCATTTTACGGATATTACCAAGCAAATTTATCTGAAGGACGCGAGTCTACACATTATCTGGCAGAGCCTGTGGCCGCTACTGGCAATAGCGGCCACAACCGGGCTAGCGGCGTACGCTATGTTTAGACGCAATATCGCCTGAGCGGCGACGGTCCTTAATCATTAGCGTGAACAGTGCCGGACCTGCTAACACTGCCAGTCCGGCAATCGCAAGCAGAAGGTTATTATGAATAACTTTTGACAGCAGCCAGATGGCTATCAGCGCCGCGCCAAAATACCAGGTGGTGGTCATTTCTTCCAGGAACTCACACAGTTCCCGACGCCAGCCGTCCTGAGAGCGCTGGAACGCCAGCATCAGCACCAGCGTAATGGCATACAGGGCGCAAAGCCCCAGCCCAACACGCACCATCGCGTTGCTCATCCAGCCCATAACGAGCAGTGCCACCACCAGCAAATGCAGCATAATCTGCCAGCAACTAAGACCCGTTGCGACACGAATACGTTGTTGCCATTTCATGGCTTCTCTCCTTATAGATTTTCTTCCTGTCTATGAGACAAAGCTAAGAGTACCGTACTTTAAGGAAAATTCCCGAAGCCGCCAACTTTTTGTGACAGATACTACACTTTAACGTGATACAGAAAGCCAAAACGGGAGGCGCATGGCAGACAGCAACGCGCAATTTTCGCTGCGAATACTGACCATCAACACCCACAAAGGGTTCACGGCTTTCAACCGGCGCTTCATTCTTCCTGAGCTGCGTGAAGCCGTGCGCAGTGTGGGTGCCGATATTGTTTGCCTGCAGGAGGTGCTGGGTGCGCATGACATCCACGCGCTGCAGATAGAAGGCTGGCCACAGACCACGCACTATGAGTTTCTTGCTGACAGCATGTGGGAGGACTACGCCTATGGGCGCAATGCGGTCTATCCGGAGGGCCACCACGGTAACGCCGTGCTGTCACGTTTTCCTATCCAGCATGTCGACAATCTGGATGTGTCGGTGGCGGGGCATGAAAAACGTGGCCTGTTGCATTGTACCGTCGCCCTCCCTCATCAGCAGTTACATGTCATCTGCGTTCATCTTGGCTTACAGGAGCGCCACCGTACGGCGCAAATCGCCATGCTTGCCAGACATGTTAATGCACTCCCGGCGGGAGAGCCTGTCGTGGTGGCCGGGGATTTTAACGACTGGCGTCAGCGAGCCAACTACCCTTTGCGCAGCCTTGCCGGGCTTGACGAGGTATTTACCCGCGCCCACGGCCGCCCGGCACGCACGTTTCCGGTGAACTTCCCGGTACTGCGGCTTGACCGTATTTACGTAAAAAATGCCGCCGCCAGTCATCCTGAAGCGCTGACCTTGCGCGACTGGCGGCATCTTTCTGACCATGCCCCGTTGGCAGTGGAGATTCATCTGTGACAAAAAACGGCTGGTGCAACGGCAACCATATTGCCCTGCTTGAGAACGGTGATGCTTTTTTCCCGGCAGTCTTTGGCGCAATAAATAAGGCCCAAACCCGGGTCATGCTGGAAACCTTTATCTGGTTTGAAGACGGCGTTGGCTGGCAGTTACGCGAGGTACTCCTTGATGCTGCACGTCGCGGTGTACGCGTTGAGTGCCTGCTTGACGGCTACGGTACGCCCAAATTCAGCGACGCGTTCGCAAACGATCTGGTGGCAGCTGGTGTGATTTTACGTTTTTACGATCCACGTCGGCTGCTGTTTGGTATGCGCACCAATGTGTTTCGCCGCATGCACCGCAAAATTGTGGTGGTGGATGAATGTGTTGCTTTTGTCGGCGGCATTAACTTTTCTGACGAGCATCTTCTTAGCTACGGTCCACAGGCAAAACAAGACTATGCGTTGCAGCTTGAAGGCCCGATTGTGCAGGACATTAGCCAGTACGTGCAATCCACGCTGCCGCAGCGCGACGAAGTACAACGCTGGTGGGGCCGTCGCTACCACCATGCGCAGGACAACGCCCTACCGGGAGAAACCCAGGCGCTGTTTGTCTGGCGCGACAACGGCGAACACCGTGATGATATTGAGCGTTATTACCTCAAAATGCTGGCTAATGCGAAGCGCGAGGTGATTATCGCCAATGCCTATTTCTTTCCGGGCTACCGCCTGCTGCACGCAATGCGTAATGCCGCCCGGCGCGGCGTGCGGGTAAAGCTCATCGTGCAGGGCGAGCCGGATATGCCCATTGTGAAAGTGGGCGCTCGCCTGCTTTATCATTACCTCCTGAAAGGCGGTGTGAGTATTTACGAATATCAGGCGCGCCCGCTGCACGGCAAAGTGGCGCTTATGGATGACCACTGGGCAACCGTTGGTTCCAGCAATCTCGATCCGCTTAGCCTTTCTCTTAATCTTGAAGCGAATGTCATTATCCACGACCGGCAGTTTAATCAGCAGCTTCGTGACAATCTCAATGGCCTGATAACTAACGACTGTCGGGAGATAACCGAGGCGAATCTCCCGCGCCGCACATGGTGGAAAGTGGGTTTCAGCGTGCTGGCCTTCCATTTTCTGCGCCATTTCCCCGCGATGGTGGGCTGGCTTCCGGCCCATACGCCGCACGTCACAGTGGTAGAGCCACCGGTACAGCCAGAGATGGAAACCGGCGACCGCACGCCTGTGCGCGAGCCAGAGGTGAAACCCTGATGCCCGGTTCAAAGAAGCTCTGGCGGCGCATCAATAAACTCCTTACTGTGCTGTTTCTGGGCGCAGTTGTGGTGCTGATGGTGGTTTATGCACGCAAAATCAACTGGGAAGAAGTGTGGGACGTCATCCACAACTATAACCGTACCGCGCTGTACGGTGCCTGTGCACTGGTAGCGCTAAGTTATCTGATTTATGGCTGCTACGACCTGATGGCGCGCTTCTGGTGCGGGCACCATATTGCGAAACGCCAGGTCATGATGGTGGCAACCATTTGCTACGCCTTTAACCTGACACTCAGTACCTGGATTGGCGGTATTGGCATGCGCTACCGGCTCTATTCACGACTGGGGCTTAAAAGCAGCGTGATTACACGCATCTTCTCACTGAGCATTACCACCAACTGGCTCGGGTATATCCTGCTTGGCGGCATTTTGTTTACCTTTGGCATGGTGCCGTTACCGCCGCACTGGTATGTAGATGAAAATACGCTGCGCCTGCTTGGTATTGGGCTTTTAGTCTCAATCGCGGTTTATCTGTGGATGTGCGCGTATGCTAAAAAACGCAGCATCACAGTACGTGGGCATACGCTTGAACTGCCGGGCTGGCGCTTTGCCCTGCTACAGCTGGTTATCTCTTCAGCCAACTGGATGGTGATGGCGGCTATCATCTGGCTATTGATGGGCCGTGAGGCCCACTATTTCTTTGTGCTGGGCGTACTGCTGGTGAGCAGTATTGCAGGTGTGATTGTGCATATTCCGGCGGGCATAGGCGTGCTGGAAGCGGTATTTATCGCACTGCTGGCAGGCGAGCACGTACCACAGGGCAAACTGATTGCCGCCCTGCTCGCTTATCGCGTGCTCTATTTTTTTATTCCGCTGCTGCTGGCAACCTGCGGTTATCTGTGGATGGAAAGCCGGGCGAAAAAACTACGAGTGAAAAACGAAAAACGCAAGCCTGCACACTGACTGAGGCTTTGCAGCCCTGATCGCGCCCATTTCGCTGCTGGGTGAGTTTATGCAAACAACAACGCCGCCCACAGGGGCGGCGTTTCAGATTGCTGACAAAGAAGGAAAAAACGTGGTTTTTCCTTCTTTGTGGTTAGCAGGCGAAAATCAATGAATTGATTTTCCTTATTTTTTTGACGGGTGTCTTCCACCCTGTCTACGACAGGATGAGGTTTATCATCAGTCTCTAACGCCGCCCACAGGGCGGCGTTTGTTTACAGAGCTGATTAGCGGCGGTTGCCGAGAATACGCAGCAACATCAGGAACAGGTTGATGAAGTCCAGATACAGCGTCAGCGCGCCCATAATGGAGTATTTGCGCAGCGTACCACTGTCGTTCACATCAATCTGCTCACCAATGTTTCTAAGCTTTTGGGTGTCGTATGCCGTCAGGCCCACGAACACCAGCACCCCGATGTAGGTAATGGCCCACATCAACGGCGTGCTCTTAAGCCAGAGGTTTACCAGCGACGCCAGAATAATGCCAATCAGCGCCATAAACAGCAGGCTGCCAAAGCGGCTGAGATCGCGTTTCGTGGTGTAACCGTAAAAGCTCATCGCCCCGAACATCCCGCCGGTCACCACAAAGGTGCTGGCAATTGACGAATAGGTATAGGCGATAAAAATACTGGAAAGCGTCAGCCCCGTGAGCGCTGAATAAAGCATAAACAGCGTGGTTGCCATGCCAGGACTGAGTTTGTGCACCATACCGGAGAGCACGAACACCAGCGCCAGCTGCGCAATGATAAGACCAAAAAACGTGATTTTGCTGGAAAACACAAACATCATGACGGCAGGCGTATTTGCTGCAAACCAGGCGACCGCCGCTGTCAGCAACAGACCGCAGGTCATCCAGCCGTAAACCTGCGCCATATAGGTTTGCAGGCGGCTGCCGGACTGCACGATAGAACCGTTAGATTGTGAGTATCGGTCCATGATTTTTCCTCATAAGTTGGAGAACCGTTGGTCGGGCCAGAGAGACAGGGGGTACCTGTGTAGCGTGCTGATTGCTACCCTGCACGTTAACCATGCTGCCAGGTCAACACGCACGGTTGTAGCCGCCAGCCGCTGGTTTTTGCACATTTACCCGAGCCTGTCAGCCCGTTGCTATAAGACTATCACATCCTGCAACAACTGACTTACCAACGCGTGGCCGCAGCCTTGTCACTCTCACGCGCTTCAACCCAGCGATCGCCGTCTGGCGTTGCCTCACGCTTCCAGAAAGGCGCCCGCGTTTTCAGATAATCCATGATAAATTCTGCCGCTTCAAACGCCTGACTGCGGTGTGCGCCGGTGACGCCAACAAACACAATTTCGTCTCCAGGCCAGAGTTCACCTGTACGGTGGATTACGCAAACTCGCTGCAATGGCCAGCGCGCACGGGCATCGGCTACGATTTCAGCCAGCGCTTTTTCAGTCATGCCCGGATAGTGCTCAAGCGTCAGCGCGCTCACGCTGTCGCCGAGATTATGATTGCGTACCTTACCGGTAAACGTCACCACCGCACCGTCTTCATCGCACTGCGACAACCACGCGTATTCATCACCTACGCTGAAGTTGTCGTGCCCGACCCGAATCCGCGTTTGCATCTTAACCTCCGGTCACTGGCGGGAAGAAGGCAACTTCATCCCCTGCTTTCAACGCGTGCCCTGACTCCACCAGCGTCTGGTTGACGGCGCACAACAGTTTGCCAGGCGCCAGCGCCAGCGCCCAGCGGTCACTGCGCGCGGCCAGATGCGCGCGCAGCGCTTCTACATCTGCAAACGTTTCATCAAGCGTCAGGCTGTCGCAGCCAACTAACTCACGCACCTGGGCAAAAAATAAGACGTTAATCATGTGAATCCGCCCTGAAGTCGCCCGATTTACCGCCGCTTTTCGCCAGCAGACGCACCGGGCCAATGGTCATATCTTTCTGCACCGCTTTACACATATCGTAAATGGTCAGCGCCGCGACAGACGCGGCCGTCAACGCTTCCATTTCCACACCGGTTTTGCCGGTAAGGCGGCAGCGCGACTCAACGCGTACGCGGCTGTGCTCAGGCTCAGCCTGCAATTGCACTTCAATTTTGCTCAACAGCAGCGGATGGCACAGCGGAATAAGCTCCCAGGTGCGCTTGGCCGCCTGGATACCGGCGATACGCGCGGTAGCAAAAACGTCACCCTTATGGTGGCTGCCGTCGATAATCATCGCCAGCGTCTGTGGGTGCATGGTGATATAAGCCTCGGCGCGCGCCTCGCGAACGGTCTCGGCCTTGCCCGAAACGTCCACCATATGCGCTTCACCCGCGGCATTGATGTGGGTTAGCTGTGACATAACTATTTCTTTAAATGAGGATGAAAATTACACGGGCGAGTACGGGCATCAATCTGCGGAGCGATGATGTTTTCCCAGGCGGTACGGCAGGCTTTGGTAGAGCCAGGCATGGCGAAAATTAGCGTGTGATTGGCAATCCCCGCCAGCGCCCGCGACTGCAACGTTGAGGTGCCAATTTCTTCAAAGGAGAGCATGCGAAACACTTCGCCAAAACCTTCAATTTCGCGGTCAAACAGCGGTAGAAGCGCTTCCGGTGCCTGGTCGGCGTCGGTCAACCCGGTGCCGCCGTTAATCAGTACCACCTGTACGTCGTCATCGGCAATCCATGCGGATACCTGAGCGCGAATGGCATAGCGGTTTTCTTTCACGATGGCTTTTGCCACAACGTGATGCCCCATCTCCTGAGCAGCGTCGCGCAAATAATGCCCGGAGGTATCGTCCTCTTCGCCGCGACGGCTGGATATGGTTAATATGGCGACACGCGCTGCAATAAACTCTGCGCTGACCTGACTCATGATGTTCTCCTTGTTATCCGCCGATATAAGACAGATTCTGCGTAATGCCGGTGTTCCCGTCGTGCAGAAAATGGGTCTGTTTTTTATGCGCCAGCGCACCGGCAATCCGTGCCTGCAGCGCATCTTGTGCATCATCGCTCGCCAGCAAGTCGCGCAGCGTAATGCCGCCTTCGCCAAACAGACATAAGTGCAGATTGCCTACGGATGAGACGCGCAGGCGGTTGCAGCTGGCGCAAAAATCTTTTTCGTAGGGCATGATGAGGCCAATTTGCCCCGCATAATCCGGATGAGTAAACACCTGTGCCGGGCCGTCGCTGCGCCCGCTCAGCTGGCGAATCCAGCCGCGCTTAAGCAGTTCATCACGCACCGTTATCCCGCTGATGTGGTGTTTGCGAAACAGCGTGCCGCCGTCGCCCGTCTCCATTAGCTCAATAAAGCGCAGTTGAATGGGTCGCGGCTTGATCCAGGCAAGGAAAGTATCAAGCTGATGGTGGTTCACATCACGCATCAGCACGGTATTGACCTTCACTTTTTCAAACCCGGCGTCGAACGCGGCGTCAATGCCCGCCATTACCTGGCTGAACTTATCTTCACCGGTTATCGCATGAAACTGGCGGGCATCAAGGCTATCAACGCTGACGTTAATATTCGTCAGCCCCGCCTCGCACCACGCGCGCACATCACGCGCCATACGGTAGCCATTGGTGGTCACTGCAATCTGGCGAATAGCGTCGTTGTCGGCAACCGTGCGGATTATCTCGGTGAAATCGCGGCGCAGGCTCGGCTCTCCCCCGGTCAGGCGTACTTTTTCCGTGCCAAGCGCGGCAAACGCCCTTGTCACGCGGCGGATTTCATCAAGCGTCAGGAAGCTTTTGTTGGCAACACCGTTTGGCCTGTAGCCATCAGGCAGGCAGTAGGTACAACGAAAGTTGCACACATCAGTAACAGACAGGCGCAGATAGTAAAATCTGCGTGCATACGCATCGGTAAGTTGAGAGACCATTTACACCTTTCCAAGTATGGGAGATGCAGTCATTTCTTCCTGCACCCTGGTGACCGCTTAAGGTCACGGCCAGAGCACCGTATCGTTGACGTAGGCACAAAGGCTTGAGTGTGTTGTAACCCGGTAAGCAACCGGATACTGGCGATAGTAGCGCTAAATACGTCAGTTCGCCATCCACAGAAATCGCTATATAAAGCAATACATATCAATAATATCTGTTTATTTCTCTACAGAATACGCAAAAAACACGCTTTTGCCTTGATATACATCATAAGCACCTGAGCCACCTGGTTCGTCTTTTGCCGCAATTTACGCTACTTTAAGCGTAAATAATGTAGAAGGAATCGTTATGCGTAGCCGTACTCTCGCCGACCTGGATAGCGTCGTCGCTCTGGGGGGTGGCCACGGTCTGGGCCGTGTGATGTCATCACTGTCGTCGTTAGGCTCACGCCTGACCGGTATTGTCACCACCACCGATGACGGCGGCTCTACCGGACGCATCCGCCGCGCGGAAGGCGGCATCGCCTGGGGTGACATGCGCAACTGTCTCAACCAGTTAATTACCGAACCCAGCGTCGCCTCAGCAATGTTTGAGTACCGTTTTGGCGGTAATGGGGAGCTTGCGGGACATAACCTCGGAAATCTCATGTTAAAAGCGCTCGATCACCTGAGCGTGCGGCCTCTGGAAGCCATTAACCTCATTCGCAGCCTGTTGAAGGTAGACGCCTTTTTAATTCCTATGTCTGAACAACCGCTGCACCTGATGGCAACCGATGCCGACGGGCACACGGTGTACGGTGAGGTCAATATCGATCAGCTGACTAAGCCCCCGTCAGAAGTGATGCTTTATCCCAAAGCGAGCGCCACCCGGGAAGCGGTGCAGGCTATCAACGAGGCCGATTTAATTCTGATTGGTCCTGGCAGTTTTTACACCAGTCTGTTGCCCCTGATGCTGCTTGATGACATGGCGCAGGCCCTACGCCGTACGCGCTCACCGGTGGTCTTTATCGATAACCTGGGGCGTGAGCGCAGCCCGGCGGCAAAGCTTACGCTGCGCCAGCGGCTGGACATTATGGAACATCATATCGGCAAGCACATTGTCAACGCAGTAGTGGTAGGGCCACGGCTTAATACCGAAAACGTTGACGGACTCATTATGATTAAAGAGCCGCTGGAAGCGGACGATGTACCCTACCGTCACGACAGAAAACTGCTGCGCCAGGCGCTGGATAAGGCTTTACAGGCGCTGGGATAAGTGCGCTGGCAAAGAGGTTAGCCCCATACCAAAACGCCCGGCAGTGCCGGGCGTTTCTCATAACATCACGCTTCCCGCTTACGAGGCGGCAATAAACAGCTCGCGCAATTTATGCAGGCGGTCGCGCGCTTCGGCGGCCTCTTCGAACTCAAGATTCTGGGCATGCTGCATCATTTTTGCCTCCAGCTCGGTTATTTGCTGCTGAAGCGCCTTCGGTGAGAGCGCTTTATCGGCGGCATCAGCTCCACCGGCACCGCGCGTCCTGCTGCGGCTCTTCGCACGGGTGTGCGCCAGACTCTCGCCAAGCGACAAAATATCCACCACTTTCTTGTTAAGCCCTTGCGGCACAATGCCGTTTTCTTCATTGTAGTGCTGCTGTTTCTCACGACGGCGCTCGGTTTCACCGATGGCTTTCGCCATTGACGGGGTAATTCTGTCACCGTAGAGAATCGCCTTGCCGTTCACGTTACGCGCCGCACGACCAATGGTCTGAATCAGCGAGCGCTCAGAGCGCAGGAAGCCCTCTTTATCGGCATCCAGAATAGCCACCAGCGATACTTCCGGCATATCCAGCCCCTCACGCAACAGGTTGATACCCACCAGCACGTCAAATTCCCCCAGACGCAGATCGCGGATAATCTCCATACGCTCAACGGTATCGATATCCGAGTGCAGATAGCGCACACGCTCGCCGTGTTCTTCAAGATATTCGGTCAGGTCCTCGGCCATCCGCTTGGTCAGTGTCGTCACTAAGACGCGCTCGTTGATAGCGACGCGCTGGCGAATTTCGGACAACAGATCGTCCACCTGCGTCGCCACCGGGCGCACCTCAATAATCGGGTCCAGCAGGCCCGTCGGGCGCACCACCTGGTCTATGACATCGCCACCGGATTTCTCAAGTTCGTAATTCCCTGGCGTTGCAGAGACATAAATAGTCTGCGGTGCTAAGGCTTCAAACTCCTCAAACTTTAAGGGTCGGTTATCCAGCGCCGACGGCAGGCGAAAGCCATACTCCACCAGCGTTTCTTTACGTGCACGGTCACCGCGGAACATGCCGCCAATCTGCGGAATGGTCACGTGGGATTCATCAATCACCAGCAGCCCGTCGGCAGGCAGATAGTCAAACAGCGTCGGCGGCGGTTCACCCGGACCGCGCCCGGACAGATAACGGGAGTAGTTTTCGATGCCGGAGCAGTAGCCCAGCTCGTTCATCATTTCGAGATCAAACTGCGTGCGCTGGCTCAGACGCTGCTCTTCAAGCAGCTTGTTGTTGGCAAGCAGCACGTTGCGCCGGTCTGCCAGCTCCACTTTGATGTCTTCCATCGCCTGAATGATACGCTCGCGCGGCGTCACGTAGTGCGTTTTGGGATAGATGGTATAACGCTGCACCATACTTTCAACCGTGCCGGTAAGCGGGTCGAACAGCGACAAGCGCTCGACTTCTTCATCAAACAGTTCAACACGCAGCGCAATGTCGTCTGATTCCGCCGGGAAGATATCAATCACCTCGCCTCGCACCCGAAAAGTGCCGCGCTGGAACGCCTGGTCATTGCGCGTGTACTGCAACTCCGCCAGGCGGCGTAAAATAGCGCGCTGGTCGATAATGGCCCCTTTGGTCAGGTGCAGCATCATCTTCAGATACAAATCCGGATCACCCAGGCCGTAAATTGCTGAGACGGACGCCACCACAACCACGTCACGTCGCTCCAGCAACGCTTTGGTTGCCGACAAGCGCATCTGCTCAATGTGCTCGTTCACCGACGCATCTTTTTCAATGAACGTATCGGAGCTGGGTACATAGGCTTCTGGCTGGTAGTAGTCGTAGTAGGAAACGAAGTATTCCACGGCATTGTCCGGGAAGAACTCTTTCATCTCGCCGTAAAGCTGAGCGGCGAGCGTTTTATTGGGCGCGAGCACCATCGTCGGGCGCTGCAAGTCGGCAATGACATTCGCGACGGTAAAGGTTTTACCGGAGCCGGTTACGCCAAGCAGTGTCTGGTGAGCAAGGCCATCCTCCAGCCCTTCTTTCAGGCGACGAATGGCGTCAGGCTGGTCGCCAGAAGGTTTAAACGCAGAATGGAGTTTGAACGCTTTACTCATGAAGAAATACCCTGAGGAAGAGGTGAGCGGGTCGGACAGTAATTTTACTCGCCTGTGCAATTTTTGCCAGTAGAAAAGCTGGATGAAAAACCAGTAACAAAAGTTGAGTTTTGGTATACCTGCCGCCTTTGGCGGAGCGTTTTCGCCATTTTGCCCATTCGGCCAGATTTTATACCAGGCCAACAGGGTTATCCCCAGACGTTATTGCCTTTTAACAATTGTCAAGCGCTACTATGAACGTTTTATTTCAGCCAGCATGGGCATAACTGCCAGGATTGATTTTAAATAAAATACTGATTTTTAAAAACAAACAAGAAAAGACGGCTTTCGCACCAGATCGAGCCAGAGGCCCGTCACTGCTCGCTTACCGCACGTTTTCTAACTCTAATACACAAGGTTATCCACAGGAATAGTGGATAAGTCCACCGAACCCCTGATACAAGCCGCGCCTGCTTAAGTGGTAAATTCAGACATACCGAAGTAAAAAAAATCTTTTGGCTCTTTTTTAACTTTTTCTGTCTGCGCTTTTGGTTATGACGCAGCTCACAAAACACACAAAACCGTAAAAGCACGAGTCTGCAAACGTCCCCCCACAACGCTAACCTGTAACCCATGCCCGTTTTGCAACAGAGAGGCTCACGCGTGTGAACAAAGCAACCGGCACAGCCGGTCGCGCTGGCTTTCAGATGCGCCCCGGTATCTGGTGTGTCGGGGATAATGCCCGTCAGGTCTGGCTAAGGACAGGAAGCGACAGATAGCGCCCGAGATGCTGGGCCGTTTCTGCGTTATCAATATGCGGGATTTTGCCCAGAAGTGGCGCAGGCAATCGCGCCTGAAGAGTAGCAAGGTATTCGCTATGGCGGCGCCCCGGCAGCGCGATATCGTTAGCAATCCACCCCGCTAACCGTAATCCACTTGCCTGTACCGCCTGTGCAGTCAAAAGCGCATGGTTGATGCACCCCAGTTTGATACCCACGACCAGTATCACCGGCAGGCGCTCACGTACCACCCAGTCGGCGAAAGTAGAATTTGCTGAAAGCGGCGTAAACCATCCCCCCGCGCCTTCTACCTGCACCCAGTCAGCCCGCGCTTCCAGTGCACGCAGCCCGGCGCTAAGCGTAACAAACTCAATGGGCCGCCGTTCTTCGGCGCTCACAATGTGTGGCGAGGTCGGCTCCAGAAAAGTCAGCGGATTAACCTGCTCGTAGCGCAGCGCCACGCTACTGTTGCGCTGTAGTGCCAGCGCGTCACTGTTGCGTATCCCCTCAGGCGTCATCTCGCTGCCCGAAGCAACGGGCTTGTAGCCTGCGGTGCGATAGCCCGCAAGCCGTGCAGCCTGCAACAGCGCACAACTCGCCACCGTTTTTCCGACTTCGGTATCTGTTCCGGTCACAAACCAGCGTTTAGTCACGTTTCAGTACTCCGTAAAACAGGTTATAGCTCAGAGGACAGGCCCCCTGATACTGTGGCCAGGCGAGGCTCAATGCCTGTAGCTGACCGCGAGTCAGCAGGCCACTGCTGCGCCCGTCATGTAAATGGGTGGCGCCAATACCCTTGAGTGAGCGCATGGCGCTGAGTGCATCGGCAAAATACAGCGTTAACGTCTCACAGTGATAATCCAGTAGTTGGCCGCCAGTGGCGTCGATAATCTGGCGCTCGCTGAGAAAATGGTTAGCATGCGGGCGTGAATCCACCACCTGCCAGGCCTGGTGAATCTCCGGCAACGAACCGTCGCACAGCGTGCTGAAAGCCACATGCCCCCCCGGTCGCGTCACACGTAAAAGCTCACGCAAACCACGACTCAGGTCGCTGCACCACTGCACCGCCAGGTTGCTCCAGACCAGGTCAACGTACGCATCCGCCAGGGGTAAGGCTTCAATATCGCCGCAAATATATTCCTGTGCTGCCTCGTTGAGTCGCGCCTGCGCCAGCATCTCTTCAGACAAATCGAGCGCCGTCACCCGGCAGCCCGCCTCACACCAACGACGACTGAATACGCCCGTGCCGCAGCCCGCATCCAACACCGTCTGCGCCTCAAGATGATTGATACGCCTGAGCAACGCTTCCCCACTCTGACGCTGAAGCCCGGCAAACCGATCGTAGCTGACCGCTGCACGTCCAAATGCGGCAGCCACGGCAGGTTTATTTACTGATGCCATCAAGTACCTCCAGCAGCGCGTCGATATCCTCCTCCTGGTGCACGGTGCTGAGCGTCAGGCGCAGGCGTGCGGTGCCAGGTGGCACTGTGGGTGGACGAATCGCGTTTACCCAAAAGCCGCACTCGCGCAAACGCTGCGCCAGAGACAGCGCCGCCTCATTGTCGCCAACAATCAGCGGCTGAATCGCGGTGCTGGAATCCGTCAGTTGCAGCGGTAATTTGCCCGCACCCTGCCTGAAACGCGCGATATGCGTACGCAGACGCAGGCGTAACCGCTCACCTTCGTCGCTGGCAATAACCTTCAGTGCGGCGCTCACCGCCATCGCCTGTGCAGGCGGCATGGCAGTGCTGTAAATCAGGTGACGGGCAAACTGCAGCAAATAGTCCGCCAATGGCTCGCTACACAGCACTGCGGCACCGCTCACGCCAAACGCTTTGCCGAAGGTGATCACCAGCAGCTCCGGGCGCAGCTGTGCCTGCACGCAGCTACCACGTCCACCCTCACCGATGACGCCCGCACCGTGGGCGTCATCGACCATCAGCCAGGCGCCTGCCTGATGCGCGCTATGCGCAATGTCTGCCAGCGGTGCGCTGTCTCCGTCCATACTGAACACGCCTTCGGTAATGACCAGCCGTTGTCCGCAGCAGGGCTTTGTCAGCAGCCGCTGTAGCGCTGCCGTGTCGTTATGCGTAAAGCGGCGCAACTGTGCCGGACTCTGGCTTGCGGCTTCCAGCAACGAGGCGTGGCTGAGCCTGTCGGCAATCAGCATGTCCTCAGATTGCGCCAGCGCGCTGATAACGGCGTGGTTCGCCGCAAAGCCGGAGATAAACAGCAGTGCACGCGGGTAACCCAACCACTGCGCCAGCTGCTGCTCGAGTTGCTGGTGTGCCTCACCGTAACCGGTAATATGGCCGGAACCGCCGCTGCCAACACCGTAGCGCCGCGCACCGTCCTGCCAGGCAGATACCACCGCAGGATGCTGACTCAGGCCAAGATAGTCATTGCTGGAGAAATTGCGCCACCGCTGCCCCTCACGCTCCAGCCAGCGGCCACAGCCCTGCGTTACTGCGCTACGCCCGCGCAGCGTTTGACTGGCGCGCCGTTGTGCGAGAGCCGTATCAATACGCTGTTGCCAACTCATCGTGCCGCCGCGTTGTAAAACTGACTGTTATCGGACTCCAGCAACTGACGCGCGAGCTGTGCCTGCTGCTCGTTATCACCGTTTGCCACCGCATGCTGCTGTGGGTTAAGACCCAGTTTGCGAAACAGCAGCAGGTCTTTGTCTTCTTCCGGATTAGGGGTGGTCAACAGCTTGCAGCCGTAGAAAATTGAATTTGCCCCCGCCATAAAGCACATGGCCTGGGTCTGCTCGTTCATCTGTTCACGTCCGGCGGACAGACGTACGTAAGAGCGCGGCATCATGATGCGCGCCACGGCGATAGTGCGGATAAAATCAAACGGATCGACATCGTCGTTGTCGGCAAGCGGTGTACCTTTGACCTTCACCAGCATGTTAATCGGCACGCTTTCTGGCGGCGTGGGCAGGTTAGCAAGCTGTAACAGCAACCCGGCCCGGTCTTTAACCGTTTCTCCCAACCCGACAATGCCGCCAGAGCAAACCTTAATCCCGGCGTCACGAACCTTATCGAGCGTATCGAGACGCTCCTGGTAACTGCGGGTGGTGATGATGTTGCCGTAGAATTCTGGCGAGGTGTCAAGGTTGTGGTTGTAGTAATCAAGGCCGGAGTTGGCCAGACGCTGCGCCTGGGCATCGCTGAGTGTGCCAAGCGTCATACAGGTTTCCAGCCCTAACGCCTTCACGCCCTGCACCATTTGCTCAAGGTACGGCATGTCACGCTCGCTCGGGTTCTTCCAGGCCGCTCCCATGCAAAAACGTGTAGAGCCAGCCGCCAGTGCCTTGCGTGCGGAATCCAGCACCTGCTCGACTTCCATGAGCTTTTCGGACTCCAGTCCCGTTTTGTAGCGTGCGCTCTGGGGGCAGTATTTGCAGTCTTCCGGGCAGGCGCCGGTCTTTATCGACAGCAGCGTGCTGACCTGAACCTGCTGCGGATCAAAGTGCTGACGGTGCACGACTTGCGCCTCAAACAGCAGCTCCAGCAGTGGTTTTTCAAACAGGGCGGTAACCTGTGACATTGTCCAGTGGGCCATAGCGTCCTCAAAAAGTGTTGTTCATTTCGGTTTGTGGTTATACTCGTAAACCTAAATGTTTTGATAATGGTTTACAAGTCACACTATGACCCCTGCCGATTTAACCTTCGACCGTCAACACATCTGGCACCCTTACACTTCCATGACCCACCCCCTGCCGGTTTACCCGGTCACCTGTGCTTCTGGCTGCGAGCTAACGCTCGACAGCGGCGAAACGCTGGTAGACGGCATGTCCTCCTGGTGGGCGGCGATTCATGGCTACGGCCATCCACGCCTGGTGAGTGCATTGCAACAGCAGGCCGGACGTATGGCGCACGTGATGTTTGGCGGCATAACCCATCAGCCCGCCGTGGATCTGTGTCGACAGCTGGTGGAAATGACACCTCAGACGCTGGAGTGCGTATTTCTGGCCGACTCCGGCTCGGTGGCCGTGGAAGTGGCAATGAAGATGGCGTTGCAGTACTGGCAGGCACGCGGCGAGCCACGCCAGCGCTTTTTAACACTGCGCAACGGCTACCACGGCGATACCTTTGGCGCGATGTCAGTGTGCGACCCGGATAACGCCATGCACAGCCTGTGGCGGGGTTATCTGCCGGATAACCTGTTTGCCCCCGCCCCCGCCAGCCGCTTTGACGGCGAGTGGGACGAGCGCGATATCGCCCCCTTTGCCCGCCTGATGGCAGCGCATCGTCACGAAATTGCTGCCGTTATCCTTGAGCCGATTGTTCAGGGGGCAGGCGGGATGCGCATGTATCACCCCGAGTGGCTTAAGCGTATTCGCCGCATGTGCGACAGAGAAGGTATCCTGCTGATTGCCGATGAAATTGCCACCGGTTTTGGCCGCACAGGCGAGCTGTTTGCCTGCCAACACGCGGGCATCACGCCGGATATTATGTGCCTTGGCAAAGCACTGACCGGCGGCACCATGACGTTGTCTGCCACGCTGACGACCCGTGAGGTAGCGGATACCATCAGCAACGGTGAAGCAGGCTGCTTTATGCACGGACCGACCTTTATGGGTAATCCGCTGGCCTGCACAGTGGCAAGCGAAAGCCTGGCGCTACTGGCAGAGGGCCACTGGCAGGGCCAGGTGTTGGCAATCGAAACCCAACTGCGTGACGCTTTGCTGCCACTGCGTGAGCACTCACAGGTGGCAGATGTGCGCGTGTTAGGGGCAATTGGCGTAGTGGAAAGCCGCTCGCCGGTCAATATGGCAGCCATTCAGCGCTTTTTTGTCGAATCTGGCGTCTGGATTCGCCCGTTTGGCCGACTGCTCTACCTGATGCCACCGTACATCATCACGCCTGAACAGCTTCACCGCCTCACCGATGCGCTCGCCCGCGCGCTGCAAAAGCCGGAATTATTCCAGTCCTG
Source organism: uncultured Enterobacteriaceae bacterium (assembly GCA_966185765.1). GTDB lineage: Bacteria > Pseudomonadota > Gammaproteobacteria > Enterobacterales > Enterobacteriaceae > CBIFVZ01. Next base: position 3,218 of record CBIFVZ010000003.1, on the reverse strand, counting down.
AATGCACGGCAGCCCCGAGGGTGATGCACTACACTTCGGGGCACAACGGTCACAAACAGGAGCAAGCAATGCATATTCTGATGGTGTTAACCTCGCACGACCAGCTTGGCGATACTGGCAAGAAAACCGGATTCTGGCTTGAAGAGTTTGCCGCTCCTTATTATGTCTTCCACGATGCCGGGCTTAACATCACCCTCGCCTCTCCCAACGGTGGGCAGCCGCCGCTGGACCCGGTAAGCGATGCGCCGGACGCACAAACCACAGACACCGAGCGCTTTCGTGCTGATAATGACGCCCAGCACCTGCTTGCCAGTACCCACAAGCTCAGCGCTATCAGCGCCGACGATTTCGACGCCGTGTTCTATCCAGGCGGTCACGGCCCGCTGTGGGATCTGGCGCAGGATGCCCATTCTATTGCACTTATCGAGGCGTTCTGGGCCAGCGGCAAACCCGTTGGCGCAGTGTGCCACGCGCCGGGTGTGCTGCGCCTTGCGCACAATCCTGACGGCTCGCCGCTGGTGCAGGGCAAGCGCGTGACGGGCTTTACCAACAGCGAAGAGGAGGCTGTGGGACTAACAAAGGTCGTTCCCTTTTTGGTGGAAGATGCGCTAAAACAGGCAGGCGGCCTGTTTGAACGCACAGATGACTGGGGCGTATATTCGGTTGTTGACGGCCAACTCGTGACCGGGCAAAACCCCGCCTCTTCTGCTGCGGCTGCGCAAGATATCCTCACACTACTGAACCACCAGAAGGAGGCATAATGCTGCTCATCAGCAATGATTTTAAGGATGGTGACAAACTGCCTGCGCGTCAGGTTTTTAACGGCATGGGCTATGAGGGAGAGAATATTTCGCCCCATCTTGCCTGGGACGAGGTGCCCTCAGGCACCAAAAGTTTTGTTATCACCTGTTACGATCCCGATGCCCCCACAGGCTCAGGCTGGTGGCACTGGATTGTCGCCAACCTGCCTGCGGACACCCGCGTACTCCCTCAGGGCGCTGGCTCTGGTCTGGCCGCCCTGCCAGACGGCGCGGTGCAGACACGCACCGACTTTGGTAGCGCAGGCTACGGCGGGGCGGCCCCGCCCAAAGGCGAGAGTCACCGCTATATCTTTACCGTGCATGCGCTGGACGTTGAAAGCATTGACGTTGACGCCAACGCCAGCGGCGCGATGGTAGGTTTTAACGTCCACTTCCACCGGCTTGCCAGCGCATCAATTACCGCCCATTTTATTTAATCCTTACGCTTTGGGAAGCCGACTACAAAAATCGGCTTCCCGTTTCGCTCAAGTTGTTATACAAAGCTGGTTTCTGAGGATCATGCCTGCGTCAGCTGCCACAGCGCTTCCTGCCACCCGGGAAAGCGCACCGACGTCGGTAACGCATCAACCTGTAAACCTGTAAGCAAGGAGCCCCCTTGAAAACCACTACGCTCACTCGCCTGGCGCTGGCATTTGCACTGGGTACGACGCTGACTGCCTGTAGCTCTTCCTCATCCCAATCGGTTTCCGAGCAAAAAGCGCCGGGCAGTGAATCTCGCCCGGTTCTCTCTGCGGCTGAAGCCAGCAATTTCACCGCGCAGCACTGGTTTGCCTCAATGTCGCCCAACGCCGAGCCGTGGCGCCCGGCTTCGATTACCGTACCACAGCAGCCCGATTTTGTGGTCGGTCCGGCGGACGCCCAGGGCGTAACCCATACCACGATTCAGGCAGCGGTGGATGCCGCTATCATTAAGCACGCCAGCAAGCGTATGTACATTGCGGTGTTGCCGGGTAGCTACGAAGGCACGGTGTACATTCCGGCGGCTTCCGGTAGCATCACGCTTTACGGTACCGGGGCACAACCTGCCGATGTGAAAATCGGTCTTGCTCTGGATTCCGAAATGGACCTTACGACCTGGCGCCACACGGTCAACCCGTCGGGCAAATACATGCCAGGCAAACCGGCCTGGTATATGTTTGATAGTTGCCAGAAGCAGCGAGCCGCAACGGTTGGCGTGCAGTGTTCTGCCGCTGTCTGGTCACAAAACAATGGGCTGCAACTGCAAAACCTGACCATCCAGAACACCCTGGGTGACAGCGTGGGTGCAGGTAACCACCAGGCGGTCGCGCTGCGCAGTGACGGCGACCAGGTGCAAATTAACGCCGTTAATCTGCTGGGCCGCCAGAATACATTTCTTGTCACCAACAGCGATATTCAGAACCGTATGCAGGCTGACCGCCTGACCCGCACGCTGGTTACGCGCAGCTACATTGAAGGCGATGTAGACCTGGTGGCGGGCCGCGGTGCTGTGGTGTTTGATAATACTGATTTCCGCGTGGTGGCAAGCCGCCAGAGCGAGGAAGGCTATGTGTTTGCCCCGGCAACGCGCCCGAATATGTTCTACGGTTTCCTCGCGGTTAATAGCCGCTTTACCGCCGACGGTGAAGGCGTAGCACAGCTCGGCCGTGCGTGGGATATCGAGGCTTCTGAAAATGGCTATGCGCCAGGCCAGACCGCTAACGGCCAGGTCGTGATTCGCGACAGTGTGATTGGCAAAGGCTTTAATCAGGAACGTCCGTGGGGCGACGCGCTGGGTTCAAAACGCCCGTTTGCAGGCAACATCGGTAACGGTGCGGACGACCAGGGCAACCCCCAGCGCGACCTGAACGACCCGCGCTTTAACCGCCTGTGGGAGTTTAATAACCGCGAAGACAGCGGTGAGTGACAGAGATAAAAAGAAATGAAAAGTGCGTTTTTTGACGCATCATTTCTCATCAGAGGCTCCGTTAGTGGGCCTCTTTTCTTTAAATCATCGATTTTCTATGGATGCAGCTCACTAGTAACAAAAACCTTTAAACATTTTTCCTACATTCAATGGCAAATAAACTCATAATCTATCAACTCACCAATTTGAAATTTATCTCTTTCCTTCTTACAGGTCTCAATCAGTTTATTTTTGTCCAGCATTAATCTACGTTCTTTTTCCCAACTGATCTCCTCCCTGAAAACAGTACCAGCTGCACGAGCAGCTTTATCAGGTGCGGCAGGTGGTGAAGGGGGCTAAGGAGGCGGTTGTTTAGTGCGCTGAACAGCACGGGTAAATAAAAAATAAGCCGGGAAGATTTGGAGATCTTACCCGGCATTATTCTATTTTTTTTCATCAAGAATATGAATAAATAAACTATGTATACTCTGGCAAAAATCTGAATTCTCAATTAAATCAGGTAATATAAGCAC
>CBIFVZ010000002.1:0-157620 GCA_966185765.1 uncultured Enterobacteriaceae bacterium | reverse complement strand
TCATGATAACGCCGTGGGCGGTAAAGATCTGATCGTAGTGGTGCGGTGGCAGGAAACCTGCATCACCGGCTGAGGCCAGCACCTGTTGGCTACGCATCATGATGGCATCAGCGAAGCCACGCACCAGCATCACGAGTGCCACGAGGATATACATGATACCCAGGCGTTTGTGGTCGACAGACGTCAGCCACTCATTCCATAAATAAGACCACTTACCGAAGTAAGTCAGTGCTGCCACAACCGCCAGGCCACCGATGATAATGGCGGCAACGGTCACCATAATAATCGGTTCGTGGTACGGGACAGCATCCAGTGTAAGTTTTCCGAACATCGTATTTATTCCTCGGCGCCCTGATGAGAGGTTTCCGCGTTACTCATGGTCATGCCTTCTGCTGAATGGCCCGCGTGCGCGCCTTCAGCATTGCCCATGCTCATGTGTTCCCCGTGTGACATGAACTTGTTCACAACATCTTTGAACAGATTCGGTTTCACGCTGGAGAAATACTCGACTTTGTTGTATTCGCTCGGTGCTGCCAGCTTCTCGAAAGCGTCCATATCATTCATGGTGGCTGACGATTGCTTGACTTTGGCAACCCACAGCTCAAAGCCGGCCTTGTCTGGCGTGGCAATAGCTTTGAACTTCATGCCAGAGAAGCCAGGGCCGCTGTAGCTTGCGGAAATACCGTCGTAAGTGCCAGGCTCGTTGGCAATCAGGTGCAGTTTGGTCTGCATGCCTGCCATTGCGTAAAGCTGGCTGCCCAGACGCGGAATAAAGAAGGAGTTCATTACCGAGTTAGAGGTAATTTTGAATTCCACCGGGGTGTTGGCCGGGAAGGCAATTTCGTTTACCGTTGCAATACCCTGCTCCGGATAAATGAAGAACCATTTCCAGTCCATTGAAACAACTTCGATAGTGACGGGCTTCTCAGGGTGGTCCAGCGGACGGCTAGGCTCCAGAGAGTGGGTGGTTTTCCAGGTCAGCACGGCCAGGAAGATGATGATCAGAACCGGGATGGTCCAGACAACCGCTTCCACTTTATTGGAGTGTGACCAGTTGGGGGTATATTTTGCATCCTTATTGGTTGCCCGGTACTTCCAGGCAAAGCCGATGGCCATCAGAATGGCTGGTATCACGACAATCAACATCAGGCCAAGGGCCGTCAGTATCAGTGAACGTTGCTCCAGGCCAATCTGCCCTTTCGGATCGAGAAGCGCCGAATCACAACCGCTGAGTAAAATTGCGGAGGCGAGTAACGACGTCCATCCCAAACATTTATTGTATTTCCTGAGTCTCATTCTAACGACCTCAATTCCACGGGATCGGGTGGCGTTTAAAGTGTGCGGGCATTTTACGGGATGGTTACATTACTGTAAACATTGATAGGGTTGTGTCAGTGCAGTGTTAGTTGCTTCTGCCTGCTGCGTCACGGAATATGAGTCAAAGTGTAAACATTCAGTACTGACAGGGCTTCGACGCACGTTATAACCTTTTTTTAGGTAAAGAAATGTCAATAAGGCGCATTGGTATAGCTACCCGCCATAAAGATACAAAGGGTTAACAATATTGCATCAAAAGACAAACATGATCGGGGTTGAAATAATTTATCACCGGTCAGAATAACCGGATGGAAATTGGTGAAAGCACGTGCAGAAATATTTTTTGCGCCGCCCTTTTTGCTAAAACGAAATAAAAGAAATAACAAAATTCGCCGGAATTAACCGGCGAATTTACCTGTTACAGCAGGCGGGTGCGTTTGAGTGCAGCGTAATCGAGGATGCCGCCAAACAAAATTCCACCAACGGCGAGCAGCGCGCCGGTTTCAAGCAGCAGTACATCGAAAGACAGAGCGGCCAGGCCGAGTGCGTTGATAATCAGTACCACCAACCATGCCGCGAGCAGCAGGCAGCCGAACGTCAGTACTCCAAGCGCGCCGCGATAGGCACCGGTATATTCAGTACGCGGCATAAAGGATTCTGTGCGTTGCGTATATTCCAGCGTGTGGCGACAAATCAGCAGCAATACGATGCCCGGCACAGCGGCCACCACCGAAAATAAATAGAAGGTCGGCCAGCCATGACTTTCAACAAACCAGCCAGCAATGGGGCCGACGTAAACACGTCCAACCGCCGACAGCGCCGAGAGCAGCGCAAACTGAGTGGCAGAAAACGACTTGTTGCACAGCGTCATTAACAATGCGACGAAGGCTGCCGTACCCATACCACCGCACAGGTTTTCAAAAAAGACGGCGCTGCCCATCGTGATGATGTTTTTGTCAGTTACTGCCAGCATCCAGTAGCCGGCATTCGACACGCCCTGCAAAATACCGAAGATAAGCAGCGCACGGAACAGGCTCAGGCGCTGCATCAACACACCGCCGTAGAGTGCGCCAACAATCGTTGCAAACAGCCCCAGCGTTTTGTTGACCATACCCACTTCACCTGCATCAAAGCCAACGCCACGGATTAAAAAGGTGGTCGTCAGGCTCATGGCGAAAGCGTCACCGAGCTTGTACATCACAATCAGCAGCAGTATCAGCCAGGCGTTGTTGCGGCCAAAAAAGTCGCGCAGTGGGGCCATTACCGCTTCTTCTAAGGTTTTAGGAGCGACAATGGCCTCAGTGGGTTCGGGAGCCAGTAAAGTGGCGATAAGACAGGGAATCAGCAGTGCGGCCATCAACCAGTAGGTGGCCTGCCAGCCCAGGTATTTATCCGCCATCCACAGTGCCAGACCGCCGGATACCAGCATGGCAAGACGATAGCCCAGCACGCTGATGGCAGCTCCTGAGCCGCGATCTTCCGGTGCCAGCACGTCAGTTTTCCAGGCATCAAACACGATGTCCTGAGACGCGGAGCAAAAGGCAATCAGCACCGCCAGCGCCGCCATCCAACGCAACTGGCTGCCGGGGTCCAGAAAGCCCATTGCGGCGATGCCCGCCATCAACAGAAGCTGGGTGATGATAAGCCAGCCGCGCCGTCTGCCGAGCAGCGGCGGGGTGTAGCGGTCCATTGCGGGCGACCAGAGAAACTTAAACACGTAAGCCTGGCCGACCAGGGAGAAGAACCCAATGGTTTTTAAATCGATGCCTTCAACCGTCATCCACGCCTGTAGCGTGCCGGAGGTGAGTGCCAGAGGGAGACCGGACGCAAAGCCCAGAATTAATAAAATGGCCGATTTCGGCTGGCGGAAAAGCTGTAGTGTGTTGCGCGACATGGTCAATCCGGTGACAGGCCCGACGCTGTCGGGCCTGGAGTGAGGCAATTAACGGGCGTTCTGCTTGATAAAGTCGTGAACGCTGGTGTCCTGCGCCATCTCGGCAATGGTGTCGGTAAGCGTGGTGTTAACCGCGTTGGTGATATCGGCGTTAGAGGCCTGGAAAGCGCCTTCAACACTGTAGTTTGAACGGTACTGTTTGTTCATCTTGTTGCCGTTCTTCGCGGTTGCAGTGATGGTGATATCTGCTTTGGTCGAGATTTTGTAGCGCACGTTGCCCTGAGACACGTCTGCAAACAGATTATTAACGATAATTTGCAGGTCAACCGGACCGTTCGGACCAATCATATAGCCGCGTGCGGTCATCTGTTTTTCCAGCACTTCCTGTAGCAGGAAACGCAGGTCGCGTGACGCGGTGAGCGTAACAAGCTGGTTGTTACGGTTAATTTTCGCCAGTGCCTGGTCAGCACGCTGGTCAGCACCGTTAATACTGATAGTGATGCCCATCAGGCTTGGATCCTGCTGCGGCAGGGCAATTTGCGGTGAAACTTCAAGGGTGTTGGACTGTGATGCACAGCCAGCAAGCATTACCAGCGCCATCAGCGGAGCAAAGATCTTCTTTAACATATTCAGTTATCTCAATCGTGTTGCGTGTGTCTGCCTAACAAAATTCTTGCCATCATAACATTGCCACCGGCAAGGGGAAGGGGGAATGTCTGCAAACGCAGCGCTTTGTTTCTTTAAAGGCCGTAGCCTGGATTCGTCGCAAAAGCTCGCTACAGGGATGGTTAAATTTTTGTTGAGAAATGACAATGGAAGCGGTAAAAGCGGCTAACATTTAAAGAGATGGGAGCCATCCCTGCGTTGACGAGGTAAGCATTATGATGGTACGCGAGCAAATAGAAGCAAAACTCAGAGCAGCTTTTGATCCCGTGTTCCTTGAAGTCGTTGATGAGAGCTATCGTCACAATGTTCCTGCGGGTTCAGAAAGCCATTTCAAAGTGGTACTGGTGAGCGACTGCTTTAGCGGAGAGCGTTTTCTCAATCGCCACCGGCTAATTTACGGTACATTAAATGAGGAGCTGGCGGGCAGTGTCCATGCCCTCGCACTACACACCTACACAAAAAAAGAGTGGGAAAGTTTGCAGGATACGGTGCTGGCTTCCCCTCCCTGCCGGGGTGCCGGAAGCATTGCCTGAAGATGAGGTAGAGTGCAACTTTTCTTCATCTTTATGTCTTAAACGCCAACGCAATATGAATAAAAACGGCCTGAGGGCCGTTTTCTTTTGCCTGTTGTCAGGAAAGGTGAAAATATTGTGAAAGATGCCGCAGCGTTGATTGCCGCCGTTCTCGACTCACAAAAGCGATGCCGCTATAATGCGGCGTCTTATTTTTCGGAATGTCTTCGGGGTAATTCTGGCGACAGGGAATGTGATTCTGATTTAAGAATGTATCCCGATGCTGTGAAGCAACAACAACGTTCCCTTGGGGGCTGCTTCCAGAGTTGACCGAGCACTGTGATTTTTTGAGGTAACAAGATGCAAGTTTCAGTTGAGACCACCCAGGGCCTGGGGCGCCGTTTAACGATTACTATCCCTGCTGACAGCATCGAAAACGCTGTAAAAAGCGAGCTGGTCAACGTAGCGAAGAAAGTACGTATCGACGGTTTCCGTAAAGGCAAGGTACCGATGAATGTTGTTGCTCAGCGTTATGGCGCGTCTGTTCGCCAGGACGTGCTGGGCGACCTGATGAGCCGCAACTTTATCGATGCGATCATCAAAGAGAAAATTAATCCGGCTGGCGCACCGAACTACGTGCCAGGTCCGTACAAGCAGGGTGAAGATTACACCTATGCGGTAGAGTTCGAAGTGTATCCGGAAGTTGAGCTGAAAGGTCTGGAGAGCATCGAAGTCGAAAAGCCGGTTGTTGAAGTTAAAGATGCCGACGTAGACACCATGCTGGACACCCTGCGCAAGCAGCAGGCGACCTGGAAAGACAAAGACGGCGCTGCTGATGCAGAAGACCGCGTCACCATCGACTTCTCCGGCTCTGTAGACGGCGAAGAGTTCGAAGGCGGCAAAGCGTCTGACTTCGTACTGGCGATGGGCCAGGGTCGTATGATCCCGGGCTTCGAAGAAGGCATTAAAGGCCGCAAAGCGGGCGAAGAGTTCACCATCGACGTGACCTTCCCGGAAGAATACCACGCTGAAAACCTGAAAGGGAAAGCAGCGAAGTTCGCTATCAACCTGAAGAAAGTTGAAGAGCGCGAACTGCCAGAACTGACTGAAGAATTCATCAAGCGTTTCGGCGTGGAAGATGGTTCTGTTGCGGGCCTGCGTACCGAAGTGCGTAAGAACATGGAGCGCGAGCTGAACGGCGCTGTACGTAACCGTGTGAAATCTCAGGCGATTGAAGGTCTGGTAAAAGCGAACGAGATCGACGTTCCTGCTGCCCTGATCGACAGCGAAATCGACGTTCTGCGCCGTCAGGCTGCACAGCGTTTCGGTGGCAACCAGCAGCAAGCGATGGAACTGCCACGCGAGCTGTTCGAAGAGCAAGCGAAACGTCGCGTTGTTGTTGGCCTGCTGCTGGGCGAAGTGATTCGTACCCACGAGCTGAAAGCTGACGAAGAGCGTGTGAAAGGCCTGATCGAAGAGATGGCTTCTGCATACGAAGATCCATCAGAAGTGATCGAGTTCTACGGTAAGAACAAAGAGCTGATGGACAACATGCGCAACGTCGCACTGGAAGAGCAGGCTGTTGAAGCGGTACTGGCGAAAGCGAAAGTGACCGAAAAAGCGACCTCTTTCACCGAACTGATGAACCAGCAGGCGTAATTTCGCCCCAACGGTTTAAAGTTTGAACAAAAAACCCGTTGCCCTCCGGCGACGGGTTTTTTTTATCGCAGCTTGAGTCCTGGAAGGGTGCTAAAACGCCCTTTCAGTGTTAGCGTTACAACAAAACGTTGTTATGCTTGAAATAGGGCGTGGCGACCCCCATTAGTATGTAATCACGATGATTGAGACTGGCTGATAATCCGTCCATAAGGTTACAATCAGTACAGCAGGTGTTTTCAATTTTGATCCAGGAGACGGAAATGTCATACAGTGGCGAACGAGATAACTTTGCACCCCATATGGCGCTGGTGCCAATGGTTATTGAACAGACCTCACGTGGTGAGCGTTCTTTTGATATCTATTCCCGTCTGCTCAAGGAACGCGTTATCTTTCTGACCGGCCAGGTGGAAGACCATATGGCTAACCTGATCGTGGCGCAGATGCTGTTCCTGGAAGCGGAAAACCCGGAAAAAGACATTTACCTGTATATCAACTCTCCGGGCGGCGTTATCACTGCCGGGATGTCGATTTATGACACCATGCAGTTCATTAAGCCAGACGTCAGTACCTTCTGTATGGGACAGGCCTGCTCAATGGGCGCGTTTTTGCTTAACGCCGGTGCGAAGGGTAAGCGTTTCTGTATGCCGAACTCCCGCGTGATGATTCACCAGCCGCTGGGCGGTTATCAGGGGCAGGCGACGGACATTGAAATTCACGCCCGTGAAATTCTGAAAATCAAAGCGCGCATGAATGAGTTGATGGCTAAACACTCCGGTCAGCCGCTGGAAAAAATCGAAAAAGACACTGAGCGTGACCGCTTCCTGTCTGCCGAAGAAGCGCTGGAATACGGCCTGGTGGATGCCATCCTGACCCACCGTGAATAATGCGGATGTCCGTGGCGCGGTGTGTCGCTATACTATAAGCAGATGCGACATGCCAACGCACCGGATAAGGCTGTGGCCTGGGAATCGAGGACGTGCGTCATCGACTGCCGCAAAAAGTAACAGATTAAGAGGTTTTGACTCATGACAGATAAGCGCAAAGACGGTTCAGGAAAATTGCTGTACTGCTCTTTTTGCGGCAAAAGCCAGCATGAAGTGCGCAAACTGATCGCAGGGCCGTCAGTGTATATCTGCGACGAATGTGTCGATTTATGTAATGACATTATTCGCGAAGAGATTAAAGAAGTCGCGCCACACCGCGAGCGCAGTGCGCTGCCAACACCACATGAAATTCGCCATCACCTGGACGATTACGTTATCGGTCAGGAGCAGGCGAAAAAAGTGCTGGCTGTTGCCGTTTACAACCACTACAAGCGTCTGCGCAATGGTGATACGTCAAACGGCGTCGAGCTGGGTAAAAGTAACATCCTGCTCATAGGGCCGACTGGTAGCGGTAAAACGCTGCTCGCCGAAACGCTGGCCCGTTTGCTGGATGTACCGTTTACTATGGCGGATGCCACGACCCTGACCGAAGCCGGTTACGTGGGTGAAGATGTGGAGAACATCATCCAGAAGCTGTTGCAGAAGTGCGACTACGATGTACAGAAAGCGCAGCGCGGTATCGTGTATATCGATGAAATCGACAAGATTTCGCGTAAATCCGATAACCCGTCCATCACCCGCGATGTGTCTGGCGAAGGCGTGCAGCAGGCGTTGCTGAAACTTATCGAAGGTACTGTGGCTGCTGTACCGCCGCAGGGCGGGCGTAAGCATCCGCAGCAGGAGTTTTTGCAGGTTGATACCTCAAAAATTCTGTTTATCTGCGGTGGTGCGTTTGCGGGCCTGGATAAGGTTATTGCTAACCGTGTGGAAACCGGCTCCGGCATTGGTTTTGGCGCAACGGTAAAAGCGAAGTCCGAAAAAGCCACCGAGGGGCAGCTGCTCTCTCAGGTTGAGCCAGAAGATTTAATCAAATTTGGTCTCATTCCTGAGTTCATTGGTCGTCTGCCGGTTGTCGCGACGCTCAATGAGTTAAGTGAAGATGCACTCATCCAGATCCTCAAAGAGCCGAAAAACGCCCTGACTAAGCAGTATCAGGCGCTGTTTAACCTCGAAGGTGTGGAACTGGAGTTCCGCGACGAAGCGCTGGATGCTATTGCCAAAAAAGCAATGGCACGCAAAACCGGCGCACGTGGTCTGCGCTCCATTGTTGAAGGCGCACTGCTGGAAACCATGTATGACCTGCCGTCGATGGAAGATGTGGAAAAAGTGGTTATTGATGACTCGGTCATTGAGGGGCAATCAGAGCCGCTGCTGATTTACGGTAAGTCTGAGGCGCAACAGGCGTCTGGCGAATAATTCGCCTCTCCTACAGTCAGTTACCGTACAAATGGGGGAATTTATCCCCCATTTACTTTTCCTTAATTCCTGCCGTTGAATGTACGGGAAACATCCCCATATACTGAATCACTAACTGGAGAGATGCCGTGAAGAGCGTTCACGCGCGCCCCTTACCTGGCGGAAACTAAATTGAGAGAGAGCTCTATGAATCCTGAGCGTTCTGAACGCATTGAAATCCCCGTATTGCCATTGCGCGATGTGGTGGTTTATCCGCACATGGTTATTCCGCTGTTTGTCGGGCGGGAGAAATCCATTCGCTGCCTGGAAGCGGCAATGGACCATGATAAGAAAATCATGCTGGTGGCGCAGAAAGAGGCTTCCACGGATGAGCCGGGTGTTAACGACCTTTTTTCTGTGGGTACCATTGCCTCAATTCTGCAAATGCTGAAACTGCCGGACGGCACCGTAAAAGTGCTGGTCGAAGGTTTGCAGCGTGCACGTATTACCACGCTTGCCGACAACGGTGACCACTTTAACGCCCAGGTGGAATACATGCCGTCGCCGGAAATCGAAGAGCGCGAGCAGGAAGTGCTTGTGCGCACGGCGATTAGCCAGTTCGAAGGCTACATCAAGCTAAACAAAAAAATCCCGCCTGAAGTCCTGACGTCGCTAAACAGCATTGACGATCCGGCACGCCTTGCCGATACCATTGCGGCTCATATGCCGCTCAAACTTGCTGACAAGCAGTCTGTGCTGGAGATGTCCGACGTTAATGAACGTCTGGAATATCTGATGGCGATGATGGAGTCTGAAATCGATCTGCTGCAGGTTGAAAAGCGCATTCGCAACCGCGTGAAAAAGCAGATGGAAAAAAGCCAGCGCGAGTACTATCTGAATGAGCAAATGAAAGCGATTCAGAAAGAGCTTGGCGAGATGGACGATGCGCCGGACGAAATCGAAGCGCTTAAGCGCAAGATTGATGCGGCAAAAATGCCCAAAGACGCGAAAGAGAAAGCGGAAGCCGAGCTGCAAAAGCTGAAAATGATGTCGCCGATGTCTGCCGAAGCCACCGTTGTACGCGGTTATATCGACTGGATGGTTCAGGTACCGTGGAATGCGCGCAGCAAAGTGAAAAAGGACCTGCGTCAGGCTCAGGAAATCCTCGATACGGATCACTACGGCCTTGAGCGCGTGAAAGACCGTATTCTTGAATACCTCGCGGTACAGAGCCGCGTGAACAAGCTTAAAGGGCCTATTCTGTGCCTCGTTGGACCGCCAGGGGTAGGTAAAACCTCGCTGGGTCAGTCCATCGCTAAAGCGACCGGCCGTAAATATGTGCGTATGGCGCTGGGCGGCGTGCGTGACGAAGCGGAAATTCGCGGTCACCGTCGTACCTACATCGGTTCAATGCCGGGTAAACTGATTCAGAAAATGGCGAAAGTGGGGGTGCGTAACCCGCTGTTCCTGCTCGATGAAATCGACAAAATGTCGTCCGATATGCGTGGCGATCCTGCGTCCGCGCTGCTTGAAGTGCTGGATCCCGAGCAGAACGTCGCGTTCAACGATCACTACCTGGAAGTGGATTACGACTTGAGCGATGTGATGTTTGTGGCGACCTCTAACTCCATGAACATCCCGGCCCCGCTACTGGACCGTATGGAAGTGATTCGTCTGTCGGGTTACACCGAAGATGAGAAACTGAACATCGCTAAGCGTCACCTGCTGTCCAAGCAGATTGAGCGTAACGCGCTGAAAAAAGGTGAGTTGACGGTGGATGATAGCGCTATCGTTGGCATCATCCGCTACTACACCCGCGAGGCGGGCGTGCGTGGGCTGGAGCGTGAAATTTCCAAGCTGTGCCGTAAGGCGGTGAAACAGCTGCTGCTGGATAAATCGCTTAAGCACATTCACATTAATGGCGATAACCTGAAGGAATATCTGGGTGTACAGCGCTTTGACTATGGTCGCGCAGACAACGAAAACCGCGTGGGTCAGGTGACCGGTCTTGCGTGGACGGAAGTGGGCGGCGACCTGCTGACCATTGAAACTGCCTGTGTACCGGGTAAAGGCAAGCTGACCTACACCGGGTCGCTGGGTGAAGTGATGCAGGAGTCCATTCAGGCTGCACTCACTGTGGTGCGCGCCCGCGCAGAGAAACTCGGCATCAACACCGATTTCTACGAAAAACGCGACATCCACGTGCACGTGCCGGAAGGGGCAACGCCAAAAGACGGTCCGAGCGCCGGTATTGCCATGTGTACTGCACTGGTTTCGTGCCTCACCGGTAACCCGGTGCGCGCCGATGTTGCCATGACGGGGGAAATCACCCTGCGCGGTCAGGTGCTGCCGATTGGCGGCCTGAAAGAGAAGCTGCTGGCGGCACACCGCGGTGGTATCAAAACGGTACTGATCCCGGACGAAAACAAACGCGATCTTGAAGAAATTCCGGATAACGTTATCGCCGATCTGGATATCCATCCGGTGAAGCGCATTGAAGAAGTCTTGACCCTGGCGTTGCAGAATGCGCCGTTCGGCATGGAAGTGGCGACGGCAAAATAGTGACCTGACGCAAAGACAAGCGATAAAAAAAGCGCTGGCAGGTGAATTCTCACTTGCCAGCTTTTTTTTGTCTGGCTAACTTAAATACCGTCTGGCTGATTTTTCAGACAAAGGCCTGCAACAACGGGTGTTGTAAGGGCATAACAGGCCTGATATAACTGCTGCGCGGTCGCGTTCCGGAGGATTGGGGCGCGATATAAATAATAATGAGAGGAAGAGAAGAGTGAATAAATCTCAACTGATAGAGAAGATTGCCGCAAACGCTGATATTTCTAAAGCTGCGGCTGGTCGAGTGTTGGATGCATTTCTGGATTCTGTTACCGAGTCTCTGAAATCCGGGGACGACGTGGCTCTGGTGGGTTTTGGCACTTTCGCAGTTAAAGAGCGTGCTGCCCGTACCGGCCGCAATCCACAAACTGGCAAAGAAATCAAAATCGCTGCTGCTAAAGTACCTGGCTTTAAAGCAGGTAAAGCGCTTAAAGACGCTGTTAACTAAAACCGCGTTGGCTCCCTGAGGAGCACCGCTTGCAGTCATGCCGAAAGGGTACATCGTCAGATGTGCCTTTTTTATTGTGCAAAAATGCCAATCCGGGCTGACAATGACCCCGTTTTCTTGTCACAATACGCCTTTATTGCGTAGCCGCTACAGCGTGCTGCGTCAGGTAAAGCAGTTACACTACAGCGGAGTGTGGTTACACCATGATGGACAATTTACGCTCGGCGGCTAATCACGTCGTGCTCAAGGTAATTCTGGGTTTAATTATCGTGTCATTCGTTCTGACTGGCGTAGGTAACTACCTGATTGGCGGTGACAATAATTACGCCGCGAAAGTGAACGGCCAGGAAATCAGCCGCGCTCAGTTCGAGAATGATGTGGCAAATGAGCGTAATCGCCAGCAGCAGCAGCTAGGTGAGCGTTTTTCTGAGCTGGCTGGCAATGATGGCTACATGTCTGCCATGCGCCAACAGGTGTTACAGCGTGCCATTGATGAGGTGCTGCTGAGTCAGTATGCCAAAGAACTGGGGCTGAACATCAGCGACGACCAGGTTAAGCAGGCCATTTTCAGCGAGTCGGCGTTTCAGTCTAACGGCAAGTTCGATAACGAACGCTACAACGCCATTATCAGCAACATGCGTATTACGCCGGATCAGTATGCTCAGGCGCTGCGTAAGCAGCTGACCACACGGCAGCTGGCAGGTGCGATTGTGGGCAGTGATTTCCTGCTGCCGGGCGAAACAGAATCGCTGGCGGCCCTGGTGTCCCAGCAGCGTGTGGCAAGCCTGGCTACGTTGAATGTGGATTCAATGGCAAAGTCGCAGCAGGTTTCTGAGGATGAAATCAAAACCTGGTACGAGCAGAACAAAGCACACTTTATGGCCCCTGAGCAGTATCGTGTGAGTTATATCAAGCTTGATGCGGCTACGATGAACGCTGAGGTGAGCGATGCGGACATTCAGTCCTGGTACGATCAAAACCTCGCTCAGTTCACGCAACCGGCTCGCTATCGTTACAGCGTGATTCAGACCAAATCAGAAGCAGATGCGAACGCGGTATTGGATCTGCTCAACAAGGGTGGTGATTTCGCTACGCTTGCTAAAGAAAAATCCACCGACATCATTTCCGCGCGTAACGGCGGTGACATGGGGTGGCTGGAAGCATCCACCATGCCGGATGAACTTAAAAACGCGAATCTGAGCGCAAAAGGCCAGCTGTCTGGCGTGATTACGTCTTCCGTGGGTTTCCTGGTGGCGCGTCTTGACGATACACAGCCTGAGCAGGTCAAGCCGCTTGCTGAAGTTCGCAATGATATTGCCGCTAAAGTGAAGCAGGAAAAAGTGCTGGATGCATACTATGCGTTACAGCAGAAAGTAAGCGATGCGGCGAGCAATGATAATGAATCGCTTGCCAGTGCAGAACAGGTTGCGGGCGTCAAAGCGGTTGAAACCGGCTGGTTTGATCGTACTACCCTGCCGCAGGAGCTTAACTTTAAGCCAGTTGCGGATGTCATCTTCGGGGGTTCACTGGTTGGGGTCAACAACACGCCAGGCAGTAACTCTGACATCATCACCGTTGACGGCGATCGCGCGTTTGTATTGCGTGTGACAGAGCACAAGCCAGAGGCGGAAAAAACCCTGGAGCAGGTGCGCGGTGATGTTATCGCCGCCGTGCAGCGCCAGAAGGCAGAGAAGCAGGCAAAAGCTGATGCCGATAAACTGCTTGCTGAGTTGAAAAAAGGCGAGGGTGATACGGCAATGAACGCGACCAATGTACGTTTTGGTGAGCCGAAAACATTCAGTCGTACCGATCAGGATCCGCTGGCGCAGACAGTGTTTGATCTGCCACTGCCAAAAGGTAAACCGAGCTTTGGCCTTGCCACTGACGGGGAAGGCAACGTGGTGATCATTTCGCTTGAAGAAGTGCGCAGCGGCGAAATGCCGGCCGAGCAGAAGAAGGCAATGGAGCAAGGGTTGACCCAGAACAACGCGCAAATCACCTTCGAAGCGCTGATGGACAACCTGCGTAAATCCGCAAAAATCAAACTGGGTAATATCGCGACCCAGCAGTAATCACTCGAGGCGGATTGTGTTTTCTGCGCAACGAGTTGCAACATCTGAAGGCCGCTTTCGCGGCCTTTTCCATATCTGAAACTCGCCGTTTGTGGTCTCTGCTGTGCCTGTTTATGGTGGCCTCACCAACAACAAACGGAGACGCAGTATGAAAAAACTCATCACTATCACCACACTGGCGCTGTCGCTGGCAGGATTTTCCACAGGGGCTTTGGCTGCACCTGCATCCGGGAAAGCCGCTGCGTCGCAGACTGTTGCATCGTCAGCAGCAGACAGCGTGCCGGAGAGTGAGCGTGTGAGCATCAACAGTGCTTCAGCTGAAGAACTGGCGCACATGCTTAACGGCATTGGCGTGAAGAAAGCACAGTCTATTGTGAGTTATCGCGAGGAGCATGGCGCATTTAAAAGTGTAGACGACCTGCGGGATGTGCCCGGTATGGGCAATGCGCTGGTAGAGCGTAATCTGCCGCGCCTCAAACTTTAAGCAACATCGCATAGCGCCCGTAGCGTTTTTTGCTACGCTGTAGAGGTCATACCAGTTTGGTGTGGCCTCTGTATGTTATTGGGGCGCAGGAAGATGGATGCTGTTATCCCTGGCCCGTAAAACCATAAAAAAAGTTAAAGGTTATCGCTATGCAGACGCAAATTAAGGTACGGGGATATCACCTCGATGTTTATCAGCACGTCAACAACGCACGCTATCTGGAGTTTCTGGAAGAGGCGCGCTGGGAGGCGCTTGAAACCCAGGCCGCCTTTCGCTGGTTAACGCAGCACAACATCGCTTTTGTGGTGGTGAACATTAATATCAACTATCGCCGTCCGGCAGTGCTGGGGGATGTGCTGAAGGTGGTGAGCCGCCTTGAGCAACTCAACGGCAAGAGTGGTGTATTGCGCCAGGATATTCATCTGGAGCCGGAGGGCGAGCTGGTTGCCGATGCCTTAATTACGTTTGTCTGCATCGATCTGAAAACGCACAAGGCACTGGCGCTGGAGGGGGAGTTGCGCGAGCATCTGGAACAAATGATGGCTGAACGCTAAAAGACGACAGAGCATTCGCGTCCTGGAAACGTCGTACGGTGTGACCGGGGCGCAGGGAAAGACAGCGCTATCGCTAAAGCGAGCCTCGGCTGTGCCATTTATGCGCTGCTACGCAGGCGTATTACATCAACCTCAACGCAGTTACCCTTGCCATGACCTCGCCAGACGCCGTGAGCGATGAGGCATAGCCCGCAACCCATCCTCAGAAACCCTCCTTAAGTCGCGCTGCGAGGTCGTAGTCGCGGTATCTCAACTCAGCATCTTCTCGTTGTAAAAATGCACGATATATCTTTTTACTTATTGAATTTTATTCATTTTGTTTGCTGGAGGGTTGCGCAAGCGCGATCTACACTTCGCATCACGTGTGGATGACGCTGCCTGGAGAATCATGCTTTTTAGAAAAGAGGTGGGTGAGTACCAACAGGCTTTCCGCTCGGGTCAGGTGTTACTGTTACGCGGTTGGCCGGCGTGGGTAACCGCAGCGGTGACCGCACTCATCATGATTAGCTTGCTGATGTTTCTTGTCTTTGGCAGCTATACCCGGCGCGTTAATGTCAGTGGTGAAATCGTTACGCTGCCGCATACGGTTAACCTGTTTGCACCGGAGCAGGGGATGATAACCCGTCTGTTAGTCCGTGATGGCGAGGTTGTCACTGCGGGTACGCCACTTTATGAACTTGATGTTAGCCGGGTCACCAGTTCTGGCAATCTCAGTACCACCACGCTGGGCGTGTTACTCAAACAGCGCCAGCGCACTGAAGAAATCATCACCCAGACGCAAAAGAATAAACAGTCCACCCTTGAAGGACTTCAGAAGCAGCTTGAGCGCTATATTGAGGCGCGAAAAATCAGCGGCACGATGATTGATTCCGCCAGCATTGGCCTGCATGAGATGCAAAAAAGCATGGAGGCCTACGGTGCCTGGCGCAAAAAAGGACTGGTGACGACCGATCAGCAAAATAACCAGCGTTATCTCTATTACCAGCAGCAGGCCAGCTGGCAAAGTCTCAATGCGCAGATCATTCAGCAGGATTTGCAAATCTCGTCGCTGCGCAGTGAGCTTATTGCCAAACGGGCGGACTTTGACAGCCAGATTGCGCAATACCGTATTCACCTCGATGACCTTGAAAAACAAGCGGCAGAAGCCGACGCGGGCGGCGTGCGTATCATTACGGCACCTGCCGCTGGGAGTATTTCCTCACTGAGCGTCACGCAAGGGCAGATGGTTGGCCTGGGCGACAGCCTGGTGCAGTTGGTACCGTTAGATAAGGACGCCTGGCGCATGGTTATCTGGCTGCCTGGAGAAAGCATTCCCTGGGTGCATACAGGCGATCATATCAACCTGCGCTATACCGCGTTTCCGTTTCAGAAATATGGTCAGTTTCCGGGACAAATTGAATCCATCTCACGTGCGCCAATACCGGCAAAAGAAATCGCCGGGTATGCCAGTGCACCGCGTGACGCGGCGGGCAACATCAGCGACGGTTGGTTTAAGGCGCTGGTAAAGCCGGACCTGACGGGTCTGGCGCTGGAAGGTAAACCACCGCCAGTCAGTAGCGGTATGCAGGCTGAATCAACGGTATTTCTCGAAAACCGCCCGCTCTGGCAGTGGATCCTTTCACCTTATTACACGCTCAAGAGCAGCGTAACAGGAAGCGTACATGACCGTTGATGCACTCAAGGAGCTTGCCGCACGCCTGGGGCTGAACCTGCGTCGCCGTATACCGGTGATCTTGCAGACTGAGGCCGCAGAGTGCGGTCTGGCATGTCTTGCCATGATTGCCGCCGCCCACGGCCAGCCTACCGATCTCCTGACGTTGAGGCGGCGCGCGGGACTCTCTATGCGCGGCGCCACCCTGCGCCAGATTATGGATATTGCGGCCACCAGTGGCCTCAAAACCCGTGCATTGCGCCTTGATATGGACGATCTGGGGGCACTGAAAACGCCGTGTATTTTACACTGGGACATGAATCATTTTGTGGTGCTGGTGGCGGTGCGGGGTAACAGACTGGTGATTCATGACCCAGCTGCCGGGCGGCGCGTGCTGGCTATGCAGGAGGCCTCCGGCCACTTTACCGGCGTGGCGCTGGAGATGTGGCCCTCTGAACGCTTTGCCAGCCAGGAACAGGCGCCGCGCGCCACACTTAAGCTGCGCACGCTGACCAAAACCGTGAGCGGCCTGGGGCCGACGCTCGCAAAGCTGTTCTGTTTTTCTGTATTGATTGAGTCGGTAAACCTGTTGATGCCGGTGGGGATGCAGCTGGTAATGGACCACGTTATCCCCTCAAGCGATGTCGGGCTGTTGACGCTTATCTGCTTAGGCCTGCTGTTTTTTATTATTTTTCGCACCGCAGTGAGTATGACGCGCGGCTGGATGTCGCTTGTGATGAGCACGCTTATCGATATTCAGTGGAAATCACGCCTGTTTGATCATCTGCTGGCGCTACCGCTGGATTACTTTGAAAAGCGGCGTCTGGGGGATATTCAGTCGCGTTTTCTCTCGCTCGATACGCTGCGCACCACGCTTACCACCAACGTGGTGAACAGCATTATGGACGGTATTATGTCCATTGGGCTGCTGGTGATGATGTTCCTGTACGGCGGCTGGCTGGTGTGGGTCGTGCTGGCGTTTACCGCAGGCTGGATTATTTTTCGCCTGTCTACCTACGGCGCGTGGCGGCGTGCCAGTGAGGAGCAGATTGTGCGTAATGCTCGCACAGGCTCGCATTTTATGGAAACCCTGTACGGCATGGGCACCATGAAGGCGCTGGGGCTATCCAGTCAGCGTGCGCAGGCGTGGATGAACCTGAACGTTGAAAGTGCTAACACCACCGTGCGCAAGACACGCTATGAAATGCTGTTTTCCGGAGGCAATACGCTTATCTCCTCGCTTGAGCAGATAACGCTGCTGTGGCTGGCGGCAAGCCAGGTGATTGAGGGCCATATCACACTTGGGATGTTTGTGGCGTTTAACACCTACCGGGGGCAATTTGCTGACCGCGCCGCCAACCTGCTGAATATGGCGCTCCAGCTTCGTATGCTGTCGTTACATACTGGCAGGGTAGCCGATATTGCTCTCACAGAGCCGGAGCCAGGCGGGGAGGAGGTTGCCGGGGCGGGACTGCCGCTGGTCACACCCGGGAAACCAGCATCGCTGGCTGTTGAAGGGCTGACATTCCAGTTTGATGCGCTCTCGCCGCCGCTGTTCCAGGGGCTGACGCTGGAGGTGGCGCCTGGGGAAAGTCTCGCCATTACCGGCCCGTCCGGTGAGGGCAAAACCTCGCTCATGAAAATCATGGCAGGGCTGGTACAGCCGCAGGGGGGAGAAATTCGCATTAATGGCATTAGCATCCAACAGGCTGGTTTTGCCCGCTATCGGGCCTGTATTGCCACCGTCTTGCAGGATGACACGCTGTTTGCCGGTTCAGTGCAGGAGAACATTACCTCTTTTGACAGTACACCGGATGCCAAACTGATGCTGCAATGCGCCATGCTGTGCAACATCCATGAAGACATCATGCGCATGCCGATGGGTTATGAAACGCTGATAAGCGAGCTTGGCAGCAGCCTGTCCGGCGGCCAGAAGCAGCGGCTGTTGATAGCCCGTGCGCTTTATCGTCGCCCGGCGATTCTGTTTCTGGACGAAGCCACCAGCCACCTGGATAGTGATAATGAAGCGCAGATCAATACCGCTATCAGGGCGCTCAACATTACGCGCGTGATGATAGCCCACCGTCCCTCGACCATTGCTTCTGCCGACCGGGTTGTGGATATCAGCGTATTAAAAGCGATGGGGGCGGCAAGTGGGGGACAGGTGTAAACGCCCGTATCCAGGTCAGACGGGACAGAGGAGCAGGCAGGTAAATTAATCGCCTTTCAGCAGGCGATTTGCCAGGCATGTAAATGTATCGCTGAGGCGGCTGATGATTGCCCCAACAGTATCACCGGCATCAGAAATCATCGTCTGTTTTGCCAGTGATAGTGCTCACAGAACCGGTAATTTTACTCAGTAACTCGGTGAACTTGCTGGCTCCTGGCGCTGCGTTGAGTACACGAATGTCTGTAACATTATTAAAGGTCTAAAAGCATAATGTGTTACCTCTGAACGATTATCGGCGAGCCTGAATTTTTCGCGAATACCGATTTGATGATATCGTTTGAGGGCATGAACCTGTTTCATTATCCTGATTTAGCTGTGGCTCCATAACGTTAACTTGCTGATGCCAGGGAAAGGGAAAATAGAAGAGTATTATGCGCAGGTTGTAATGTCGTGCCGAGATTTAAAGGCCGCGTTACGTTTGCGGAAAACCCAGGCAGGAACGCTGAATAGTGAAGTGCAATAAACGCAGCGCATGATAACAACGGTGTCAGGTTAATTACGCATTGAATTAATGTGTTTATTATGTGGGACAGTAGTGTGTTATCAGTATTGATGATGGTAGCCCGTAAAAAATAAAACCTAAGTTGGGTGATTTTTATCATTTATCTTCCACATAAAGGGTATTGGGCGCAAGGTGATGCTGGAAGTGCAGGGGTGCAGTAATTACAGGGGCAGAGTGTTCTCTGTTTTATCTGATGGAATCAGCAAGAGTTATAGTGCAATGTTATTACGGGGGAAGGGGAGCCGTTTAATTGTGAAGCGACAGGTGTTTTACAACCTTCTGCACCCTGCCGCAGAGCGTCGGCAGGGTGCGAGAACACCCCGGGGCAGCTTATTTATTGCCGCCGAGGATGCCGCCCAGGATACCCCCCAGGTCAAGGCCGCCGCCGATGCCGCCAGTCACACCGCCCAGCACGCCATCTTCAATGGCATCAACCAGGCCGACGACAGTGTCGGTCACAGTACCCAACAGTGAACCCAGAATGTCGCCTAGCACACCGCCACCGGCAACAGCGTCAATTTCCATAGTGTCCAGTTCGCGGATGCTGTTTTCTTGTGATTGCATAATAATTACCTCTAATCTAATGAGTTAAGGAATGACATCATGTTTTCACTAACGAGAGAAATAATGCCAGCAACAGCGTGCCGGTGTCAGGCGAATATTAACACCGCCAACACAATTATCCTGCCGCTTGCACTACTTTAGGTGGCTTTATTGAATGCTCGCCATACCTGAATCACATTCAGGGACAGATATCTGTCATCGTTTTAAACCGGTAGCGCCGGTTATCGCAACGTTATGCTGCCACAGATACCTCCTTTTCATTACGCGTAAGGTATATGAATAGAGTGAGTGAGCGTTTCGGTAATACCTTTTTTGAAACGACGCAGAATGCGCCATTCAATTGCAGCCACAAATAAGGGTAGCCCTGTTTATAAAAGAGTGAGAAATTTTTTTTAGATTTACTATTGCAATGTAATTGCTAAGGTTATTCTTATGGATGCGTATTTAATTAACAGTGGTGGGCCGTGAGCAAATGTTCAGGGGGGTATAAAATCTTATTCAAATAAGGCGTTAACGCCTGCGGTAAAGGCGATTTAATATTATTCTGAAATTATGGGAGTAATAAATATATTATGTATTAACGCATGGCGCCTCGCTGTGTAAATTGAACAGATACAGACGGGAACCAATAATGGCTCCCGCACGGTGAATAAAAATTATACCAGACCGGTTATCTGCTTCATCTGCGCCATGACGCCCGCTTTATCGGCTTCGTAGCCTTCAAGGCCGTTGGCGCGCAGGTGGCAGGCGGCGCATTCTGCGCACCCGTCACCGCGAATACCGTTATAGCAGGTGAGCGTCTGCTGGCGCACCAGGTCGAGCTTACCCCAGTAGTCTGCCAGCGCCCAGGTCTGGGCTTTGTTGAGCCACATTAGCGGTGTTTCAAAACGCACATCACGGGCCATACCCAGCGTTACGGCATGATTGAGGGCTTTCACAAACTCATCCCGGCAGTCGGGATAACCCGAAAAGTCGGTTTCACACACGCCGGTAATCACCGCGTCGGCCTGTACCTGGTAAGCGTAAATCGCCGCCAGCGTCAGGAACAGAATATTGCGACCGGGTACAAACGTATTCGGGATGCCGCTGGCGTCAGCGTCATAATCCGGTACCGGAATACTGTCGCGCGTCAGGCTGCTAATCGCCAGTTCGTTAAGTAGCGTGACGTCCAGCACTTTATGCGCACGAACGCCAAGCGTATGTGCCAGCTCGCGTGCCACATCAATCTCTGCACGGTGACGCTGGCCGTAATCGAAGGTAACGCAGTGAACTTCATCATACTGCGCCTGGGCCTGAATCAGGCATATTGTGGAGTCCTGACCGCCGCTAAAGACGACAACTGCGCGTTTCATAGTTCACCTTTGTTTATGTCGGGGGCGCTATGGTAGCGCTGTGAACCGCCTGCGACCAGTGCTTCATGCATCCGGCGGCGGTAGCCAGACACGACTGAAGTCAAACCAACCGCGTGCATTGAGGCGGATGCCGTTTACGCCCGGCGGAGCGCTTATCTGATAGCGGTAGTGAAACAGCGGTGTCAGTACAGCATCTTCCATCAGGCGGTGAAAGACGTGGCGCAGTGCCGCATAGCGTGCAGGGGTGTCTGGGGTGCGCTGTACCGCATCGAGCGTGGTCTGTAAATGCGCGTAACGCGCCCGACTTAGCAGCAATGGCCACAGCGTATCGCAACGCAGCCATTGCTCAAGGGTGGACTCAGCCGCTTCGCCAATCAGCCTGTCGCCCATCACTATATCGGCGTCGGTCAGTTCAGGATTGCCACTCCAGTCTTTGGCATTATGAAACACCACTTCCAGCTCACAACCGAGGGCTGCCAGGCGGCGGCGCAGTTGCTGGGCCATGACGTGTAGCTCCACCGGTAAATGATAAATCAGCCTGAGTGTTGGCGGCAGCGCCACCGGTTCGGCGTTCAGAGGTGAGTCCAGTTCCCAACCCGGCAGTATGGCGCAACCGGGGGTAATCAGCGATTCACCCAGTGGCAGTGTATTAATCATGTCGCTGTGGTGAATCAGCGCCATCAACCAGCGTGCCTGATGGGATGTCAGACGACCTTGTTGGTTAATCGCCAGATAGCAAAATCCCAGACTGATACTGTGACTGACTGGGCGTAGCTCTGGCAGCTGCTCCTTATTGCCAATAGCGATCTGCACCGGATGACGGCAACTGGTGCCGAGTGCGGTGTCAAAAAGCTGTGGCGTTATCCAGTATTCAATCGCACGTAGCAGCGGATGGCGCAGGTGATAACCGTCGTGGTTTTCCAGTCGTACCAGCGAGCTGGTGTGGCTTGTGAGGCGAAACGGGCCACAGCCCAGAGTGCTGTCACTGGGATGAGCAAGCCTGCTGCAATAGCTTGCCAGTCGCCAGGGCAGCCAGTAGTCAGGCTGGTGTAACGTAAATTGCAAACATCTGGCGTGAGGGGCGCTTATCTTGCTGACGCTGGCGAATAGTCGCTCCAGGGCTGGGAGCGCCAGCAGGTGATGAAGGCTTTCCAGCAGCTGGTTCACGCTTACCGCTTCGCCGTTATGCCAGCGCAGCGTCGGGCGCAGGTAAAAGCGCCAGCTGCAGCCGTCAGGCGACACATCCCAGTGGTGTGCCATATCCGCGACCGGTTCAGTGCAGTTGTCGTCAAAGCGGGTCAGACCGGCAAACACCTCGCCTGCCAGATGCTGCTCGGCGCGGCCAGGTAAAAAGCCGGGCGTGAGTGGCTCCAGGGGACGGTAATAGGGAATACGTAGCGTGGGAATGTCGTTCTGCCAGCGGCCGCCGAGCAGCGGTTGTAACACCTGGCGCAGCTGCTCTGGCGCAAGCTGTGCCAGATCCAGCGCATTCTGATGCTGGCCACGATCCAGCTCCTGCTCCAGCAGCGTGGCACGCACGCTCTGCGGGCTGGTCAGAAAGGTGAGTTCTCCACGTTTGCCGCGTCCGGCCTGTGCTCGCCAGGTCAGCCAGCCTGCTTTCTCCAGCTGGCCAAGCAGCGTGCGGACGTGGCGTTCGCTGCAAAAACAGCGCTCGGCAAGCTCGGCTACGGTGACACGCTGCACTGCGCCGGCGGAAGGCTGCCACAGGCGCTGGAATTGATTAAGACGGTGAAGCAGACGCATGGAAAATCCGGAACAGTTTTTTGGCAAGTATTCACTATTAGTTCCGCATATGCCAGGCAATACTCATGGCTATCACGCGCACTGTGAACGATGAGGTAACGATGGCACGACTGGCGGCATTTGATCTTGATGGCACTCTGCTGATGCCGGACCACCGGCTGGGCGAGCAGACGCGCGCAACGCTGCGTCGCCTGCGTGAGCGCAATATAGTGCTGACCTTTGCCACAGGCCGCCACTGGCTGGAAATGCCAACTCTGGTCGGTGATTTGCTTGATGAGGCCTGGTTTATCACCGGCAACGGTACTCGCGTACACAATGCTATCGGTGAGACGCTATGGCGTCACGATCTGGCACCGGAAGTGGCGGAGATTGTGCTGCACGGCCACTGGGACACCCGCGCCAGTATGCATGTGTTCAACGACAGTGGATGGCTGACCGAGTACGACGTGCCAGCGCTGTTGGATGCGCATGCGTACAGCGGCTTTCGCTACCAGTTGACGGACCCAAAGCGGATTTCCGCGCTGGATGTCAGCAAAATTTGTTTTTGCGGTGAGCACGACGAACTGATCAGGCTGCGATTACAGCTTAACGAGGCGCTGGGCGAGCGCGCGCACCTGTGTTTCTCGGCGTTTCACTGTCTGGAGGTGCTGCCGCTCGGCTGCAATAAAGGTTCAGCGCTCGCTGTACTGGGGACGCACCTTGATGTGGCGCTTGCCGACTGCATGGCGTTTGGGGATGCCATGAACGACTGCGAAATGCTGGGGTCGGTTGGGCATGGCCTGATTATGGGCAACGCCATGCCGCAGCTAAAAAGTCAGTTACCCCACCTGCCGGTTATTGGCCATTGTCGCCGCCAGGCGGTTTCACACTATTTGACGTATTGGCTCGACACCCCGCATCTTTCTTATTCCCCCGAATAGTGCGGCGATTGCGCCAGCCGGGCATCCGCCCGGCTTTTTTTTAGCCCAGAAGCCGATTGATTTGCTCGCTGAACGGGCGTATATCGCCCAGGTTGGCGGCCACCCACTGTGGGTTATAGTAGGTTTCCAGGTAGCGCTCGCCGCTGTCGCACAACAGCGTGACAATGGCGCCCGTGCGGCCTTCATCACGCATCTGTGCCGCAAGCTGCAATACACCCCACATATTGGTGCCGGTAGAAGCGCCTACCCGGCGACCCAACACGCTTTGCAGCCACTGGATAGTTGCTACGCTTGCGGCATCCGGCACGCGCAGCATGTTATCAATCACACCCGGTACAAAAGATGGTTCAACGCGCGGGCGACCAATGCCCTCAATGCGACTACCGACGGTGCTACGCAGGCTGGCATCGCCGTTGTGCCAGTAATCCATAAACACCGAGTTTTCCGGGTCAACCACGGTGAGCTGCGTGTTATGCCCTTGCAGGCGTAACCAGCGTCCGATAGTGGCCGAGGTGCCGCCGGTGCCAGCGCTCATCACAATGTGCTCGGGTACCGGGAACGGTTCGTTCGCCATCTGGCGGAAAATACTCTCGGCAATATTGTTATTACCACGCCAGTCGGTGGCGCGCTCGGCAAAGGTGAACTGATCCATATAATGACCGTTCAGCTCGCGAGCGAGTTGCTCAGAAGCCGCGTAGATTTCGCACGGGCTGTCGACGAAATGGCAGCGCCCGCCATAAAACGCAATCTGTTCAATCTTACGTCGTGCCGTACTGGCGGGCATTACCGCGATAAACGGCAGGCCCAGCAGGCGGGCGAAATAGGCTTCTGATACCGCCGTGGAGCCGGAGGAGGCTTCGATAATCGTGGTGCCTTCCTTAATCCAGCCGTTGCACAGACCGTACAGAAACAGCGAGCGTGCCAGCCGGTGTTTCAGGCTGCCGGTGGGGTGCGTGCTTTCGTCTTTCAGATAAAGATAAATACCGGCAAACGCCGGTAGCGCCAGACGAATCAAATGGGTGTCGGCAGAACGCTGATAGTCGGCGTTAATTTCATTAATGGCGCGGGTGGTCCACTGGCTCATCATCGGTCAATTCTCTTTTGTTCGTTTGTGCTCAGATTACGGGAAGGATAAGAAAAAGAGATTGCTATTTTGCCTCCACATTCGCACCATGAGAGAAAATTTTTCTCCAGGAGGCCCCGGTGCTGGATAAAATTGACCGTAAGCTGCTCAGTCTGCTGCAAAAGGACTGTTCGCTGTCTTTGCAGGAACTGGCGGACGCCGTTAATCTGACCACAACGCCGTGCTGGAAGCGCCTGAAAAGGCTTGAGGATGACGGCATTATTGTTGGTCGCGTCGCGTTGCTGGACCCGGAAAAACTCGGGCTGGGGCTGGTGGCTTTTGTGTTGATTAAAACGCAGCAGCACAGCAGCGACTGGTATAGCCATTTTGTTGACGTGGTCGCACAAATGCCGGAGATCCTCGGCTTCTGGCGTATGGCGGGTGAATACGATTACCTGATGCGTGTGCAAGTCGCAGACATGAAGCGCTATGACGATTTTTACAAACGGCTGGTCAACAGCGTGCCGGGTTTAAGCGATGTCACTTCGAGTTTTGCGATGGAGCAGATAAAATACACCACAGCGTTACCGCTGGTGGAAACGCTCCCCCGTCGCTAACGTTCTTATTATGACTTCTTGCCGCCGCTTCGCGGCGACTCAGGACTTTTTCTCGTGCGATTATTTGCTCAGTTAAGCTGGTATTTTACCCGCGAGTGGCGACGCTATCTCGGCGCGGTGAGTCTGCTGATTATTATTGCCGGTTTGCAGCTTATCCCGCCGAAACTGGTAGGGGTAATTGTGGACGGCGTTACGCAAGGCGGCTTTGGCGCGCGCCAGATCCTGACCTGGACCGGTGTGATGATTGCCATTGCCGTAATGGTCTATCTGCTGCGCTATGTCTGGCGTGTACTGCTGTTCGGCGCGTCTTATCAACTCGCCGTGGAGTTGCGCAGCGATTTTTACCGCCAGCTCAGTCGCCATAATCCCGCCTTTTACCTGCGTCACCGCACCGGGGACTTGATGGCGCGCGCGACTAACGATGTGGACCGTGTGGTATTTGCTGCCGGTGAAGGCGTATTGACGCTGGTGGATTCGCTGGTAATGGGCTGTGCGGTGTTGATTGTGATGAGCACGCAGATTAGCTGGCAGCTGACGCTCATGGCGCTCCTGCCCATGCCGGTGATGGCGATATTTATCAAACGCTATGGCGACCGTCTGCATGAACGGTTTAAAACGGCGCAGGCAGCCTTCTCTTCGCTTAACGACAGGGCTCAGGAGAGCCTTACCAGCATTCGCATGATCAAATCGTTTGGACTGGAGGAACGTCAGTCCACGCAGTTTGCTGACGATGCGCGCGACACCGGCATGAAGAACTTCCGCGTGGCGCGCATTGACGCCCGCTTTGATCCCACCATTTTTATCGCTATCGGCACCGCCAACCTGCTGGCTATTGGCGGCGGCAGTTGGATGGTGATGAACGACTCGCTCACGCTTGGCCAGCTCACCAGTTTTATGATGTATCTCGGCCTGATGATCTGGCCGATGCTGGCGCTGGCGTGGATGTTCAACATTGTTGAGCGCGGCAGTGCCGCATACAGCCGCATCCGCGCGATGCTGGCAGAAGTGCCGGAGGTGGTCGACGGCGATCGGCCGCTGCCCGCCGGGCGTGGTGTGCTGGCAGCCGATATTCAGTGCTTTAGTTATCCAGAGGCAACCCAACCGACGCTCCATAATGTGGCGTTTACGCTGGCGCCTGGTCAAATGCTTGGCCTGTGCGGACCGACCGGGGCAGGGAAAAGCAGCGTGCTCGGCCTGATTCAGCGCCACTTTGACGTTACCGAGGGTGAGATCCGTTTTCATGATATTGCCCTACCTGCATTGCGCCTGGATGACTGGCGCGCAAGGCTGGCGGTGGTGAATCAAACGCCATTTTTGTTCTCGGACACCGTCGCGCACAATATCGCGCTCGGTAAGCCCGATGCCACACAGGAAGAGATTGAAACCGCAGCGAAACTTGCCTGCGTACATGACGACATCCTGCGCCTGCCTCAGGGCTATGAGACCGAAGTGGGGGAACGTGGCGTCATGCTCTCCGGCGGCCAGAAACAGCGTATTTCCATTGCCCGCGCACTGTTACTGGATGCCGAAATCCTGATTCTTGACGATGCGCTCTCCGCCGTTGATGGAAGGACCGAGCACGATATTTTGCGCAACCTGCGCCAGTGGGGCAGCGACCGCACGGTGATTATCAGCGCGCACCGCCTGTCGGCGTTGACGGGGGCTAGTGACATTCTGGTAATGCAGCACGGTCATGTGGCGCAGCGCGGCAGACACGAGTGGCTGGCGGCCCAGCCGGGCTGGTATCGCGATATGTATCGCTATCAGCAGCTGGAAGCGGCGCTGGATGAAGACAGCGAGCCAGAGGAGGTAATAGGGCATGCGTAGTTTTGGTCAACTCTGGCCCACGCTTAAGCGCCTGCTGGCGTATGGCTCGCCGTGGCGCCGCCCGCTTGGGCTTGCGGTCGTAATGCTGTGGGTCGCGGCGGCGGCAGAAGTCAGCTGCCCGGCGCTGATTAGCTATTTTATTGATAACGTGGTGGCGCAGGACCGGGTATCGCTCAGGCTTGCAGTCGGGCTTGCCTGCGCCTACCTGATGTTGCAAATCCTGGCCGCCTCACTGCACTACTTCCAGTCGCTGTTGTTCAACCGTGCCGCCATTGGCGTGGTGCAGCAACTGCGTACCGACGTCATGGATGCTGCCCTGCGCCAGCCACTGAGCGCGTTTGATACCCAGCCGGTAGGCCAGCTGATTTCGCGTGTTACGAACGACACCGAGGTGATCCGCGATCTCTACGTCACCGTGGTGGCTACCGTATTACGCAGTGCGGCGTTGATTGGCGCAATGCTGGTGGCAATGTTCAGCTTAAGCTGGCGCATGGCGCTGGTGGCGCTCATTATCTTCCCGGCAGTGTTGATGGTGATGTTTATCTACCAGCGCTACAGCACGCCGATTGTGCGCCGTATGCGCGGCTATCTGGCCGACATCAATGACGGGTTTAACGAAGTCATTAATGGCATGGGGGTGATTCAGCAGTTCCGCCAGCAGGCGCGCTTTGGCGAGAAAATGCATCATGCCAGTTACCAGCACTACCTGTCGCGTATGCAGACGCTGCGCCTTGACGGTTTTCTGCTGCGTCCGCTGTTGAGCCTGTTTTCTGCGGCAATTCTGTGTGGATTGCTGCTGCTGTTTGGCTTCAGCCCGGCGGGCACCATTGAAGTGGGGGTGCTGTATGCGTTTATCAGCTATCTCGGGCGACTGAATGAACCGCTGATTGAGCTAACCACGCAGCAGTCCATGCTGCAACAGGCGGTGGTGGCCGGAGAGCGTGTGTTTGAATTGATGGACAAA
This sequence comes from uncultured Enterobacteriaceae bacterium, assembly GCA_966185765.1. Lineage (GTDB taxonomy): Bacteria > Pseudomonadota > Gammaproteobacteria > Enterobacterales > Enterobacteriaceae > CBIFVZ01. The sequence continues at coordinate 129,671 of CBIFVZ010000002.1, read as the reverse complement.
CCGCGCCAGCAGTATGGTGACGATGTGCGTCTGCTTGAGTGTGGCAAAATTGACATTAACGGCCTGTCGTTTGCCTATCGCGATGACCGGCTGGTGCTCCAGGACATTAACCTGCATGTGCCGTCTCGCGGCTTTGTGGCGCTGGTGGGGCATACCGGTAGCGGCAAAAGTACGCTCGCAAATCTGCTGATGGGTTACTATCCGCTGAGCAAAGGGGAGATTCGCCTTGACGGGCGTGCGCTACAAAGCCTGAGCCACGGCGCGCTGCGCCAGGGCATCGCGATGGTGCAACAGGACCCGGTGGTGCTGGCCGATACCTTCTTTGCCAATGTGAGCCTTGGGCGTGACATCAGTGAGGCGCAGGTATGGCAGGCGCTGGAAACGGTGCAGCTGGCCGCACTGGCGCGCAGCATGAGTGAGGGCATTCATACTCGACTTGGTGAGCAGGGTAACAATCTTTCCGTTGGGCAAAAGCAATTGCTGGCGCTGGCGCGTGTGCTGGTGGATGCACCGCAAATCCTCATCCTTGATGAAGCCACGGCCAATATTGACTCCGGCACTGAGCAGGCTATTCAGACTGCGCTGGCGGCCGTGCGCCAGCGCACCACGCTTGTGGTTATTGCTCATCGCCTGTCGACTATTGTTGATGCCGATACCATTCTGGTGCTGCACCGCGGTCATGCGGTGGAGCAGGGCAATCATGAGCAGTTGCTGGCTGCACGCGGGCGCTACTGGCAAATGTATCAGTTACAGCTGGTCGGTGAAGAACTGGCGGCAAGCGGGCGCGAAGAGGCGCTGGCGAACTGATGCACTAAAACCGCGCGTTGTGCTGGATTTCTCCTCTGCTGGTGCAGAGAAGCGGGGCTGGACGCACCATAATGGTGCGTCTTTTTTAACCATCATTTCTTTCGTATTCCCTTAGTGTGAACCTACGGCACAGTATCTCCCTTGCTGCGCTCTTTATCACTTCTGGCACGCCCTTTGCTTTATACGAATCGTCTTGTTGCTTTTAGTCAATTCCGACGGGGGATCTATGAAGCTGGTTACCGTAGTAATCAAACCATTCAAACTTGAAGACGTGCGCGAAGCGCTTTCTTCCATCGGCATTCAGGGGCTGACGGTAACGGAGGTGAAAGGCTTTGGTCGCCAGAAAGGCCACGCAGAGCTGTATCGTGGTGCAGAGTACAGCGTTAACTTTTTGCCGAAAGTCAAAATTGATATCGCGGTAGCCGACGACCAGCTTGATGACGTTGTCGAGGTTATCAGCAAAGCGGCTTACACCGGCAAAATTGGCGATGGCAAGATTTTTGTCGCCGAACTGCAGCGAGTGATCCGTATTCGTACCGGCGAGTCCGACGAAGCAGCACTGTAACGGCTTTTGTGACGGGGATAATCAGATGAAAAAAATAACGATGTTTTACGCCGCGCTCGCACTGCTGCCGGGACTTGCCAGTGCGGCACCGGCTGTCGCTGACAAGGCCGATAACGGATTTATGATGATAAGCACGGCGCTGGTGTTGTTCATGACCGTGCCAGGACTGGCGCTGTTTTACGGCGGCCTGTTGCGCGCTAAAAACGTGCTCTCCATGCTGACCCAGATTACCGTAACGTTTGCGCTGGTGTGCGTGCTGTGGGTGGTTTACGGCTACTCGCTAACCTTTGGCGCGGGTAATAACTTTTTTGGTAACGTCGACTGGGCGTTATTGAAAGGCATCAAGATAACGGATGTGATGGGCAGCATTTACCAGTACATCCATGTAGCCTTCCAGGGTTCGTTTGCCTGCATCACCGTAGGACTTATTGTTGGGGCGCTGGCAGAACGTATCCGGTTCTCGGCAGTACTGATTTTTGTGGTGGTATGGCTGACTCTCTCTTACGTGCCAGTTGCGCATATGGTGTGGGGCGGTGGTCTGCTCGCAAGCCACGGTGCGCTCGACTTTGCCGGGGGAACGGTCGTGCATATCAACGCCGCAGTGGCAGGCCTGGTGGGCGCCTACCTGATTGGTAAACGTGTGGGCTACGGCAAAGAGGCGTTCAAGCCGCATAACCTGCCGATGGTGTTTACCGGTACTGCCATTCTGTACGTGGGCTGGTTTGGTTTTAACGCCGGCTCTGCTGGTGCGGCAAGTGAGATAGCAGGACTGGCATTTGTGAACACGGTGGTGGCAACCGCCGGGGCCATTCTGAGTTGGGTGTTCGGGGAATGGGCAGTGCGTGGCAAACCATCCCTCCTCGGTGCGTGTTCTGGGGCGATTGCTGGTCTGGTCGGCATTACACCCGCGTGCGGTTATGTGGGTGTTGGCGGAGCATTGATTATCGGTATTGCTGCGGGCCTGGCCGGTTTGTGGGGCGTGACGGCACTTAAGCGCTGGCTGCGTGTTGATGACCCGTGCGACGTATTTGGCGTACATGGCGTGTGCGGCATCGTTGGGTGCGTGCTGACCGGTGTGTTTGCGGCGACATCCCTCGGCGGTGTGGGTTTTGCCGAAGGTGTAACGATGGCCAAACAGGTACTGGTACAGCTTGAAAGCATTGGGTTGACTATTGTGTGGTCCGGCGTGGTGGCGTTTATTGGCTATAAGATTGCCGATATGACGGTTGGCCTGCGTGTACCGGAAGAGCAGGAGCGCGAAGGGCTGGATGTGAACAGCCACGGCGAGAATGCTTACAATAATTAAATGAGTACACCACAAAAAAACCGAACCCCGGGTTCGGTTTTTTGTGTCTCAAACACGGTTATTCGCCGCGATGCTGGCGAATAACCCCTTCCTGTACTGCTGAAGCCACCAGTTCACCTTTACGGTTATAGAACTCGCCGCGCACAAAGCCGCGTGAGCTGGAGGCGGAGGTGCTCTCCACGTCGTAAAGCAGCCAGTCATTGATATCAAACGGACGGTGGAACCACATGGAATGGTCGATGGTCGCTACCTGCATGTCCTTTTCCAGGAAACCCACGCCGTGAGGCTGGAGCGAGACCGGCAGAAAGTTGAAATCAGACGCATAGCCCAGCAGATACTGGTGTACGCGGATATCGTCCGGGACCTTGCCATTAGCACGTAGCCACACCTGGCGACGCGGCGCGTCAACGTGACCTTTAAGTGGGTTATGGAATACGGCAGGTCGGATTTCCAGCGCTTTTTCACACAGAAACTTCTCTTTGGCGAACGCTGGCAACAGATGCTCCACCGAGCGGGCGATATCTGTTTCTGACACCAGTGTTTCCGGGGCTGGCGCATCTGGCATTGGTTTCTGGTGCTCAAAGCCGGATTCCGGTGCCTGGAAAGAGGCCGTCATATAAAAGATGGGCTTGCCTTTCTGAATGGCAGCGACCCGGCGCGCGCTAAAGCTGTTACCATCACGCAGCACTTCTACGTCGTAAACAATTGGCATGGTGATGTCGCCCGGGCGCAGGAAGTAGCTGTGAAACGAATGCACCAGACGTGCTTCTGGTACCGTCTCTTTCGCGGCGGACAGGGCCTGCCCAACGACCTGGCCTCCGAACACTCTGCGCAGGCCTAAGTCTTCGCTCTGACCGCGAAACAATCCTTCTTCAACTTTCTCCAGCTGGAGCAAGGTCAGCAGATTCGAAAGTGCCTGACTCATTATTTCACCTTTACATGCTTTACCACAGATTCGACTATTATACGCGCTTTCACGGCGCTACGGTTGGGTACAACTGTCTGATTCATGGCATGCACGCAGGCAGAAATCGGGATTATGTGCCACACTTACCGAATAAACAGCCGATGCGGCCGTATTTTCGGTGCATTGATATCAAAGGAGAAGTCAATGAAACTCGTGCACATGTTAAGTGGTTTAACCGTTGCGGTTGCGCTTTCAGCCTGCGCTGACAAAAGCGCAGATATTCCGACACCTGCTCCAAACCCTAATGCGGCGATATCGGGGGCAATCTCTCCTGATACGTTACGCCAGCCCAACGTATCTGGCTCGGTATGGATTCGCCAGCGTGTCGCTATCCCGTCAAATGCGGTGCTGACGGTGACGCTCTCTGACGCCTCACTGGCTGATGCGCCATCGAAGGTTCTGTCGCAAAAAGCTGTTCGTACTAACGGCAAGCAATCACCGTTTAGTTTTATCCTCCCGTTTAATCCGTCAGATATCAAACCGAATGCCCGCATTTTGCTGAGCGCGGCTATTACGGTTGATAACAAGCTTATCTTTATCACTGATACAGTACAGCCGGTGATAAATGACGGGGGGACGAAGGCTGACCTGACACTGGTACCGGTTGAGCAAACTGCTCTGCCGGTACAGCAGGGTGGGGCGACCACCACGGTGCCGTCAACATCACCGACGCAGGTTACGCCGTCATCAGCGGTGCCAGCACCGACAACGTACTGATAAAACAAGCGCCTCTTCAGAGGCGCTTGAGACTGATGCCTTACCTCATCCTGTCACAGACAGGGTGAATGACACCCAATAAAAAATAAGGAAAATCAATTCATTGATTTTCATCTGCTAACCACAAAGAAGGAAAAACCACGTTTTTTCCTTCTTTGTCAGCAATCTGAAGCGCCTCTTCAGAGGCGCTTTTTAGTAGCGCCAGCGGTAACGCGCCATATCAATATCCCCTTTGCCTGACACCTTCACTCCCTCAGACAGCAGTGCCTGGCGCTGGCGCTGAAGATCCGGCCCGGTTAGTGAAATACTGCCGTGACGGTTAACCACTCGGTGCCAGGGCAGGGCGCTACCTTGCGGCAGACGGCGTAGTACGCCACCGACCTGGCGCGCCGCGCGCGGTGAGCCAGCCAGCCGGGCGACATCGCCGTAAGTCGTGACGCAGCCTTCAGGAATGGCAGCCACTATTTGCCAGACTCGCATGGCAAAAGAATCTTCTTGTTCCATTGATGTACTCTCGTGGTTATCCGGCATCAGGATAGTCAGCTCCAGGCGTTCAGGGAAGCGGTATTGCACAAGAAAGCGGCAGGCAGCCGCTGTTGTCTTGCAATTGCCGAAGTCAGCGGGGATAATCCCGCCTGCGCCTTTGAAGCGATTCGCTTTGCTGGCTCTCAATGGGGGCTTTGTTGGTTCTCCCGCAACACTAACTTGTGAACTCGGTCAGGTCCGGAAGGAAGCAGCCGCAGCAGGCGACGTGTGTGCCGGGATGTAGCTGGCAGAGCCCCCACCCATTTCAGGGGCAGCAGCGTTCACCGTATCATCACTTCTCTGTGTACCAGGCATTTCAGGTCATGTGCGTGTTAACCTCCTTTGCACAGTAAAACGAAATTCCCCCTGGCCTGAGCATCATCTGGCAGGGCCGCGTTGTCTTGCGTATGGTCTGAGTCAATACCCCGCTTACGTTATCCTCCGTTTAATGAGTGTTTTGGCATCTGACGTTTTCACCTCTCAGGCACGTTCCTCTCATGTTCTCGTCTCCTCTTTTCGCGTTGTAGCAGCGAATCTCCACAAATATCGAATTATCACTCTGTATTCTGTTGATGATTTTGTAACCCGGGAGCGTATAGCCTGTAAGCTCCCGGTTTTTTTGTTTCTGGTACGTGATTTATGTGGGACCTGGATAATGGCTTTTTAATTTTAAAATAAAGATGCTATTTCTTATTGTTACCAGAAAGTGAGCGTTGTGACGAAACTGCGTAATAATAAACGTATTTACGGCCCGCATTACGCTAATGTGCGGACCGCGCGTACATCAATAACTAACTGATTTTAAATAATATTTAAAACTAAAATATACTTTTCAGGCGTATCAATTGTTCAGCAGAACATGTACTATTTTGCATAAGGGAAGGGAGTTCACGCAATTATTAAAAAAGGAGGTATGAGCGACTGGCTATTCAACTGAACATATCTTTGTCGCAGTGTGAGTGTTAATAACTCTGCGGGCAATCATTTATGGGTTAACTAACATTGACGTAATGTGCATTTTGCTGGTACTTCCAGAACAGGATTTCCTTTAATTTAATGGAAGTGTCAGGCATGCGTTAATTTTTCATTTAACTGAGGATATTATTATGGGTAGTATAGTGAATAGAATTATTCGCCCCGATAGTTATTCTGTTGCTGTCGAGTTTAATGAAGATGCTTTAATGCGTGGTGACTCGCTTGAAATCGCGATGTGGTGCAGTGGGTTCAAGGCAACTGAGGATAGCTGGATGTTGCCTTTGACCAGTAACGCAATGACGTTTGATCCGCAGTGGGCCAGATATGCAGGTTTGAATTCTATTGCGAATATTAAAGCATCTCAATATTTCAATCGTTATGCCGAGTATCCCAACTGCCTGATTATAGAGTTTGATCATGAAGTTGAGGCTGGAGAGTTTCATCTTTGTAGTCGCTTTCTACTTTCGCCTTCAGGCCCGATTGAAGAAGAACATTTTTCATTTTAAAAATTTTTAGCAGTATTAATACCTGCGCAATTATTAACTTGAAAACACCACGGATTGAATCAGCCTGATTCAAAATAAGTGTGTCACCTCTTATTTATGAGCTAACAGAAGACACCGTGGTGTTTTAAATTTCCTTTAAACGGAGCGGTATTATGCTTGACAGGTTTTTTTCATCCATTTCGCGTGTTGATGCCGATCGTGTTCGATTTGAGCTTAATCCTGCCATTATCGGCGATCTTTCCAGTTATCGACTGCGAACCGGTTTTGCTATAATGGACAGCCGTGAATATGCCTGGCCATCGCCGTGGCGTAATATGAACAATACCGGAAAATATCTCATTCCCAATTATGGAGACCCTGCTTTTCCGGAAACCATTGGTGAGTTTATTTTGCTCATCCAGCAACGAGGCGATCCGCAAACTAATTCTGTAATCTTCGCTATACCCGGCATCAGCGAAGAGAAGTATGCCATTGCTATGGCCGTTTGTATTATTAATCCGGATAACTATTCTCTGGATGATGCTATATCTAGTGATGTTATTCTTCTTCCAGCACCTGTAAACTAATTTCTCAACGAATCAGGTTTATGTGATGTTATTGTCTACGTCGTCTTTTTTATTTCATCAGGAATGCTGTGTCATTCTAAATAATTCCTGAACTTATTTTTCAATAATTAATGAAGGGTGAAATTATGTACAGTTCTTTTACGCGTGGCTATGGTGATATTATCTTAACCCCCGCGGGTAATTATGGTGAAGGCTATCTTGAATTACCCATTCCGTCGGATTTAACGGATGAGGTTATGGCCGCGCACGGTGCTATTTATGCGCGCGTTGATGCGACCTGCGGAGCCGTTAACAACAATACGCTTGATAAAAACCACCCCGCTGGTTTGCGTATTCAAACTCTGCGCTATGGCGACTGGAATGGGGGTTCCAATTTTGGAACCTATTACTGGGAAAAGGAATTTTTTATTGAAAAGAAATCGGACGTTGCCACTGAGTATCCGTATATTGCTGAAACACGTACGATCAGCTTTATTCCGATTGAGCTGGCTCTGCGAAAGAAACCTCAGGGGGCGACATCTGGCAGTACTATCCGGTTGAAACTGGCCGTTGCTGACTGTAATTTTGATTCAACCTATCGAGTCAATTATTACGTTAGCTGGGTCGGTGCTCCACTCTGAGTCTCTCAGTCTCTTTCTGGTAAGCGCAAATAAGGGATAATATCTCTGAGTTCCACTTCAACGGCGCAGTGTCAGACACCGTGTCTGTTCACCGTGGTCATCTGTGAGTGCGGCAGTATTTCAACCAGCAGTCCAGCTGCAAACTGGGCTGCTGGCATAAACGGCAAGATACCCAGCAGAAGGCGCGGATGTGCAATACAGTAACAAACGCGTGCTCGTTTCCTGAATTATTTCACGCCTGTTTGCGTATCAATCACCTGGTTAAGATGTTGCGCCAGGCTTTGTGGCGTCATGCCGGGCAGGCCGAGCGTCAGTAATCCATCCAGCCCACAGACCAGCGCAATCAGTCGCCAGGCAATGGCCTGCGGCGTATCGGTAAGGGTAAACGCTGCTGCTGCCTCACCTGCATTCAGGATCTTCACGGTTTCGTCATGCCACATTGCCATACCGGTTATCCAGGCCTGGCGGATATGATCATCCTGTTCGGCCAGCAGCTGCGCCTCGCGCCACAGGCGAATATAAGGCTCCAGTCTTTCGTCCTGTGCACCAAGCATATCAAACAGACGCTCGCGCCAGCTCGCTGAGTCGGGTAGCGGGGCGGTGTCCAGCGACTGGCGTACCAGGCGTAAAAAGACCTCCGCTTTAAGTGCGCTGGCGCTGGCAAAGTGGTGATGCATTTGCCCGGTAGCGATTTGCGCCACGCCCGCCACACGCCGTACCGTCATTGCCGAAAGGCCTTCTGCCAGCGCCACGTTCATAGCAGCCGCAAGGATAGTTTCCCGGCGCGCCTCTTTATTCATATAGGCCAATTTTCCTCTCCGTTTACCCGCCAGCAGCAGTGTAGCTTAAAGCTGGACAAGTGTTCAATTCCAGGTCAGGATTGCCAATCTGAACGTGTGTTCAAGTTTGTGGAAGATAATGAGGTTGGGTTTATGTTTCGCCAGTGGCTGGTTTTAATGGTGATTGTTCTGGCTTATGTGCCCGTGGCGATTGATGCCACGGTACTGCACGTCGCCGCGCCGACGCTGAGTGTGTCGCTGGGTGCAAGCGGTAGCGAACTATTATGGATTATCGATATCTATTCGCTGGTGATGGCGGGAATGGTGCTGCCGATGGGAGCGCTGGGCGATCGCATTGGGTTTAAACGCCTGATGGTGGTGGGGTTGGGGTTGTTTGGACTGGCATCGCTGGCTGCGGCATATGCGCCGCATGCCGCTTTTTTGATTGCAGCTCGCGCGCTACTGGCGGTGGGGGCAGCGATGATTCTGCCCGCAACGCTGGCCGGGATACGTAATACGTTTAGCGATGTGCGAGCGCGCAACATCGCGCTGGGCATCTGGGCCGCGGTTGGTGCCGGAGGGGCAGCGTTTGGCCCACTGGTCGGAGGGATAGTGCTGGCCCATTTTTCCTGGGGCGCGGTATTTCTGATTAACCTTCCGGTTGTCGCGCTGGTGCTTTTGCTGACCTTTCGCTACATACCCGCGCAGCCCGGCAATACCCGGCAGCGTCTTAACTTTATTCATGCACTGATACTGGTCATAGCCGTATTAGCGCTGGTATGGGCGGCGAAAACCGCTATCAAACCTGACGGTGCCTGGCAGCCTGCGGCACTGGCACTGACAATCGGTGCGCTGCTGCTGTTGGCGTTTGTGTGGTTGCAGCGCCGTGCTGTATCACCGCTACTGGATATCGGGCTGTTCGCCCACCGCATTATTCTTACCGGTGCGGTGATGGCGATGACGTCGATGGTCGCGCTGGTTGGCTTTGAGTTACTCATGGCGCAGGAGTTGCAGTTTGTACTTGGTAAAACACCGCTACAGGCAGGTATTTTTATGTTACCGGTGATGCTGGCAAGCAGCCTGTGCGGGCCACTTGCCGGAATGCTGGTGTCGCGCTTTGGGCTTCGTCGTGTGGCAGCGGCCGGTATGGCGCTCAGTGCGTTGAGTTTTTACGGACTGGCGCGAACCGATTTTGCCAGTGAGCCGTGGCAGGCGTGGAGCTGGATGATATTACTGGGGTTGAGTACTGCAACGGCGTTGCTGTCTGGCACGTCAGCAATCATGTCTGCGGCACCGCCGGGCAAAGCTGCTGCTGCCGGGGCAATTGAGACAATGGCCTATGAGCTGGGCGCAGGTATGGGAATTGCGCTCGCGGGGTTGCTGCTGGCACGCAGTTATCGCAGTGCGATGGCTGTGCCTCAGGGGCTGGCACCTGAAGCGCATGCGCGGGCATTATCCTCCATCGGTGAAGCGGCACAGGTAGCGATGACGCTGGATGAGACGCTGGCGGAGCAGGTGATGCAGGCTGCCTCTGAGGCCTTCAGTTACTCTCACAGCGCAGTGCTGGGACTGGCGTGCGCGCTCCTGGCAGTGTTGGCTGTCGTCGTCTGGTTTGCGTTACGTGGTGTTGCCAGTAGCGAGGAAAAAGATCTGGCACATTGAAATGCGGTGCGGTGAAGAAAGTTATTTTTACCGCACGCTAAACAATACACGCAGTGTGCGTCATTGCGCTTTCACACGCTATAACGTACAAGAGAAAAGAACGATAGATGCAGGTGGCAAATGCATGCGCAGGGAGAAAGCCGTACCGGAGGGAAGACTCAAGACAGATGAAATCGCGAGAGTGCCGTTATTCCTCTTCGTCGCGGCGTTTGCGCCACTGTGATTCGTCTGCATCCCATTTATCTGAATAATCGCGCAGGCTTTCCCAGCCGCTCCAGGCGACAGTAATGATGGTTGCGCCCATAATGCACAGCTCGCCGGTTTCAATGGTCTCCTGCTGTCCGGCAAAATAGCCTTCAAGCATGAGAATAATGCCTGTGAGCAAAATGGCTACCAGCACCGTAACGGTTACCAGTCTGAGAAGAAAAGAGTGCTTCACAGTTCATTCCTTTGTCTGTTGAAACGCCGCTCCAGACGTGCGTTTTTATCTGTCTGTCATTGTCGTGCCACAATCGTGTGGCATTGTCGTTGTGCAGTAAGTCTTAATACGCCTCAACTTTTGCGTGGCAGGGATGCACAACGCCTGAGACGGGCCAGTCTGGCCCGTCCTCTTTATTTTACGACACTTTGGTAAACCAGCGACTAAGATCGTGCATTTTACCGTCGCCGCGAAATTTTCCACCGCCCACATAGTGTAACGTTTGAGGGTACGCTGGCGCTTTGCATACTCTGGCACTGACCACTTCGAAGATAAAAAAATTGTAACGCCTTACCAGCGCGTCGTCATAAAGACGGCACTCAAAGCTGGCGTAGCATTCTGCAACCGACGGTGCCGCTACCTGTTCTGACGCTTCTGGCGTCAGGCCAAACGCGTGAAATTTATCGATTTCACTCCCGCTGCAGTTACCAATACGCGAGACCACTGGCGCCATGTTTTGCTCGGGAAGGTTAATCACACATTCGCCGCTTTTGGCAACCATATCAAAGCTATGGTTGCCAGCCCAAATCATGCAGCCTACCAGCGAGGGGGAAAATGACAGGATGGTATGCCAGCCCAGGGTCATGAGGTTGTTTTTATCGCGCCAGCGAGAACTTATCAGCACGACAGGGCCGGGTTCGAGATAGCGGCGCACATCGCTGACCGGATATGCCGTTTTCATCGTCTTCTCCTTATGTTGACGTTGCACCTGTTAACAGCGTAGAAGAAGAGACGAGCTTTAGCCGTGCATGCGGTAGTCCTCCAGTCGCTGGCGCTGCTGGCCATCGGCGGTGAAATTAGCAGGGTCAAGCCAGCGAGTCAGCGCCTGAGCAAGCCGTGGCCATTCACCGTCGATAATTGAAAACCACGCGGTGTCGCGGTTACGCCCTTTGTACACCACGGCCTGGCGAAAGATGCCCTCAAACTGAAAGCCCAGGCGCAAAGCGGCCTTGCGTGAAGGGGCATTGAGGCTGTCGCATTTCCACTCATAACGCCGATATCCCAGCGTGTCGAAGACATAGCGCATAAGTAGCCAGTGGGCTTCTGTTGCAAGCGGTGTGCGGCTCATCAGCGCTGAAAAATGAACATGGCCGACTTCAAGGCAGCCATTAGCGCTGTCGATACGCATCAGCGCAAGGCGGCCTACGGGCTGCTGGCTTACGGCATCAATCACGGCAAAATGCAGCGGATCGTTTAGCGCGGCGGCACTGGCAATCAGTTGATGAAAGGCGGGTTCATCAGGAGGAGGGGAATGTGGTAGCCATGTCCAGTGGCGGGCATCAGGAGCGGTCTGAAACGCCTGCCAGAGGGCCGGTGCGTGATGTACAGCAAGCGGCTCCAGGCGGCAGTGTCGACCAGTTAGCGTTACCCGCTGCGGGTAATCAGGTGCCTGCCAGTTAACTACGGGGTCACCGACAGGCTGATTAAATTCATTAACGGGCATTCTCGCTCCTGTTGAGAAAGTCGCGTGCGTGCCCGGGATCAGACATCACAGATTGGGCATTGCAGCGGGGGATGGGCTTCTGGCTGGATGCACAGGCTGTGCATCCAGCGAATAAATATCGTAAAACGAAAGTTCGCCTTTTGTCGCCAGCATTTTACGTAGCTGCGCTTTCTGGCGCTCAGATACACGCTCTGAGGCCAAAATCTCATCAATCAACGTATCGGGAACGATGCGAGTGTTGTACCACTCACCGTTATAGCAAACGCGCAGATCCAGTACATCGATATCGTTGTAGCGATAGCGCGGATTGACATCAAAAAAGAAAAAGCCGTTAAGCAAAATGAAGATGAGGAACAGTAACCAGATAGAATCTTTTAGCATGGGAGACAGCAGCATCACCGCAAGTGTGGCAAACCAGCCAATATACATGGTGATAAACAGGCCAGGGTGGTTGCGGATAAAGCTGATGCTAAAACGTGGGCGATTGTCGCGGTTTTCTTCTGCGTTGATAGTGTCGATGCAGGCAGTCAGCAGGCGTTGGATTTCGCTCATAGTAATCCTTCGTTTCTCTGTGTTCAGAAGGTTGTAGCGACAGTGTAAAAAACAGGGGCCGATGTTAACAGTGACAGTTGCGGTCTGAAAAACGATAACAGGCTTACAGGTGTTTGATGACCCGCGCCGGATTACCGGCCACGATACAGTTTGCGGGGACGTCTTTGACGACAACTGAACCGGAGGCAACCACGGCATTATCACCAATGGTGACACCCGGGTTGATAATGGCTCGTCCGCCAATCCAGACGTTATTACCTATTCTGACCGGAATACCGTATTCAATACCGCTGGTACGCAGTGTGGCATCAACCGGATGAGTAGCGGTGTAAATATGTACGCCTGGCGCCAACATGCAATTATCGCCAATGTTGACCGGGCAGACATCAAGAATGACACAGTCAAAGTTGGCGTAGAAATTCTCGCCGACGTGGATGTTGTAGCCATAGTCACAGCGAAATGGCGGCTCAATCCAGGCTTTGCTAACGCTGCCTAATAGCTGCTCAAGCAGTGCCTGACGTAATTCTATCTCTTCAGGGGCGCTATTATTGTATCGCCAGGTCAGTGCTCGCGCGTTAAGTCTGTCCTGACGCAGGGCTGCATCGTCAGCGAGATAAGGTTCACCGGCGATCATTTTTTGTTTTTCCTGGCTCATTGTATTCCCTGATAATGAGTTTTAAGAACGCATTCCGGCGCTCAGGCTGTGCAGGACAACTCTTTCATGGAGTATGGAGTAACATGCTTGCATTACGAGTGCAGGGATAAATTCAATGAAAGTGTAACGTTCCAGTCTGAAACAAACCTTAACGAACAAATTTCCACACGGAAGACGGTATTTTATCGTACAGCTTATTCATAGTCAGTTCAGCCAGACGGTGGTCTGCTGCCGAATAAAATACCGCCAGTTCACTGTCGGGTAATTCATATTTGTTTTTTTCAATAACTCTTTCAAGGGTGTCGATTGTCTGGCAACGTCTCAGACGCATCAGATAATCAGTTTTGGTTAAGGTTTTCGTTGTCATAAAGTACCTCAAATGCTTGTATAGATTTCTAAAAAGAAAGACTTACTGGATTATCTTTACTGGCAGTAACAAAACTACGAAACAGTTGATTGCCGGATTTCCGCCACTTCTGCAACTCCTGTGCATTAATGCCGTAGTTACTGAATAGCATAAAAGTTTCGTCCAGATATTCGTCTATTTGCTCAATCAATTTACTATCAGCGTCATGCTTAATCTTATAATTAAGCGCAAATGCCGCAATGTGCTCGATCAAATCATTAAGTTGTAGGTTGGTGGTTGATGTGGGGTCATTAACCCAACCTTGTTTGCGCTCGCCGAGGCTATCAAGACAATCGTGATAGAGGCTTTCACAGAGATACCTGAGCTGAGCTATATCATGCCGTTTTGGTGAGTATTCGTCCATATGCTATCGCCTTTTTATCGTAAAAAAAAGATAAAGACTCAGGTGGGATGAACACACCGCAGAATGTGGATATTAGATACACTTTAGCTTGATGCTTAAATTATAAGTCACACAACTTTTTTTTTCCCTGCTCTATTACGAAAAATTACAATTATCCGTCAAAATAAAAGGACCAGTCATGTGGTTAATAGTGCTGACAAGCGAGTCGGGTAATGATTCGCATTTTTTTTGTCATGCAATCAGCAGGTTGCGTTTTTCAAGAGGTTTTGACTGATAAATAAGCAGGTGTTTGACGTTTTTACTTTTTTGAGATAATCCCTAAGGGAGTGTTTAAGGTAAGTAAATTTAATTCTTAAATCGCGGTGCAAAAAAAGTTCTTTTAGCACGGGTATGGAAAAAATAAGGTTATTTCCTGATGCGGATTTGCGCTGAATAATAAAGAAAAAAGGCCGCAAATGCGACCTTTTGTGCTGTTAACGTGTGCTGGAAGTTACTGTTTATGCTCCAGTGGCAGAGTATTTTCTTCGTTTTTATTTTGTCCAAAGCGGCGGCGAATCACCACAAAGAACACAGGAACAAAGAAGATAGCTAATACTGTCGCGGTAACCATCCCACCCATTACGCCAGTACCTACTGCGTTCTGTGCACCAGAACCCGCACCTGAGCTGAGTACCAATGGCAGTACGCCGAGGATAAACGCCAGTGAGGTCATCAGAATCGGACGTAAACGCATACGCACAGCTTCAAGCGTGGCTTCTGTCAGGCCTTTGCATTCTTTATCCATCAGGTCTTTGGCAAATTCGACGATCAATATCGCGTTCTTTGCCGACAGACCAATGGTTGTGAGCAGACCTACCTGGAAGTAAACGTCGTTGGTTAACCCGCGCAGGGTCGCCGCAATAAGTGCGCCGACAACGCCCAACGGCACCACTAACATGACCGAGAACGGTACCGACCAGCTTTCATACAGCGCTGCCAGACACAGGAACACCACAATCAGCGAGATAGCATAAAGCGATGGTGCCTGGTTGCCGGACAGTCGTTCCTGATAAGAGAGACCCGTCCAGTCATAGCCGATACCGGCAGGCAGTTTGCTTGCCAGTTGCTCCATCAGGGCCATTGCTTCACCAGTACTCTTACCCGGAACCGCTTCGCCCATGATTTCCATCGCAGGCAGGCCGTTATAGCGCTCAAGGCGCGGTGAGCCATACTGCCAGTGGCCGGTTGCGAAGGCGCTGAACGGTACCATCTGACCATTAGACCCACGCACGTACCATTTGCCAATGTCGCCTGGCAACATGCGGTACTCGGCTTCACCCATAATGTAGACTTTCTTCACACGACCACGGTCGATAAAGTCATTCACGTAGCTTCCGCCCCAGGCTGCACCCAGCGTGGCGTTAATATCGGTGGTGGTAACACCCAGCGACAGAGCCTTCTCCTGATCGATTTCAATCTTATACTGCGGCGTATCTTCCAGGCCATTTGGACGCACCTGCATCAGCACGTCAGGATGCTGCATCGCCATACCAAGCAGCTGGTTACGAGCCTGCATGAGCTGGTCATGACCCAGGTTAGCCTGATCGATAAGCTCAAAGTCGAAGCCCGTTGCGTTACCCAGCTCGACAATCGCCGGCAGGTTAAAAGCAAAGACCATCGCATCTTTGATTTGCGAGAAGGTCCCCATAGCACGGCCAGTAATGGCTTCAACCTTGTTTTCCGCGCCAGGGCGATCGTCCCAGTCCTTCAGGCTTACGAACGCCAGACCGGTGTTCTGCCCACGCCCTGCAAAGCCAAAGCCGTTTACGGTAAACACGGAGTTTACGTTATCTTTCTCTTTGGTCAGGAAGTAGTTCGTCACCTCGTCCAGCACTTTCTGCGTGCGTTCCTGGGTTGCCCCGGTAGGCAGCTGAACCTGTGCCAGGAACACACCCTGGTCTTCACTGGGCAGGAACGAACTTGGCAGACGGATAAACAGCAGCGCCATGCCCACAACAATCAGCACATACAGCAGCAGATAGCGGCCAGTGCTGCGCAGAATGTTGCCTACGCTGTCGGTGTAATGGTGCGTGCTCTTTTCGAACATGCGGTTAAACCAGCCAAAGAAGCCTTTCTTGCCTTCGCCGTGGTCGCCTTTGGCCACAGGCTTGAGCATGGTGGCACACAGCGCAGGCGTGAGGATCATCGCCACCAGCACTGACAGCGCCATAGCAGAAACAATGGTAATGGAGAACTGGCGATAAATAGCCCCGGTAGAGCCGCCGAAGAAGGCCATCGGGATAAATACCGCCGAGAGCACCAGCGCGATACCGACCAGGGCGCCCTGAATTTGCCCCATAGATTTACGCGTTGCTTCTTTTGGTGGCAAACCTTCTTCCACCATGACGCGCTCGACGTTCTCAACCACGACTATCGCATCGTCAACCAGCAAGCCTATCGCCAGCACCATCGCAAACATGGTGAGTGTGTTTATTGAATAACCAAACGCCGCAAGGATGGCGAATGTACCGAGCAGTACTACAGGCACCGCGATGGTGGGAATCAGTGTGGCGCGGAAGTTCTGCAGGAACAGGTACATTACGATAAACACCAGCACGATAGCTTCCACGAGGGTTTTCACTACCTCGAAGATAGATATCTTAACGAACGGGGTGGTATCGTACGGGTAGACCACTTCCAGGCCGTGCGGGAAATATGGCTTAAGCTTTTCTACCTCGGCGCGCACCGCTGCTGCTGTGTCCAGTGCGTTGGCGTTAGTGGCAAGCTTGATACCCAGACCGGACGCCGGGTGACCATTAAAGCGGGCGATAACATCGTAGTTTTCACCGCCAAGCTCAATTTTGGCCACGTCACTCAGGCGTACCTGAGAGCCGTCCTGGTTGACCTTCAGCATAATTTTGCCGAACTCTTCCGTGGACGTCAGTCGCGTTTGAGCAACAATGGATGCGTTAAGCTGCTGACCCGGTACGGGCGGTGTCCCGCCGAGCTGGCCGGCCGCTACCTGGGCGTTCTGTGCTCTGATCGCAGTTGACACATCACCAGGCGTGAGTGAGTAGTTGTTAAGCTTGTTCGGGTCTAGCCAGATACGCATCGCGTACTGAGAACCAAAGAGCTGAACGTCACCCACACCCGAGGCGCGGCTGATAGGATCTTTAATCGTTGAACCGACAAAGTCCGCGATGTCGTCCTGGTTCATGGTGCCGTCAGTGTTAATAAAGCCCAGTACCATCAAGAAGCTGCTGGAGGACTTTTTCACGCTGATACCCTGCTGCTGCACTTCCTGCGGCAGCAGCGGCATTGCCAGCTGCAGTTTGTTCTGCACCTGTACCTGGGCGATATCGGCATCGGTCCCTGAATCAAACGTCAGCGTAATCTGTACGGTACCTGACGAGTCACTCGCAGAGGACATGTACATCAGGTTATCGATACCGTTCATGTTCTGTTCGATAACCTGTGTCACGGTGTCCTGCACCGTTTTTGCATCAGCACCCGGGTAAACGGCCGAAATCTGAACCGCTGGCGGCGCAATGGTGGGATATTGCGCCACGGGCAGCTTCAGGATCGCCAGTCCCCCTGCAAGCATGATGATGATCGCGATAACCCAGGCAAAAATGGGGCGATCGATAAAAAACTTAGCCATGTCTTAACGGCTCCTGTTTAAGTTAAGACTGTGTCTTGTCGGACGGAGCAGCGGCTTCACTTTGTGCTTTGTCGTCTGCTTTCTGCTCTTCGGCTTTCACCTGAGCACCCGGACGGACTTTTTGCAGACCGCTCACAATCACGCGGTCACCGCTTTGCAGCCCTTCGGTTACCAGCCACTTATCACCAATAGCCTGTGAGGTGGTTACCTGGCGCACTTCAACCTTCTCATCTTTACCGACTACCATTGCTGTGGCATCGCCGCGTGGTGTGCGGGTGATACCCTGCTGCGGAACCAGCAGTGCATTCGGGTTGGTACCTTCATCAAGGCTGGCGCGCACGAACATGCCCGGCAGCAAGGTACCGTCAGGGTTCGGGAAAAGCGCGCGCAGTGTGATAGAGCCGGTGGTCTGGTCAACGGTCACGTCAGAGAACTGCAGCGTGCCGGTCTGCGGGTAGGCGATGCCCTCTGCCGTGGTCAGCGTGACTTTCGCCTTGCCGTCTTCCTGCTTAAGCGTGCCGTTAGCCATTTCCTGTTGCAGGCGCAAGAAGTCATTGCTCGACTGTGTGACGTCCACATAAATAGGGTCAAGCTGCTGCACAGTGGCCAGCGCCATAGCCTGACCATTCTGCACCAGTGCCCCTTCGGTAACCGCAGATTTACCAATGCGCCCGCTGATTGGCGAGGTCACTTTGGTATACGCCAGATTAATGCGTGCGGTCTCAACCGCTGCTTTAGCCGCAACAACGGAGGCGTCAGCCTGCAATGACGTGGACTGGGCGTTATCATAATCCTGTTGGCTGATATAGTTGGTGCCAAGCAGTTTCTTATAACGATTAAGCGTGATGCGCGCGACACTGGCGCTGGCTTGCGCCCTTGCCAGATCGCCTTTGGCACTTTCATAGGCTGCCTGATACGTTGCCGGGTCAATCTGATAGAGAGATTCACCCGCCTTCACGTCGCTGCCTTCTACAAAATTACGCTTCAGAATAATGCCGCTAACCTGAGGGCGAACTTCCGCAACCCGATAGGCGCTGGTGCGTCCGGGCAGCTCGGTCTTTATCTGAAGAGGTTCATTTTTGAGCGTCACAACGCCAACGGCCTGAACCTGAGCACCTTGCTGTTGTTGCTGTTCGTCATTACATCCTGTAAGCGCAAAACTGCCTGAGAGCAACAGAACGACCGCCAGAGGCGAAAATCCTCTGTTTTTGTTCATAGGTAAACCTCGAGTGTCCGATTTCAAAATTTGATCAAGGGTCAAATGTCCACAAACCCATTGCTGCGTTTATATTATCGTCGTGCTATGGTACATACATTCATAAATGTATGTAAATCTGAACTCCTGTAAATCCTTCCACTGATGGCACGAAAAACCAAACAGCAGGCGCTTGAAACTCGTCAGCACATACTGGATGTAGCGCTGCGTCTTTTCTCAGAAAAAGGCGTTTCATCGACGTCGCTTGCAGACATTGCACACGCGGCAGGTGTAACCCGTGGCGCTATCTACTGGCATTTTCGTAACAAGTCGGATTTATTTAATGAAATCTGGGAGCTTTCAGAGTCCGATATCGGTGATTTAGAGATTGAGTATCGGGCAAAATTTCCTGGCGATCCACTTTCTGCATTAAGAGAGTTACTAGTTTACATTCTGGAGACGACGGTAACAGAAGAAAGACGTCGTCTTATGATGGAAATCATATTCCATAAATGTGAATTTGTTGGGGAAATGGCGACCGTTCAGCAGGCGCAGCGCAGTCTTTACATGGAAGGTTATGAGCGTATCGAAAGCACGCTTAATCTGTGCCGGGCGGCCGGTATGCTGCCGCAAAATCTGATGACCCGTCGCGCAGCAATATTAATGCGCTGTTATATGACCGGCATAATGGAAAGCTGGCTATTCGCGCCAGACTCCTTTGACCTCAAACGCGAAGCGCGCGATTACGTGGCCATTCTGCTTGAGATGTTTCAGCACTGCCCGACCCTGCGCCAGGCCACGTCGAGCGGCATGTAATTTAAGAAAACTCCGTGCCATCAGACGACTGTTACCTGTACAAAAGGCGTGCTATTCTGCGCCAATCAGACTTTCCTCACCTCCTCTTGCGGCTTGGCCGCCACAGATGCCATGACTCTACAGCACGCTTTAAGATTGCGGAAATCCGCTTTCGCGGTTGTGATAACGTTAATTTTTCTTTGTGGTTGGCTGCTCTGTACGCCTGGGGTACAGGCGCGAGTGAGCAGTGACCTGCCTGCGCGCCAGGATATACAAAGCCAGCTTGATACGCTCAATAAGCAGAAAAACCTGTCCACGCAGGATAAGCTGGTGCAGCAGGACCTCAACCAGACCCTGGAAGTCCTTGATAAAATCGACAGGGTTAAAAACGAGGCGCTGGAGCAGCGCAAACAAATAAAAGAAGCGCCGGAAAAAATGCGCCAGGCGACTGAGGAGCTTGAGGCCTACGGTCAGCAGACGCAGGACGATGCGGCGTATGCTAAAAGCCTTGGCACCTTGTCGTTGCGCCAGCTTGAACAGCTGGTTTCACAGGCGTTTGATGACCTGCAATCAGCGCAAAGCGATCTCTCCACGCTCAACAGCCAACTGGTGTCGCTTCAGACACAGCCAGAACGGGTGCAAAGCGCCATGTATGCGGCAACTGAGCAGTTACAACAGGTGCGTACGCGCCTGAGTGGTGCGACCACAGGCGCCCCGCTGCGCTCAAGTCAGGAAGCTCTGCTACTGACCCAGCAGGCGCTACTCAATGCGCAAATTGAGCAGCAGCGTGACAGCCTTGAAGGCAACACCACGTTGCAGGATTCGTTGCAAAAGCAGCGCGACTACACTACAGCGCATATCACTCGCCTTGAACATCAGCTACAGCTGATGCAGGCAGCACTGAGCACCAAACGTTTGACACTGACGGAAAAGACCGCGCAGGAGGCCATAACGCCGGAAGAGGGCGCGGCCATTCAGGATAACCCGCTGGTCAGGCAGGAACTTGAGGTTAACCATCGGCTGAGCGAGCGGCTGATTGAAGCCACTCAACGCGGCAACGAACTGGTGCAGCGCAATATCCAGGTTAAGACCTGGCTTGACCGTACGCTCCAGTCCGAGCGCAGCCTGAAAGAACAAATTGCCATGCTTAAGGGCAGCCTGCTGCTGTCGCGTATTCTTTATCAGCAGCAGCAAAATCTGCCGTCTGCGGACGACATGCAGGATATGACGGGTCGTATTGCCGATCTGCGCCTGGAACAGTTTGACCTTAACCAGCAGCGCGATGCGCTGTTTAAAGGCGATGATTTTGTTACCCAACTGATTCAAAGTCAGTCAAAAGAACAGCAACAGGAAATTGCCAGCAACAAGGAAGTAAAGGATGCACTGCTGGAAGTGGTGGATATGCGCCGCGAGTTGCTCGATCAGCTTAACAAGCAATTGGGTAGCCAGCTGATGCTGGCGATTAATTTGCAGATGAACCAGCAGCAGCTGATGAGCTCCAGCCAGCGATTACAGCAGACCCTGACTCAGCAAATTTTCTGGGTCACCTCCAATAAACCGATGGACTGGGAGTGGATTAAGGCCTTCCCGCAGGCGCTGCAAAGCCAGCTTGAGTCAATGAAAATCGAAGGCAACTGGGAGCGCGCGCGTCATTCTCTGGGCGCATCGTTGCTGGTGGCGCTGCCGTTACTGCTGCTGGCGGGTCTGGTGCGCTGGCGTTTTCGCTGGCTGAATCAACGCCTTGAAGCGCTCGCCGGTGACGTGGGGCATTTGCATAACGACAGCCAGGGGCATACGCCAAAAGCGCTGCTGATTAACGTGGTACGCGCGCTGCCGGTGTGCCTGTTGCTGCTGGCAGTGGGGCTGGTGTTGCTGTTTATGAAGCTTAACGTCAGTGAACTGATGTGGAGTTTTGGCAAAGAGCTGGCGATGTTCTGGCTGGTGTTTGGGGTGAGCTGGCGGGTGCTGGAGCAGGGCGGTGTGGCCGAGCGTCACTTCGCCATTCCAACTGCAAAAGTGCGCCACTATCGTCGCCAGATTGTGCGCATCAGCCTCGCGTTATTACCCATGCTTTGCTGGAGCGTCGTGGGGGCGCATTCGCCGCTACACCTGATGAACGATGTGCTCGGCCAGTTTATGGTATTCCTCAACCTGCTGGTGATTGCCGGGTTGATGTGGCCGATGTGCCGCGATGCGTGGCGTGATAAAGAGTCGCATACCGTGCGGCTGGTAACGATTACCGTGCTGTCGCTGGTGCCGATTGGTCTGCTGGTGCTTACTGCAATGGGCTATTTCTATACCACGCTGCGTCTGGCGCATCGCTGGATTGATACCGTGTATCTGGTCATTATCTGGAACTTGCTTTACCAGACGATTTTACGCGGGCTGAGCGTGGCGGCGCGGCGTATAGCCTGGCGACGTGCCCTGGCGCGGCGTGAGGCAATGACTAAAGAGGGGACAGAAGGCAGTAGTGAGCCGGTAGAAGAACCGCCGCTCGGGCTTGACCAGGTCAACCAGCAGACGCTGCGCATCACCACCCTTGCCATGTTTGCGCTGTTTGCGGTGGTGTTCTGGGCTATCTGGTCTGATTTAATCACTGTTTTCTCTTATCTCGACAGCATTTTACTGTGGAGCTACAGCACCACCGAGGCGGGAGCCACGGTGACAAAAAGCGTGACGATGGGCAGTCTGCTCTTTGCGGTGGTGGCGTTTATGTTAGCCTGGGCGCTGATTCGCAACCTGCCAGGGCTACTGGAGGTGCTGGTGCTCTCCCGACTTAAAATGCGCCAGGGTTCGTCGTATGCGATTACCACCATTCTTAATTACGTGATCATTGCCGCTGGCGCCATTGTGGTGTTCGGGTCGCTTGGAATTTCCTGGGACAAACTGCAGTGGATGGCAGCCGGGTTGTCGGTAGGTCTTGGTTTCGGTCTACAGGAAGTGTTCGGTAACTTTATTGCAGGTCTCATCATTCTGTTTGAGCGCCCAATCCGCATTGGCGATACCATCACCATCGGCACGTATTCAGGCTCAGTCAGTAAAATCCGCATTCGTGCAACGACCATCACCGACTTCGATCGCAAAGAGGTCATTGTGCCGAACAAGGCGTTTGTCACCGAACGACTGATCAACTGGTCGCTCAGCGATACGGTTACCCGTGTGGTGATAAAACTTGGGGTGGCTTACGGTTCGGATCTGGAAAAAGTGAAGAAAATCCTGCTACAGGCGGCAAACGATCATCCAAAAGTGATGCACGAACCCCAGCCCCTGGTGTTCTTCCTGACCTTTGGTCAAAGCTCGCTGGATCACGAACTGCAGTTCTATGTACGTGAGCTGGGCGATCGCAACGCCACGCTGGACGCGGTGAACCGAACGATTGAACGGCTGTGCCGCGAGAACAATATCGATATCGCGTTTAATACGCTTGAGGTGCATCTGCGCAATGACAAAGGCGACGAAGTCACTGAAGTGAAGCGTGATATCAGTAATAAAGGTGAAGACAGCGCACCAGCCTCAGTCTGATGCCGGTGTTTGCTGCGCCTGTTTGCGTAAAAAGTCCTGACGCACAATATCCAGCGCCGCCAGCGCGGTGTGCGTCGGGACGGCGTTCTCTTCCAGTAACATAATTAAATCTACGGCCAGTTTGACCTCATCCGGGGCGGTTTCCAGCGACATAGCTTCTCCTGTTTACTATCAGCGCGTGCGACGTTCCAGCACGCGGGTTATTTTTGCCAGCGCGTCACGACAGCGGGCGATGCGCCCGTCCAGGGCCTCCAGTTCACGCACCAGTCGCTGCTGATCTGCCAGCGTTTCTACCTGTGCCAGTTGCGCCGCGCGGGTGTTTTTCATCGCCAGCAACCGCCGCTCATAGTCCTGATGTTGTAATAGTTTTTCATTCAGTTTTGCCAGTGATGGTCGTGTGGTATCAAAGCGGCGCAGCTCGCCGGTAGCCACCTCGCGCGTGATCGCGGCAATCTGGGCGACCAGGTGTTCTGCCAGCCATGCCGTTTGTTCAACGTTATTTCTGGCAACAGCCTCTTTCAGCCGCTGTCCGTTATCTTCAATTTCTCGCAGGCAGTCCCCCAGCAGTGTGCTGCGGGTGGTAAATAGCTGACGGTCAAAACGCGCTGAGAGCGCACGATGCGCGCTCATTGGAGCAATCAGTACCGTCAGTTCGGCAATGCGGGCGTCCAGTGTTTCAGTTAACGGGTGGCTCTTCATTATCTCCCCGGGGCGATGACCGGCGGTTATGCTACAGTGGCGGCGTCGCGGTATGGAAGCAACCTATGGGTAAATACATTTTAATCATGACGGGCTGGTTAGCGGTAGCACTCGGTACGCTGGGCATAGTGTTACCGCTGTTGCCGACCACACCGTTTATCCTGCTGGCAGCCTGGTGTTTTGCGCGTTCGTCGCCGCGCTTTCACCACTGGCTGATGTACCGTTCCTGGTTTGGTGGCTATCTGCGCTACTGGCAGCGCTATCGTGCTATGCCGCCAGGTGCAAAACCGCGCGCAGTGGTGTTTATACTCATCACCTTTGCCGTTTCGCTGTGGCTGGTGCAAATGACCTGGGTGCGCGTTTTGCTACTGCTGATTCTTGGTGCGCTGCTACTCTTTATGTGGCGCATCCCGGTGGTTGATGAAAAGCAAGAAAAGCCGTGAAGTCGGACGACGGTGGTTGCAATTGCCGCCCACAGCCAGTAAATTCTGGCGTTTTCGAGCGCAGCGCGATGCTTATAAACTAAGCAGAGGTGTCTCTTGTGAACCTTTCACGCTGTGGGTAATACCGTATTTTTCAGGCAAGTAACTATGACCGCAACTGCGCAGCAGCTTGAGTATCTCAAAAACAGTATCAAAAGCATTGAGGATTACCCGAAGCCGGGGATCTTGTTTCGTGACGTCACCAGCCTGCTGGAAGACCCGCAAGCCTATGCGCTCAGTATTCAATTGCTGGTAGAGCGTTATAAAGACGCGGGCATCACTAAAGTAGTGGGCACCGAAGCACGTGGCTTTCTGTTTGGTGCGCCCGTTGCGCTGGGCCTGAACGTCGGTTTTGTACCGGTACGTAAGCCGCGCAAACTGCCGCGTGAAACCATCAGCGAAAGCTATGAGCTGGAATACGGCACTGACCAGCTGGAAATCCACGTCGACGCCATTAAGCCGGGCGACAACGTGCTGGTGGTAGATGATTTGCTGGCAACCGGCGGTACGATTGAAGCGACGGTGAAGCTGATTCGTCGCCTGGGCGGCGAAGTGACTGACGCGGCCTTTATCATCAATCTGTTCGATCTGGGTGGCGAGCAGCGTCTCGAAAAGCTTGGCGTCACAAGCTACAGCCTGGTGCCGTTCCCCGGACACTGAGTTCTCAGTACAGCCTCGCCCATCGGGTGGGGCTGTGTTAGCATTATCCTCCTGTGACTTACCTTTCTCCCTGTCTGAGAGCCTATTGCCGATGAGCTACCAGGTGCTGGCCCGTAAATGGCGTCCACAAACCTTTGCCGATGTTGTTGGTCAGGAGCATGTCCTGACCGCGCTGGCTAATGGCCTGAACCTTGGCCGCATCCACCACGCTTATCTGTTTTCTGGCACCCGTGGCGTGGGCAAAACCTCTATTGCCCGCCTGCTGGCAAAAGGCCTTAACTGCGAAACCGGCATTACCGCCACGCCGTGCGGCAAATGCGACAACTGCCGGGAGATTGAGCAGGGGCGTTTTGTTGACCTTATTGAGATAGACGCCGCCTCGCGCACCAAAGTAGAAGACACCCGCGAGCTGCTTGATAACGTGCAGTACGCGCCCGCGCGCGGGCGCTTTAAAGTCTACCTGATTGACGAAGTGCACATGCTCTCGCGTCACAGCTTTAATGCGCTGTTAAAAACGCTCGAAGAGCCGCCTGAACACGTTAAATTCCTGCTGGCGACCACCGACCCGCAAAAACTGCCGGTCACTATTCTGTCGCGCTGCTTGCAGTTTCATCTCAAAGCGCTGGATGTCAGTCAGATTGTCACCCAGCTTGAGCATATTCTCGGTCAGGAAAAGATTGATTTTGAATCGCGTGCGCTGCAGCTGCTGGCGCGCGCAGCCGAAGGTAGCCTGCGCGATGCGCTGAGCCTGACTGACCAGGCGATTGCCAGCGGCGACGGCCAGGTCACTACCCAGGCGGTAAGCGCTATGCTTGGCACGCTTGACGATGACCAGGCGCTGACGCTCATTGAGGCCCTGGTCCATGCAGACGGCCCGCGCACGATGGCGCTTGTGAACGATGCTGCGATGCGCGGCGTTGAGTGGGAAGCGCTGCTTGTTGAAATGCTTGGCCTGCTGCACCGTATTGCGATGGTGCAGCTGTCGCCTTCTGTGCTCGGTAACGACGCGCTGGCAGACGAAACGCGGCTGCGTGAGCTGGCGCGCACGGTCGCACCGACAGATATTCAACTTTATTACCAGACGCTGCTTATTGGGCGCAAAGAGCTGCCCTGGGCGCCGGACAGACGCATGGGCGTAGAAATGACGCTGCTGCGTGCGCTGGCATTTCACCCGCAGCAGCCGCTGCCGGAGCCGGAGGCACCGCGCAGTGCCGCACCGGTTGTTGCGCCTGTGCCGTCTATTCCCACACCGCAGATGGCGGCCTCCCAGGCGTTTACACCGCCTGTGCCACCGGTAGAACAGGTTGCACCGCCGCCCGCGCAAATGCCTGATGTAGCGCAGGCGTCTGCGCCACCGGGCGCGCCGCTGCCGGATGCCATCAGCCAGGTGCTGCAGGCCCGCAGTCAGCTCGCGCGCAAGCAGGGAGAAACCAAAGCAAAAAAGGGTGAACCGGCAGCGCAACAGTCAGCAGCGCGGCCGGTTGCAAACGCCGCGCTGTCGCGCCTGGCCTCGGTGACCGAGCGTGTGCAGGCGCGCCAGTCAGCCCCTCAGGCGCAGGACAAACCGGCAAAAAAAGAGGCTTATCGCTGGAAGGCGCAGACCCCCGAAACGGCTGTGGTGGAAGATGTAGCCACACCGAAAGCGCTTAAGAAGGCGCTTGAGCATGAGAAAACCCCGGAGCTTGCAGCGAAGCTTGCCGAAGAAGCCATTGAGCGCGATGGCTGGGCGGCAGAAGTCAGCCGCCTGAAGGTGGCAAAGCTGGTGGAGCAGGTTGCACTTAATGCCTGGAAAGAACAAAACGGCAATGTTATTTGCCTGCATCTGCGTTCGTCACAGCGCCACCTAAACTCCTCTGGCGCACAGCAGGCGCTGGCCCAGGCGCTAAGTGAGCTGCACGGCGCACCGGTGGAATTAACGATTGTCGAAGACGACAGCCCCGCGCAGCGCACGCCGCTGGAGTGGCGCCAGGCTATCTATGAAGAGAAGCTGGAGCAGGCGCGGGAATCGATTATTGCGGATAATAATATCCAGACGTTGCAACGGTTTTTCGACGCGAGTCTGGATGAAGAGAGTATTCGCCCCGTCTGACGTGCAGCCTGGCTGTGCGTTATCAACAACACGCCGCGTAAGCGTTTTATGGGTTACGCGGCCCGAGCAATAGAGAGAAGATTATGTTTGGTGGTAAAGGCGGTCTGGGTAATCTGATGAAGCAGGCCCAGCAGATGCAGGACAAAATGCAGAAAATGCAGGAAGAAATCGCCGCAATGGAAGTAACCGGCGAATCTGGTGCGGGCCTGGTGAAAGTCACCATTAACGGGGCGCATAACTGCCGCCGCGTGGAAATCGATCCGAGCCTGCTCGAAGATGATAAAGACATGCTCGAAGATCTGGTGGCTGCCGCGTTCAACGATGCCGCCCGTCGTATTGAAGAGACGCAGAAAGAGAAAATGGCGTCTGTTTCCTCTGGCATGCAGTTGCCGCCAGGCTTCAAGATGCCGTTCTGATGCAAACCAGCCCGCTGCTCACGCAGCTTATGGAAGCGCTGCGCTGCCTGCCAGGCGTTGGGCCAAAATCGGCCCAGCGTATGGCGTTTGCGCTGTTGCAGCGCGACCGCAGCGGCGGTATGCGCCTGGCGCAGTCGCTCCAGCGTGCCATGTCAGAAATCGGCCATTGTGCCGATTGCCGTACTTTCACTGAGCAGGAGGTGTGCAACATCTGCTCAAATCCGCGTCGGCGTGAAAACGGCCAGATTTGCGTGGTGGAAAGTCCGGCAGATATCTACGCTATTGAGCAGACCGGACAATTTTCCGGGCGCTATTTTGTGCTGATGGGCCACCTGTCGCCGCTTGACGGTATTGGCCCGGACGATATCGGGCTTGACCGCCTTGAGCAGCGCCTGGAAACCGAACAGATGCAGGAAGTGATTCTCGCCACCAACCCCACAGTGGAAGGCGAGGCGACCGCGAACTACATCGCTGAGCTTTGCGCGCAGTATGGTGTGGAGGCCAGCCGTATCGCCCACGGCGTGCCGGTAGGTGGCGAGCTGGAAATGGTCGATGGCACCACGCTTTCCCATTCTCTGGTCGGGCGTCATAAGATTAGATTTTAATCAATCGGGAGCGGCATTTTACGCTCCCGCTTGAAATCCCCTTCTCGTATCCCCATACCTCCAGAACGTATTTCCCCGTAACCGTACAAACCCGCACGCTTACACGATGACCTGTAAGCACAAGGGAAGAGTTGAGGTATCGCTAAATGAAAGGACAAGAGACACGTGGCTTCCAGTCAGAGGTAAAACAGCTTCTGCACCTGATGATCCATTCTCTTTATTCAAACAAAGAAATTTTCCTGCGTGAGCTTATCTCCAACGCCTCCGATGCTGCCGACAAACTGCGCTTTCGTGCACTGTCGAAGCCAGAACTCTACGAAGGCGACGGTGAGCTGCGTGTGCGCGTCTCGTTTGATAAAGACGCTCGCACGCTGACCATTTCAGATAACGGCATCGGTATGAACCGCGATGACGTTATCGACCACCTGGGTACCATTGCTAAATCCGGTACTAAAGCGTTTCTGGAGTCTATGGGCTCTGACCAGGCAAAAGACAGCCAGCTGATTGGTCAGTTTGGTGTGGGCTTCTACTCGGCGTTTATCGTGGCCGATAAAGTCACCGTGCGCACGCGTGCAGCAGGCGACAGCGCTGAAAACGGCGTGTTCTGGGAATCTGCCGGTGAAGGTGAGTATACCGTTGCCGATATCACCAAAGAGGAGCGCGGCACGGATATCACGCTGCACCTGCGTGAAGGTGAGGATGAATTCCTTGATGCCTGGCGCGTGCGCTCCATCATCAGCAAGTATTCCGACCACATTGCGCTGCCGGTGGAAATTGAGCAGAGCGAAGAGAAAGACGGCGAAACCGTCGTCAGCTGGGAAAAAATTAATAAAGCCCAGGCACTGTGGACCCGCAGTCGCGGCGAAATCAGCGATGATGAATACAAAGAATTCTACAAACATATCGCCCATGATTTTACCGATCCGCTGACCTGGAGCCATAACCGCGTTGAGGGCAAGCAGGAGTACACCAGCCTGTTGTACATCCCGTCGCAGGCGCCGTGGGATATGTGGAACCGCGACCATAAACACGGCCTGAAGCTGTACGTACAGCGCGTGTTCATTATGGACGATGCCGAACAGTTCATGCCGAACTACCTGCGCTTTGTGCGTGGCCTGATTGATTCAAGCGATCTGCCGCTTAACGTGTCGCGTGAGATCCTCCAGGACAGCACCGTTACCCGCAACCTGCGTAACGCGCTCAGCAAGCGTGCGTTGCAGATGCTTGAAAAACTGGCCAAAGATGACGCTGATAAATACCAGACCTTCTGGGATCAGTTCGGTCTGGTGCTGAAAGAAGGTCCGGCGGAAGACACCGCCAACCAGCAAACTATCGCGAAGCTGCTGCGTTTTGCCTCCACCCATAACGACTCTTCCGTGCAGAATGTTTCTCTGGAAGCCTATGTTGAGCGTATGAAAGAAGGGCAGGAGAAGATTTACTTCATCACCGCCGACAGCTACGCGGCGGCGAAAAGCAGCCCGCACCTGGAACTGCTGCGTAAAAAAGGTATTGAGGTGCTGCTGCTCTCCGATCGCATTGATGAGTGGATGATGAGCTACCTCACCGAGTTTGACGGCAAGCCGTTCCAGTCCGTGTCAAAAGCGGATGAGTCGCTCGAGAAACTGGCAGATGACGTGGACGACAGCGCCAAAGAAGCAGATAAAGCGCTGGAGCCGTTCGTTGAACGTGTGAAAACGCTGTTGGGTGAGCGCGTGAAAGAGGTACGCCTGACCCATCGTCTGACGGACACGCCTGCGATTGTCACCACCGACAGTGACGAGATGAGCACTCAGATGGCGAAGCTGTTCGCGGCGGCGGGCCAGACCGTACCGGATGTGAAGTACATCTTCGAGCTGAACCCGGAACATCCGCTGGTAAAACGCACGGCTGATACCACCGATGATGCCCGTTTTGGCGAGTGGGTGGAGTTGCTGCTTGACCAGGCGTTGCTGGCAGAAAAAGGCACGCTGGAAGACCCGAACCTGTTTATCCGTCGTATCAACCAGCTGCTGCTGGGCTGATAGCACAAGTAGTCAACCCGCCGAAATTGAACTGCACCCCAAAAGTTGGACACTCAACGAAGTAAGGTGCAGTTTTATGAGTAAGTATTCTCTCAGCTTTAAGCTTGAGGTTGTGCAGTACTATCTTTCCGGCCAGGAAGGGCAGAAAGCGCCTGCTACAGCCATTTCATCTCGTTTTGCCAACCAGCGTTGTCCATACACTGCTCATAAACAGCCTCGCGGCTGTCATGGTTTACGTCCATTACGTAACTGTCAATTTCCGGGCGTTGGACAGTGCGGTATGTTTTGCCGTCACAGTCCTGTGTCTTTGCGCACTTTTCATAATGGGTGCTGTATTTAGTCCGCTGCGCCACTTCGTTTTTTACAGGAAATGCCTGCCGGGACTGGATTTCACAGCGCGAGTTGGCGCTGGCAAAATCGTCTGCGTCAGCGCGGGTTTTAACCCACTGGGATGAGCAACCGCAAAGCAGCAGCGAGCACAGTAGCAGGCCTGAGGTTATTTTCATGATGATGGTTCATCCTCATAGCGAAACAGGTCACCAGGCTGGCAATCCAGCGCCTTGCACAGCCTGTCGACCGTATCAAGCTTAATGCCTTTAATTTTGCCGTTTTTCATCAACGACAGATTGGCTTGCGTAATTCCCACGATGGCTGCCAGTTCGCGCGAGCGGATTTTACGCTTCGCCATAACCACATCCAGCGTAATAACAATGGCCACAGTGCTTCCTTATATATAGAGCGCATTCTCTTCATGTATTTTGGTGGACTCACGAATCATATAAGCAAATGCACACAGAATCAGGCCTGTCACCATCTCATAAAGGCTGTCGGTGGATAAGCCCAGCGCGAGTTGAAATAGCCTTTCACCTGCGGGCAAATCAAGCGAAATCGCCAGGCCCTGAAACGTGCCGCTGAGCGAATTAACCATTGGCGTCAGTATTGTGAGAATACCGGCTGCCCAGAGCAGGCGGACGTTTCGTACCGTCCACAGCTCATTGCGAGAAAGCCTCAGGAAAAAAAGGCCAATCAAAATCAGGGTCAAAGCGGTCATGAAAACCGGTAGTGCATCACACATGAACAGTAATGCGACAGCGGGCGCAGATAAGTGAAAGTCAGCATTGAGCAGACGCGGTATGGTGTCAGAGTAAGAAGATAAAATGCCCTGCACCATCTCGGAACGATAAAGATGCCACAGCCAGATTTCACTAACCAGATAGTAGATACCCAGTCCGGCGGTAAGCAATGCTGTCGTCTTACCGACCACGCTCAGTCTGTTGCGGTACGGGGGCGTTGTTGGTTGTGCTTTCATGCAAATATCCCTTGTCGGCGAGGTGAAGATGCAGGCAAAATAAGCTTAAATTTATCGTGTGGCAATAATTTTTTTCTGTAATGCGAAAAATAATGTTTCCAGGGCGCCCGGTACTGCCGGTAATAAGCAGGTAGCGGGTGCGGTGGGTAATACCGCCTGGAGGTAAAAGCAGGGCTTATCCTGCGCTGAACCGAGTCAGACAATGCGGCTGTTATGGGCTTTCTTGTGGTGGCCGGGGCTTAATGGTAAGGTCGTACCCCTCAGCTTATACCCTCCACTTTTCAGGCTGCGGATGCGTGGCAATACACAATCTTTCGGATTGCGTGCCGTATGGCGTGCGTTGCCTGACGGGATGGGGAAGAATATTGATAAATCCATTCGTAAGGGGAATTACGCAATGCGTATGATTCTGCTCGGCGCGCCCGGCGCTGGTAAGGGGACACAGGCTCAGTTCATTATGGAGAAATACGGGATCCCGCAGATCTCCACTGGTGATATGCTGCGCGCCGCCGTGAAATCCGGCTCCGAGCTTGGCAAGCAAGCCAAAGACATCATGGACGCCGGCAAGCTGGTGACAGATGAACTGGTTATCGCACTGGTTAAAGAGCGCATCACTCAGGAAGACTGCCGCAATGGCTTCCTGCTGGACGGCTTCCCGCGCACTATTCCTCAGGCTGACGCCATGAAAGAAGCGGGCATCAACGTGGATTACGTGCTGGAGTTTGATGTACCGGATGACATTATCGTTGATCGCATCGTAGGTCGTCGCGTTCACGCCGCTTCCGGGCGTGTTTACCACATCAAATACAATCCACCTAAAGTGGAAGGTAAAGACGACGTAACAGGCGAAGACCTGAGCATCCGTAAAGACGATCAGGAAGAAACCGTGCGCAAGCGTCTGGTGGAATACCACAACCTGACGGCACCGCTGATTGGTTACTATCAGAAAGAAGCGCAGGCGGGTCACACCAAATACGCGAAAGTTGACGGTACCCAGGCCGTTGATGCCGTACGTGCCGAGCTGGTAAAAATTCTCGACTAAGCCGCACGATACAACCGGGGAACGACTCCCCGGTTTTCACTTCTCAGGGATGCATCTGCAATGCGGAAAAAACTACAACGCTTTGCTCTGATTCTCGTCGTTACCTTCTGTTCCACAGGCTGTGCTGAAATGTTTTACGGCGTCATCTGCACAGGCGGTATTATTTTCTCGACCGATACCCGCAAGACCCCGTTGATATGGCCGGATGCGCGTGTGGGGGAGCCTTACCAGGCTACGCTGCACGTAGGGGAGGTGCTGGAACCCGAGTTTAGTGATGGCGCGCGTTTGCCTGACGGGCTTAAGCTGTCATTCTGGTTTAAAAGTGAAGATGTCGATGCCGGACCGTCGCCGCTGGTCGATTACACCCGAACGACCAGAGATTTTGCCGATATTTATCTGCGCCTGGAAGGCACCCCCACTAAAGCCGGAAAGTACCGTTTCTCCGTCATTTCTCACTACATGCCCTCGATGTGTGGCAACGGCAATGCCGTCCATCCTCTGCGCATTCGCGTTAAATAGTGTTCGCGCCTACCTGTCGCTGCAATTGGTCCCTTGTGGCGGCTTTTCAGCTACAATCTTTAACCCGTTACGCAGTCAAGAAGGAGTGGAACGTTGCGTCAGGAAAAAATGGGCGTACTGCTGGCAAATCTCGGCACGCCAGAAGCACCCACGCCCGCGGCAGTGAAACGCTATCTGCGCCAGTTCCTCAGCGACAAACGTGTAGTTGATGCGCCACGCCTGAAATGGTGGCTTATTCTACGCGCTATCGTGCTGCCGCTGCGCTCGCCACGTGTGGCAAAACTCTATCAGTCAGTGTGGACCGACGGCGGCTCGCCGCTCATGGTCTACAGCCGCAGCCAGCAGCAAAAACTCCAGGCGCTGCTCCCGGACACGCCGGTCGCGCTTGGCATGAGCTATGGCGCGCCATCCATTCAAAGCGCGGTGGATGCGTTGCTCAGTCAGGGGGTAAATCACATCGTGGTGCTGTCGTTGTACCCGCAGTATTCCTGCTCAACGGTCGCGGCGGTGTGGGATGAGCTGGCGCGCGTGCTGGCGAAAACCCGTAATGTGCCAGCCGTGTCATTTATTCGCGATTATGCGCAGCACCCGGATTATATTGCAGCACTGGCAGATTCGGTGCGCCGTTCTTTTGCCGAACACGGTGAGCCTGACCTGTTGCTACTCTCCTATCACGGCATTCCGCAGCGCTACGCGGATGAGGGTGACGACTATCCGCAACGCTGTCGCGATACCACGCGCTCGCTGGTTAGCGCACTTGGCTTGCCGCCGGAAAAGGTGATGATGACCTTCCAGTCGCGTTTTGGCAAAGAGCCGTGGCTGACGCCCTATACCGATGAGACCATGAAAATGCTCGGCGAGAAGGGGGTTAAGCATATACAGGTCATGTGCCCGGGGTTTGCGGCAGACTGCCTGGAGACACTTGAAGAAATCGCCATTCAGAACCGCGAAATCTTCGAGCACGCCGGTGGCGAGAAATATGAATATATTCCGGCGCTTAATGACCAGGACGACCATATTGCTATGATGGCGCGATTAGTGACGCGCTAGCACCGATCGCAAGGGGGGCGCGGGTGTGCTACTCTACGCCGCCTGTCTGGCTACCCCCTTAATCCATTCATGAAATTTCCCGGTAAACGTAAATCTAAACACTATTTCCCCGTCAGCAACCGCGATCCGCTGCTGGCGCAACGTCAGCCTGAGAGCGAAACCAGCAGTAGCTGGATTGTCGGTATCGATCAGACGCTGGTGGATATTGAAGCAAAGGTGGATGACGACTTTGTGCATCGTTATGGCCTGAGCTTTGGCCACTCGCTGGTGATTGCCGATGACGTCGCCGAAGCACTTTATCGGGAACTGGTCAGCCAGAATCTCATTACCCATCAGTTTGCCGGTGGCACCATCGGCAACACCATGCACAACTATTCGGTGCTGGCTGATGACCGCTCGGTGTTATTGGGTGTGATGTGCCGCAATATCGAAATCGGCGGCTACGCCTATCGCTACCTGTGTAATACCTCCAGTCGGACCGATCTGAACTATCTTCAGGGCGTGGATGGCCCCATTGGCCGCTGCTTCACGCTTATCAATGCGCAGGGCGAACGCACGTTTGCCATTAGCCCCGGTCATATGAACCGCCTGCACCCGCAAAGCATTCCTGAAGATGTTATCGCGGGCGCCTCGGCACTGGTGCTGAGCGCCTATCTGGTGCGTTGCGAGCCAGGCGAACCTATGACTGATGCCGCCATGCAGGCCATTGCTTATGCCAAAAAGCACGATGTGCCGGTGGTGCTGACGCTCGGCACCAAATTCGTGATTGCCGACAAGCCGCAGTGGTGGTGTGATTTTCTCAAAGAGCACGTGTCGATTCTGGCGATGAACGAGGAAGAGGCACAGGCGCTGACTGGAATAACTGACCCGCTTGCGGCAGCGGATAAAGCGCTCGACTGGGTGGACCTGGTGCTGTGCACCGCCGGGCCACAGGGGCTGTATATGGCAGGTTTTACCGAAGATGAGAAAAAGCGTCTGACACGTCATCCACTGTTGCCAGGCACCATCGCAGAATTTAACCAGTATGAATTCAGCCGTGCTATGCGCCATAAAGATTGTACTACGCCACAGCGCATCTACTCCCATATTGCGCCTTACATGGGCGGGCCGGAAAAAATCATGAACACCAATGGCGCGGGCGATGGCGCCCTGGCGGCACTGCTACACGATATTACCGCCAATCACTATCACCGCACCAGCGTGCCAAACTCCAGCAAGCACGCGCTGAACTGGCTGACCTATTCGTCACTGGCGCAGGTGTGTAAATACGCTAACCGCGTGAGCTATCAGGTATTGAATCAGCATTCGCCACGCCTGTCGCGCGGGCTACCGGAGCGTGAAGACAGTCTCGAAGAGGCTTACTGGGAACGCTAGTTGCGAGCATAAAAAATGCCGGTCAATGTAGCCACTGACCGGCATTTTTCGTTCATGTGTTTGAAGACGCGTTAGCCCGTTACGGCCTCTGTTACCTGCGGTTTTTCCAGCAGCGTCAGCATGGTATTGGCAATTTCACGTTCGCCCATGACCACCTGGTTGGCACCGCGCTCGGTAATGTATTCAACTTCATCGTCATAGTGCGCGCGGGCAATAATTTCAATGTGCGGGTTCTTCTCGCGGGCGGCGGCAACAATCTCTCCTGCTTCGTAGCCGTTGGGGATAGTCAGCAGCAGCCAGCGGGCGCAGTCGAGATGGGCCAGTGACATAATCTCTTCATTAGCCGCATTGCCCAACACCGCACGCACACCGCGCTCGCGCAGTTCATCCACGCGGCTGCGTGAGGTTTCGATGACGACCAGCGGCACGCCCTGCTCAATCAGGCGCTGACCCAACAGGCTGCCGACGCGGCCAAAGCCCACCAGCAGCGCGTGGTTGCAGATATCCACCGGGACCTGCTTTTCTTCTTCCATTGCCTCTTCGAAGGTCTGTTCTTCGAGGGTTTCATGACTTTTCAGGAAACGTTCCAGCAGGGCAAACACCACCGGGTTGAGCATGATGGAAAGGATGGCACCTGCCAGCACCAGATTTTGCCCGGCCTGCGGCAGTAGACCCATCGCCATACCCAGACCGGCCAGGATAAAGGCAAATTCACCAATCTGCGCCAGACTTGCGGCAATGGTTAGCGCGGTACGCTGCGAGTGACCAAACATGCGCACCAGCAGGAAGGCAGCGACGGATTTACCAAAAATAATGATGGTGAGTGTGGCAAGTACGGCCAGTGGCTGCTCGACCAGCACCATCGGGTCAAACAACATGCCGACAGAGACAAAGAACAGCACGGCAAACGCGTCACGCAGCGGTAGTGTGTCATGTGCGGCGCGGTGGCTGAGTTCAGACTCGTTAAGCACCATACCGGCAAAAAACGCGCCGAGGGCAAAGGAGACATCAAACAGCTCCACCGCACCCATAGCGATACCGAGCGCCAGAGCCAGCACCGAGAGCGTGAACAGCTCACGTGAACCGGTAGCGGCGCTGCGTGCCAGGATCCACGGCACCAGACGGCGTCCAACCAGCATCATCAGTGCGATAAACGCCACGACTTTGCCAATGGTGATGCTCATGTCCAGCGCCAGGGAAGCTAATCCGACATTATCCTTCTCCAGCATGCTGGCTACCGCAGGCAACAGAACCAGCGTCAGCACCATTACCAGGTCTTCCACAATTAGCCAGCCAATGGCAATCTGCCCGCGCTGGCTGTCAATGAGCTGGCGTTCTTCTAACGCCCTGAGCAGCACGACGGTACTGGCGGTGGACAGACACAGACCAAATACAATGCCCGTCATAATCGACCAGCCCAGGACGCCAGCAAGCCCCATGCCCAGCAGCGTGGCAACGGCTATCTGCAAAATGGCACCGGGTATGGCGATGGTTTTTACCGCCATCAGGTCTTTAAGAGAAAAGTGCAGCCCGACGCCGAACATCAGCAAAATGACGCCCAGTTCTGCCAGTTCGGGGGCCAGTTTGGTATCTGCAACAAAGCCTGGTGTAAACGGTCCTGCCAGCACACCCGCAATTAGATATCCCACCAGCGGGGATATGCGCAGCTTGTTGGCAAGCATACCCAACAGAAAAGCGAGCACAAGGCCGCCAACAATGGTGGTAATAAGCGGGGTGGCATGATGCATTCCGTCTCCTTCTGGGCTGTGTTAAATCCGGGGTTGGCTCCGAACGGGCCAACAGGTGTACTTATAGTTTATAACAACTTTTTACATCGTGTTTGCGATTAAATGTTGAATACCCTTGAAAATCATCGCTTCAGGCAAAAAAGATTCGCAGTGTGCTAATTCAGGGCATTATCTCAGGTGAGACGCGAATTGATATGGGGATGAGGTCCGGCCAGATCAAGCATCTGGCCGGGAAAGGTCAGGCTTTTACCCGATTATCCGGCAAGAATACCGTAAAAATGCCAAGAAGAGGCAGGAAGGCGCAGATTTTGTAGACCAGCTCAATGCTGGTGTGGTCGGCCACCAGACCCAGCACGGCGGCGCCGAGTCCACCCATGCCGAAGGCGAAGCCAAAAAACAACCCAGATACCATGCCAATTCGCCCTGGCAGCAGTTCCTGAGCATAAACGAGGATGGCCGAGAAGGCAGAAGCAAGAATAAAGCCGATAATTACAGTCAGTACGCCGGTCCACCACAGGCTTGCCCACGGTAAAAGCAAGGTAAATGGCGCCACGCCAAGAATGGAGCCCCAGATGACATATTTTCGACCAATTTTGTCGCCAACCGGGCCGCCAATCACGGTTCCCGCCGCCACGGCAAACAAAAAGGCAAACAGATGAATCTGCGCGTTTTGTACTGAGAGACCGAACTTATGCATCAAGTAAAAGGTGTAATAACTGCTGATGCTTGCCATATAAAAGTATTTTGAGAATATCAGCACCAGCAAAATGCTAATAGCCAGTATCACCTTATTACGTGGCAGCGGGCTTTTTAATACCGGCTTCGGACCGTTTTTAGCCATGCGGTGTTGGGCGGCATACCAGCGACTTACCTGCATAAGCACGATAATGGCCAGCAGGGCGGCCAGAACAAACCACGCCACGTTACCTTTGCCGTAAGGCGCAATAATTACGGCCGCCAGCAGCGGACCGAGCGAGCTGCCGAAATTGCCACCGACCTGGAACAGCGACTGTGCCAGTCCGTGACGGCCGCCGGAGGCCATTCGCGCCACGCGTGAGGACTCCGGGTGGAATACTGACGAGCCGCTACCGACCAGGGCTGCGGCCATCAACACCATCGGGAAGCTGCTCGCCAGCGTCAGCAATATTAATCCACAAAGCGTAAAGCACATGCCAATGGGCAATGACCACGGCATGGGGTATTTGTCGGTGTAATATCCTACCACCGGTTGTAGCAGCGATGAGGTGAGCTGGAAGGTCAGCGTAATCAGCCCTACCTGCACAAAGCTCAGGGTAAATTCTGCCTGCAACAGCGGATACAGGGCGAGCAGCAGCGACTGAATCATGTCGTTGAGCAAATGTGAGAGGCTGATTGCACCGAGTATGCCAAATGAGGTGCGGGCTTTTTGCGATGACGGTGGTGCGCCAGACAGCGTCGGATTTTGTTGAGTCATGCCATAGTTACCTGAAATTTATGGTTATAGTTGTGCGGATAATGCAGGGAAGTATCCGGTGAAGATAAACACTCTGCTAACATACGCTCCAGAACGGGCAGTGAAAAGTCAGGTAACGGATTTTGTCACCTGGCATTGCGCCTGCTGTGGCACAACTATTTACGTGTATGCTTTCAGAAGAGGCCGCAGTTTCCGGCCGCATAAATAACCAGGGAGTGTTGACGATGTATTCTGGGATTAAGGCGCTGACTATGGCGCTGGTGGGCGCGCTGGCGCTGACAAGTACCAGTACGTTTGGCTGGGAAAAGGATAAAATCTACAAGATAACTATATTGCATACCAACGATCACCACGGCCACTTCTGGCGTAGTGAGCACGGGGAGTATGGTCTGGCTGCACAGAAAACGCTGGTGGACCGCGTGCGCCATGAGGTAGAAGCCCAGGGCGGCAGCGTGCTGCTGCTGTCAGGCGGTGATATCAATACCGGTGTGCCAGAGTCAGATGTGCTGGACGCCGAGCCTGATTTTCGCGGTATGAATCTTATTGGCTATGACGCGATGGCGGTGGGCAATCACGAGTTTGATAACCCGCTCTCAGTGCTACGCCAGCAGGAGAAGCTCGCGAAATTCCCGTTCCTGTCGGCCAACACCTACCAGAAAAGCACCGGTGAGCGTTTGTTTAAGCCGTGGGCCATCTTTAAGCCCCAGGGCGTTAAAGTGGCAGTGATTGGGCTTACCACTGACGACACGGCTAAAATCGGTAACCCGGAATACTTTACTGATATTGAGTTTCGCAAACCCGCTGAAGAAGCAAAGCTGGTGATTGAGGAATTACAGCAACGCGAGCAGCCGGACATCATTATTGCTGCCACACATATGGGCCATTATGATAATGGCAACCACGGCTCGAACGCACCGGGCGATGTGGAGCTGGCACGCAGCCTGCCAAAGGGCGCGTTGTCGATGATAGTTGGTGGTCACTCGCAAAATCCGGTCTGCATGGAGAAAACGAACCGTAAGGTGAAGGACTATATTCCCGGCACGCCCTGTACGCCGGATCTGCAAAACGGTACCTGGATTGTGCAGGCGCACGAGTGGGGTAAATATGTTGGCCGCGCCGATTTTGAGTTTCGCAACGGTTTGTTGACGCTCAAACGTTATCGTCTGCTGCCAGTTAACCTTAAAAAAGAGCTTAAGTGGGACAACGGTAAGAGCGAGTGGGTGCTGTATATGCCGGAAATCCCGGAAAGCCCGCAGATGCTGACGCTGTTATCGCCGTTTCAGAAAAAAGGTAAAGCGCAGTTGTCGGTCAAGCTCGGCAGCGTGAATCAGAAGCTCGAAGGGGATCGCAATAAGGTGCGCGTTGAGCAAACCAACCTGGCGCGGTTAATCCTCAATGCCCAGATGGCGCGCAGCAAAGCTGATTTTGCGGCGATGAGCGGCGGCGGTATTCGCGACAGTATTGAAGCAGGCAACATCACCTATAAAGATGTGCTGAAAGTACAACCGTTTGGTAACACGCTGGTGTATGTCGATTTTACCGGACAGGAAGCGCTGGATTACCTCACGGCAGTGGCACAGAAAAAGCCCGATTCCGGCGCGTATCCGCAGTTTGCCAACGTCAGCTTTAACGCCGCAGGCGGTAAGCTCTCTGAGCTTAAGATAAAAGGCGAGCCGGTTGACCTGACCAAAACCTACCGCATGGCAACGTTGAGCTTTAACGGTGCGGGTGGCGATGGCTGGCCGAAGATTGACAGGCATGCCGGTTATGTAAACACCGGGTTTATTGATGCCGAAGTGCTTAAAGAGTACATCCAGAAAAACTCGCCCATTGACGCTGCAACGCTGGCACCGCAGGGCGAAGTCAGCATGAAGTAACTCAGTCGCTGCGGGCGATATCGGCGAACTGTGCGCTCAGGAGGGCCGCCAGATCGCTCGTGGCAAGTTCGATATCCAGCCCGCGTTTGCCCCCGGAAATATAAATGGTGGCGTACTCGCGGGCAGGGGCATCAATCACCGTCGACAGGCGTTTTTTCTGCCCGAGCGGGCTGATACCTCCGACCAGATAGCCGGTGGTGCGCTGTGCCACCATTGGGTCGGCCATTTCAACTTTTTTCACTCCCAGCGCTTTGGCAACTTTCTTTAAATCCAGCTGGCTGGCAACCGGCGTGACCGCCACCGCCAGTTGCTTCATATCGCCGCCCAGCGCCACCAGCAGCGTTTTATACACACGTCTGGCATCCAGCCCCAACTTGCTGACTGCCTCTTCACCAAAGTGTGTTTCACCAGGGTCGTGATCGTAAGCATGGGTCTTGAAAGGGATGTTGTTTTTTTCGAGCAGCTTTATAGCGGGCGTCATCGTCTTTTTCTCGTATTTTGGAACGCACGACAGGGTGTTAATTGTTCACAATTCACTGTCGATAATCAGAACCTTCGTGACATTAGTCACCGCAATGCGCGACAATGGCTAATTCGTTGGCCGCAAGGTCGGCGACATAACGACAATAATAAATAAATTCCTCTTTGACGGGCCAATAGCAATATTGGCCATTTTTTTACTTTTTTTTCAGCAACTGCGGCAGGTTCCCCTCGCCGTAAAGATGCAGCGCACCCACCGCTACCACATAGCGCCCGGGAGGCAGCTTGTACAGAAACGCGCGCCACTGCGCGTTACGTCGGGTCATGAGCACATCATAAAGTTCGCCGCTGAAGGTGCTGGGCAGCATGCCTGGCTGCATGCCAGGCGATGATTCCAGCCACCAGCTCACCATAGTTTGTAGCAACCGGGCATTGGTATGCCAGTGCGTCAGCGTGTCTTCCAGCAATGTCAGCCCGCTGTCGGGTAGGGTTCTAAGCAACTCCACCTGGCTTTGCGCGCCTTCCAGCTCTATCACCGGCTTACCAGCAAGATGCGCGCTTTGCAGTAGTTGAAAATCAATGCCGAAATCCGGGCGTAGCCCCAGGCGCTGTGCCTGGTGGGCCTGAAGAATGAGTGCCGCCTGCCAGTAGGGTAGACCTTCAATGCTATGTGTATCCAGCGCCAGTTCATGCAGGCGTGATTCGATGCGCGCCCAGTTCTCCGCACTCAGGCGCTCGCGCAGCGGCGGCAGGTCGTTATCGGTGGGAAAAGGCGAGCTGTTGTCGCTGATATCCGCTTCGACTATCAGGGCATCGGCCTGTGCCAGTTTTTCCAGCAGGCGTGGCGGCAGCGGTGTCATATCAGGTGTTCCCATGTGGATGCTGCCAACCAGGTGCAGATAGCGTCCACCAGTCAGCGCCACGTCCAGCGCAGGCCACGGCCAGGTGGTATCCACAAAGCGGGAAATTAAAGTACGGAGGCGGTGAATCAAACCCATAGCGCATTCCCTGACAGAAAAGGCCATGCTAACGCGCGCGACAGCACGGCGCAAATGTGTGCTTAAGGGCAGCGGCAGATGTCGCTGCCCTGTGGAACGTCAGGCTTTCGGTTTAAAACGCAGCAGGCGGTTGGCGTTACTTACTACAGTAATCGATGACAGCGCCATAGCTGCACCTGCGACCACCGGGTTAAGCAGAGTGCCGGTAAGGGGCCACAACACACCAGCCGCAATCGGGATGCCAAGCGAGTTGTAAATAAACGCGCCAAGCAGATTTTGCTTCATATTACGCAGGGTGGCGCGAGAAATAGCCAGTGCATCGGCAACGCCCACCAGGCTGTGGCGTATCAGCGTAATAGCTGCGGTTTCGATAGCTACGTCGCTACCACTGCTCATGGCAATACCAACATCAGCCTGTGCCAGCGCCGGGGCATCATTGATGCCATCGCCCACCATCGCTACCTGGTGGCCCTGCTGCTGAAGTTGAGTAATAGCCTGCGCTTTACCGTCGGGCAGTACGCCTGCGATAACCTCATCAATCCCGGCTTCTCTGGCAATAGCGCCAGCAGTGGTAGGGTTATCTCCGGTCAGCATTACCAGGCGGTAACCTGCGTTGTGCAGGCGCCCGAGGGCAGCAACGCTGTCAGCACGCAGCGGATCGCGAATAGCAAAGAGTGCCGCCACCTTGCCGTCTACGGCCAGCAGCACCGGCGTAGCGCCCTGTGCTGCGTGCTCGTTGAGCTGCGCATCCAGAAGCGTGCAGTCTACGCCCTGTTCAGCCAGTAGGGCGCGATTACCGAGGAGCAGGCGGTGGCCTTCTGCGCTGCCGCTCACACCCAGCCCACGCAATGTGCGAAAGCCTTCAACCTCAGACAATGGCATATCACCGGCTTTTTCACGTATTGCCCGTGCCAGCGGATGGTTCGAGCCTTGCTCCAGCGCAGCCGCAAGGCGCAGCGCCTGCATGTTATCGACGCTGCCAACGGTTTCCAGGGCGGTGACCTGCGGCTTGCCTTCGGTGAGGGTGCCGGTTTTATCAAATACGATAGTGTCGAGCGTGGTTGCACGCTGTAGTGCATCGGCATCGCGTACCAGCACGCCAAATTCAGCGGCGCGCCCGACGCCGGAGATAATCGACATCGGCGTTGCCAGCCCCAGCGCACACGGACAGGCGATGATAAGGACGGTGGTGGCAATCACCAGCGCGTAGACGACCTGCGGTGCAGGTCCAGCGAGATACCATACAGCGGCAGCAATGAGGGCAATGGCGACAACCACCGGCACAAATACCGCTGAAATACGGTCAGCAAGCTGGCCGATTTCTGGCTTACTGCTCTGCGCCTGACGCACCATGCGGATAATGCGTGCAAGCGTGGTGTGGCTACCGGTGCGGCTGGCGCGAAACAGTACGCTACCGTCCTGGACCACCGTGCCTGCGTGAATCGGCTCGTCCTGGCCTTTTTGCTGTGGCACCGGCTCACCGGTAAGCATGGCCTCATCAAACCAGGCTTCGCCCTGTGTGATATTACCGTCCACCGGGACGCGGTCGCCGGTGGTCAGGCGTAACGTCATCCCTGCCTCAACGTCAGCCAGCGGTAAGCTTCGCTCACCGCGCTCGTCCACTACGCGTGCGGTAGGT
Source organism: uncultured Enterobacteriaceae bacterium (assembly GCA_966185765.1). GTDB lineage: Bacteria > Pseudomonadota > Gammaproteobacteria > Enterobacterales > Enterobacteriaceae > CBIFVZ01. Next base: position 86,164 of record CBIFVZ010000002.1, on the reverse strand, counting down.
GGCGTTAAGTCCAGCAGACGCTCCAGCGCCTTCGAAGAGCGCTGGCGTGCGCGCGCCTCCAGCATATGACCGAGGTTAATCAGGCCGATAATCATGGCGCTGGCTTCGTAATACAGATGACGTGCCGCGTTCGGGAACAGATGTGGCCACAGGTTAACGACAATAGAGTAGAGCCAGGCGGCACCCGTACCAAGTGCGACCAGGGTATCCATCGTGGCGCTGCGGTTTCGCAGGCTTTTCCAGGCGCTGCGATAGAAATGACCACCCGCTACCACCATGACGGCCAGGGTTACCAGGCCAATAGCAAGCCAGGTCAACTGGTTGTCGGCGGTGAGCATCATGTTGTCCCCCATCATGCCCCAGATCATGACCGGGATACCGACCGCAAGTGCCACAATAGCCTGCCAGCGAAAACGCTTCATGGCTGCCTGGGCGCTTTGTTGCTGGCGTTCACGGCGCTCGGCGTCATCTTCTATTGCCTCTGCGCCATAACCTGCGCCCTCAACGGCTTTCACCAGGGCAGAAGCAGGCGCTGTGCCCATGACCAGGGCCGTGCGCTCTGCCAGATTTACCCGCGCCTGGCTTACGCCGGGAACGCTTTGCAGCGCGTTCTGTACCCGACTTACGCAACTGGCGCAGCTCATGCCATTGATGAGCAGCTGCAGGCTGTCGTCATCGGCATCAGCTACCGGAAGCTCAGGAATGACCGCTGTCGACGCTTCCGACGGGGTTGATGACTTCGTCAGCGGTTCAGACTTTGGGTGGCTTAACTGTGCACCGTATCCGGCCTGTTTGACCGTGGCAATCAGGTCGTCAGCGCTGGCGCTGCCGGTTACGCTGGCATGTTCAATCGTTACCTCGGCGCTGTCCACGTCCGGACGTTGCTCCAGGCTTTCTTTAACACGCTTGACGCAGTGGCCGCAGGAAAGGCCGTCCAGCGCAAGTTCGATGGTGTGAGACATACAGACTCCTTGTGTATCAGGCCGTGAATGGCCCGGTGAGTGACTGTGTTCAAGGATAGACCTTACCGCAAGGGGAAGGTCAAGCCGGTTCTCGGGGCATTTTTTACGGGTCACGTTTTGATACACGTCGTCGATTTATAACGACAATCGCCGTGGAGGGGGTTTGCTATAGTTTTCCTGCCACAAAAAACACTCACGAGGAAACAATGATGCATCATGAAGAAACCCGGGAACTGGGTAAAAGCGGTATTCAGGTGCCGAAACTGACCTTTGGCGGCAACGTGTTTGGCTGGACGGTAGATGAGAAACAGTCGTTTTCGCTGCTGGACGCGCTGGTGGAGAAGGGGCTGTGGTTTATCGATACTGCCGACGTGTATTCGCGCTGGGCGCCCGGCAACCAGGGGGGCGAGTCAGAAACCATCATCGGTAAGTGGCTCAGGAAAACGCACAAGCGCGAGGCTATTGTGTTGGCAACCAAAGTCGGCATGGAAATGTCGCGTGAGAAAACCGGGCTTAAGCCGCATTACATTCGCCAGGCGGTAGAAGATTCCCTCAGGCGCCTGCAAACCGACTACATCGATGTGTATCAGGCGCACCGTGATGACAGGGATACGCCGCTTGAAGAGACGCTCGCCACCTTCGATAAACTGATAAAAGAAGGCAAAGTGCGTGCTATTGGTGCCTCGAACTACAGTGCCGAACGGCTGCAGACGGCGCTCGATATCAGTAAGCGCAACGGTCTTGCGCGCTATGAGTCGCTGCAACCGGAATACAATCTTTACGATCGTAACGATTACGAGTCCGGGCTTGAGCAGGTCGCCCGGGAAGCCGGTCTTGGTGTCATCAGCTATTATTCGCTGGCAAGCGGCTTTCTGAGCGGCAAATACCGCCGCCCGGCCGATGCGGGCAAAAGTCCACGTGGTGAAAAGGTTGTCGGGCAGTATCTGAATCCACGCGGGATGAAGATCCTTGAGGCGCTCGATAGCGTGAGTGGCGCACATCAGGTGTCGCCTGCGCAGGTGGCGCTGGCATGGTTAATGGCGCGGCCGGGAATGACTGCCCCGATCGCGAGCGCGACGTCGCCAGAGCAGATTGATGACCTGGCAGGGGCGATGCGGCTTACGCTCAGCGCAGAAGAGATTGTGCAGCTAAACGACGCCAGCCGGTAGATGAAAAACGCCCCGGCGCAGGGCCGGGGCGAGAGCGCGCAGGCATTATTTGACGTCAGCTACGCTGTTGATTTTGCCGGTATAGCCGGTTTTGGCTACCGCGGCGAGCAGCTTCTGGTTATCAAAGCCGTCAGGCACTACCGCTACCGCCTGGCGCGTTTTTAACGAGGATTTCGCCTTAATCACGCCCTCGGTACTGCGCAGTGCCTGATTGACCGAAATCACGCACAGTGAGCAGGTCATCTGCTCAATATCTATTGTGACCTGTTTGTTGGCAGCCCAGGTGAGTGGGGCGCAAAGCAGCAGAGTCAGGCAAAGTAATTTTTTCATTCGCTTATCCCCATAAACCAGGGCAGAACGTAAGGCCAGCTCACCAGTATGAGCAGGAGCGGCACCGCCATCCAGTAAAGCACACGCAACGTGCGCAGGCTAACAATGTTCACGCAGACCGGGCGTGGCGACAAATACAGCCGCCAGAAACCGCGCATCATTAATCCGACGGCCAGCACAATCATTGGGATTTGCAGCCAGGCCAGCCCCGGTAGAGCGGTCAACCCGGCGGCGGACACGCCAAAAAGCAGGTACAGCAGCGGGCCGATGCAGCAAAAGCTGGACGCCAGCGCCGCAGCCAGGGCTGCGGCGAGTGTAACCAGCGGCCCTTTAGCGTTGCTCGGTGCTGATATATTCATAGCTGAATGCCGCCGGATCGTAGAAATTGACCGGGTCGCCGTCCACTTCGGCATAAGGGTAGCCAAAGTTGTTGATGTCGCCCTGTTCCGCCTGCGGTGACAGCGCAAAATCGCGCCCGTGGTTAAAGCCCACCCAGTTCATTTCGATATTACCGAACAGGTACTCATTAACCGCCTCAACGTCCGGATTGCCGTTCTCTTTTTTCTCTGCCAGACGCATTTTAGTGACGTCCGCCGGGTCTGCCGGAAGCCAACCGTAACCCGCCAGCCAGAACATAGCGCGGCAATGCTGGCCGCCGCTGACTTTTGCTACGCCGCTGGCGTCCGCGCTGCCAAACGCGCCTTTGGAATACTGGGCAAGCTTACGTGATGCGCCAAGACGGATGCCGAACATCTCGCGTGCCGGGATACCTGCCGCACGGCACAGCGCCACAAAGACCGAGTTGATGTCGGTACATTTACCGCCGAGCTTGCCGGATTTGAGGATTTCGCCCACATCGCCGGTGCCGCAACCAATGACGGAATCATCGCGGTGCATATGCGTGCGTACCCAGTCATGAATAAGGCGCGCTTGCTTGAGCGGTGCTTTTTCACTGCCGATAATTTTCAGCGCCGTCTCTTTAACCAGACCATTAACCGGAATGTGCGGTGTGGGTTGCAGGAAGGGCTGAATTTCTGCCGGGATCACAATGCCGTCTTCGGGTATCTGCCAGCCGTCCAGCTTGCCGCTTTTCAGCACTTCCCAGTCCTGGGTTTCAATGAGCATCTCCACGTTAACTTCCATTTTGCCGCTGGCGTCAGGCCAGGTTGCAAACAGGGTCTTTGCGCCATACTTATTGTTGGCTGTGAGATACGCCTGCTGATAGTTACCGGAAAAAGAGAGGTTTAGCAGCTGCTGAAAGGCGGTATCTTCCGGCACCGGGATCCACAGTTTCACCACGCCTTCGGAGCCTTGTGGCGGCTTAATATTGTAGGTTTGCGTCATGATAAAGCGGCGGCGGGCCGATGGTGCAGTATTTGTAGTGGTCGCGGCTATGGGGGCGCTCTGCGCCAGTGCAGGAGTGACCAGACCCAGTGTTGACAGGGCTGCTGCGCCCTTAAGAAAGTGTCGCCTTTGCATCTCTTTTTCCTTTTATGCGTCCAGATAAAGCTGGAGCTTAGCGCCGCAACTGCGGACGCCGGGGCATATTATGTGACCGGTTGCCGCGTGCGACAATCTTTCGCGCCATTTTTGTGTGTGAGAGCGTAAAATGAAGGGATTCACCGGGCGTGAGTGCGCCGGTCAGGAGGAGTCATGAATATTAGCGAGGTGGCGAAACGCACCGGTCTTACCAGCAAGGCGATTCGCTTTTATGAAGAAAAAGGACTGGTGACGCCGCCGCTGCGCGCCGAAAACGGCTATCGCAGCTACGGTCAAAAGCATCTTGAGGAGCTGACGCTGCTGCGTCAGGCGCGTCAGGTGGGATTTAACCTCGAAGAGTGCGGTGAACTGGTGGCGCTCTTTAATAATCCCGCCCGCCACAGTGCGGACGTCAAAGCGCGCACGTTGCAAAAGGTCGCAGAGATTGAGCGCCATATTGCTGAACTGAGCAGTATGCGCCAGCAGTTACTTGCGCTGGCCGAAAGCTGTCCGGGTGACGACAGCGCCGACTGCCCTATTATCAACGGGCTGTCTGGTTGTTGTCATGGCAGGAATTAGCCGCTAATCACGCCGTGGGGCAGGGCAGACAAGCGTTGGCGCAGGAGTAAGGATACGCGTATGAAAAAAGGGCCTGTTGGCCCTTTCAGATTGCTGACAAAGAAGTAAAAACGTGGTTTTTCCTTCTTTATAGTTAGCAGGCGAAAATCAATAAATTGATTTTCCTTGTTTTTTTACTGGGTATCACCCATTCCGCCTGTGACAGGATGCGGTTTTTCATCAGTCTCAAAGGGCCTGTTGGCCCTTTTTTATGATGCTTTCACCTTAAGCGTAATGCCCTCAACGGCGGTGACGACCACGCGGCTGCCCGCGGGCAAATCCTGGTCGGCCTGTACCGGCCAGCGGCTGTCACCCACACGGGCATTGCCGCGCCCGTTGACCAGCGCTTCATCCAGCACCAGTTCCAGGCCAATCAGCGACTGGCCGCGTTGATTCAGCCTGTTTTCTGGCTTTGTCTTCGCGTTATGGCATGCCAGCCAGCGCCACCACAAAAACGCGCTCAAGACTGTCAGTAGCGCAAAGCACACGCCTTGCCATTCGAGGTTCAGCGGAATAATCCACGTCACCACGCCAGTGACCACCGCCGCCACGCCGCACCACAGCAGCCAGCCGCCGGTGCCGAGCATTTCCGCAGCCAGCAGCAGGCCGCCAAGCGTCAGCCAAAACACATGAGGATGGGCGACAATGGCGGCAATCATGACGGTTTACGCCCGTTTTTGCTCTCACCAATCAGTTCGCTAATACCGGCAATGGAGCCCATCAGGCTACTGGCATCCAGCGGCATCAGCACCACTTTGCTGTTATCGGCAGAGCCAATCTGCTGGAGCGCATCGGTATATTTCTGTGCCACAAAGTAGTTCACGGCCTGGATGTCACCTGCGGCGATTGCCTCAGACACCATTTTGGTGGCGCGGGCTTCGGCCTCAGCAGAACGTTCGCGCGCTTCAGCCTGCAGGAACGCGGACTGGCGCTCGCCTTCTGCCTTTAGGATCTGCGACTGCTTCTCACCTTCAGCTTTAAGGATTTCAGCCTGGCGCACGCCCTCGGCCTCAAGGATATAGGCGCGTTTGGTACGTTCGGCTTTCATCTGCGCGTTCATGGAGTTAATCAGCTCCTCCGGCGGGCGCACGTCGCGGATTTCAATACGCGTTATCTTCACACCCCACGGATTGGTCGCCTCGTCGACAATGTGCAGCAGGCGACTGTTAATGCGATCGCGCTGAGACAACATTTCATCGAGTTCCATTGACCCCAGCACTGTACGGATATTGGTCATGGTGAGATTCACGATGGCCAGCTCAAGGTTGCTGACTTCGTAAGCGGCTTTCGCCGGGTCGATAACCTGGATAAAGCACACCGCGTCAATGGTGACGTTGGCGTTATCTTTAGAGATAACTTCCTGGGAAGGGATGTCGAGCACCTGCTCCATCATGTTGATTTTGCGACCAATGCGGTCCATAAATGGCACCACAAGGTTCAGGCCGGGCTGTAGCGTGCGGGTGTAGCGACCAAAGCGCTCAACGGTCCACTGGAAGCCCTGAGGCACGATTTTAACGCCAGCGCTGACAATCACCAGCGCGACGACGATAAGAACGGCAATCACCATTAACATTATATTAACCTCCTGTTGTTTTAGAGGTTATTTTAGCGATGAACGTGGAAAGAAGCCCGTCTTTCCACGTCAGGTTGAGCGTTTGTTCGTAATTTCGTCGCCGCGTATCAGTAAAGCAGTGAGTAAAGCTGGCGGCGATACTTTGACGCCAGCGCGTCACCGGTGCCCATTGCAGAGAGGATTTCCTGGAAGGTTTTACGTACCTGGCCGTCACCGGCGCTCAGGTCTTTGCGTAAATGGCCGAACAGCAGCTCCAGCGCCTCTTCATTGCGATTAACCTGATGCAACTGTAGCGCCAGTTGCACAGCCAGCGTCGCATCCTCCGGGTGCTGCGCGACTTGATCGAGCAGATGCTGGATTTCCGGGGTGTCAGCCGCCTGGCGCAGCAGGTCGATTTGCGCCACCAGCCCCTGGTAACGGGTGTCCTGGTCCTGTAGCGGAATGGTTTTCAGTACGGCTTCAGCGTCGTCCGGGCGGCTCAGGGCAATTTGGGTTTCAGCCAGCAACAGGCCGATTTCGCTGTCCTGGTTTGACAACTGCCAGGCGTCTTTAAGCAGCGGCAGGGCTTCATCATGCTTGCCTTCCTGCATCAGCTGCATCGCCTGCTGGGCTTTGAGTTCTTCTTCGCGCGGCAGCACTTTATCGAGCAGTGCGCGGATAGCGTCTTCCGGTTGTGGCCCCTGGAAGCCATCGACGGGCTGGCCGTTCTGGAACAGATAAACGGTTGGAATGGCGCGCAGACCAAACTGTGCGGCAACCATTTGTTCGGCGTCGCAATCGACCTTCGCCAGAATAAACTGTCCGTGGTACTGATTTGCCAGACCTTCCAGCACCGGCGTAAGCTGCTCGCAGTGCTGGCTACGTGCTGACCAGAAATAGAACAGGACCGGAACGGTCATGGAACTATCCAGTACCTGGTGCAGGTTCGCTTCGCTAATGTCGATAATGTTCTGTGCGGACATGAGTCACTCTCTGTCAGTTTATGGCATATAGCTGTTATATAGGGGCTTACGCCCCAGGCTTCAACTCAGCCCTGCAATATTTTATCCATCAGGCGTGCAGGCAGCAGGCGTTTGAGTACCACAATGGCGTGGCTGACCAGCGTTACCGGGTAGCGCAGTCGCGGCGCGGGGCTTTCAAAGGCATGACGCACTTTGGCGACTACTGCCTCCGGACCAAGCGTAAAGCGCGCGGCAATCCCCGGGTTTTCAACGGGCTTATCGCTACGCGTCTGATTAACGTTTTCAGTAAACTGCGTACGAATCGGGCCTGGCTCAATCAGGCTTACCTGAATGCCGCTGTGACGAAGCTCCATACGTAGCGCGTCTGACCAGGCTTCCAGCGCATATTTGCTTGCGGCATAGGCACCGCGCCCGGGGGTGGAAATCAGTCCCATGACGGAGCTGGTCATCACAATGCGCCCTTCACGGTGTGCCGTCATGGCAGGCAGCAACAGCATGGTGAGCTGATGCGCGCCAAAGAAGTTAGCGGAAAACTGCTGTTCCATCTGTTCACGGCTGATGGTGGTAAGCGGCCCGTAAACCCCGTAACCCGCATTGTTGAAAAGCCCATACAGGCGGTTGTCGGTAAGCGCAATCACGCGCGCAGCGGCGCGTTCCACGCTGTGTGGACAGTCAAGGTCAAGCTCGATGCCGGTAAAACCGAGCGCATCCATTCGCGCGACGTCTTCAGCCTTACGGCAGGCTGCCAGTATTCGCCAGCCATTCCCGCGCAGCGCATGTGCGCTGGCAAGGCCAATGCCGCTTGAGCAGCCGGTAATTAAGATGCTTTTTTGCATAACTTTACGCCAGTCGTTGCCTGCTTTATCAGGAGTCGTGTTTAACTAATGGGGCCAGTTTTTCGGCCATCCAGTCGGCAATAAACGGCTGGGCCGCCTGACTGGGGTGAATGCCATCCTCCTGCATCCATTCGGGTTTGAGATAAACCTCTTCCATAAAGAAAGGCAGCAGTGGGATGGTGTATTGTTCAGAGAGCTGTGGATAGATAGCGCTGAACGCCGCGTTGTAGCGCCGCCCATAATTAGCGGGCAGTTTAATCTGCATCAGCATCGGTTGTGCATTGGCGGCCTTCACGGCATCAATGGTTTTACGCAGCGTCGCTTCAATATCGGCAGGGGCAAACCCACGCAGCCCGTCGTTACCGCCAAGCTCAATCAGCACCCAGCGTGGTTTGTGCTGCTTAAGCAGCACCGGCAGGCGGGCAAGGGCCTGGTCAGCGGTATCGCCGCTGATGCTCGCATTCACCACCCTGGTATCCGGCTGCCATTTATCATTCAGCAGGGCGGGCCAGGCGGCGCTTGCAGACATACGGTAGCCCGCGCTAAGACTGTCACCAAGAATTAACAACGTGTCCGCTGCCGCGGCGCGAAAGGTTAACAACGCCAGCAACAGGAAGGGCAAATGCCAGCGGAAAACATTGTTGAAGTTCATCATCTTAAGAAATCCGTCGGTGAGGGGGAGCACGAACTGTCCATCCTTACCGGAGTTGAGCTACTTGTCAAACCGGCGCAGACCATTGCCCTGATTGGCGAGTCCGGCTCGGGGAAATCGACGTTGCTTTCCATTCTCGCAGGGCTGGATGACGGTACCAGCGGGGAAGTGAAGCTGCTGGGCCAGCCGCTGCACGACATGGACGAAGAGGCGCGTGCGGCGCTGCGGGCAAAAAATATCGGTTTTGTGTTCCAGTCCTTTATGTTGGTTCCTACGCTTAATGCGCTGGAAAACGTACAGCTTCCGGCTTTGCTGCGCGGTGAGCGCGACGGTGAAAGCCGGGAACAGGCGCGTACGCTGCTTGAGCAGCTTGGGCTTGGCCAGCGCCTGAGCCATCTTCCAGCCCAGCTTTCCGGCGGTGAACAGCAGCGCGTGGCGCTGGCGAGAGCCTTTAACGGCCGCCCGGCGATACTGTTTGCCGACGAACCGACCGGCAACCTCGACAGGCAGACTGGCGACCGTATTGCGGATCTGCTTTTCTCACTTAACCGCGATCACGCCACCACACTTATTCTGGTCACCCATGACGAACGGCTGGCGGCGCGCTGCGACCGTCGGCTGCGTCTGGTTGGCGGCAAGCTACAGGAGGAGTGATGATTGCTCGCTGGTTCTGGCGCGAGTGGCGCTCTCCTTCTCTCTTAATTGTCTGGCTGGCGCTGAGCCTGGCGGTGGCCTGCGTACTTGCGCTGGGCAATATCAGCGACCGTATGGAGCGGGGGTTAAGTCAACAGACGCGTGAGTTCATGGCCGGTGACCGCACGCTTCGCGCATCGCGCGAGGTGTCGCAGGTCTGGCTTGAGAAAGCGCAGCAGGATGGGCTGAAAGTAGGCCGCCAGCTGACGTTTTCTACCATGACGTTTGCTGACGACCGACCGCAGCTTGCGAGCGTGAAGGCAGTTGATAACGTTTATCCTATGTATGGCGAGCTACTAACGCGCCCGGCAGGGCTGAAGCCGCAGCCGGGGACAGTGCTGGTGGAGCCGCGTTTGCTGGCGTTGCTTGAGCTAAAACCAGGCGACAGTATCGACGTGGGCGATACCACGTTACGAGTCGCAGGCGAAGTCATTCAGGAGCCGGACAGCGGCTTTAACCCGTTCCGTATGGCACCGCGCCTGATGATGAATATGGCGGACGTGGAAAAAACCGGTGCAGTGCAGCCCGGCAGTCGTCTGACGTGGCGCTATAAATTTGGTGGTAGCGACAGGCAGCTTGCGAGCTATGAGGCCTGGCTGCTGCCTCAGCTTAAGGCTGAACACAAATGGACCGGACTTGAGCAGGATGACGGCGCGCTCGGCACCTCTCTGGAACGTTCGCAGCAGTTCCTGCTACTGAGTGCACTGCTCACCTTACTGCTTGCTGTTGCCGCAGTGGCCGTGGCAATGAGTCATTACTGCCGCAGTCGCTACGACCTGGTAGCGCTACTTAAAACCCTCGGCGCCGGGCGCCAGGCGCTGCGTAAGCTCATTATTGGTCAGTGGCTGATGGTACTGCTGCTTTCCGCCATCACCGGCGGTCTGGTGGGGCTGGGCTTTGAAGCGGCGTTGATACAACTGCTCAAACCCGTATTGCCCACAACGCTGCCCGCCGCCAGCCTGTGGCCGTGGCTGTGGTCCATTGGTGGAATGGTGACGATTTCATTACTGGTGGGGCTGCGTCCGTGGCGTTTGCTGATGGCAACGCAACCGGTGCGTGTGTTGCGCCGCGATGCGGTCGCCAATGTCTGGCCGCTGAAAATCTGGCTGCCGCTGGTGAGCGGTGTGGTGGTGGCGTTACTGGCGCTGTTGATGGGCGGCAGCACGCTGCTGTGGGCGGTACTGGCTGGTGCGCTGGTGCTGGCGGCGCTGTGCGGTGGCGTAGGTTGGTTGCTGCTACGCGTGCTCAAGCGCGTGAGCGTAAGCTGGCTACCGTTGCGTCTGGCCGTAAACCGTTTGCTGCGCCAACCGTGGGCAACGCTCAGCCAGCTGGCGGCATTTTCACTCTCCTTTATGCTGCTGGCGCTGTTGCTGATGTTGCGTGGCGATCTGCTGGACAGGTGGCGTCAGCAGCTGCCGCCGGAAAGCCCGAACTACTTCCTGGTTAACATCGCGCCAACTCAGGTGCAGCCGTTAAAAGAATTTCTGGCAGAGCACCAGGTCATTCCCGATGCATGGTATCCGGTCGTGCGGGCGCGTCTGACGCAAATCAACGGTCAGTCAACGGAAGGTAACCGCGATGAAGCGCTTAACCGCGAGCTGAACCTGACCTGGCAGAGTCAGAAGCCGAGTCATAACCCGATTGTGGCAGGCAGTTGGCCGCCCCATGAAGGTGAGGTTTCCATTGAAGAGGGGCTAGCCAATCGCCTGAACATCCGTCTGGGGGAGACCATCAGTTTTACCGGCGATACGCAAACCTTTAGCGCAAAGGTCACCAGCATACGTAAAGTTGACTGGGAAAGTCTGCGGCCCAATTTCTATTTCATTTTTCCGCCAGGTGCGCTGGATGGACAGCCACAGAGTTGGCTGACCAGCCTGCGCTGGGATGGCAGCAGCGTATTGCTGACGCAGCTTAACCGGGAGTTCCCGACCGTCAGCCTGTTGGATATCGGTGCCATTTTGCAACAGGTAGGTCAGGTACTGGAGCAGGTCAGCCGGGCGCTGGAAGTGATGGTAGTGCTGGTGACCGCCTGCGGCCTGCTATTGCTGTTTGCGCAGGTCCAGGTCGGGATGCGCCAGCGTCATCAGGAGCTGGTGGTCTGCCGTACCCTGGGCGCCGGTAAAAACCTGCTGCGCCAGACGTTATGGTGTGAGTTTGCCGCACTCGGCGTGGTGGCGGGACTGGTGGCGGCGATTGGTGCAGAAACCGCGCTGGCGCTGCTGCAAACGAAGGTTTTTAATTTCCCGTGGCAGCCGGACTGGCGGCTGTGGCTGGTACTGCCCTTATGCGGCGGTATTCTGCTGTTGCTTTGCGGTGGCTGGTTGGGGACACGTTTATTGCGAGGCCGCGCGCTGTTCCGCCATTTTCAGGAGTGATATACCTGCTTCCGTCGACATGCGCTGTAATATTTCGCAGCGCATGTCGTATTTCTGTAATATTTACTCATACTTTCCTTGCCCATTAAAAGCACAAATCGTTAACCATCCATCACGTTTTGTCACGAAGAAACGTTAGGATGCGTGTGCTTATGTCAAGCAATTGTCAGGTAAGGATTACACATGAAAACAAATATAAAAGCGCTGACGAAGTTTGTAGGCGCAGCAGTGGTATTAGGAACAGCGTCTTTTGCAGCTCAGGCGGAAATTACTGTTCTGAAGCAAGACCCGCAAGCAGGGAACCCGCTTAGCCGACTCAACTTCACCGTAGGCGGCAGTATTCGTCCGCAGTTCAACAATATGACCGGCGATGGTGATAAAGGTTCCTACAAGCGTAACGGTTTTGATGGCGGCACACGTTTTCGTTTTGCAGCAGATTACTACCTGTTCGATGACATTAGCTGGATAAGCTACTACGAGCTGGGTGTGAACATCCCGGCAGTGTTTGACTGGGACAACCACTACGCAGACGGCGCCCATAACACCACTCGTCGTATGCTCTACACCGGCCTGAAGAGCGATACCTGGGGTACGTTGACCTTCGGCCAGCAGAACAGCATTTACTACGATGTTGTTGGCGCAAAAACCGATATCTGGGATTACGACATGCGCGCTCAGGCACCGGGCAACGGCGTTGACGGCGACTACGATGGCTCTTACCGTTCACGTAAAATGCTGAAGTACAAAAACACTTTTGGCGATGCCGATGTGTATGCCTCTTATCTTTTTGAAGATAACGACCGTCTGACCAGCGACAAAATGCGCTACAAGCGTAAGAGCGGCGGCTCTCTGGGTATCGATTATCACCTGACGACCGATCTGGACTGGGGTACGGCGTGGAACTATACACGCGCACAGATCCGCAATCCGAACACCGGAGAAGACAAAAACTACAACCAGAACATCCTGGGTACCGCACTGAGCTGGACGCCGGATAACTGGACGCTGTCAGCGGGCGCAGGCTGGTATGAAAACTTCCTGACTTCGAAGAGCGGACGTATCAACAACTACTTCGCAGGCGATGCGTGGGGTGTTGAATATTTCATCGGTTACAAAATCCCGGTGGGTCAGTACGCTATCAAGTCCATCCAGCCTTACTTCATGGGTGACCGTCTGGAGTACATCAACGGACGTAACTACAAAATCATCGACAACGGCCTGGGTGTCACCTTCCAGCTGGATTACGGCTTCCGTGTTGATTACGAACACGTCTTCACCTCCAGCACCGATAACCAGGGTGACATGAACCTGGTGCGTCTGCGCTACGACTTCTGATAACGCGCGGCCTGGCCGTGCAGCTGTCAGCCAAAAGCCGCCTTCGGGCGGCTTTATTCATGCTGTGGATAAGCGCTACTGCACACCGTGTTCGGCAAGCCAGCCCTGAACGTCTTCATAGCTGCCTTCAAAACAAATTTGCTGACGTTTTTTGCCTAACTGATAGCGGTACATCGGGTCGTAATAATCCTGCAGCAGCGGTGCCAGCCAGCTCAGGTGCGCGCCCGGAGCGTTATCACGACGGTGCTGCACCAGCGCCTTTTCAAGTAGTGCATTAAGACGCAGATAATTTTCCAGTCCTAATCGACGTCGAATAGCGTTCAGGCCGTGGCGAAGATAATTCGCAAACGCCAGCCAGCCTGCCTCTTCGCCACGCTGGCTGATAAACGCAGCGGACATTTGACAAAAATACTCGTCTTCCAGCCTTGCCAGACGGCGCTCAAACGGATCGTTAATCACCACAATATCTGCGCTCTGCATCTGGCTGCGCAGCGGCCTGGGAATATGGCGCGAGCCGATGGATGCCCCTTCATCCTCAAGTATCCAGCAAAAGTCTGGATGGTGGTGATGTGCCTGGGCTTTTTGCAAAAGCGTTACCGCCAGCTGGTTTTCGAACGTTGCCTGAGAGGGTTGCTCTGTGAGCATGCCGCCAAACGATGAACCACGATGGTGAGCAATACCCTCCAGGTCTATGCCCCAGGCCAGTTCGCGCACCAGTAATGTTTTACCGCAGCCCGTATTGCCACTGATAAGCAGCATGGGACGCACAACCTGTGCCGCTGAAGCTTCCTGGGCGTACTGGCGCAGCGCACGATAGCCGCCTTCCACGAGCGGGAAATCGACACCAGATTCGCGTAGCCACTGCTGCACGATATGCGAGCGCAGGCCGCCGCGTGCGCAGCAGATGTAGCCATGTGGATGGGCTTGACACCAGGCTCGCCATGCGGCGATGCGCGCCTCGCGCGTCGCGCCGCTGACCAGTTGCTGGCCCAGCGCTAATGCCGCTTGCTGGCCAGACTGCTTATAACAGGTACCAACGGCTGCACGTTCGTCATCCGTCATTAGCGGCTGATTGTGAGCGGCGGGCAGCGCGCCCTGAGCAAATTCGACCGGCGCCCGCACGTCGAGCAGCGGAACGTCGGTAAGTAATATATGCGCATAGTCCTGCGTATCAGGACGATGAGGGAGTGTAATCTCCATGCGTAACCTTGTCGCCGCAGGCGTGTAGGGAGTGCGGCTTTGCTGAAGTGATAGCAGATTTTACGGAGTCAGGAAGGGGAAGTGCAACTGTCTTCGACAGTTAAGAAGATGGCGGACGTGGGGCGCGTGCAGACGGCTAACGCCGCCTGCATTACGGTAAAGCGGCTAGCCGCCCAGCCGGACCTGCGCCCAGGCGATGCCGCTGGCATAGTCCTGCGGCAGTAGCGGGGTTAAGGCTTCAAGTGAGGCAGAAAGACGACCAATATCGCTGTCGTTAAGGTTCAGGTGGCCCACCTTACGCCCCGCACGCACCTCTTTGTCATACCAGTGCAGATGTACCAGCGGCAGGCGCAGCCAGCCATAGTTAAGCGCAGTACCAATCAGATTTACCATCACCGACGGACTGTTGACCACCGGTTTGGGTAGTGGGAGCTTCAGAATGGCGCGCAAATGAAGTTCAAACTGGCTGATGGAAGCCCCGTTTTGCGTCCAGTGTCCGCTGTTGTGTACACGCGGTGCCAGCTCGTTAATCAGCAGGCCACCGGGTGTGACAAAGCATTCCATTGCCATCACGCCGACGTAGTCCAGCTCCTGCATAATGGTGCTGAGCATGGTTTCTGCCTGCTGCTGCTGGGCGATATCTGCCAGCGGGAAGGCAACGCTGGTGCGCAGAATGCCGTCCTGATGCAGGTTGTGGGTCAGTGGATAAAACACGCACTTGCCGTCATGACCGCGCGCGCCGACCAGCGACACTTCACCGGTGAAATTGATGCCCTGTTCGACGATACACTCGCCGTAACAATCAGCGGGGAGTTGCTCCACCTCTGCCGCGCGCAGTCGCCACTGACCACGGCCATCGTAGCCACCGGTACGGCGTTTCACTATAGCCAGTTCACCCAGGCGCTCGAAAACCCCAGGCCACTCCTGCGCACTGGATAATAACTGCCAGGGGGCGGTCGCCAGATTAAGCTTGTCGAAAAGCTGTTTCTGCGTCAGGCGGTCAGCGATGATGGGGAACACATCGCGGTTAACAAAAGCCGGGTGACGCGCCAGCTCACGGGTGAGGGCGGTTTCAGGCCAGCGCTCGATTTCTGCTGTGATAACGCTTTGCTGAAACGGCACCGCTTCAGGTTCAGCGTCCAGCCCGACCGGGTAGACCGCAATGCCCAGTGGCTCACCCGCCTGGCGCAGCATGCGCCCGAGTTGGCCGTTGCCCAGTACGCAAACCTGCATTACGCGCCCTCCCTCGGGTCTGGGTTATTGAGCACATCGTCGGTCTGCTGCTGACGCCACGCCGCCAGACGCTGATGCAGCGCCGGGTCGTGCTGGGCCAGAATCTGTGCTGCCAGAAGGCCTGCGTTAGCAGCACCGGCTTTACCAATCGCCAGCGTACCAACCGGAATGCCGCGCGGCATCTGTACGATGGAGTAAAGGCTGTCAACGCCGCTCAGCGCTGCGCTCTGTACCGGTACACCCAGCACGGGCACCAGGGTTTTCGCGGCAATCATGCCAGGCAGATGCGCCGCACCGCCTGCGCCTGCAATAATAACCTGAAACCCGTTGCTTTCGGCGGCTTCGGCAAAGCTGAAAAGCTTATCCGGCGTGCGATGAGCGGAAACCACTTCAACGTGGTGGGGAACATCAAGGGCGGTGAGGACTTCGGCGGTAAACTGCATGGTCGCCCAGTCGCTCTGGGAACCCATCACAATGGCGATTCGCGTGGCCTGGTGAGAAGACATACGTCCTGGAACTCCTGTGAATCGGGAAGAAAAAGGCGGTCATTGCTAACGAAGGGCTCAGAGAATAGCACGGAATACCGGCAAGGAAAACGGTTGCGTCGTTGCTGGCTGTGGGTTCTGGCAGACGTGAATAATGGCAAAAAAGTGAAATGTCCTCACCGTTTTTATTTGTGTCCTGCAAACAGGCGGGTAAGGCACGAGGGGGGATGAAATGGCTATGCGCTGTGCAGGCGTAAGCGGCATAAACAGCGTCTGAGGCCGGTCAGGTAGCAAAGCGCAATTGTCGTTTACACCGCAAACCAGCGTCGCCAGACAAAACGGATAATGAAAAACTCGATGGTGCCCAGTAGCAGAAACCACAGGCAAAATAAAATGGTGTACAGCTGATTCAGATCTACCAGGTGAAAACGCGCCACCAGACGTTGTGCCAGCATCAGGCCAGGATTCGGCGC
Source organism: uncultured Enterobacteriaceae bacterium (assembly GCA_966185765.1). Classification (GTDB taxonomy): domain Bacteria; phylum Pseudomonadota; class Gammaproteobacteria; order Enterobacterales; family Enterobacteriaceae; genus CBIFVZ01. The sequence goes on along the minus strand of CBIFVZ010000002.1, from coordinate 69,789 downwards.
GGGAAGCAGCAGGCAGGAGAGAAACGCCAGCAGTAAAATACTGCCTGCGGTGAGCAGCGGCTGGAACGGTTGGTTTGTCACGGTGTTACATCCTGGTTAAAAAACGCTATTGTCGGCAAATTAGCGCCATAGTGCAATGTTGCGCGAGCGGCGACTGTGGCAATTAGCGGTAACGAAGGGCTTAGAACGGGAACGCGATGAGTTCAACACCGTCAGCACTGACTTTTATCATGGAGCCTTGCGTGTGCCATGCTCCGAGTACAGCGCGCCAGGCCGGTGCGCCATTAGCGTTAAGTTCGTGGATGGCCGGACGATGGGTGTGACCGTGGATAAGCCACTGCACACGATGGCGGGTAAACGCCTGCAACACGGCTTTGGCGTTAACATCCATGATGTCCATCGATTTGCTGCTGTTGGCCGCTTTACTGCGTGCACGCATGCGGGCAGCAATACGGCGGCGCAGGAAAAGCGGTAGCGTTAAAAACGCGCGCTGTATCCAGGGAGTGTGTACCCGGGCGCGGAAAGCCTGGTAGCCCGCATCGTCAGTGCACAGGGTATCGCCGTGCATAATCAGCACGCGCCGCCCGTCGATATCCAGCACGCACTCTTCAGCCAGCAACTGCATGCCACAGGCCCGGGCAAAACGCTGGCCAAGCAGAAAGTCGCGGTTTCCGTGAATAAAGTAGCAGGGGACGCCAGCATCCGTAAGCGTACGCAGCGCAGTGGCGACATCCTGGTGAAGCGCGCCTGGCTCGTCATCACCAATCCAGACTTCAAATAAATCGCCAAGAATATAAAGCGCATCGGCATTACGCGCATCACCAGTCAGAAAACGCAGAAAACCGGCGGTTATCGCCGGTTCATCCGTACTCAGGTGCAAGTCTGCAATAAACAGCGTTGCCACGAATTACTCGCTGACGGTCACGCTTTCAACAATAACATCTTCTTTTGGTACATCCTGATGCATGCCGCTACGGCCTGTTGCCACGCCTTTGATTTTGTCGACCACGTCCATACCTTCTACCACTTCGGCAAACACGCAGTAGCCCCAGCCTTGCAGGCTTTCGCCGCTGAAGTTCAGGAAGTCGTTGTCCACAACGTTAATAAAGAACTGAGCGGTGGCAGAGTGCGGGGCCTGGGTACGCGCCATTGCCAGCGTACCGCGGGTGTTTTTCAGCCCGTTATTGGCTTCGTTCTGAATAGGATCTTTAGTTTCTTTTTGCTTCATGCCCGGCTCAAAGCCGCCGCCCTGAACCATAAAGCCGTTGATCACACGGTGGAAAATGGTGTTGTTGTAGAAGCCTTCACGGCAGTAATCCAGGAAGTTTTTAACGGTGAGCGGTGCTTTGTCATCAAAGGTTTTGATAACAATGTCGCCATGATTGGTATGGAAAGTAACCATTGTATGCATCCTGTTTGTTAATGTGTTGCCGGGACCCGCACAGGCAGGTCGAATCAGGCGACTGTTATAGCATAACTTTGCTTAAGGGGTAACCTTGCAAAGCGTGCTGCTTCCGGGTTGAATTACGGGTAATATACAGCGTTTTCTAAGACACACGTTTACATGGAATCTTCAGATGTTAAAAATCTTTAATACCCTGAGCCGCCAGAAGGAAGAGTTCAAGCCTATTAACCCCGGCGAAGTGGGGATGTACGTGTGCGGGATAACCGTTTACGACCTGTGTCACATTGGCCACGGCCGCACGTTTGTCGCTTTTGATGTGGTAACGCGCTATCTGCGTTATCTCGGTTATCAGTTGCGCTATGTGCGTAATATCACCGATATCGATGATAAAATTATTAAACGCGCTAACGAAAACGGTGAACCGTTCACCGTGCTGGTGGACCGGATGATTGCCGAGATGTACGCCGACTTCGACGCGCTGAACATCCTGCGCCCGGACAGTGAGCCGCGTGCGACCCAGCATATCCCCGAAATTATTGCCCTTACCGAGCGCCTGATTGAGCGCGGTCATGCTTATGTAGCAGACAATGGCGATGTCATGTTCGCGGTGCCGACCGATCCGAACTATGGTCTGCTGTCTCGTCAGGATCTTGAGCAACTGCAGGCCGGTGCGCGTGTGGAAGTGGCTGATGTGAAGCGTAACCCGATGGACTTTGTGCTGTGGAAAATGTCCAAACCGGGTGAGCCGAGCTGGCCGTCACCCTGGGGCGAGGGGCGTCCTGGCTGGCACATTGAGTGCTCGGCTATGAACTGCAAGCAGCTCGGCAGCCATTTTGATATCCACGGCGGCGGCTCTGACCTGATGTTCCCCCATCATGAGAACGAGATAGCGCAGTCCACCTGCGCCCATGACGGCGAGTATGTGAACTACTGGATGCACTCCGGCATGGTAATGGTCGATCGTGAGAAGATGTCAAAGTCCCTCGGCAACTTCTTTACCGTGCGTGACGTCCTCAAGCATTATGACGCTGAAACCATCCGCTATTTTCTGATGTCTGGCCACTATCGTAGCCAGCTTAATTACAGCGAAGAGAATCTCAAACAGGCCCGCACCTCGCTGGAGCGCCTGTATACCGCGCTGCGCGGTACCGATACCAGCGTGCAGCCTGCCGGTGGCGACGACTTTGAGGCGCGCTTTACCCAGGCCATGAACGATGACTTCAACACGCCGGAAGCCTACTCAGTGCTGTTTGATATGGCGCGTGAAGTCAATCGTCTGAAAGCAGAAGATCCGGCGGCGGCAAACGGTATGGCCGCACATTTGCGTAAGCTTGCGGCCATTCTGGGGCTGCTGGAGCAGGAGCCGGAACAGTTCCTGCAAAGCGGTGCGCAGGCGGGTGATGGTGAGGTTGCTGAGATTGAGGCGCTGATTAAACAGCGTAAAGATGCTCGCGAGTCGAAAGATTGGGCAGCAGCAGATGCGGCGCGCGATCGTCTTAACGAAATGGGAATTGTGCTGGAAGATGGTCCGCAGGGAACAACCTGGCGTAGAAAATAAGCATTAGTTAAATAAAAAGCCCGATATCGGGCTTTTTTTATATCAGCAGCAGAGGGGACTGCTTAATTTCGTTATAAACCTGGCATAAATGCTGATTAATCTGATTAAAAACCAGAGTATTTATTATTCAGCAGCGAGGGCGTATGAGGGCAGGTGACTTCTTTTTACATTGTGCAATAATAATTAAGACAACAGGAGATGGTTATTTGTAAAAATACAAAGTGCAGGATGCAAAATGAAACGGATATTTGCGGTCTTTTTATTTTTTGGCTGTCTGATGCTGGGCCTTTCGTTTTATCAAGCCTGGTCAGAAGCCCAATTTGAAAAAAATGCGTTACGCACCATTGGCAAGGTGGTGGATGTAGGTCTGGATCGCAGTGAAGGCCAGCGCATTTGGTATCCCGTGGTCAGTTTTTATGACAACCGGGGAAAAAAGAATGAATTCACCTCTTCGGTAGGCAGCCCGGGCTATCACAGCATGTTGGGGCAGGATATAGAAGTGTTGTATCTGGCTGATAACCCCGATGAAGCCCGCATCAGCGGCTATGAAGGACAGTATGTTAGTTCGCTGGTGGTGGGAATATTTGGTGTAGGTTTTGCGCTAATGGGCGCATTACCGCCGCTTTTAATGCGCAGCCGTCAGAACCGAACCGAGCGTCTTATTCACGAAGGGCAACCAATAGAAGCGACCATACTTGGCGCGGTGATTAACTCCGCCGTTGAGGTGAACGGACAGTCGCCCTGGCGCATTGTTTGTCAGTTTGTCGATGAACCCGCCAATAAAACCTATCTCTTTCATAGCGAAAATATTTATGTCGACCCAACTGCCTGGATAAAAAAACGCAAACAGACGGTGGTTTATCTCGACAGAAATAATATTAAAAAATACCACGTGGATATTTCATGGTTACCCGAGCAGCAGCCAGAAATGATTGAGAGCTGGGATAGCGCGTAGTTTCTGAAATATTCTTAGTGGCAAAGATGAGTGCAATTACGCCGCCCGGCGGCGTAATTGCCAGAACAGCAACGCCAGTACAGCGCCTGGTAGCCACACCCATAATAATTCCGACATGATGACCTTATGGCCGTAGGGTGTGAAATAACGCTCAAGGGCAAAAGGGGCAACACGGATGACTCGCCAGGGGGCAAAAAAACGCGCCTCTGACCAGGGCCACAGCCATCCTACGCCGTATCCACCGGTGGTGACGGCATCCAGCAGGCTATGCGATAGCAGCGACACGCTGAGAAATGCCCAGCAGTGCAGAAGGCGTGCTTTGAACCAGCGTCTTCCAGCCCAAACCAGCAGCAGCGGTACAACAAAAGCAAACAGCAGCGAATGGGTAAAACCACGATGGCCAAAGACATTACCGTAGGCGATGCCAAACTGAAAGGCCAGCACGTCGGCGTCAGGTAGCATGGCAAGCGCGATGCCCGCCAGCAGCAGGCGCGGTGGTATTGTTTTACGACCCAGCCCTAACCCAAGGCAAAGCGGAACGGCAGCGTGCGTAATAATGGTTGGCATGACCTGTTCCAGAAAGCAAAACAGCGACTATAGCAGCCGCTGTGGTAAAATAAATCGGATTACAGGCCTAAGTCTGAACGTTGCGCAAACTTCACCCTGCTCTTTGTGCGATGGCAAGCTGCTGTCTTGAATCAGGCGACAACGGTAATGCTGTTACCGCCAAAGCTCACTGTCTGTCCCGCCACGATTTTACAGCGCTTGCGGGTTTCAACGGCGCCATCAACGCTGACCTGCCCATCGGCAATCAGCAGTTTTGCCTGCGCACCGCTTTCACTCCAACCTTCGAGTTTCAACAGGTCACACAGTTCAACGTGTGGATGTTTACCCAGAGAAAATGTCGCCATCTTATACGTCCTCCACGTCGTGATACTCTTCGCATGCCTGAAGCGTATTCTGGATAAGCGTTGCCACCGTCATGGGGCCAACGCCGCCAGGTACAGGTGTGATATAAGCGGCGCGTTCGGCGGCACTGTCATATTCCACATCGCCCACCACTTTGCCACTCTCAAGGCGGTTGATGCCTACGTCAATAACGACAGCACCTTCTTTAATCCACTCACCTGGAATAAAGCCGGGCTTGCCGACGGCGACAATAAGCAGGTCGGCGTTTTCAACATGCTGACGCAGATTTTTGGTGAAACGATGGGTGACCGTGGTCGTACAGCCCGCCAGCAACAGTTCCATACTCATCGGGCGGCCAACAATATTAGAGGCGCCAATCACCACGGCATTGAGACCGTAGGTGTCAATGTTGTAGCGCTCCAGCAGCGTGACGATACCGCGCGGTGTGCACGGGCGCAGGCGCGGTGCGCGCTGGCACAGACGGCCCACGTTATAGGGATGAAAGCCATCCACGTCTTTATCCGGCGCGATGCGCTCCAGCACCTTCACATTATCAATACCCGCAGGCAGCGGTAGCTGCACCAGAATGCCATCGATAGCGTCATCTGCGTTGAGCGTGTCGATAAGCTCCAGCAGCTGTGCCTCAGAGGTGGTATCCGGCAGATCGTAAGAACGGGAGATAAACCCCACTTCTTCGCAGGCCCGGCGTTTACTGCCTACGTAAATCTGTGACGCAGGGTTGTCACCGACCAGTACGACAGCGAGCCCAGGCGCGCGTTTGCCGGCGGCCAGACGGGATGAGACTTTTTCCGCCACTTCAAGGCGCACCTGCTGCGCAATCGTTTTACCGTCAATAATCTTTGCTGCCATTGGAGAGAAGATTCCATCAGTTACAAGTGAGAGGGGGACAGCGCATATTCTGGCAGAAGCGCGCGGTGCTGTCAGTTACCGATTGCGTTTTGCCCAGGTCTGGCTACCGCACGTTAGTAAAATGAATGAGATGATGACGAGGATGTCTATTTACCAACCATTTGCAGGGAGAAGCCATTGACTCACCTGGCGTTGAACGTATAATTCAGCCACTTCGCATTATGAAGCACTTCACAATGCGCCCTTAGCTCAGTTGGATAGAGCAACGGCCTTCTAAGCCGTGGGTCACAGGTTCGAATCCTGTAGGGCGTACCATTCAAAATCTCAGCGTTACACTTCCCCCTGATTTTCATGTTGAGCACTACTGTTAAAAATGCCATCAATTTGCCGTGCATGTTTGGCCAGGTGATGAGGGTCGAGACAGGCATATCTGTTGATCTTCAGGTCACCATTTCCTGATGCACCCACCACCACGCACGCCGCTTGTATCAATCAACTCGCCCACGTATGGCGTTCGTTATGAATTGATACTCACTTATCGGGGTGCAGCGGACCACAGGCAATATCAGTCAGCCCATTCGTAGCACCAATGCTTCAGACCCATTATGACGTGCAATATCCAGTCTCTGTAGCCGCACCACTGTGACAGAAAGCGGTTCCTTATCCATAGCGGCGCTAATACGTCAGCAGAATGGCACAAATAAAAATATAGCGATTCAGGCTGTTAAGGTGGCTGTCAAAAGAAGAAAATTCTGACATTTGCGGCAATGGCGAAAATTTAAACATATGTCATTCAATGGGATGTGAAATAACCCCTTGTTTTTACTGCCGCTTCGCTATCTTTACTGGGGATGTCAGCTAAGATGAATGTGTAGCAAATGCTACCTACACAATTCAGGAGTTCGAAATGAGCAAATTTACTGTTTCTAAAGAACAACCGAAGCACAACGACAAGACGCACAAAGATACTGAAAAATCACCTAAGCATGACAAAAAGTAGTTTTGCTTAAGCTGTAGAGGAGGATGTATGGTTGATAGACCTGATATTGATAAGCCTCTACCAGATGATCCGGATATTATAAATCCAGACGTTGACCCGGTTATACCTGACGTAGACCCGGAAGTTGACCCGGATGACATTCCGGATGGAACTGAAAAATTACCTTGAGTTCCTGAATACTAAGCCTCGCTAACGCGCTGAGGAATCCCCAGTAATGCGTGGGCAAAAAAGACAGGCATAGAGTTTTGCTTTCTACTGATTGTGCTAACAAATTCAGGGAGATCGCCTCTATGCCTGCCATCAATTATGCCAGAATTTCTTCCATACCGTTTGAGCGCCATTCCACTAATACCCACAAAATGCACTTCTTGAAGCAACCGTTGCTTAAACCTGTGGGGCATCACTGTCTCTGACCAGTGTCGGGCGTTATTTACCCGGAACTGTGCAGGTTAAAAACAAAATTAAACGTGCAGATCGCCTGCTGGGTAATTAAGCGCTTCATCAGAATATTCCGCTGATTTTTAGAGTATTATAGCCCTTCTGACAAAACAGTTGTCTCTGTGCATCATCGCTGTCGACTGGAGCGGCTACCCATCGCAGTAATATTACGTACTTTGTGCCAGTCTGCTTTGTGACGGACGGTCCATTCCGTTATGAGCTGGATAATTCCTTCACAAAAACAACAAAATGTGCAAATTCAGAGCGCATTCCCTGATGTGCCTGCCAGTGCGGTCAATCCAGAAGTCCGGTTATTATCGTGACAGACGCCAGCTTTCAGAATACCTGGTTCAGACACATAAAATACCCGGGATGGGTTTTTACCGGCCACGTCCGGGGGAGAGTGAAGTCAGGCTACAAAAAAAGTGAATGCTGGCACGACGTATTGGATATCAACGCACCACATCATAAAACAGCGTGACAGAGAACACGCACAGCACCAGTGAGGCGCAGCGAAACACGCGCTGTGGGTTAATTCCATAGGCCCGGCTTCCCTCATTGACCAGTGCCTTACCGATAAGGCTCCAGCATGCAGAGACAGGCAACAGCGCGCTGATAAATGCCAGCATGGCGTAGCCAAACACGCCCCCGCTGGAGAATGTGGCGGTGGGCATAATATAAGACGCGAACACGAACGCTTTAGGGTTGAGTACCGTGGTAATAAACACGTGTTGTGCTTTTATCTTGCCACCACCATCGACATGCAGGTGGATATTCCAGACTTTTACCGCTGTCCAGGCAACGTACCCGGCGGCGAGACATTTTATTACCGCTGCCGCCCAGGGAGCATATTGTAAAAGCCCCATGAGTAAAAATCCCCATGCGCCAATGGCAATGAGATAGCCTGCAATCTCAGCCGCAATAAGCTTCAGGGTGCGTATAAATCCGACAAGGGCGGCGGATGAAAGTAACAGGGTGTTCGTCGGGCCAGGCATCATCAGCACCAGGGCTGACAGCATGGCAATCTGAAAAAAATGAACGCTTGTGAACATAGCTGTGTGGAAGGAGTCACCTTCCGCTCTCCTGAGGGATTATCCCGAAATCCATTTCTTGCGTAAGCATCCAAAGCCACGCGTTTGGAGGCTTACGTTTAACCAGGGCCGCTATCCGACCAGATGCTGGCGCACTATGATAAGAGCAATCCAGGAATTAACAAGAATATTCCCTGTTCATCTGAGCAGACACTGATAAAAGTCAATACCGGGACTGCGGGGCGTAAGGCACTGGCTGCGAGTGTGGGGCCTGGTTGAGTTTCGCCGAGGACAAACGGCAGAACAGAGACGCTCTTCTATACTCATTGTCCGTCTCTGTTAAACAGGAGTGTAATGATGACTATCCATAAAAGCGGTAAAGCGCACTGGGAAGGGGATATCAAGCACGGGAATGGCACCGTGTCTACTGAAAGCGGTGTACTCAGTGAGCAACCTTATGGTTTTAACACGCGTTTTGAAGGCGCTGCGGGCACCAACCCGGAGGAGCTGATCGCGGCTGCGCATGCGGCCTGTTTTTCGATGGCATTGTCGCTGATGCTGGGCGAGGCAGGGCATACCGCCCAGTCCATTGATACGAAAGCCGTGGTATCCCTCGACAAAGCGGAAGGGGGGTTTGCTATCACTAAGGTCGCATTACAGAGCACCGTGGCAGTACCCGGCATTGAGAAATCCACGTTTGATGACATCATCCAGAAGGCGAAAGCCGGTTGCCCCGTTTCAAAACTGCTTAAGGCAGACATTACTCTCGATTATGAACTCAAGTCCTGAGTGTGCAGCCCGCGCATAGCGCGGGCTTGTTAACTGCGAAGAACTGCTTTTCCACAAGCCTTTCCCAGCGTTTATTCCTAATCTACCGACGAATGTCTTCATCACACGCTACAATTTTCTTTCTGTGAGAGATTTTTGACTGGAGAGATAATCCAACGAGGAGACGGGAGAGATGGCATATCAGACGGTAAATCCATTTAATAATCAGCTTGTTAAAGAGTTTGATGCCCACACTGACGACCAGGTCGAGCAGGCCCTGGTGAAGGCAGATGCGCTTTATCACTCCGCCTGGTCACAGGACAATGTCGAATCGCGCGTGGCGGTACTGCATAAACTTGCTGATTTAATTGAAAATAACGTTGAACGGTTGGCAAAAACCGCCAGCGAGGAAATGGGCAAGCTTATTAAGCAGAGCCGGGGAGAGGTGACGCTTTGTGCCAGTATTGCTCGCTACTATGCCGATAATGCAAAAGCATTTTTAGCACCGGTGAAATATGATTCCAGTCTCGGTGATGCCTGGGTTGAGCATCATCCCATTGGGCCAATTGTGGCCGTTGAACCCTGGAATTTTCCGTTTTACCAGCTGATACGCGTAATGGCGCCCAACTATGCCGTGGGCAATCCCGTGCTGGCAAAGCATGCCAGTATTGTGCCGCAGTGCGCACAGCTATTCGAAGAACTGGTGCGTGAGGCGGGTGCGCCAGAGGGCGCATGGACCAATCTGTACATTTCTCAGGAACAGGTGGCGAATCTCCTGGCCGATGCCCGTGTTCACGGGGTCGCGCTAACCGGCTCAGAGGGCGCAGGCGCGAAAGTCGCAGCCCAGGCGGCAAAGCACATCAAGAAATCCACTCTGGAGCTTGGCGGTAACGATGTCTTTATCGTGCTGGATGACTGCAATCTGGAGCAGGCAGTAAAAGTCGGCGCACAGGCGCGCCTGAACAACGCCGGACAGGTATGTACGGCCGCAAAGCGTTTTATTGTTCATCGCTCGGTGTATGACGCTTTCCTGGATAAGCTCACGCAACATTTTCAGGCTGTAAAAATGGGATCTCCACTTGATGAAAGCACCACGCTTGGGCCGCTGTCATCAAAGGATGCGCTTGAAAAACTGACTGAACAGGTGAACCTGGCGGTGAAGCAGGGGGCGACGTTGCATCTGGGCGGTAAGCCCGTCAATCATGAGGGGAACTTCTTTGAGGCAACCATCCTCACCACAACTACGCGTGATAATCCGGCATATTTTGAAGAGTTTTTTGGGCCGGTTGCACAGGTTTATAGGGTTGAGAATGATGAGGCCGCCGTGCAACTTGCTAACGATTCGCACTACGGATTGGGTGGCGCAATCTTCAGCCAGGATATTGCGCGCGCAAAACGGATGGCGTCTCGAATTGAAACCGGTATGGTGTATATCAACTCACTGACCGATACCGCACCTGAGCTTCCCTTTGGTGGTGTTAAGCGATCCGGTTACGGGCGTGAGCTGTCGGATCTCGGTATTAAAGAGTTCGTGAACCAGAAGCTTATTGTGGTGAGCCATTCTTCTGGAAAATAAAATAACAGAGCGCGGCGCTATTAAATTATTGGGTGCTGCGCTTATACAATAATTAAATAACAGGTATAGCCCGTAATGTATTATTTACGGGCAGTTTCAGTGATCCATTTTTTAAATCAGGCTATGGGGGCGTTGGCTGTCAACAATATAATGAATTGTTTGCTGATAAATATCTGAAAGAATATCATTGTCGCTGGCTTCAATCCATTTGATCAGTTCCATCATAACATCATCCTCTGTTACGCTACCTTTTTCGGCATGTAGCCCGAGCGCAATAGCCTCAATCAGCGCAGGGTGCGCAGAGTTAGCATCCGCTTTTGTGCGGTAATTCGTTAACATAAGAGTCTCCTTTACTCTGTCCTTACTGACACCCGATGCGTTCACTATCGGAATACATTATTGACTATAGCGATATATCTCAGTTCTGTAAATGTGACTTTCTCTTATTTGGCTTATTAAGAATATCCCTGGTAAAAATAATGTTGATGCATCATAAAACGGGCGCTTTTTGTTTCAGCATTATGAACCCCGAACTTTATTCAGGGACAAGAAATGTTTTTACAGCGCTGCAGGGCAGAAAGAAAAAACGCTAACACAGGGCGACGCCTGAGACTGATGCCTTACCGCATCCTGTCACAGACAGGATGGATGATACCCAATAAAAGATAAGGAAAATCAATTTATTGATTTTCGCCTGCTCACGACAAAGAAGGAAAAAACTTTTTTTCCTTCTTTGTCAGCAATCTGGGGCGTCACCCCAGCGACGCCTTATATCCGGGAGCAATGCGTTTACAACGTGCCAGTACCGCCGTCTGAGCACCATACCTGTCCTGAACTGTATGAGGCTTCGTCACTTGCCAGCAACACATAAAGCGGCGCTATCTCAACCGGTTGTCCGGGACGGCCCAGCGGGGCCGACGCTCCAAACTCCTGTACTTTTTCCTGAGGCTGCCCCCCGCTTGGTTGCAGTGGTGTCCAGTAGGGACCCGGTGCAACTGCGTTAACGCGAATATTGCGCTTGCCGAGTTGCTTTGCCAGTGATTTAGTAAACGCCACGCCGCAGGCTTTGGTCTGCGCGTAGTCGAGTAAAATGTCGCTTGGCTGGAAAGCCTGTACCGATGAGGTGTTAATAATGGATGCCCCTGACTGCAAATATTTCAGTGCAGCTTTGGTTATCCAGAAAGGCGCATAAACATTCGTTTTGAAGGTCGCGTCAAAATCTTCTGTACTTAATTCTTCAATAGAATCATGGTACTGCTGGCGACCTGCGTTATTCACCAGTATATCCAGTCCACCCAGCTGTTGCTGTGCGTCTTCTACCAGTTTCTGGCAGAACGCTTCCTCACGCAGATCGCCAGGTAACGCTACGGCTTTGCGACCTTCAGCCTGAATAAGCTCGACCACTTCAGCGGCATCGTGCTCTTCTTCTGGCAGGTAGTTGATGGCGACATCAGCGCCTTCGCGTGCAAAAGCGATGGCAACAGCGCGCCCAATGCCAGAATCACCGCCCGTAATAAGCGCTTTTTTACCACTCAGTCGCCCATGCCCCTGGTAACGTGTTTCGCCGTGGTCTGGCTCGGGTTGCATATCTGAAGCAAGGCCGGGGGCGTTTTGCGGTTGCTCTGCAAAAGGGGGTTCCGGAAAATGAGATGAATTATTTTCGTCTGCTTTCATAAGAATACTCCGTTTGCGGTTGGATAAATTGAATGCGAAGTTTAAATATAGGCACGCCTGTGTTTATTTGCGAATCACCAGTGGTAGTGGTAACGTCAATATTAATTACGCGCTGCGATTGCGTTTATTTTTTTCTGTCATATTCATCGTTAACATCAACGAGAGATGAAATCTCCCTTTGCTATGTTACTGATAAGCAAAACAGGAGGCTGGAGAGATGAGTGAAGAAAATAAAAACCTGGTTGCCTCGGTATTTGGTGAGGCGCTTCTCGAATTAGTGATTAAAAACCGTGAGATAGGTCGTGAGACGCTGGCTATGCTCATAAGGGAAAGAGCGGAAAAGGAGCAGGATGAAGACAAAATACTCATTTACTGGCAAGCATGTCGTGCGCTTCTTGGCACCGCCTGAATTTTAAATGCATAAACGGGAAAAATAAGAATAATCCCGACACAGTATGAATCGGGATTGTTCTTAAATCTCCTCATTGCCGCACGTTTTGTAAAAGCATATTCACTTTCTTAATGGCGATATTCTTTTATGCGTATTACGCCCATTGTTTTTCATCCGCCAGTTCTTGTCAGAAAATACACCCTGTTGTGCGAATATTCTTTTTATACAAACAAACACTTCACGGGTAGCCGTGAACGTGAGGAAATATTTCCTGATAAACAGGGCTATCGCGATAATGAGCGGTAATGTCGTCGTCGCGGTTTTGCCCGTGTCTGCAGCGTGGATAGCAGTGCAGAGGGGGGGGGCGTCAGGGCAGATGGGAAGTGTGCCATTCTGTCGTTGTCATAGCGATGTTATCAGTTAGGTTTGTCGGGCTTAATCGTAACCCGGCGTGCAGCATAGCCTGCTCGGCTGTTTGCACCAACAGGGCGGTTACACAATCAAAGTTGATAGGTTTTTCATCTTCACCCCGGTTTATTCTTAAATACTGACGTAATTGCAGCAAAATTAATCATTACGCTGCTTTTTATCCTCACTGTAACTCGTTTCAGGTTCTTGCCAGCTCCGCTTTTTCCAGGATTAATCTCGTAATAAAGTAAACTGACCTGTTATTTATGCGTTATTCGGCGTATTGATTTACAGAAAGTAGTGTATAGTAAGCTGTTTTTTAAAAGAAAAATTGTTGAATACTGCCGGGACGCTTACGTATTTATATTTCCTTATATTCTCCTCACAGTTCTTCACAATTCTTTTGTGAATTATTTAGCAAGAGTCTGGTCTTAATTCATGTCCGTAGCGCTGTGGGATTTTGTCCTTTATGCGATACCCCATTCTTCGTATGAAGGTTCATTAAAATGAAAAAAAATCGTTTATTTTCCACTGCGTTGCTGCACCCTCGCTACTGGTCGGTGTGGTTTGGACTTGGCATGCTGTGGCTACTGGTGCAGTTGCCTTATCCGCTCCTGGCGCGTCTTGGCGCTTCACTGGGGCGTGCGTCTCGACCCTTTCTTAAACGTCGTGAACGTATTGCACGTCGTAACATCACGCTGTGTTTTCCCGGTCTCAGTGAGGCCGAAATTGACAAGCTCGTAGTTAACAATTTTGTTTCTCTCGGTATGGCCCTGCTTGAAACCGGTATGGCGTGGTTCTGGCCGGATAAACGCGTGCGCCGCTGGTTTGATGTGCAGGGTTTACACCATCTCACCGCTGCCCAGCGCGACAAGCGTGGCGTCATGGTCGTGGGGGTGCATTTTATGTCTCTGGAATTGGGGGGACGTGTGATGGGGCTGTGCCAGCCGATGATGGCGACTTACCGCCCGCATAACAATCCGCTGCTGGAGTGGGTGCAAACGCGCGGGCGCATGCGTTCTAACAAAGCGATGATTGACCGCCGTAACCTGCGTGAAATGGTACGCGTATTGAAACACGGTGAAGCCGTGTGGTTCGCTCCCGATCAGGATTACGGCCCGTGCGGGAGTACTTTTGCACCCTTTTTTGCCGTTAAAGAAGCGGCAACCACCAACGGGACTTACGTGCTTTCCCGGCTGTCGCAGGCTGCGATGCTGACCATTACCATGATTCGTAAAACCGACGGTAGCGGCTACAAGCTGATAATCGGGCCGGAAATGCTTGATTATCCACGCAGCGACGAGCATGCGGCAGCGACATGGATGAACCAGGTTATTGAACGTGAGATCCTGCGTGCACCAGAACAGTATCTGTGGCTGCACCGTCGTTTTAAAACGCGACCTGAAGGTAAGGCCTCACTTTACGTGTAACCGACACATTTTGTTGCGTAAAAACCCGGCTCCTGGTGCCGGGTTTTTTGTTTTTCGCTATCCGCATCGCCATTTTTGTTATCAGTCTGGGTCAGTATCTTTACCATTGTGTAAATGCGAGCGACCTGAATGATGATTCTTAACTTTGATCTCAACGATCTGCTGGCTTTTCGCGCGTTGGTTGAACACGGTAGCTTTCGCGAGGCAGCAGAAACAGTATTCATTTCTCAGTCGGCGCTGAGTCGGCGTATCGACAAGCTTGAAAGTGCACTGGGAGTGAAGTTGTTCGAACGTACAACCCGACGCGTCCGTCTGACGCCAGCAGGACATACCTTTGCGCCGCGCATCGACCATGTGCTTAACGATCTGGACGATGCTTTGTCCGGCATCAGTAGCCATGCCAGTCGGCATGCCAGAGTGACGGTAGCCTGCGTGCCGTCCGCTGCCTACTACTTTATGCCTGCGGTGGTTGCGCGTTATAAAGCGCTCTATCCTGACGTGCATATTCGCTTGATCGACACCAGCGCTGGCGCGGTATGTGCTGCGGTAATGGATGGGCAGGCTGATTTTGGCCTCAGTTTTTCCGGGCGACTCGATGCTGACATCGAATTTCAATGGCTACTGGAGGAAAGCTACGTTGCAGCTTGTCGCCGCGACCATCCACTGGCGCAGCGCCAGAGCGTAAGCTGGGCGGATTTTTACACCTGGAATTACATCTCACTCGACAAGGTATCTGGCAACCGCCTGTTGCTTGACCAGGCGCTGGCCCACACCACGCCTGCACGACCAGGCGTATGCGAAACCCGTCACGTCACAACCATGTTAGGCATGGTCGAGGCGGGGCTGGGTATTGCCGCCGTTCCCCAAATGGCGCTGCCTGGCGGTGCTCACCCGGTATTGACCAGCGTGCCGCTGGTGGAACCTGGCGTGGTACGCCAGGTCGGTATCATTAAGCGCCGTGGCCGTATGCTATCACCTGCGGCACGGGCGCTTGAGCGTATGGTGGCAGAGATGAAAGGCGGTCAGGAAGCCGGTACGCTATCAAGGCCGGTTGCGCGCACCTGAGCCTGCACCTGCGTTGACGCCAGATAATTGAGTAAATCACGCGCCTTTTGTTGATGCGTGGCACCCTCAGGTATGGCGCCCGCAAAACGGGTAACTGATTGTACCTGCTCGGGGATTTTGCCAATGAAGGTTACACCCGATATGGGGAGCAGTTCGCTTACCTGTTGAAAGCCAATCTGATACTCGCCTTTTGCTACCGCCTCACCCACCGGGTCACGTTCTACCCGGTGGCCTTTACCGGCAATGCGCTGCTGTATGCCAAGCCGGGCCAGCAGGTTATCTTCAATATAGCGCCCACTGGCGCTGTCAGACCAGGCGATGGATTTAGCGCGCAACAGGGTGGCCTTCAGGTTCTCTACGCTTGAGATATCCGGGCTGGTCTCGCCTTTACGCACCACGGCACCGATGCGTGAATCGGCCAGTTCTACGCGTGAACCCGGCACGATGCGCCCCTGTTTTATCAGCCCGTCCAGAGCATAGCCCACCATAATCACCGCATCAGCCCGCTCGCCGCGCGCCAGCCGGTTTGGGATAGCCTGCGCAGACTCACCCATTGACGGACCGCGCACAATTTTCAGCGTATCACCGTGCTGTGCAGCAAAGGCCGGGCCGAGCTTTTCCAGGGCGGCATGAAAGCCGCCTGAGATGAACACGGTGACTTGTTCGGCCTGCACGCCGCCTGCGCACAGCAGGGCAAGCCAGAGTACATTACGCCTGCGCATTGTGCGTGTCTCCTGAGGTGGTGTGGTGCTCGCGACGACGGCGGTACAACCATAGCGTGGCGCACAGTGCGCAAAATGCGGCAAAGCTTAACCAGTAGCCGGGGGCGGCTTTATCGCCAGTGTAGTGAATCAATGCGGTGGAGACGGCCGGGGTGAAGCCACCAAACAACGCCGTTGCCAGACTATAAGCGAGCGAGAAGCCAGCCACACGTACCTCGGCGGGCATGATTTCGGTCAGTGCCGGGACCATTGCGCCGTTATACATGCCATAGAGAAACGACAACCACAGCAGCACCATCAGCATATGGCTGAAGCTGGGACTTTGCGCCAGCATCGACAGCGCAGGCCAGGCCGTGGCAATCGTCAGGAGTGTCATTGTCATCAGCACCGTTTTACGCCCAAACTTATCTGACAGCGCACCGCCAATTGGTAGCCAGATAAAGTTAGACACGGCGACCAGCAGGGTGACCAGCAGGCTGTCTGAGGCGCTTAGCATCAGCACCTTTTTGCCAAAGGTGGGGGCATAAACAGTTATCAGATAAAACGCCGTGGTGGTCATGGCTACCATCAGCATCCCGGCAATGACGGCACCACTGTTGGCGTAAAGGATGGTGACAACAGTCTTAAGCGTCGGGCGTTGCTTGCGGTTAGCAAAGGCTTCCGTCTCCTGCAAATGGCGGCGCAAAAAGAAGATAAACGGCACAATGATGCAGCCCATCAGGAACGGGATACGCCAACCCCAGGCGGCGAGTTCAGTTTCAGAAAGCCAGGCGTTGAGGACAAAGCCCAGTGCAGCGGCCACCACAATAGCCACCTGCTGGCTGCCAGCTGGTATAAAACCCCCGGCGACCCGGTGTGGCGATTTCCGCCAGATAGACCGAAACACCGCCCAGTTCTGCCCCGGCGGAGAAGCCCTGCAGCAGTCGACCGGCTAACACCAGCAGCGGTGCCCACAGGCCGATAGTGGCATAACCGGGC
This sequence comes from uncultured Enterobacteriaceae bacterium, assembly GCA_966185765.1. GTDB lineage: Bacteria > Pseudomonadota > Gammaproteobacteria > Enterobacterales > Enterobacteriaceae > CBIFVZ01. The sequence continues at coordinate 52,611 of CBIFVZ010000002.1, read as the reverse complement.
ACCAGCGCTATCAGGAAAGTACCGGTTGCCATAATCGACAGGGTGATAATCAACCCCCGACGACGGCCCACTTTATCGATATAACCGCCGAGTAAAATCGCGCCGAGAGGGCGCATCAGAAAGCCTGCGCCGAACACCGCAAAGGTCATCATCAGCGAGGCAAAGTCGCTACTGGCGGGGAAAAAGGTTTGTGCAATGTGGGTTGCGTAGAACCCAAACAGAAAGAAGTCGAACTGTTCCAGGAAGTTGCCCGAGGTCACGCGCAAGATGGCACGAACCTTTTCCTTCGTGGAGGTTAACGGCATGGCAGGTTGGGTCATGATGTTCTCCGGTTGTTATTGATGCACAAAGTGCATACATTTTTGTAACATTGAGACTGGCGTAAATGTGTACTTTTTATAAGTGCGTTTTGTTCAAGCATTGATGCGCCGGACGCATTAACCCTTGCTGTAAGTGGAAAAGTCTTTATGGAACATGGTGTTATCATTCACTTCTGGTTTGGGGAGTTGAAACCGGCACAGTGGTTTATTGCTGATTCGCGAGTTGACGCACAAATTCGCCTGCGCTTCCTGGACATATGGGAGGCCGCCTGCCGTGGCGAGTTATCGCACTGGCGTGCGTCACAGGACGGGCGGCTGGCGGAGATCCTCGTGCTGGATCAGTTCTCACGTAACCTGTGGCGTAACGATGCCCGCGCGTGGACGCAGGATGATATGGCGCTGGCGCTTGCACAGGAGGCCATCAGGCAGCCTGCATTCCCACCGCGTGACGCTAACCGACGCAACTTTATCCTGATGCCGCTGATGCACGCAGAATCCGCTGCGGTGCATCAGCAGGCGTTGCAATACTTTGATTTTCCTGGCAATGGGCGGACGCTGCGCGTTGAGCGCCAGCACAAGGCCATTATTGACCGTTTCGGCCGCTATCCGCATCGTAACGCGCTGCTCGGGCGCACGAGCACGCCTGATGAGCAGGCGTTTCTTGCCAGCACTACGCTGGGATTTATGAAGTAGCCTGCCCGAAAGTTGATCCCGCCCACATTTTTGTACGATTTTCGAAAAGTCCAGGTTTTGCTACGGATCTGGCCTTCTTTTTCCTTCTGCGTGTGTCAAAAATGCTGATTTGTAATTAACAATTTAATAACAAATTCAGCGGGGCGATTATGAAGACGCAGATTGTCATTATTGGAGCAGGTCCGTCGGGGCTGCTGTTGGGCCAGCTGTTACAGCGTGCGGGCATCAGCAATATCATTATTGAACGCCAGACGCCGGAGTATGTGCTGGGACGCATCCGTGCCGGGATCCTGGAGAGCGGTACCGTGCAGCTTTTGCGCGAGGCTGGCGTCAGTGCGCGCATGGAGGCCGAAGGCCACGTACACGAAGGCGTAGAGTTTGTCTTTGACGGCAAGCGCGTGCCTGTGTCGCTCAGCGCCCTCACGGCTGGCAAGACCGTGATGGTGTATGGCCAGACTGAAGTCACCCGCGACCTGATGCAAGCCCGTCATCGCGAAGGCGCACACTCTATCTATGGTGTGAGTAACGTTCAGCTCCATGAACTGAAATCCGCCGCACCGTTCGTCACATTTGAAGCGGGCGGGGAAACTCAGCGTATTGACTGTGATTACGTGGCGGGCTGTGATGGTTTCCACGGCGTTTCACGCCAGGCTATTCCACAGGATATTGTGCGTGAGTATGAGCGCGTTTATCCGTTTGGCTGGCTGGGGCTGCTGGCCGACACACCGCCAGTCAACCCGGAGCTGGTATATGTGCACCACGCGCGCGGTTTTGCGCTGTGCAGCCAGCGTTCCCTCACCCGCAGCCGCTATTATTTGCAGGTGCCGCTCAGTGAACGGGCAGAGGACTGGTCTGACGAACGCTTCTGGAGTGAGTTGAAAACCCGCCTGCCTGAGGCACTGGCGGGCAGGCTCCTGACTGGCCCGTCGCTGGAAAAAAGCATCGCCCCACTGAGAAGTTATGTGGTGGAGCCTATGCAGTATGGTCGTCTGTTTTTGGTGGGGGATGCGGCACATATTGTGCCGCCCACCGGCGCGAAGGGACTCAATCTCGCGGCATCGGATGTGAATTACCTCTGGCGCATTCTGTGTAAGGTGTACCACGAAAATCGCACCGATCTGTTAGCGACCTATTCGCAGATGGCGCTGCGTCGGGTGTGGAAGGGCGAGCGTTTTAGCTGGTTTATGACAAGCTTACTGCACGAATTCAGCGACCACAGCCGTTTTGATGCCCGCATTCAACAGGCCGAGCGTGACTACTATTTTGGTTCTCACGCCGGGTTAACCACCCTTGCGGAGAACTACGTAGGTTTGCCCTTTGATGAGGTACGCTGAATATGGTGTTTATCACCGATTGCTGCGTACGTTTACGTAACAATGTTGTTACATACACCACAGCGCACCCGGCGCGCACGGACTACACTGCGGGTTATCAACTCAGTGAGGTGACGCAGTGAGGCAGCGATGACCGTGCACAGTGCTATTCCGGTATTCAAACTCTATGGCGAAGGCGCACCCTGGCCGACGCTGGATTTATTGCACTGTGAATCCATCCATAGCCGTAGCAGCCTGTACGGCTGGAGTATTCGTGTACATCAGCACGCGGATATCGTGCAGCTTCTTTATATGTATCGTGGTGAGGCGCAGCTTGAGATAGAGGGTGTGCAGCAGCATGTGCGTGAAGCATCGCTGGTGGTGGTGCCTGCGTTGTGTGCCCACGGCTACACGTTTGCGCCCGGCACCGAAGGTTGGGTGCTGTCGCTTGCCGCCCCGCTGGTGGCGCAGTTCGAGCAGCAGTTTGGTCAGCCTTTATCGGCACTGGGCAAAGCCAGTTGCCTGCATATTGCACAGGAGGCCGGGCGCATTGCCACTTTGTTTGAAACGCTGCATGCCGAGTACCGGGCAGATAACGGGGCGCGGGACATGATGATTCATTCATTGCTGGGGGCGCTGCTGGTGTGGTTGAGCCGCCAGCAGGGACTGGCACCGCAGTCGGACAGCCTCAGTGAGCGTCGTCGCGTAACGCTTAAGCGTTTTAATCAGCTGGTGGAAACCCATTATCGTGAGCACCGCTCCATTGCGTGGTATGCCGGGCAGCTGTGTATGTCGAGCGCACACCTGAATACGCTGTGCCATGCGTTTCACGGATGTAGTGCGCTGGGCGTGGTGCACCAGCGATTATTACTCGAAGCGCGGCGCAGCCTGCTTTATACCCACCTGACCATTGCACAAATTGCTGAGGAAATGGGATTCAGTGATGCAACCTATTTTTCACGCTTCTTTCGTCGTGTGGGGGGCTGTGCTCCAGGCGCGTTTCGCCAGGCGGCGCAGCGGAGCGCACTGTGTCCCGCACGCGGCGCGTGAGCGTCTGTCACCGGGTAACGGCCCTTGCGGGCATAGCACCGCACCTCATTGCCAGTAACCGTACTCACTTCTCCTTTTTCATTATTTTATTTTCATATTAACAATCAATTCTTTTTGTGTTGTTCAGCACCGTATTGCACCAGCCTTATTCCATCAGGTCTCAGAGGTGTTGAGCGATTTTCCTTTGCTGCAACGATCACATTTTCATAACGATCTATTTGCCTGGCGTGCAAAAAACAAGCTATTACTTATTCATTAATATATTAATGAATTGCGTTTTGAATGCCTGGAACATGGGAGTGTTATGAAAAGAACCGTCTTTGCCGTTGCGCTAAATCATCCGTCGCAGACCGCTGCCTGGGATGCCGCCTTCCATGCCGCGCCATACCAGGTGCCGCCAAAAACGCCGGTGTGGTTTATCAAACCGCGTAATACCCATCGCGTGAGCCAACAAACGATAGCACTGCCGCCCGGTGAGCAAACCTGGAGCGGCGGCACGCTGGCAGTGGTTATTGGCAAGCGGGCGCGCAAGGTCAGTGAAGCGCACGCGCAGGAATACATTGCCGGTTTTGCACTGGCTAATGAGGTGAGCCTTGCCGAAGAGAGCTTCTACCGCCCGGCGATTGCGGCCAAGTGCCGTGACGGTTTTTGTCCGCTGGGGGAGATGGCCTTTGTGGACGTGGCGCATGGCCTTGACATTATCACCGAGGTTAACGGCATCGAGAAACAGCGCTGGAACACACGCGAGTTGCACCGCAGCGCCCCCCAGCTGGTGGCGGCACTGAGCGAATTCGCCACGCTTGAACCAGGCGATGTGATTTTGCTCGGTACACCGCAGCAGCGTGTGGCGCTAAACGACGGGGATGAAGTGACCGTGCGTGCCGCAGGCTTAACGAGCCTTGTGAACCGCTTCAGTCACGACGCACCGGTGCAGACCCAGCCGGAGGGGCCGCCAACGCTGTTTGCCCTGGGGCTGAACTATGCCGACCACGCCAGCGAGCTGGACTTTAAAGCACCGGACTCGCCGCTGGTGTTTATCAAAGCGCCGAATACGCTCACCGGTGATAACGCCGTTAGCGTGCGCCCGGACGGCGTTGACTACATGCACTACGAAGCTGAACTGGTGGTAGTGATAGGTAAAACGGCGCGCAACGTGAGCCGCGAAGCGGCGCTGGACTATGTCGCGGGTTACACCGTGTGCAATGACTACGCGGTACGCGATTACCTCGAAAACTACTATCGCCCCAATTTGCGGGTGAAAAGCCGCGACACCCTGACGCCGTTGCTCCCGAGCGTCGTTGCACGCGAACAGGTGCCGGATGCTCAGAACCTGACGCTGCGAACCTTTATTAATGGCGAGCTGCGCCAGAGCGGTAATACCCGCGACATGGTGTTTGACGTGCCGTATCTGGTCTCCTGGCTCAGTGCGTTCATGACGCTGCAACCTGGCGACATGATAGCCACCGGCACCCCGAAGGGACTGGCGGACGTGCGCCCCGGCGATGAGGTTGTGGTGGAAATTGAAGGCGTGGGCCGCCTCACTAACCGCATCGTCAGCGAACAACAGTATGAGGAAAGCCTGAATGAAAAGAATTAATCACTGGATAAACGGCAAAAATGTCGCTGAGGATGACTACTTTACCACCGTTAACCCGGCTAATGGCGAGGTGCTGGCCGAAGTCGCCAGCGGCGGTGAAAACGCGATAAACGAGGCCGTTGCGGCAGCTAAAGCCGCGTTCCCGAAATGGGCCAACACGCCAATGAAAGAGCGTGCACGCCTGATGCGCCGCCTCGGTGAACTTATCGACCGGGACGTGCCGAATATTGCTGAACTTGAAACCGCCGACACCGGGCTGCCTGTCCACCAGACGCGCAACGTACTGATTCCGCGCGCCTCGCACAATTTTGAATTCTTCGCCGAAATCTGCCAGCAGATGAACGGGCGCAGCTATCCGGTAGACGACAAAATGCTCAACTACACGCTGCTGCAACCGGTGGGCGTGTGCGCGCTGGTCTCACCCTGGAATGTACCGTTTATGACCGCCACCTGGAAAACCGCGCCGTGCCTGGCACTGGGCAACACGGCGGTGCTGAAAATGTCAGAGCTGTCGCCGCTTACTGCCGACAGACTGGGCGAGCTGGCGCTGGAGGCGGGTATTCCGGCTGGTGTACTTAACGTGGTGCAGGGCTTTGGTGCGACAGCGGGCGATGCGCTGGTGCGCCACGGCGACGTACGTGCCGTGTCGTTTACCGGCGGTACCGCCACCGGGCGCAAGATTGTGCAGAACGCCGGGCTGAAAAAATTCTCAATGGAGCTGGGCGGTAAATCGCCGGTGCTGATTTTTGATGATGCCGATATCGAGCGTGCGCTGGATGCGGCGTTGTTCACCATCTTCTCCATTAACGGCGAGCGTTGTACTGCTGGCTCTCGCATCTTTATTCAGCAAAGCATTTACCCTGAATTTGTGAAGCGCTTTGCCGAGCGAGCAAACCGCCTGCGCGTGGGTGATCCGACGCAGCCTGACACCCAGGTGGGCGCGCTTATCAGCCCGCAGCACTGGGAAAAGGTGTCTGGCTATATCCGTCTTGGCATTGAAGAGGGCGCAACGCTTCTCGCCGGTGGGCCGGACAAACCCCAGGGGCTGGAGCACGGTAACTTCCTGCGCCCGACGGTACTGGCAGATGTTGATAACCGTATGCGCGTGGCGCAGGAAGAGATCTTTGGCCCGGTAGCATGCCTGATACCGTTCAAAGATGAAGCAGAAGGTCTGCGGCTGGCAAACGACGTGGAGTACGGCCTTGCTTCGTATATCTGGACCCAGGACATCAGCAAAGTGATGCGCCTGTCGCGCAGCATTGAGGCCGGGATGGTGTTTGTGAACACCCAGAACGTGCGCGATTTGCGCCAGCCTTTTGGCGGCGTGAAGGCCTCCGGCACCGGGCGCGAGGGAGGTGAATACAGCTTTGAGGTGTTCGCAGAACTGAAAAACGTCTGCATCTCATTTGGCGATCACGCTATCCCGAAATGGGGCGTGTAAAGGAGCAAGATTATGGGAAAGTTAGCACTGGCGGCAAAAATTACGCACGTCCCTTCCATGTACCTGTCGGAGTTGCCGGGTAAGCATCATGGCTGTCGTACCGCAGCCATTGAAGGGCATCATGAAATCAGCCGCCGCTGTCGTGAGCTGGGCGTGGATACCATTGTGGTGTTTGATACCCACTGGCTGGTGAACAGCGCTTATCACATCAACTGCAACAACCACTTTAAAGGCATTTATACCAGTCACGAACTGCCGCACTTTATCCGTGATATGGAATACGAGTACGACGGCAACCCTGAACTGGGGGAGCTTATCGCAACAGAAGCGCAGGTGCAGGGCGTGCGCGCGCGCGGCCATGCTATTGCCTCGTTGACGCTGGAATATGGCACGCTGGTACCCATGCGCTACATGAACAGCGACCGACAATTCAAAGTGGTCTCGATTTCTGCTTTTTGCACCGTACATGACTTTGCCGACAGCCGCCGCATGGGCGAGGCTGTTCGCCGCGCCATTGAGCTTTATGACGGCACGGTCGCCGTACTGGCAAGCGGTTCGTTGTCGCACCGGTTTATTGATGACCAGCGCGCCGAGGCCGGGATGAACGCCTGGACACGGGAGTTTGATGAGCAGATGGACCGGCGGGTGGTGAAGCTGTGGCGGGAAGGCAAATTTGCTGAGTTTTGTCGCATGCTGCCGGAGTACGCTGACTACTGCTACGGTGAAGGCAACATGCACGATACCGTGATGCTGCTCGGTTTACTGGGCTGGGATCGGTATCAGGGTCGGGTCGAATTTATCACCGATTTATTCCCAAGCTCCGGCACCGGTCAGGTCAACGCCGTGTTTCCGCTGGACGGCGTGCCTGTGCGCCCGGTTGCGGTGGGGGAATAAGTCATGCCGCATTTTATTACCGAATGTACGGACAACATTCGCGAGCAGGCGCAGTTACCCGCGCTGTTTCGCCAGGTTAATCAGCTGTTGGCAGACAGCGGACTGTTTCCACTCGGCGGTATCCGCAGCCGCGCCCACTGGGTGGATACCTGGCAGATGGCCGACGGCGCGGCAGATTACGCCTTTGTCCATATGACGCTGTGCATCGGCCACGGGCGCAGCGTGGAACAACTTAAGCCGGTCATGGAAGACCTGTTTGCCTGTATCAAGGCGCACTTTGCGCCACTGATGGCCGAGCGCTACCTTGCGTTGTCGCTCGCGGTCGAGGAACTGCATCCGGTGCTTAATTTTAAACAAAACAACGTTCACGACCGTTTTCGTCAGGAGTAAGCATGTTAAACGAAGAGACCCTTGCACGCCTTGCCGCAGAGTTGCATCAGGCGGAGAAAAGCCGCAAGCAGATAGCCCAGCTTTCGCGTCGTCACCCGGAGATGACCATTGAGGATGCCTATGCCATTCAACGACGCTGGGTGGCGAGCAAAATCGCAGAAGGCCGGGTACTTAAGGGCCATAAAATCGGTTTAACCTCAAAGGCAATGCAGGCCAGCTCGCAGATTGATGAGCCGGACTACGGCACGTTGCTCGACGACATGTTTTTTGACGACGGCAGTGACATCCCGACTGACCGCTTTATTGTCCCGCGCGTGGAGGTGGAGCTGGCGTTTATCCTTGCCAGACCACTGCGCGGGCCGGGTTGCACGCTGTTTGATGTCTATAACGCTACAGATTACATCATTCCGGCGCTGGAGATTATTGACGCCCGCTGCCACAGCCTGGACCCGGAAACCAAAGCGCCGCGTAAAGTGTTCGATACCATTTCGGATAACGCCGCCAACGCGGGCGTGGTGATGGGCGGGCGGCCCATTCGCCCGGATGCGCTGGATCTGCGCTGGATTTCCGCGCTGCTGTATCGCAACGGCGTGATTGAAGAGTCCGGCGTGGCGGCGGCGGTGCTTAACCATCCGGCCAATGGTGTGGCCTGGCTTGCGAACAAACTTGCGCCGCACGATGTGCAGCTGGAGCCAGGCCAGGTCATTCTCGGCGGTTCGTTTACGCGCCCGGTGCCGGCACGCAAGGGTGACACCTTCCAGGTGGATTACGGCCCAATGGGCTGCATCAGCTGCCGTTTTGTATAAGGAGAAAACATGTTGACCAACCGGTTTAAACAGGCGTTGAGTGCGCATGAGCCGCAGATTGGCCTGTGGTTGGGGCTGGCGGACAGCTACAGTGCTGAGCTGTTAGCTGGCGCGGGCTTCCACTGGCTATTGATTGACGGCGAACATGCGCCTAACGACGTACGTTCAATACTCACCCAGCTCCAGGCGATTGCGCCGTACAACACCCAGTCTGTGGTTCGCCCACCGTGGAACGACGCGGTGATTATCAAGCAGCTGCTGGATGTTGGCGCACAGACGCTGCTCATCCCGATGGTGCAAACGGCTGACGATGCGCGTGCCGCCGTGCGTGCCTGCCGCTATCCGCCAAACGGTATGCGCGGCGTGGGCAGCGCGCTGGCACGTGCCTCGCGCTGGAACCGTGTTGCCGACTACATTCACCGTGCCGATGAGCAAGTGTGCCTGCTGGTGCAGGTGGAAACCCGCCAGGGCGTGGAAAACCTTAATGCCATTCTGGCTGTTGAGGGCGTGGATGGCGTGTTTATTGGCCCGGCGGATTTGAGCGCCGATATGGGCTATGCCGGTAATCCCGCCCATCCGGAGGTGCAGGCGGTCATTGAGGCAGCCATCGCCAGTATTCTCGCGGCTGGCAAAGCGCCGGGCATTCTGATGAGCAATGAAGATTTGGCGAAACGCTATCTTGAACTCGGCGCACTGTTTGTTGCCGTCGGCGTTGACGCCACGCTGCTGGCACGCAGCGCCGAAGCGCTGGCCGCCCGTTTTACCACGCTGCCTACGCCTGCCGTGCACAGCGAGAAGTCGGCCTATTGAGGTTAGGCATTGCGCTTTATCGTGCGGCTTCAGACTGGCTGGAGAGACCTTTCCAGCCTGTTCTGAACAAGGTGTTGATGGACGTACAACCGGCTTTACCCGGTGTCATCTGAAGGGATTCTTCATAAAGCTTCGCTGTCATATATAGTCGGCCATTGGCTGCAGTATCTGCGACAGCGGGCTATTATCCGCGCTTTCGGTGCGCCTGATAACAGGATGCCTTCGATGGATAACGACGCTTTCCACACGTTCGATAACATCAACGTCAGCCGCGAATATGACGCACGCTACGCCAGTGACGATGTGCATTATGAAACGTTTGCCCGACTGGCGGCCTTCTTCGGGCGCGACATGCCTCCACACTGGCACGACAGGTATTTTCAACTCCACTATCTTGCCACCGGGCGCATCACGATGCAGCTTGATGACCGTTTCTATGCGGTTAAGGCACCGCTGTTTGTACTGACGCCGCCGTCGGTGCCGCATGCGTTTTTTACCGGGCCGGAGAGTGACGGGCATGTGCTGACGGTGCGCCAGGAGCTGGTCTGGTCGCTGGTAGACAAACTGTGGCCTGCCAGCGGTGAAGTTGTTAACACACGTGGCTTTTGCCTGTCGCTGGAGTCTTCCCCGCAAACGCTGGCGGCGCTTGAACATTACTGGCCGCTGGTGGCCGAGGAGTTTCATAGCCAGAACCACGGGCGCGAGACTCTGCTTAACGCCATGACAGAGGCTATTTTCACGCTGTTGTTGCGCATGGCGCTGCCGGACGACCGCGCGGTTTGTCATGTGCGTGGTGAAATGAACCTGTTCCAGAACTTTAATCGTCTGGTTGATGAGAACTTCCATCATCACCTGACGGTGCCGGAGTATGCGCGCAGGCTAAACGTCAGCGAGTCACGCCTGAACGAAATATGTCGGCGTATTGCCAATCAATCTCCTAAACAGGTTATCCTGGAACGCGTATCGCGTGAGGCAAAGCGGTTATTGCGCTTTAGCTCCCATAGCGTGAATCAGATTGCACTGACGCTGGGGTATAAAGATCCGGCCTATTTCGCGCGTTTTTTTAACCGTATGGAAGGCTGCTCACCCACGCAGTATCGGGAACGATGAAATGTGCCGTGCGCGGCTTTCATGATGCCGTCTGGCTGAGAGGGAGGGCTGATGCCTGGTGAAAAAGCTGCATTATTGCTCAGGCAGGTTGTCACGTATCCGAATAATTCCCAATCCCCCCGCAGGAATCGCCGCATAACAGGCGGTTTGTGTCTGCGGCCAGCCTGATGTGTAAGCCCCCGGTTTGTTCCGGGCATTGACGTTTTACCTCACCCCCACGATTTGATCCTGCTCGCACTTTTCTGTTTACGCTACCGCTGGCGGGAAAAAGTACCTGCGAACGCCTGAAAAGTCTCTTCCGGGTTTGTCCTGTACGCACTTAAATGATTAACGAAAGCAAAACAAATAAATAACAATCATGTACCCACTACGAGGCCAGACACCATGAAACCAGAAGACCATCGCGCTGCCGCCAACCGTCCGTTTACCGGCGAAGAGTATTTAAAAAGCCTGCAGGACGGGCGTGACATTTATATTTACGGTGAGCGGGTGAAAGATGTCACAACCCATCCGGCGTTTCGTAACGCCGCAGGGTCGGTCGCCACACTGTATGACGCGTTACATGCGCCAGAAAGCCATGACAGTCTGTGCTGGCAAACGGATACCGGCAACGGTGGTTATACCCATCGTACCTTCCGCTTTGCGCGTTCAGCCGATGAAATCCGCCAGCAGCGCGACAGCATTGCCGACTGGTCACGTCTGAGCTACGGCTGGATGGGGCGCACGCCGGATTACAAAGCGGCGTTTGGCTGCTCGCTTGGCGCGAACCCTGAGTTTTACGGCGAGTACGCCGATAACGCGCGTCACTGGTACAAACGTATTCAGGAGGCTGGGCTGTACTTTAACCACGCTATTGTTAACCCGCCGATTGACCGCCATAAACCCACGGATGAAGTAAAAGACGTTTACGTGCAGGTTGAGAAAGAAACCGATGCAGGCATCGTTGTAAGCGGTGCGAAAGTGGTCGCCACTAACTCGGCGCTGACCCACTACAACTTTATCGGTTTTGGTTCGGCCCAGGTGATGGGCGATGATCCGAGCTTTGCACTGATGTTTGTTGCTCCGATGGATGCTGATGGCGTAAAGCTGATTTCCCGCGCCTCTTACGAACTGGTGGCCGGGGCAACCGGCTCGCCGTTTGATTACCCGCTCTCCAGCCGTTTTGATGAGAATGACGCGATTCTGGTGCTGGATAAGGTGCTCATCCCCTGGGAAAACGTGCTTATCTATCGCGACTTTGATCGCTGCCGTCGCTGGAGCGTAGAGGCGGGTTTTGCACGTTTGTATCCCATGCAGGCCTGCGTTCGTCTGGCGGTGAAGCTCGATTTCATGACCGCGCTGCTGCAAAAGAGCCTCGAATGTACCGGTGTAATTGAGTTTCGCGGCGTGCAGGCGGCGCTGGGTGAAGTGGTGGCCTGGCGTAACCTGTTCTGGTCGCTCAGTGACGCGATGTGGGCCGAGGCGCAGGCCTGGAAAAACGGCGCGTGGTTACCGGATATGCAGGCGATGCAGACCTACCGCGTCATGGCGCCGATGGCCTACAGCAAAATCAAAAATATCATTGAGAGCAACGTTACCAGCGGGCTTATTTACCTGCCATCAAGCGTGCGCGATCTCAATAACCCGGAAATTGACCGCTATCTAGCCCAGTACGTGCGCGGGTCTAATGGCATGGATCACGAACAGCGCATTAAGATCCTTAAACTGATGTGGGATGCCCTGGGCAGCGAATTTGGCGGGCGTCACGAACTGTATGAGATTAACTATGCCGGTAGCCAGGATGAGGTGCGTTTGCAGTGCCTGCGTCACGCTCAGGGGAGCGGCAATATGAAATCCATGATGGATATGGTGGACCGTTGCCTTGCGGACTACGACCGCGACGGCTGGAAAGTGCCGTATCTGCACAGCGGCCAGGACATTAATCAGCTTGACCGTATTGTGAAGTAACGGGAGGTGCCTGTGATGAACGAAGAACAACATCGCTTACTGTTTCGCGATGCGATGGCAAATTTGCCCGCAGCCGTCAATATTGTCACCAGCGCCGGAGAGGCCGGGCAGTGCGGTATTACCGCGACAGCGGTCTGCTCGGTAACCGATACGCCGCCGACGTTACTGGTGTGTATTAATCGCAAAAGCGCCATGAACGCCGTGTTTGAGCGCAATGCACGGATGTGCGTGAACATACTAAACCATGAGCAGGAGCAGATGGCGCGCCATTTTGCAGGCATGACGGATGTGGACATGGCGCAGCGCTTTATGCTGGAAGGCTGGCATAATGGTGAGCTGGGTCAGCCGGTATTGCGCCATGCGCTGGCAAGTCTCGAAGGTGACATTGAGCAGATAACCTCGGTCGGTACACACCAGATTTACCTGCTGGCGATTCGGCATATCATCGTGTCACAGGAAGGACATGGGTTGATTTACTTTCGCCGCGGCTTTCATGCCACGCCGCACCAGGAGATGCTGGTAGTGTAAGGGGGCTATAGCGCTGTGCCGGCTTAAGGGCGATGTGAATGGGTATATTGTGCCGGTATAAGGAGTGTGCCAACAGAATTGAAGACACGCGCCGTTAATGCGCAGGGCGCATTCACATGAGTGGCAGATACTGCAAGATGCAATTAAGGCAAGCGCGTTGGCGCCCACAGGGAAGACAGGCAGTACATTACGCTGTCTGTCGCCCCTTGTATTTTCCCGGTGAATATTGTTTTAATAACAGGGATTATTCTGCAATAACGCACGTTAAATCAGTCATTTTGCTAATCCATTTGCGAATATTTTTGAGTTTATCGCGCACGATGACCTTCATTGCGAATCCAGGCGCTGGGTTTCATGAATTAAAACAACAGGGTGCTTATCAGATAACGCTTATCGGTAATGGCCCGGCAAGTCGATAAGATAGCCAGGTGGGACCCGATTGCCGCACACAGGACCAGGCGTCAGCATTGACGCTCAGACAGACACTCCATGGACATGGAACAGAACACTATGACTTCGGTATTACTCGTTGACGATCATCCAGCGATTTGTTTTGCCCTTAAGGTATTGCTGGAAAAGAGCGGCGAATTTACCGTAACCAGCTCCAGCGGCGAGAGCCTTATCGCGCAAATTCACCGTGACGCTCCCCAGTTACTTATTCTCGACCTCGATTTAAAAAACGCCGATGGGCTGGCGCTGCTGCCGCGTATTAAGCAGCATTTTCCGGCGCTGAAGGTGCTTATCTTTACTAACCAGCCTGTACATGTCTACGCACTACGCACGCTACAGGCCGGGGCCGATGGTTTTCTTAATAAAGGCCTGTCGCTTGCCTCCGTTGAACCACTGTGCCGCTTGATCCTTGATGGCTATCGTTGTTTTCCCGCAGAGACCCTGAGCGAGGCTATTGCGCCTGCCCAGGAGACGCCGCACGGCGCACAAATTCTGGCACGCTTTTCCGATCGCGAAATTGCCGTATTGCACTATCTGCGCCAGGGCGAAACCAATAAAGACATCGCCGAGCGGCTGGCGCTCAGTAATAAAACCATCAGCACTTATAAAGCGCGTATGCTGCAAAAAAGTGGCCTAGCCGATCTGCAACAGCTGTTTGCGCTGCTGGATGAGGAAGCGACATGAGGGCATTGTGGCTGATAGTGCTTTGTCTTCTTCCCCTTTTCTCCAGCGCGCAGACACCGCCGCGTGCGCTGCAACTGCTGGCGCGCAGTAGCGATGAGGTCACCGACCCGGGTCTGAGCCAGGCACAGTGGCGCTGGCTGCGCGAGCATCGCAAGCTGCGTTTTGCGTTGTGGCAGCCGATGCTGCCGCCTTATGACATCACCACCGGGCTTAATGATTACGGCGGCATTAATGCCGATTTTGTCGGGCTGCTGGCGCAAAACCTCGGTGTTGAGATTGAGGTCATTCAGTATCCCAGCTATGCCGATACGCTTGCTGCACTTAAGGCCGCAGAGGTGGATTTCATTGCTGAAGCCGGAGACAACCAGCTGCATCAGGGGCTTATTCTCAGTAAACCCTACAGTCAGAATGTGGCGGTGGAAGTGGTCAATGGCGACAATGTCAGCCCGGAAGAGGTACGCACTATAGCGGTATACCCGACCTACGATCGGGAAAAGGTGATGGCGCGCTATCCCAATGCCAGGCTTGTGAATTTTGCCAGCGCGCGGCATGCGATGGAGGCGCTGGCGTTTCATAATATCGACCTGTTTTTTTGCGATGCCGTCACAGCCCGTTATCTGGTCAGCCAGTCAAATCTTAGCAATTTGCGTATTCGTACCATTTCGCCCGCGTTGCCCTCCGCAGGCTTTGCCTTTGCTGCCACCGAGCGAATGCGTCCCTGGATAGACATCCTTAACGTTATGCTCAATGCGTTGCCAGAAAGCGCCACGATAGAAATTCACCGGCGCTGGAATGGCGGTATCCCCCTGTCGTTAAGTGAATTGCCGCCGGTATATACCAGCCTTGAGAGCAAATGGATTGAGGAACATAAGCATGTGCGTGTGGCGGTCGCTGAAGGCAATGCACCGGTGGCGTTCTTTGACGACTCAGGGCAACTGCGCGGCATGATTGCCGATATCCTGACGGCTTTGCGTCTGCGTACGGGGTTTATTTTTGAAATTCAGCGGTATCCTTCTCAGGCAGAGGCCTATGCAGCCGTGCAGAGTGGGCGCAGTGAACTGGTGGCAGGGGGTTCCCAGGACGGTATCTGGCAGGCAAAACTGTTGACGACCCGCACCTGGCTTTATAACTCGTGGGTAATGGTCGGGCGCAGCAATCGTGCACCGAATCAGCCAGTCCAGAACGTGGCCAGTCTGCGTGGCGATGCGCCGGAAGAGTGGTTACGCCGTCAGGGCATTAACCAACTTACCCGGGTGGATACCTGGCGTGAGGGGCTGGGACGCGTGTTGCGTCGGGAAAGCGACATCATGATTGTGCCGCTGATTGTTGCGAATGAACTGCTGGCGCAAAAGGCTTATGCCTCACTGAAAATTATTGCAAGTCTGGATGCCGATCCGCTACGCCTGTCGTTTGGTGCTTCGCGTAAGGCCTGGCCGCTGGTGACTATTCTCAACAAAGCGCTCATTAACATCCCCCCTGAGGACTTGCACGCGCTCACCCGTAGCGGCTACAGCGGCAACAGTTTTTCCTCCGTGGCGGAAGATAACAGCCGCAGCCTGTATATCGGGGCTGGAGTTGTGCTTTTCGCCATTGCTGCTCTGGTGCTGTGGCTGTGGTGTAGCCGCTGGCGCAGGATGATGAACACGATGGATGCGTTGCCTGCGCCAATGTATGTTTGTGACCCGCGCGGCAGACTGCTTGCGGGCAACAACGCGCTGTGTCAGACGCTCGGCATCAGCAAGCGCCAGTTACGCGGTACGACGCTTGAGGACTGGCTTGATCGGGTAAAACCTGGCACGCGCACGGTGGAGCGCGATGGCCGACAGCTACGCCTGTGGCGTGCGCCGGTGCGCGGAAAACGCGTGAGTCTTGGCGGCTGGCTTGATATTACACGCCAGCGTCAGAGAATTACTGTTCTCCAGCGTGCACGGCGGCGTGCAACTGATGCCAGCCGTGAGAAAAGCACTTTTCTTACCACAATGAGCCACGAGATTCGTACGCCACTGAGTGCCGTTATCGGCATGCTGGAGCTGGTAACGCGCCGGGGCGGTGATACGCCGGAAAACCGCCAGTCGATTCGTATTGCCCGGGAAGCGGCACAGTCGTTACTGGAGCTGCTTGGCAACATTCTCGATGTTTCACGTATTGAGTCCGGTCGCATGGTGCTGCACCCAAAGCGTGTGGCGCTGCGCGAGCTGATTGAATCCACTGCTGTTATGTTTGAAGGGCTGGCCGCGAAAAAAGGGCTGCGTTTTGAGCTGGAGATAGACGCAGAGCTTAACGCTGATGTGCTGGTTGATGCCATGCGCCTGCG
Source organism: uncultured Enterobacteriaceae bacterium (assembly GCA_966185765.1). GTDB lineage: Bacteria > Pseudomonadota > Gammaproteobacteria > Enterobacterales > Enterobacteriaceae > CBIFVZ01. The sequence continues at coordinate 36,264 of CBIFVZ010000002.1, read as the reverse complement.
CCAGATACTGGCGAATCTGGTGGCAAACGCCATTAAGTTTACCGATCATGGTGATGTGGCGCTGCGCGCAAGACCGCAGGGCGCGGATGGCAACCGTCTGCGGCTGTGCCTGGAAGTTGAAGATACCGGGGAAGGTATCGAGCCTGCAGTACAGGCCCGCTTGTTCCGTCCTTTTGAGCAGGCTGAAAGTCGCCGGATGGCGCAGGGGAGCGGGCTTGGGCTTTATATTTCTCGCACTCTGGCGCAGATGATGGGGGGCGACGTCACCCTAAAGAGCCAGCCCGGTGAGGGAACAACCGTGAGCGTAATGCTCAACCTCCCGGTCATGAAGCCTCTTGTTCGCGCCGAGCCTGACGCGATGGCGGCGCCGGTCGGGAGTGGGCGAACGTTAAATATCCTGATTGTTGACGATAATCCGGCTGGCCGCCTGCTGCTGGGTCAGCAGTTAACCTGGTTCGGACACCGGATTATCAGTTGCTGTGATGGCCAGGCAGCGCTGGATTGTCTGGCGCACACGATGGTTGATGCGGTGATGAGCGACTGTAACATGCCAGGCATTAGCGGCTTTGCCCTGGCTGGCATGGTGCGTGAGCGTTGGCCTGAACTGCCGTTTATTGGCGTAACCGCAGACGCGCGTGAATCGGTGCGTGATGAAGCCAGGGCAGCGGGTATGACGGACTGCCTGTTAAAGCCGGTGACGCTTGCGATGCTGGAAACGTGGCTGGACCATCTGATGGCAGACATCGCGCGGCGGGAAAATACCGATACCGCATCCAAAAGCCCTGGAGTGGGCGACGAGGACGTTGCGCCAGCGTGTTCTGACACGATGCCCGTAGAACTGCCCAGGAACCGTACACAACCCGGTGACTGGAATGGGGCAACCGATGCATCAGCGCTGCCCGCAGCGCTGTTGTCCGGTGAGAATCTGCGCCTCTTTCTTGAACTGCAAATTACGGTGATTGATGACACACTGGCCAGCATTGCCGCGTGGCGTGACGACGTGACGGTGCCGCTTGGTGCGGCGCTACACCGGCTGTGCGGCGGTATTCAACTGCTGGGCGCGCATGTTCTGGTGGCGCACTGCCGTGAGCAGGAGCTGACGCCGGATGTCGATGGGCTGCGGCGGCTGGAACGGGAGTTATGGGTGTTGCGCGAGGCGCTGTTGCACTGGCAGCAAACGGGACTACAGCCAGCGCAGAACGTCCTACAGGGCAATGAGGAAGATGGGGGGTCGTAACCACACTATCTGGCGCGCTACTCTTTGTGTCAGGAAAGCCGGGCTGCATAAAACGTTGTAGCGAGGCTCTTTAAACCAAGGAGATCACCATGAAAAAAATCATTATCGCGCTGGCTGCTGTGGCAACTCTGGGTGCAATGACTTCTGTACAGGCTGCTGAAAGCTGTGCGACCAAAGCAAGCGCCATTGAAAAAGAAATTCGTATCGCTAAGCAGTTTGGCAACACCTACAAAGTCGCTGGCCTGGAAAAAGCGCTGGCAGAAGTGAAAGCACACTGCACCAACAGCAGCGTACTGGCTGATGCTAAGAAAGATGTGACTAAGCTTGAGAAGAAACTGGCTGAAAAACGTGAAGATGTTGCAGAAGTTCAGGCTGACCTGCGTGAAGCTCAGGCGAAAGGCGATGCCAAAAAAATCGCTAAATACAAGAGCAAGCTGGCTGAGAAGCAAGCAGATGTGCGCGAAATTCAGCAGGAGCTGAACCAGGCACGTGCTGAACTGGCTGCGCTGAGCAAGTAATCATATTCAGGCTCGTTTAAGCATCTGAAGCCGGGGAAGGCGGGGCCTTCCCCTTCTTACCTGAATGTCTGTCGTCTTACTATGACGCTTCGATTTCCCTTCCTGTGGCTTATGCTGCTGGCTTCGCCGTGCGCGATGGGCCAGAAAATTTCTGTTATTCTCAACAACTCCTGGAAAGGCACCATTTCAATGACGGTTAACGACGGCATACCGTGCCTGAGCAGACCGTTAATGGAAGAGTGGGGCGTGATTACGCCGCTACTGGAGCGCCTTGAATGGGATGCGCAGGCGTGCCTGTTACCCTCGTCAGCGCATACGTTTTCACTGAACTATGAATTTCTGCCGCAGGCGTCAAAGCTGTTACTGAACTTCCCGGACGCGGCGTTCAACCCACAGCAAAATGGGGTAAGCACCAGCCGCTGGGATGACGGTATTAACGCGCTTTTTATGAATTATCGCCTTGATGTGGACAAACGCCGGGCCAGATATAGCTGGGATACCAGCGGAACGGACAGCACCCTTACTCTGGAGAATGGGCTGAATCTTGGCCCGTGGCGGCTGCGCTATCAAAATGCGTTCTGGCGCGAGCGAGATGGCGGTCATGGCTCGTATACCAGCGGTTATTCGCTGTGGCGTAGCCTCCAGTCGCTACGGGCGCGCCTCACACTTGGTGATGGTTATACCTCATCGAATCTGTTTGACAGCATGCCTTATCGTGGTGTGTCGCTTGCGAGTGATAGCGCCATGTTGCCGGACAGGTGGCGTGCCTGGACGCCGGTGATTAACGGCTATGCCCGCGGCGAGGCCGAGGTGACCATTCGCCAGAACGGTGAGCGTGTTTACCGTATTCACGTTCCGCCAGGGCCGTTTGTCATTCGTGACTTCAACCCACCAAACGACGAAGGTAACCTGGAGCTGACGATTCAGGAAAGCGACGGAACCGAGCGCGTGCGCGTATTGCCCTATGCGCTGATGCCTAATCTGGTGCAGCACAGGCGCTTTAGCTATGAACTGACCGGCGGGCGTTTCAAACCCTATCATGGCGTTGATATGGATAAAGACCGCTTCTGGCAGTCGACATTATCCTGGGGGGCCTGGACCGGGGTGACGCTGTTTATCGGGATGCAGCAAGGCGAGCGCTATTTAAGCCAGCTTATCGGCGCTGGCAGCAATCTCGGTGCCTGGGGGGCGTTGTCGGTAGATACCACGCTGGCACGCTATCGTCAGCGTGGTGAAACGCTAAGCGGCAGCGCCTGGCGGCTGCGCTACGCCCGGGCATTTTTGTCCACCGAAACCAGTCTTTCTGCCCAGTTGCGCTACTTTCCACGCCGCAGCGAATACCGTACCCTGGAAGAAAAAATCAGCCGTGCGCAGATGCTTCAGTATGACTGGGATGACGATGTCACTCAGAGGCGGCTGCAGGGACAACTGGAACTGAACCAGAATATTGGTGAGGATTCCAGTATCAACCTGTCGTGGCGCTGGATGCGAGCCAGGGGACGTACCAGTGGTAGCAGCTCGCTCACACTGAGTGCCAATATGCAGTGGAAAGAGGTGGATATTAGCCTGTACGGTGGTTACGAGCGGCCACAGGGTTATCCTGAAGAAGCCACGCTTGGTATTAACATCAGTATTCCGCTGTCGTTTGGTAATCGCATGACCAATGTGGGCTATGTGTCAGAACTGGCGAGCCACGGTAAAGACACTCACGGCGTTAATGTGTATGGCTCGGCGCTGAAAGACTACAGCCTGCGCTATGACGTGACCGCGCAGCATGAGGTACATGGCAATGATGAGCTAAACGCCAGTCTTGGCTACCAGTATAATGCTGGCGAGGCCAACCTCAGTATGACGCGCGGCGGCGGTCAGCGTGACTGGCATGCCGATGCCAGCGGTAGCGTAGTGCTGCACAGTGGCGGTGTGACGCTGGGCCAGACGCTGGGAGGCACGTCGGCGTTGGTGGAAGTGCCGAACACGCCAGGCGTTAGCTTCTACAATCAATTTGGCGCGACCACCAACCGCAGCGGTGAAATGCTGGTGAGCTATATGACGCCCTGGCGCGTGAACCGCCTGACGGTAGATAACTTTAGTCTGCCAGAAGGGTTACGTTTTGAGCGTGACGAGCTTGAAGCGGTGCCGACCGATGGCGCTATTGTGCGGGTGCGTTTTAAGCCGCCGGCGTCTGGCGAGGAAAAAAGCAAGCGCCCGGAAAATGCAGAGGGTGAATAAGACGCAGCCAGCGCCCGTGGTGCGGGTATGACGGTAATGAATACGCGCTTACTGAATGCGTTGTGAGAAAAAACTGTCAGTCGTCATACCAGTCAGGATTCAGTAGGTGTGCTGTTCATCTGAAGCTTGATTTGCGGTGAACAAGCCAAGAGGGTCATCGCGGCCCTGTGCAATCTCCGGGGGCCTCGCCACAACATCGCCCCTTCGCGGTATGCTCGCCTGTCGGTAGCCATTTTCCCCTCGACAGTTTTTTCAGGCGGCTTAACGATTAAGCATTATCCTTATTGTCAATTTTCTTTGAGGCATCTACTGTTTCTACATACAGGTAACAAAAGGATAGCATCATGGTTAAGCAGCGTATTTTAACGGCTGTTTTTGCTGCCACGCTTTCGCTCTCGTTCGTGACAACGCCGACACTGGCAAACCCGGGTAACGGTAACGGCGCAGGTCATGGCAATAGCGGTGGTGGTGGTAATCATGGTAACAGCGGCAAACAGGGCGGCTGGGATGTTGAAAGTAAAGGCAACAAAGGTAATAAAGGTAACAACGACCATAGTGGCAACGCGGGGGAGCATCAGGCGTCCTCGGGCGGACATCGTAAGAATTACGGCAAGCCAGACAGGGTTGAATCGGACATCAGTTTTACAGGCGCACGTCGGTTGGCTGTGAGCCACGGCCTGACGGGATATCAGTCTTTACCGCCGGGTATTGCCAAAAACCTGGCACGCGGAAAACCCCTGCCGCCAGGTATTGCTAAAAGAGCAGTGCCTGCTTCGATGCTCGGTCAGTTGCCGTATTATCCAGGTTATGAATGGCAAATTGTGGGCAATGACCTGGTACTGATAGCGCTCAGTACCGCTGTCGTCACGGCAATTATTAACGGCGTTTTTGATTAAGGATGAAATAGCCTTTGTCGGGGAATATCGGTGATTGCGCATTGGGCTGATAACCTCCAGGCGTCGTGCTATTACCGCTCACAAACGCAAAAAAGCCGGTCAGGTAAACCTGACCGGCTTTTTATTGTGCGTAAAAAATTACGCGTTTTTGTCACCCTGCGCCTCGGCTTTGGCTTCTTCAGCCTCCACCTTGCGATACCAGCGCGGATGGTGCTTCTTCGCCCAGCGGCGGCTGACTTTGCCTTCAATCATGCCTTTAATTGAGCCTTTCACCCAGAACGCCATATACATATGAATCAGAATAGCGTGAATCAGGATGATGGCCGTGGTGGCGTGAATCAGCAGGCTCCAGCGCACGAGTTCCACCGGGAATTTATGTGCGAAGTAGGGACGCCAGATAATGACGCCTGTCACCAGCAGCACAAAAATCATGCTCATGATGGTCCAGAACATCATTTTCTGACCGGCGTTGTACTTACCCACATCCGCGACGTGATGCTCATTACCTTTGAGCACTTCGACGATGTTTTTCACCCACGGCCAGTCTTCCCGGTCCGGGATGTTGTGCTTAACAAAACGCACAAACATAAACATCAGCGCCACGAAAATCAGCACGCCAAAGAACGGATGCAGGATGCGCCCCATCTGCGGTGTACCGAAGGTTTCGGTGAGCCAGATAAGCGTTGGGAAGAACAGCGCAATACCGGACAGCGAGACCAGGAAGAAACAGATAACCACCGTCCAGTGGCATGCCCGGTCAAGAAACTTCGTCCGGACTATCATTTTGCTTTGCTTCTTAGTCATGGTGCTCCTCCTCATCCTCGTCATCCACTTCTTTGTTCGGGCCAATTCCCACATAGTGGAAAATCAACGCGGCAAAGGTGGCGATGAAGCCTGCGGCGGACAGCGGCTTGAGAATGCCTTTCCACAGATTGACCGGCAGGTCGATTTTCGGCTCCTGCGGCAGGTTATGGTACAGACCGGCCTGGTCGGCGTGGTGTAGCACATACATCACATGCGTGCCGCCTACGCCCTGCGGGTTGTACACCCCGGCATTTTCATAACCGCGTTTTTTCAGCTTCTCAACGCGCTGCGCGCCCAGTTCCAGCATCTCTTTCTTAGTGCCAAAGTGGATAGCGCCAGTCGGACAGGTTTTCACACAGGCTGGCTCCTGGCCGACGCTGACACGGTCGACGCACAGCGTACATTTATAGACGCGGTTGTCCTTCGGGTTAAGACGCGGCACGTTGAACGGGCAACCGGCGATGCAGTAGCCGCAGCCGATACAGTGCTCTGACTGGAAATCCACGATACCGTTGGCGTACTGGATAATCGCACCGGCAGACGGGCACGCCTTCAGGCAGCCCGGCTCCTCGCAGTGCATACAGCCGTCTTTACGGATAAGCCACTCCAGCTTGCCGTTCTGTTCGGTTTCGCTAAAGCGCATGACCGTCCAGGATTTGGCGCTGAGATCGGTGGGGTTGTCGTACACCCCCACGCAATGGCCCACCTCGTCACGAATGTCGTTCCACTCTGAACAGGCCACCTGGCAGGCTTTACAACCAATACAGGTGGACACGTCAATGAGTTTTGCGACCTCATCCTTGTAGTCGCGCGCCTGGGGAGGCGGCGTCAGGCTGTTGGTCGCAGAACGCCTGATAATGTCTTGAGTTTGCATTGACACAGGTTCGCTCCCTTACGCCTTCTCGATATTAACCAGAAACGCTTTGTATTCCGGGGTCTGCGAGTTCGCATCGCCCACAGACGGCGTCAGCGTATTGGCTAAAAAGCCCTTCTGCGTCTTGCCTTCAAAGCCCCAGTGCAGCGGAATACCCACGGTTTCTACCTGCTGACCGTTAACGTTAAACGTCTGCAGACGGCGGGTGACCACCGCTTTGGCGCGGATAAAGCCGCGCTTGCTGCTGACCTTCACGCTGTCGCCGTTGCTGATGCCTTTTGACTTCGCCAGCGTTTCGCTGATTTCCACAAACTGCTCCGGCTGCGCGATAGCGTTAAGCCGCGCGTGCTTAGTCCAGGTATGGAAATGCTCGGTCAGGCGGTAGGTGGTGCCGACGTACGGGAATTCCTTCCTGTCGCCAATACGCGCCGCGTCCGCCTTGAACATACGGGCCACCGGGCTGGACACCACGTTCGGGTGCAGCGGGTTGGTGCCGATTGGCGTTTCAATCGGTTCGTAGTGCTCCGGGAACGGACCTTCTGCCAGTTTGTTCAGCGCAAACAGACGACCCAGGCCTTCCTGCTGCATGATAAACGGACCGGCGTTGAGTTCCGGCGCGGCCGCGCTGTAGTCCGGGATGTCGTTACCGACCCATTTTTCGCCGTTCCACTCAATGAGCAGACGATGCGGATCCCAGGCTTTACCCTGCGGATCGGCCGAGGCGCGGTTATAGAGTACGCGACGGTTCATCGGCCACGCCCAAGTCCAGCCCAGCGTATTACCGAGGCCTGACGGATCCGCGTTGTCGCGGTTAGCCATCTGGTTGCCTTTGCGCGTCCAGCTACCGGCGTAAATCCAGCAGCCGGAGGCGGTGGTGCCGTCATCACGCAGCTGTGCGAAGGAGTCGAGTAGCTCGCCTTTTTTCACCAGCAGGTTGCCGTTGGCATCATAGAGATCGGCGAGCGCGTAGCCGTTGTTCTCTTTTGCCACTTCTTCGGACTCCGGCTCGTGCGGCTGCTTGTAGTTCCAGCTCATCTTCATGAGCGGCTCAACGCCTTTTCCGCCTTCTGCGCGATAAAGCCTGCGCAGTTCGTCATAAAGACCCGCCAGAATCTGACCGTCATTGATGGCCTCGCCTGGGGCGTCCGCGCCTTTCCAGTGCCACTGTAGCCAGCGACCGGAGTTGGCGATGGAGCCATCTTCTTCAGCAAAGCAGGTGGACGGCAGACGGAACACTTCGGTCTGGATGGTTGACGGGTCAACGTCGTTCATCTCGCCGTGGTTTTGCCAGAAGTTGGAGGTTTCCGTGACCAGCGGGTCAACGACCACCATGTACTTAAGCTTACTGAGCGAGGCGACAACTTTGTTTTTGTCCGGGAATGAGGCCACCGGGTTGAAGCCCTGGCAGAAATAGCCGTTAACTTCACCGCGATCCATCATGTCGAAATACTTAAGTACGTCGTAAGCCTGATCCCACTTCGGCAACCAGTCATAGCCCCAGCCGTTTTCGCGGGTGGCGGCATCGCCGTAGAACGTTTTCATCAGGCTGACGTAGAACTTAGGATAGTTGCTCCAGTAGTTCACCTGCCCTGGCAGCAGGGCTTTTGGCGTGTTGGCTGCCAGATAGGTCTCAACGTCATGATGGCTTTCCTGCGGCAGCGTCAGGTAGCCCGGGAGGCTGGTAGACAGCAGACCGATGTCCGTCAGTCCCTGAATATTGGAGTGACCGCGCAGCGCGTTGACACCACCACCTGCGACGCCAATGTTGCCAAGCAGCAGCTGAATCATCGCCATCGTGCGGATGTTTTGTGCACCCACGGTGTGCTGAGTCCAGCCGAGCGCGTACAGGAACGTCGCCGCACGGTTTGCCGTGCTGGTGGAGGCCAGCACTTCACACACTTTCAGGAAGTCGGCTTTTGGCGTACCGCAGATGTTTTCGACCACGTCCGGCGTATAGCGGCTGACGTGTTCTTTAAGCAGATTCCAGACGCAGCGCGGATGGGTCAGCGTGTCATCACGCTTCGCATAGCCGTTTTCGTCGTACTGATAGTTCCAGCTCTCTTTATCGTACTGGCGTTTATCCGCGTCATAGCCGCTAAAAAGCCCGTCTTCAAAGCGGAAATCATCACGCACCAGCAGCGCGGCGTTGGTGTAATGCTTAACGTAGTCGGCGTGGATTTTGTTGTTGTTTATCAGATACAGCAAAACGCCCGACAGGAAGGTAATGTCGGTACCGGAACGAATCGGCGCATAGATATCCGCGACCGAGGCGGTGCGGGTAAAACGCGGGTCTACCACGATAAGCGTGGCATCGTTGTTGTTTTTGGCTTCCATCGCCCAGCGAAAGCCCACCGGGTGTGCTTCTGCGGCGTTACCGCCCATTACGACGACAACGTTGGCGTTTTTGATGTCAACCCAGTGGTTGGTCATGGCACCGCGACCAAAAGTTGGAGCAAGACTTGCTACCGTAGGTCCGTGTCAGACGCGCGCCTGGTTGTCCACCGCCAGCATACCGAGCGAGCGGGCAAATTTCTGGGTCAACATGCCGGTTTCGTTACTGGCGGCCGAGGCGCAGAGCATCCCGGTTGACAGCCAGCGGTTCACCTGCACGCCCTGGTCATTGGTTTCAACAAAGTTAGCGTCGCGGTCATCTTTCATCAGACGTGCGATGCGCTTAAATGCTTCATCCCAGGAAATACGCTGCCATTTATCAGAACCCGGGGCGCGGTACTCCGGGTAACGCAGGCGGTTGTCGCTGTGTATATAGTCAATTAGACCGGCCCCTTTGGGGCAAAGTGCGCCGCGGCTTACCGGATGGTCCGGGTCACCTTCGATGTGGAAAATAGACGATTTTGCGTTTTTTGAGCCATCGCCCATGCTGTACATTAATAAACCACATCCTACAGAACAGTAGGTACAGGTATTACGAATCTCTTTTGCGCGCAACAATTTATAATTACGTGCCTGCGCCAGCGCCATTTTTGGCGCAAAACCGAGAACCGCTACCGTTGTTCCTGCCATTCCGCCGGCGCAGATTTTAAAAAAACCTCTGCGGCTGACGTCCATTGCTACCTCTTTTTTAGTTATGGCATTACATGCTCGCGAAAATAGCAATCAGAGACAGTAGCGTCTTGCGCAAAATCAAATGAAGAGGGAATAGGCGATAATTTACTCAGAATTGAGTAGCGAAGCGATTTTACGTTAACTCTTATTCATTAGTGCGCTGCTGTTTTTTTATTCAAAAATAAAGAGAATATCTGACGAAGACGGAGGTTTACAGGTCAGGAAATAATGAATTACGCCTTAATTGCCCCCTCATTTCTCCTCAGTTGTCATGACTTAAGTAGCAACCCCTGGAAAATCTTGATGGCAACATGTAGCTCAAATGTTGTATTTAAGATTTTAAATCTAATTAAATCACGTTTTTAAGATTAAAAATCTATAATTAATCTGTTTTTCAACATAAGTTTACTGCCTGAGTCTGGAGTGTGAGGATTGTCACAGAAAGTTCCGGGGTATGAGATGCCACACACGGTGTGCGGTAACTCATCGGAAGATAGACCAATAAGTAACAACATTCAGACACAGGATCATAATTTATGTTTAAGAAAACTCTTCTCGCGGCAATGGTGCTGGCAACTGCAGGTTCTGCTATCGCAGAAACCACTTCTAGCGACGTAGCGGGTGGTAACATCACGTTTTACGGCAGCGTCACTGACACCACCTGTAACGTGACTACCAATAGCGGTGCTGACTTCACCGTAACACTGGACCCTATCACCACCACTGATGCGGGTGAGGCTGTGGGTGTGGTAGCAAAAAATGCTAAGCCGTTCACCATGAAAGTTTCTGGCTGTAAGCAGAATGCCACTAAAGCTGACAAAACGCTGCGGATTACCTTCGGTAGCGCCGACATCTCTGACGATGAGAAGTACATGGTTAACAATACCGGTACGTCTGAAGGCGTGGGCATCACCATTACTAAAGACAAGTCTGCAATTATTGATTTCAACACCGCTATCGATACTGCAGTTACAGGTGATACTGAAACCGAACTGACTTATTACGCAAACTACTATAACTACGGTGGTAAAGATATTACTTCCGGTAACATTACCACTGCTGCGCAATATACCTTCAGCTACGAGTAAGTATTAACAACGTCCTGGGGGAGCTTGTCTCCCCTTTTTTTTCTCTTTATCAGACGATTATTATGTTGCGAACTTTAATTGGGTTCTGCGCGCTGTTTTCTTCCTTTTCTGTATTTTCCAGCGTCATTATCAACAGCACGCGCGTTATTTATCCGGAAAATGCCGGGTTTATTAATGTTCAACTTGTCAATCAAAGTACCTCCACTCACCTGGTTCAGGCCTGGATTGACGATGGCGACCCGGCAAAATCACCGGAAAAAATCCGTGTGCCGTTTAGCCTGACACCTGCGGTTGCAAAGGTTGAGGCCAATGCGGGGCAGGCGTTACGCCTGGCGAAACAGGATACCTCTGCACTGCCAAAAGACCGTGAGTCGGTGTACTGGCTAAATGTGTTAGATGTGCCACCTATTCCTGCTGGCGAAGCAGGCACTAACTATTTACAGGTGGCGTTACGTAGCCGCATCAAGCTTTTTTACCGTCCCGAAGGGCTTAACGGTGGTGAAAAAATTATTGATAGCCAGCTGTCGGTGAAAAAAGACGGCACCAGAGCGTGCATTAATAATGCCTCGGCGTATTACGTTACCGTCGTGAATATTGCGCCATTTCATGGTGAAAATTTGAAAGCGCCGTTTACCAGCAGTCTGCTTAATGAGACAGCCTTTATTGCGCCATTTAGCTGTCACCCTCTCGATAAATCGCCAGGTAATGCCGGTAAGTTCCGTCTTTCACGCATTGATGATTTTGGTAGTCACCGCTTTGTGATGACAGGCGAATAACTGCGCTGTGTAAAAAACAGGAGTTGATGTGAAAACTGTAATCGCCGGGAGAATAAAAAAAGCAATTTTGCTGAATGCTATTACACTTGCGCTCTGGCCACTACAGGGTGGCGCGGAAAGCTTCAATAGCAGCCTGCTGATAGGGCAATCCGCCGATATGGACTGGGATAATAAAGCCATTGTTGTGGCGCCCGGTGTCTATGAAATGGATATTTATATTGACGACGAATGGAAAGGGAAGTTTGCCATCCACACCGGCGATGAAAGCGATCCCTCTCTGAGAATTAAAAAGCGTGAAGCGTTGCAGTTGGGTATTTCCGGGCTGGATGCGCTTAAAAAATACCGTGACGATGAAGAAATTGACATCAGTGAGATACTGCACGGCGGGAGTTATAAGTTAAATACGGGCGATATGCGTCTTGATTTACTTATCCCTCAGGCCTGGGTAATGCGTAACGACAGAAACTGGGTCGCACCGGAGCGTTGGGAGCGCGGTGTCAACGGTTTGTATACCAGCTATAACGTTAACGCCTGGACGATGAATGAAAAAGGTCCAGGCGGCTCGCGTAATGACAGCGTGTTTTTGGGGCTTAACAGTGGCCTGAACCTCTGGGGCTGGCATTTTATTGATAACTCCACGCTACAGCGCGATAGCCACAGTAAAAGCAGGTGGGATACGTCCTCGCGTTACGTTGAGCGCCCGATTGTTGCGCTGACCTCTCGCGTCAGCTTCGGCGATATGTACAGCAGTTCTGACTATTTTGACAATATCTCATTTCGCGGCGTGCGTCTGGTAAAAGACAAACAGATGCTGCCGGATAAAGATCAGACCTACATGCCGATCATTCGCGGGACAGCAATGGCCAGCGCAGTGGTAACCGTACGTCAGGATAATCGCGTGATATCGCAGATTTCTGTGCCGCCGGGACCGTTTGCTATCCGTGACCTGATGCCGACCGGCTCACGTAAAGAGCTGGAAGTGGAAGTGCGCTATAGCCCTGGCAATGCAGAAGTCTTTACCGTGCCGTTTGCCACGATGTCGAGCATGCTACGCCCCGGTACAGACGACTTTATGCTTAACGTGGGCCGGGTACGCCTGCGTGGTATTAAAGATAATACGGCATTTTTCCAGGGCGACTACAGCCGTGGGATTAATAACTACTGGACGCTGTTTAGCGGTACTACGTTGTCAAAAGACTACCAGTCATTGCTGGTGGGCAGCGCGTTCTCCATTCCGACTTTCGGCTCGGTGAGTGCGAACGTTGAACAGTCACGCTACAAGCTCAACAACACGCAGCGCAGCGGTGAAAAGTATTCTGTTGCCTGGAGTAAATACTTGCCCACGCGTACCAACATTACGCTGGCCTCCTGGTACTACCGAACCCGCGATTACGCTACGTTTCAGGATTATATTCTGGACCACGCTCAACAGGATGTGCTGCCGCGCAGCACTCGCAGCAGCAGGCAGGCTTTCAGTCTGTCGTTGAGCCAACCGCTGGGTGACAGTTTAGGGCGCCTGAGCGTTGATGCCTGGTGGCGTCAATATCGCGATGGCCGCCCGGATACACGCCAGTATTCGCTGGGTTACAGCAACAGCTTTCGGTCAATGTTTTATACCGCCTCAGTGGGGCGTAGTGAGTTTACTAACGGGAGCGGCAGTAATGCCACGCGTCGCAGCGAAGACACGTTAAATTTCACACTCACACTACCGCTGTCCGTATTTGACCGACCTGCAAGCATTCACGCCCGCAGTCACTTTAAAGATGGCAAATATGCCTCGTCCGGCGTGGGATTAAGCAGTTCAACCAGTCTGGTGGACTACAGCCTGGAGCTGGCACACGACAACAATTACCACACGCGTTCAGCCGATTTGTATACCAGCTGGAAAACGCAGTACGCACATCTGAACCTCGGCGTGACTGAGGCCAGCGATTACCGTCAGGCCAGTGCCGGGGCAACTGGTAGCGTACTGGCCTGGCGTGGCGGTGTGCTGGCAAGTCCGGAAACAGGCGATAATTTTGTCATCATCGACGCGCCCGGTGTGGAAGGCGCACGCGTGAACAGCAGTGATGAAACCCGAACCAATCGTCGCGGGCAGGCACTGGTATCGGGTGCGGTGGCTTACCGTATGAATGATTACTACCTGGAACAGGACGGGACACGTGCAGATAACGCTGAGGTACTGGGCAATATCGCCCACGTTGCGCCTTACGCAGGCAGCATTTCACGAGTTTCCTACCGAACAGACACACGCCGGTTGTTCATTTATGACCTGCAACGCGTTGACGGCACGCCGCTTGGGTTCGGCTCACCGATTTATAACGCAAAAGGCGAAGAACTGGGTTTTGTGGGGCAGGGCAGTCAGGCCTTTGTGAAGGCCGATGCACCACCGCCGGTATTGATTGTGGATAAAAAACAGCGTTGCCAGGTTGCCAAACCGTCAACCCGTGGCGTGAATGTTTGCCGCCCATTGGGTAACACAGGTAAATAAAAATGAAAAAGCTATTACTGATAGTCATGATGATGATAGCCGGGCTGGGGCCTGCGCTGGGCGCGTCACAGGCGATACCGGATATTCAGGAGGTTGAAGAGGACGGGCAGCTGCGCTCTGACTCGTGTCGCCCTTATAACCCTTTGTGGAAGAGAAAACGCGTTCAGGAATCGAGGAAATCGCTGGAGCTTTCTACGGCGTTTATGACTAAAAACGTTATTGAGCGCACCTGGAGTACCAGCTGGACGGGTAAAATGACCTGTTATGGTACAGGGAACAACGTCTATTTATTTTCGGCGTTTAACGGCGGTCCACTTTACATCAATTTTGTCGACACCAGCACCGACAGTAATTACTGGGTCAGGTTTGACATTACGATAACAGGGCCGGAGAAGCTGCGTGTGAAAGGTGGCTATCTGAATAATGTTTTCCGTCTTGGTAATTATCAGACGCATTATAAACTGCGAGCAGAGTTGCTGGAGGAGGCGCCGGGCGCAGAGGCGCAGTCACGCTCAAAAGTGGTGTACAACGGTATTGCCAGCATGGTGCCAATAGTCATGAGTGGCGACGGCGGCGCGGACTATACCTATGGTAGCGGCAGCTCAAAGCAGACCTATGGAGAAGAAGCGTGGGCGGCGATGATAAGTGATACGCCTGCCAGCGGCTGGAACACCAAACATTATGTGGCATTTGAAACATTGAGTGTGCAGTTCTCACCGAACCAGACAACATGTTCGTTAGCGCATGATGTTACCGTCATGATGCCACCGATTACGCTTGCGGCACTGAAGAGTAATACCAGAGGGCAAGGGGGAGAAAAGGCGTTTACTTTGCCTGTCATCTGCCGTAACCCGGTCAACTCCAGAACCGCAACCCGTTCCATTACTGCCTGGATTGCCAGTAACGACGTGGTGGGTGATGACGATACCGGAGAGATCATGATAAACGATGACTCTGACGAAGAAGGCGTGGGCGTATCATTACGTAAACCTAACGGTGAACGGGTCATTATTGCTAACGGCATCGGACCACAAAATGGTGCGACGCCGCTACTGACAATACAAAGCCATAGCCCAACTGAAGGGCGCTACAATATTCCGCTGGTAGCGTATTATCAGGTATTTGACAGAAAGTCGTTATCTACGGGACATATCGTCGCGACCGCTCAGGTGATGTTCGGCTACGATTAAAGCGTATTCTCGCAACCCTTTTGTGCCAGATACAGAAGCAAAAAGGACGCCATTCAGGGCGTCCTTTGAGACTGATGCCTTACCTCATCCTGTCTCAGACAGGGTGAATGACACCCAATAAAAAATAAGGAAAATCAATTCATTGATTTTCATCTGCTAATCACAAAGAAGGAAAAACCCCGTTTTTTCCTTCTTTGTCAGCAATTGGAAAGGACGCCACTCAGGGCGTCCTTTTTTATATAGGGTTAGCACTTTGGCTCAGGCAGAGATACGTACTTCCGGCCACAAATATCCCTGTCCCAGATTCGCTTTAGACAGCTGTGCCGTCACATAGTCTTCTTTGTTTTCGATGCCTTCAACCAGGATAACTGCGCCGAACTGACGAGCCAGGCGTACGGTATCGGCGAGGGCCAGTGGTGAGCGGCGGCAAAGGTGAAACTCTTCGTGGTCAATTTTGACACCATCGAAAAACCAACCCAGTCGCGACAATTCCTCATCATATTGCGGGCGATAATCATCCAGCCACAAGCTCACACCGCCCTGGCGCAGGGTACGTAACCCATCGCGTAAACGCGTCATATCATGCTCGTTCAGACACGCAAGGTTTTCCGGATCCTGCAATTCGAGCATACTGTGCCGTGCCTGAGGCAACAGTTTTTTTACCAGCTCCTGCTCAGACAGTGCGGCGATGGTTAAATTGAGGAACATCTTCTTTTCTTCAAACAGTGAGGCAAGATGGTTAAATTGCCACTGCCAGATATTAACAAGATCTTGAGAATCAAGTGCCTGAAACCACTGTGCGTAATCAGTTGAATCAGGTATTTCAGATAATACTTCATAACCATATTTTTGAGCGTTATGCAAAAGTATAATTGGTTGCAGGCGGATGGTTTTAATGCCATTCATTATAATATCCTTAAAATAGAGTGCTTCCTGAATAACAACATGGCAGGCACGCATTCATGAAGGGATGTGAATGTACTTACTGTTTTCGTATTTAATTTTAATTGCGTGCGTGATTAGTAGGTAGTTACATGTTTTGAGCAATCATTTATAGTTTTTTGTTCTGGTTTTTTAGCGTAAATTAGTTTTTATATCTGGTTTGAGCGGTGGTTTTGGCTTTGCGGGCGCGGTAAAATTATCAACCTGACATCCGGCAATAAAATAATCGCTCCACAGGGTTTATTGCCTTTTTGACATCTGGAGTTATATATCCGCCAGAAAACATTGAGACAATGAAACGAGTTTATATTATTAATGATGCGCTATTTTTTGACGAGTCAGCGCAAACGTTGTCATTGAATGGCGAACCAGAAAACACATTGCAATTGCCATGTCCGGCAGTGAGGTTGCTTAGCGAACTCATTAAAAATAATGGCACCTTACTTTGTCGTGAAGATATTTTGCATAATGTCTGGGAAGCTTACGGTTTTCGTGCATCCAACAGTAACTTAAATAATTATTTGAGTATATTGCGCAAACAAATTGCGGCACTTGACCCTGAAGCCAATATTATTACTACGCTGCCAAAACAAGGTGTGGTTTTTAATGCAGAAGTCAGGCTGATTAGCGAGACAGATGATACGCCATCGCCCTGTACGCCCGTGCGCTATGAGATGGTGCCAGCAGAAGAGCCTGTGGCGCTGGAGCCGCTACCTGAGTCGCAGACGTGCGCAACAAAGCCCTTGTTGCGCAACCGCCATGCGCAATGCCTGACGCTGGGACTGGTATTGGGCGTGGCGTTATTAATGGGATTTTGGGGCTACTCGTTTTTTCAGCATCAGCGCTTCCCGGAGGTAACACTGCTGCCATTGCCGTCAAAGGGCAAGTGCCACTTTTATGCTCTGCCAGGGAGTAAACTCGCTGCAGGTCAGGAGCGTGACGTTCTTACCAAACTGGACGTGTCCCTGGATTGTAACAGCCAGCCAATAGACGTATTCGTTGGCTACGGTAATGATGCCAATCACAGTCGACATATGGCTTTTGTTTCCTGGTGTTTGCGTGAAGCAGACCGACGCTACAGCCGCTGTGAAAACGTAAAACAGCAGTCCTGGGGCGAAAGATGAAGTATCTCTATGCAGCATTGATAGTGCTGGTGCTGGGCGGCGCAGGCTGGCTGTTTGCACGTGCACCAGAAGAGCTGGTCTTGCGTTGTGAGGCGGAGTTGCGACAGACCGTCAATAACCCCCACACGCAGGTTACGCTGGATGCCTCAGCAACCCTGTTTATGATGAACAACGGGGAAGGATTCGTGAATCTTTACGGTGTGCTGCTGGGTGATGACGACCAGAAGTGGATAGTGAATCGTAAGGTGGCTTTTTTCTGGACCTATCATCGTGCAAATCGGCTCTATGATGTCACTATTCGTCAGGTCGAAATTAAAAATGTTCTCGATCGGGCACCTGAGAATTTAATGTCAATGATTTATACGCCACGTTTCAGCATGGAAGTTCAGCGCGTGGGGAATAACGGCTTGTTAATGCGCGGCATTTCCAGCCCCTGGTTTATTTGCCAGGAGTAAAATTAATTATTTTTAATGGGTATTGCACAGGTTTGACGTTGGCACAGTCTGATCTTTCCGTGCGCAATACATGGCTAAATTACGCTTATTATCTATTCTCTTTCACAGGCTGAATGGCTTTTGTCTGGATAAGGGATTTTACTCGCAGACATCTTGATGTTTGTCCGGGCTGTTTATTCTTCAAAAAAGAATAAACAGTATTCACTGTAATGCAGGAACATACAGTTATTAAAAGGGAGCATAAAGGATGCGCAAAGCACTATACCTTGTTACCCGCGATAATTACCTGATTTATGGGTTGAAACAGACGCTTTCACAAATGCAGGTGGAACCTATTCCCCTTGAGCTGCTTGCGCCGAAAGATTGTCAGAAAATTGCCAGCGCCCACAGTAAATATGACCTTATTTATTTAATGGGTGATGCAGATATTCTGCGTTTTATTCACTTTCATTATTCTGCGCTAAATATCGTTCAGATACCGCCGCACTGCCGTCCGACTGAGTTGTCTGATTTTTTACAGCAGAGTGCACGCAAAAACGCGCGTGAGCGTGAGTTTTATATTGATAATGGGATGAGTCTTTTCACTCGCCGTGAAGAGGAGATACTGCGTTGCCTGCAAAAGGGGATGGCACCGTGCGACATTGCCCGTAAAATCCAGCGCTCTGAAAAGACCGTCAGCCACTATAAGCGGTTGATTATGGAGAAAACAGGCTGTAAATCGCACATCCAGCTTATTGAGTTGTTACACAGCTCCCCTGTGGCGTAACGGGACTGGCGTGATGCGCAACACCTGTTGTCAGGTAGCGCTGTGAGTGAATGCTTGCCAAAGCCGACAGTGTTCACGCACCAGCTCTGAAAGCGTAATGCTTTGGCCCATAAAGCGACGAATGCGCAACGCATCGCTGTCGGCGTTAATAACCTGTTCGCCAATAGCCGCCAGCGCATCAGTAGCACCGCATTGTCGGGCGCAGTTTTGCAGCTGTGGCAGGGTCGCGAGAATAGCATCGCCGATGCTGCGTTGTTCTGAATCGGCTGCGGTAAAAGTCCCTTCCAGTCCATAGCGGCTGGCCTGAAAGCGATTCCAGGGATACAGCAAATAGTCCTCATCGGTGGGCGTAAAGGGGCGCTCGCTGAGGAGCCAGCATGCCAGCGCCTGAATGTAGCCTGCAATGTTCAGCGCTCGCGTTAGCATCAATGGGGTATCCATCACTCTCACCTCCACCGTGCCAAAAGTTGGACTGGGGCGAATGTCCCAGTGTAAATCCTTCATGCCTTCTACCATTCCTGTACTTTCCAGCCGTTGGTACAGTGCCGAAAATTCACGCCAGTTACGACTAAACGGTGCGTGGCCGCTATCCGGGAATGCGCAGAACATGTTCAGGCGTGAGGAGGCAAAGCCTGTGTCGGCTCCCTGTAACCAGGGCGAGGAAGCCGACAGGGCAATGAAATGTGGTACATAGCGTCCCAGCGCATGCATCAACCAGACCGCATCGTCGCCGTTTGCGCAACCAATGTGCACGTGTTGGCCAAATACCGTAGCCTGCTGTACAAGATAGGCGAAACGTTCCAGATGGCGGGCGTAGCGCGGGTTATCGCACACCTGCTGGCGCTGCCATTTCACAAACGGATGCGTACCGCCGCCACAGATGGCTAAGCCGTGTTCGCTGGCACTGGCGCAGGCCAGTGCAGATAACGCCTGTAGCTGCTCGTGTGCCTCATCAAGATGGCCACACACGCCTGTCGAGATCTCCAGCATACTCTCGGTGATGTCGTGTTTGATCTCACCTTTACCTTGCGGCACACGACCACGGCAGGCTTCAATCAGACAGGATGACTCCTGACTTAACTCACAGGCGGGAGGATTAACGACCTGCAACTCCAGCTCAATACCCAAAGTAAAGGGCGTGGAAGCGGTAAAAGCGGGTAACGGCATAGCGATTCCCTCCAGCGGCTTTCTCTTCAGTATAAACGACCTTCACCGTACAACCCGCTTACTCGTCACGACATTCCATAGTTTTCATTTTTGGCCCAACCAATTGGCGGGCAGTTTGCCTTGTCGTTCGCATAATGCAAAAAAGCGAAACAAATGTGTTGTTTTTAGTTAACGATATATTAACTATTTGTTGCCAACGTACGCACAGCACAACTGGCCCAACCAATTCAGACGGCGTCATCGCACAAGGAATGCCGCGTGTTCGGGCTGATAACAAAAAATAACCTGGAGAATTCACATGCAGGTCTGGCAACAGAATTACGATCCTCTTGGCAACATCTGGCTTTCAAGTCTGGTGGCCGTGATCCCGATAGTTTTTTTCTTTTTTGCACTGATCAAACTCAGGCTGAAAGGCTATGTCGCCGGTACCTGTACCGTTGTGCTGGCGCTGCTGGTCGCACTTCTGCTCTACCGGATGCCGATTGCCTACGCGCTGGCTTCTGCCGCCTATGGCTTTTTGTATGGATTGTGGCCTATCGCCTGGATAATCATTGCCGCCGTGTTTGTTTACAAGCTCTCGGTGAAAACCGGCCAGTTTGATGTGATTCGCGCCTCGATTTTGTCAGTGACGCCAGACCAGCGCCTGCAAATGCTGATAGTCGGCTTTTCGTTCGGCGCTTTTCTGGAAGGTGCGGCAGGTTTTGGCGCGCCGGTGGCGATTACGGCTGCCTTGTTGGTGGGTCTTGGCTTCAGACCCCTTTATGCCGCCGGATTATGCCTGATAGTCAACACGGCCCCCGTTGCTTTTGGCGCGATGGGCATTCCAATTATTGTCGCAGGTCAGGTGACGGGCCTGGATAGCTTCCAGATAGGTCAGATGGTGGGCCGACAGCTGCCGTTTATGACCATCATCGTGCTGTTCTGGATCATGGCTATCATGGACGGCTGGCGGGGTGTTAAAGAGACCTGGCCCGCGGTAATAGTCGCAGGTGGCTCGTTTGCTATTGCGCAATACCTGAGTTCGAACTTTATTGGCCCTGAGTTACCGGACATCATTTCCTCACTGGCATCGCTGTTCTGTCTGACCCTGTTTTTGCGTCGCTGGCAGCCGAAGCGTATTTTCCGCTTCAATGATCTCGGCGCATCCATGACTGACCAGACGCTGGCACATAAAAACTACAGCGGCTGGCAGGTGCTGCGGGCGTGGATGCCATTCTTGTTCCTCACCGCCACCGTTACCCTGTGGAGCATTCCTCCCTTTAAGGCGTTGTTTGCCGCAGGCGGGCCAATGGCGGGCTGGGTCGCAAGCTTCCCGGTACCCTGGCTTGACGGCCTGGTGGCTCGCATGCCGCCGGTGGTGGCGCAAAGTGCACCCTGGGCTGCAATATTCAAATTTGACTGGTTTTCCGCCACCGGTAGCGCCATTTTTGTGGCCGCGCTGCTGTCCATTATCTGGCTGCGAATGAAGCCGAAAGAGGCCATTTCAACCTTTGGTGAAACGCTTAAAGAACTGGCGCTGCCCATCTATTCCATTGGTATGGTGCTGGCGTTTGCATTTATCTCTAACTATTGCGGGCTGTCGTCAACGCTGGCGTTGGCGCTGTCACACACCGGCCATGCTTTTACCTTTTTCTCACCGTTCCTCGGTTGGCTGGGGGTATTCCTGACCGGTTCTGACACGTCCTCTAACGCGTTATTTGCCTCTCTACAGGCCACCGCCGCGCAGCAGATTGGTGTTTCAGACCTGCTGCTGGTGGCCGCTAACACCGCAGGCGGCGTGACCGGCAAGATGATTTCGCCACAGTCCATCGCTATTGCCTGTGCGGCGGTAGGGCTGGTTGGTAAAGAGTCGGAGCTGTTTCGTTTCACCGTTAAGCACAGCCTGATTTTCACCTGTATCGTTGGCGTTATGGTGACGCTACAGGCGTACTGGCTGACGTGGATGATCCCATGACCGTAACGGGCCGTCGTGTGGTGGAGCAGCTTGCTGAGCGGCTTCGGGCGCTGATTGATGAGCAAAAAATGACGCCAGGTCAGCGTTTACCCGCTGAACGCCAGCTGGCGCTGGCGCTTGGCGTGTCGCGCAACAGCGTGCGCGAGGCACTGGCGCGGTTGCGCAGTGAAGGGATGCTGGTCAGCCGACGCGGCGGCGGCAGCTACATCAGCCTGCCGAATGGCGACTGGTCCGATAGCCGCATTGTTCAACCTATAAAAGCGCTGATGGCAGGCGACCCGGATTACCGCTACGACATCCTTGAGGCTCGCCATGCCATTGAGGGGGGGACGGCCTGGCATGCAGCGCTGCGCGCCAGCGCCGCTGATAAAGAGAAGCTGCGCTACTGCTTTGATGCCACGCTCAAATTCCACGAGCGCGATGACCCGGACCTGGCGGCGCAGGCTGATGTGCGCTTTCATCTTGCTATTGCCGAAGCCTCCCACAATCTGGTGCTGTTACAGACCATGCGCGGTTTTTTTGAACTGTTACAGTCCTCGGTGATGCAAAGCCGACAGCGCATGTATACCCAGCCGCCTATCTTTGCTCGTCTGACCGAACAACATCAGACGCTGCTGGAAGCCATTCTCGACGGTGACGCCGAGCGTGCGCGTCGGGCGGCGCAAGAACACCTGGGTTTTGTGCACACCACTATCAGAACGCTGGATGAAGATGAAGCCCGGCAGGCCCGCGCCACGCGCCTGCCGGATGATGACATTGATATGAAAGGAACACCGTTATGATTATTTCTGCTGCCAGTGACTATCGCGCTGCGGCCGAGCGTATTCTGCCACCGTTTTTATTCCACTATATCGACGGCGGTGCGTATGCCGAATATACCCTGAGGCGCAACGTGGACGATCTTGCGGGCGTGGCGCTGCGCCAGCGCATCCTGAAAAACATGACCGATCTCAGCCTTGAAACCCGGCTTTTTGATGAAACGCTATCCATGCCGGTGGCGCTGGCGCCAGTGGGGCTGTGCGGGATGTATGCGCGCCGTGGCGAAGTGCAGGCGGCGAAAGCCGCAGCAGAGAAGGGCATTCCGTTTACGCTATCCACCGTCTCAGTATGCCCGATTGAAGAGGTTGCACCGGCCATCACTCGCCCGATGTGGTTCCAGCTTTATGTGCTTAAGGACCGTGGCTTTATGCGCAACGCGCTGGAACGGGCGAAGGCTGCGGGCTGCTCGACGCTGGTGTTTACCGTTGATATGCCAACGCCAGGCGCACGCTATCGCGATGCGCATTCGGGTATGAGCGGTCCGAATGCGGCTTTGCGTCGTTACTGGCAGGCCGTCACTTACCCACAGTGGGCATGGGATGTGGGGCTGCTGGGGCGCCCGCACGATCTTGGCAATATTTCAACCTATCGCGGCCACCCGACCGGGCTTGAAGATTATATAGGCTGGCTTGCCAACAACTTCGATGCATCCATTTCCTGGAAAGATCTGGAGTGGATCCGTGAGTTCTGGGACGGCCCGATGGTAATCAAAGGCATTCTCGACCCCGAAGACGCCAAAGATGCAGTACGTTTTGGCGCAGACGGCATTGTGGTGTCTAACCACGGTGGGCGTCAGCTTGATGGGGTTCTCTCCAGCGCCCGTGCGCTGCCCGCTATTGCCGATGCGGTGAAAGGAGATATCACGATCCTTGCCGACAGCGGCATCCGTAACGGCCTTGATGTGGTGCGCATGATTGCGCTGGGTGCAGATACGGTACTGTTGGGGCGTGCCTATTTGTACGCGCTGGCGACCCACGGTCAGGCAGGCGTGATGAATTTGCTGAACCTGATTGAAAAAGAGATGCGTGTGGCGATGACGCTCACAGGCGCGAAGACGATTGCCGACATCAGCCGTGATTCACTGGCGCGCGCGCCCGAGTTGACGCAAAGCAGTACTGGCGGTTTTAGTGCGCCGCTGGTGCGGGTGGGGTGAGTGCTGCCTGGTCCCAGGGAGGCAGTCAGGCTAATGGATTTGCGTTAACCTGATATCGCATGCCCTCCCTAATAACAAGACCGGCGCGGTGTTACCACCGCGTCGGTCTTGTTATGGGTTAGCGACGACTTATTCGCTCAGCCGGTAGCGCTCCAGCCAGTGCGCATACGGCGCAGGCAGCACCCAGGTTGGGCGCTCAAGGCCAAGCTGCTGGGCAAGCTTCAGCGTGTAATGCGGGTTAGCCAGATAAGCGCGGCCAATCATAACCAGGTCCATATCGCCCTGGGCTACACAGCGCTCGGCGTTGGTAGCAGAATCCACGCCCCATGACGAGGCGACCGGTAGCTGGGCCTGCTCACGCACCTGGCGAGAGACCGGTGCCAGAAACGCAGGCCCCCACGGGATGTGTGCGTCTGGTGTGGAGAAGCCTACGCTTACGTTAAGCATATCCAGTCCGCGTTCACGCATCTGACGCGTCAGCGCAATGGATTCGCTCAGCGTCTCGTCGTCGCGACCGTCATATTCAATCACCCCAAAGCGTGCGGTAAGCGGCAGGTGCTGTGGCCAGACTTCGCGCACGGCATCCAGGGTTTCGAGCAAAAAACGACCGCGATTTTCAGCAGAGCCGCCGTACTCGTCGGTACGCTGGTTGGAGTGCACGGAGAAGAAACTTTGTGCCAGGTAACCGTGGGCGAAATGCAGTTCCAGCCACTCAAAACCGGCATCGCGGGCGCGCTGTGCCGCTTTCATAAAATCGGCGGTGACGCGCTGAATATCGGTTTTACTCATTTCCCTGGGAACTTTCGGCAGGTTAGCACCAAACGGCAGCACCGAGGGGGCGATGGTCTGCCAGCTACCCGGTTCCCCGTCAGCAATATGGTCATCACCTTCCCACGGTTTATTCGCGCTGGCTTTGCGCCCGGCGTGGGCAATCTGAATGCCGGGTATGGCCCCCGCCGCTTTGATAGCCCGGGCAATTTTTGCCAACTCGGCTGCCTGCTCGTCATTCCAGATACCGAGGCAGGCTGGCGTGATACGTCCTTCTGGCGATACGGCGGTGGCTTCCACAATCACCAGACCTGCACCGCCACGGGCAAGGCCGGCGTAATGCACCTGGTGCCAGTCGTTTGGCATGCCGTCGACGGCGGAGTACTGGCACATCGGTGGAATGGCGATGCGATTGCGCAACGTCACGTCTTTTAAGCTAAATGGAGTAAACAGTGCACTCATGATGTTTCCTTAACCTGGATTATCAATTTGCCGCTGAAGTTACGGTGCTTCAGTGCTTCAAGCTGCTCCGGTAAACTGGAGAAATCGCGGGTAATGATGGCTTCGCTGACAAACGTACCGTCGGCGATATCCTCAAGGAGCTGTTCACCCTGGCGCGTAAGTTGACGCCAGTCGCGGTCGTCGCCGTGAAAATGCAGCGCGCCGAGTGCGACTTCATGAATGGACAACGCACGGCCAAACGGCGGGCAGGGCCAGCTGTCGGTGCGATCCTGAATGCTGACAAGATGCCCGTTAGCGCGCAGGGTGTCCCCAAGACGCTGGCTGTGCTTGCCATTCACTGCATCGAATGTCGCAAAGTAGTCGTTGCGCAACGCCGGTGACAGTTCGCCGCCGTCGGCGAGTGGGCCGGGAAACCAGCCGTCGGCACCCAGTGCCGTGAGCGCTTTACGGTGGCGTTCGTGGCACATTACATCCACTACAAAACCGCGAGCGCGGGCAAACTGTACCAGCCAGTGGCCCACTGATCCGCCTGCGCCGCTTACCAGCAGTCGCTCACCGGGGCGGCTCGGGATTTTCTCTAGTGCCTGCCAGGCGGTGAGCGCGGGGCAGGGAAAGGCGGCGGCGAGCGTATCGCTAAGATTAACCGGGATGCGCATCAGCGCACGGGCCTCAAGCGGCGTATGGGTAGCAAAACTGCCTTCGCGCTTAAGGCTGGTATGATACGCCACGCGCTGGCCAAGCCAGCTGTGCGAGACACCGTCACCCACTGCCACCACCACACCCGCGCCATCAACGCCAGGTGCTTTACCCACTTTCATATCAAGTACTTTCCAGTCCACCGGGTTCAGGCCGATTGCGCTATTGCGCACCAGCACCTCGCCAGCCGCAGGCTGTGGGAGCGGGCGTGTTTGCGCCTGTAGGGCCAGTGGGCTGTCACCGCCGTGCCAGACCCAGGCCTGATAATCGTTATTCATTGCGTCTCCTGGCTCATTACATCGGGATCAATTCCCTATCGTCGCCTGAAAGAGGCATAATGAAAATGGCAAAGTAATTATAGTGATTATAAGAGTTTGTTATGTATAACCCGCACTGGCTTCAGTCCTTCCGCGTGCTGGCGGAGGTTGGCAGCTTTACCCGTACCGCTGAACAGCTTGGTATTACGCAGGCGGCGGTGAGTCAGCACATTCGCCATCTGGAAACCCAGCTGGGACCACTCCTGATGCGCAAAACGCGCCAGATTGATTTAACACCAGCAGGAAAAGCGCTGCTCGATTACTGCCTGGAAGCCGATCGCGCGGCCTGCCGTTTCAGGCTGCGTCTGACTGAAGGAGAATCTGACAAGGGCGAAGTCAGTCTTATCACGCCCGGAAGCATTGGCCTGATGATTTTTCCTCACCTGCTTACGCTCCAGAGCGCTCGCCCGGAACTGGTCATGCGCCACCGCTTTGCACCTGATGGCGAAGTGCTTGAGGCTGTTGTGCAAAACCGTTATGAAATGGGGCTAATGAGCTATCGACCTGATGACCCACGCGTGCAAGCTTCGCACTTTACTGAGGAGCCGCTGGAGCTGGTGGTGCCCGCAGGAAGACGTGCCTGCGAATGGGAGGAGTTGATGGCGCTGGGTTTTATCGATCATCCCGATGGTCAACCAATGGCAACGCGTCTGCTCAGTCGCCGCTTTCCGGGTAACCCCGGTATCCGGGCATTACGGGTGAGCGGTTTTACTAACCAGGTCGGGCTGATTCTGGAGTTTGTCGCTCGTGGGCTGGGTTTTACCGTGCTGCCGCGCTATGCGCGCCAGGCGTTTGCCCGCCAGTGTGAGATTGAAGTCATCGAATGTGGTGTACGGGTCGTGGATACGCTCTGGCTGGTGCAGCGTGCGGAATGGCCGCTGTCGCGGCGGGCGCAAAATGTGGTGACGGCATTGGCTGATATGCTGGCGGCTCCCGCAGCGGGGGACGCGTGAGAGGTAAAGTTAGTACTTACTGTTCGAGTAGCGCAGACAGGCGTTCACGGCACTGTACCGGACTGGTGCGCATGGCCTGCTTTTCACTACGGTTAAGCTGGTTATAGGCGCCAATGACGCGGTTGGCCGCCTGGCGATTAAAGCGCTGACGCACCAGAGCGTAACCGGTATTACTGTTCTCAACGGCATCGCGCAACGCCTCATCGTTCACTGCACGGCTTGCATTCTGGCAAAACAGCGCCACGTAGCGCGCCTGTTCTTGCGGGGTAACCTGCGGCGTATAGAAAAACCACAGCAGCCCGCCCAACAGCGCTACCGGTAGAAAAAATGTAAAAAGCGCCCTTTTTTGGGTCACGGTATGCTCCTGTGTGCGTCTGGTGGCATATACCCTGAACGCATTAAACAAAACAAAGTGCGACACCAGACTGCACCCGGTGAATACTAGCCTGAGCAGATAAGCAGTGGCGAGTAGAAATTGCCGATGACCAGCGCCTCATCCGGCGTACGCGTCAATTGCAGCATACGCTTCTGACTCATGCCAATACCGGATACAAAACGTTCGAACACCCCCTCTGGCACCGTATCGTGACCATAACGTTGTACGTCAGTGATGATGATTTCGTAGAGTGAATCACGCACATGGCGCCAGGTAAAACTCTCCTGGCGCGATACCGTAAAGTGATGACCTTTCACCGAGACATCGCCAGTGAGGTTGAAGGCGCCGCTACCGTCTGACATAAAGTGCATTTCCACCAGCGCATCGAGCGTGAACGGGTTGTTATTGCGGCTGTCTTCCATCGTCAGGTTGCCCTGGCAGGCAATATTAAGATGGTTGGTGTTGTAGTGCATCCAGACGGTCGCCAGCACAATGGCGAGATTAATGATGGCCGTCAGGATAATAATGCGTCGTGTCGTCATGGCTCACCATTGGTAGTAGTACTGGGTCTGGCAGGAGGCCGCCTTGCCACCACTGCGCGCGCAGCGAGAGAGCACCAGTCGTCCCCCTTCGCCAAAGAAAATGCTGTCCTGAACGTGCAAATAGAACACCGTGTTTTTCTGACACGGCATGGCGGTTTCCTCGGCCGCCTTTTTGGCGAGTTTTTTTGCTTCATCGCGCCAGGCTTCCGGTAGCGCACGCAATGTATAAACCGGGCAACTATCAATGGTGGTCAGTGACCAGGTATGGGCCTGAGCGCCGCCGTGTCCATGTGAAACCTGTCCCGGACCAAAGGCAAAATTGAGTGCTGTTGCACAAACCAACATCATTATCCATATCCAGCGCCATTGGTTGCGTGTGGAGGACTGGGGGGCCTGAGCACTGCTGTCTTCAACAATAATATCGTCATCCTGCTTTACGACTGGCAGATCCGGGTTCAGCATAAAGCCGATTTTAGGCACGGTGATAATAAACGGTGTGTGTGGGGCAAACCCGGCGAGTGTTTTGCGCAACATACTGATGTACTGATTAAGGGAGCTGTTAGAGCCGCGTAACCCTCGGGCATCCCACACTTCGCTCAGGAAGGTTTCACGCTCAATTGCCACACCATGACGACTCACCAGCAAAGATAAAATGCTGTTTGCGGTGGCGGTTAGCGTGACCAGTTCGTCTTCGTTTCCCGAATATATCAATACGCCGTCTTCCGGGCGGTAAATCAGGGTATCGTCAATCAGATACTTCATTAAGCGTTCCGTGAGTTGCAGGGCGGATACGGGCTGAGGAATCAATATCAGACAGAACAGCGTAGCGCTGGTTGTTATCAAGTGTAGACGGGGGATTCTACATTTTTAACAGCAGAAAATATTGATCTTATCGGAAATAATATCAAATGTGAGGAATTATCCGACTCCGCGTGGCGGAG
This sequence comes from uncultured Enterobacteriaceae bacterium, assembly GCA_966185765.1. GTDB lineage: Bacteria > Pseudomonadota > Gammaproteobacteria > Enterobacterales > Enterobacteriaceae > CBIFVZ01. The sequence goes on along the minus strand of CBIFVZ010000002.1, from coordinate 7,663 downwards.
ACGGACGGTGGTCTATCGGTAATGCGATGAAAGCAAGTAACTATTTCTGGCTGTCCGTCCACAGCAGGTGAAAGACGTTATCTTCGTGGACGCTCTGCATATCGGCAGGGCGGAACGATTCTCCCCACGCCAGGCCGCCCACGACGCAAAGCAGGGCCAGCCATACGACGACGCAAATTGCTTTATGTTTCATGAGTTTTTTCCTGATGTTGTTACGCCCGCGCGTTATGCGAGGGCAGACGAGAACTGGGTGATGCGTGTCCACAACTCAGCACTGGAATGACAGCTCAATTTTTGCATAGCGCTGCGTTTGTGGCCGTTAATCGTTTTATGCGATTTGTTCAGTAACCGGGCAATGCCGTCAGGCGCGTAACCCTCGCTGATAAGGGCGCACACCTTACGTTCAGCGCGCGTGAGGCGCACCGGTGACACCGACACTGTGGGAGGCGAATTGAGGTACGCGTCCAGCGCGTGCAGCGGTTCGTCATCGCCTGTCACCAGAATGCCGCGCGGCAGCAGTTGACGCAGGGTCTGGATGCGGTTGGCTTCGGTGACAATGATGCAAAAGGCGCCTGCAGGCAGGTCCTTAATCCGTTTGTTGAGCGCGGCAAACGTCATGTCTGTGAGCCAGTGATATTCCTGGCGTGAGGGGGGCAACCAGGCCAGCGAATGGCGAATGCCGTTCCACAGAAAATAGTTCTGGCTGAACACGTAGATGAAAAGTTTTTGCTGCGTCATTGTCACAAACACGCTCCTGCTCTTGCTATGGGGTCCACTGATGTCCTGGTCAAACATTGTGTGCCAGGGGCAATGCCTTAAGCCTGCGCAGGAGCCGGGATTATCGTGTCGGCTGAGAGCGGTAAAGGGCTTGCGGTACGCTGAGGTCGATAGGCTGTTTACAGACTCAATTAACCGCTGAAGCATCGCGTTGCTTTCGCTGATGATTATTTTCGCTAATTTTGGCTTTGTCAGGTATTTATAAAGATAATTTGAATGTATAAGGTTTTTATTTCTAATTTTTAATTCTTTTATAGCTTTATTTTCTGTTTTTACGACCGTTCCTGACCAGGAAAAAGCCTGGGGTAGGCGAAAAACTCGGGTTTTTATCTTAATGTCTGGCGGAAATATCGCCGTTTAACGAACGGGGCAGGCACAAAAGGTGCGGGGGAGAAACGATGGGTATGGGAGAATCTGGCGCTATGGAGGAACGTATGAACCCGCTGAATTTTACCCTCGCTCAGATTGAGGCATTTGCGTGCGTTTGTGAAACCGGAACCTTAACGCACGCTGCCCGCAGACTAAAAAAAGACCGCTCTACGGTGAGTGAGCTGATTGAGTACCTGGAAATTGATCTCGGTTATGCGTTATTTGACCGCAGTACGCGCCCACTGCGTCTGACGCAAGCGGGGGAATTACTCTGGCGTCAGAGTCGGCTTTTTTTGCATGAAGCGCAGGCGTTTGCTCAGGTGGCACGCCATATTCCAGGCCAGCTTAGCGCAAGGTTGACGTTATGCTATGACCTCTTTACTCCACGTGATTTTTTACTCCGCGTGCAGCGCGAACTGGCGCTACACCAGATTCGCCTGCAGCCGATTTTGTGCGAACGCGCTGAGGCCGAAGCCTGGATTGAAGAAGGGAAAGCCGATGCGGGCCTGTTTCAGGCGCTCAATCGCACCATCAACGACCGGTTACAGTGGCGCGCGGTTGGTAGCATTTCGCTTGCGATATATGCCTGTGCCGGATTCTTTTCACCAGAACCGGTGTCGCAGTTTCATCTGGCCTCGCGCACGCAGCTGATCCCATTTCGTACACTCCCCGACTGGCTGATGCAGCGGCTACAGATTGCCGACGATGTGTTACGGACCAATGATGTGCAGATGCTGCGTGAAATGCTCTGTGCGGGATATGGTTGGGCGTTTTTGCCCGAACATATGCATGCAGAAACCTGGCCTGGAGTGGTGAGGATAGATACCGGGATGGGGGACAATGCGCTGTCGCAGACGCTGGTTGCGTTGTGGAAGCCGGGTCAGACAGATAAGCCTGCACTCTCTGAGCTGCTGACCACGTTTGCGCAAACATGGTCAGCGCCGGATTAGCGACGTTGGCCGCTGCGGTCGTCGTAATGGTCCTGGTGTTTTTGCTGCTGTTGATGTGGGCCACGGTTGCCGCGCTCATCACGTTCGTGATGATGATGAAAACAGCCGCTCAGCGCGCTAATGCTCACCAGTAAAAGTAATGCATAGATTTTCTTCATCCTGAATTCCTTATAATGTCAGGCATCCGCCTGCTCTTTCATTATCTTCTGTGGCGACGAAACGACAATCAGGTGTAATCCTGGTTGTTCCCAACCGATTTATTGTGAAGGGAGAGGTATCACAACTTGCTGATGAGAGGCTATTCATTATGGCCTGCGTTGCGTTAACGTGAATATTCTCTTTCTCAAGGAACCGACCAATGGAAGACATCACTCTGTCTCTGGACGCGGCTTATGCGCTGGCGCTGAGGGTATTGCAGCATAACGGCTTTAGCGAGGCGCACGCCAGTGCGATAGCGCGCAATGTCACTGACAGCGAGCGCGATGGCAACCCCTCTCACGGTCTGTACCGTATTCCGGGCTGTGTACATACCCTCTTATGCGGCAAAGTATCGCCGGATGCTGTGCCGGTTGTCGAAGATAAAGCGCCTGCCATTGTGCGTGTAGATGCTCGTGGCGCTTTCTCGCTACTTGCCTGGAAAGCTGCGCTGCCCTTATTTATCGACAAAACGCGCCAGTGCGGTATTGCCGCGCTGGCAATCAATCACTGCGTGCATTTTTCAGCGCTGTGGGCTGATATCGAGCCGCTCACCGAACAGGGGCTGGTGGCGCTGGCCTGTACACCGAGTCATGCCTGGATGGCGCCTACAGGCGGCAGCCTGCCGCTTTTTGGCACCAACCCGATAGCGTTTGGCTGGCCGCGCGCCGGTAAACCACCGTTTATTTTTGATATGGCGACCAGTGCAGCGGCGCGTGGTGAAATCGACCTGCATCGGCGGGCCGGAAAACCGGTGCCAGAGGGCTGGGGGCTGGACCCACAGGGCAAGCCAACCACCGATCCCGCAGAAATTCTGGCTGGCGCTATGTTGCCGTTTGGCGGACATAAAGGCTCGGCGCTGGCGGCGATGGTGGAGCTTATCGCCGGGCCGCTGATTGGCGATATGACCAGCAAGGAATCGCTGCATTATGACAACGGTGCAGGTGGGCAGCCGTTTGGTGGGGAGTTGATTATTGCTATGGACCCGCAACGTTTTCTGGGTGAGGGCGCTGCTGTTCACCTGGCGCGGGCAGAATCCCTGTTTACCGCTATGCAGGAGCAGGGCGCTCGTATCCCCGGTGAGCGTCGCCACCGCGTGCGTGTGCATAGCGAGCGTCATGGGGTGACCATAGCAAAAGCGCTTCACGAGGAGATTGTCGCGCTGGGCGCGTAAAGGTTGTGTTGCTGGTATGACAGATCAGCCGCGGACATCGCGTCCCGGGGGTAGCCAGGTATGTGAGTGAGCGTTAACTCAGGGGCGACAATGGCGACTGCGCTACGCGGTGAGGGGAAGTATTAAGGGCAGGCAGACACACAGGACGGCGAAGCCTGGCGTAAACATCCAGGCTCCTGGGGGGCTTAAGCCCGCAGATACATCTGCACTCAGGTATTCAATTTCTATCAGTCAGGCCATTTTTCTCAAAAAGACAAAGGATAAACAGGATAGTAATAACGCCAACACGAATCCAGCGATTGCCACTGTAGCAAATCTCGTGGATGAGGCGGCTGTTGCTTGCTGCCTGAGCCATCGCTAATAAGACGTTCAGCTAAGGCCCTCTGATAGACAGAAGTCCCTGACGTACCGAACAGCGCGATACCCCGTTCCCTACCGAGCCAGGTAGCGGTCTGTGCAGCTGCACCAGCAGAAACACTTTTCCCTTACGGAGCAGAAGAAACCACAATGTCCGTCCCCAGTGCGTCAAAAGGACCGCTGCCCAGGTACACGACAATAAAACCGGCAATGACCCATACAGGACCCAACCGAAGGCCAATTGCGATTATCACCAGACCCACGGACATCACAAGAAACCCTGTCCCAATAACAGCCCCGCTGCTTTTGATCATTCTTGCAAGCCCAGGTGCTAAAAGCGCCCAGGAATAAGCCCGCCAGAGGCTGGCGCAAGCGAAATAGCCGCCTCCACTGTGCTTATGTAGTGTGGCCGCGAAACTTTACATATTAACAAAGTCGGTGTGAAGCGCTATTGCTATTGGTGTTATTCGCCTTACGGCCGTTCATCAAATTTCAGTGGCGGTAAACCGCGCCGTAACAGGCTTGAAACAGGGTTTTTCAAAGCCTTTTAAATAAAGCCTGCTCACTGAATACCGATAATTTTTTCTTTTTTTAATAATTACAGCGAATGGTTTTTAGGAATATTATTTCTTGCTTAAATGCGCGACGTAATTAAATCCATTTCACATATTTACAAAATGTCAGGACTGCTATAAAAGCATATAAACACTTTATCAATTCTTAAAAGTGCCGGTATCTGCAGGACAGACAGCTATCGGCCGATTCGGTTACGCCTGACGGGTCCTGACTTACGGCTCCGGGCGGTAGCGTGCCTGAATATGTTTGCCCGTACCACATGACACAGGAGGTCAGCCGTGACGGATAATGCCTTGCCCCTCTTTTTCAGCCACAGCCATCACCGTCTTTCCGTTCAGAGCTGTACCTCAGCGCTTGATGTTGTTGAGCTGGACGGACGCGAATCCCTCAGTCGCCCGTTTCGCTGGGACATAGCGTTCACCTCCACAGACCATTCCCTGACGCCACAGCAGATGCTGCTTAAGCCCGCAGAGCTTGTCCTCCATGCCAAAATAGCACAGGTCTATGGTATGCCGCTGCAGCAGCCGGTGCGTACCGTACAGGGCGTGGTCACCGCTTTCCGCCGCATTTCCTCCTCACGCGATGAAACCCGCTACGCCCTTACACTCCGGCCACGCCTGGCACTCCTGAAACGCAGCCGTCAGAACGCGATTTATCAGGATATGTCTGTCCCGCAGATAGTCGAAAAAATCCTGCGCGAGCGGCACGGTATGCGCGGACAGGATTTTCTGTTTGACCTGACACGGGAATATCCGCGCCGTGAGCAGGTGATGCAGTTTTCAGAATCTGATTACGATTTTATCAGCCGCCTGCTGGCAGACGTCGGTATCTGGTTTCGCTTCAGCGCCGACACCCGGCTGCATATCGATGTCGTGGAGTTTTTTGATTCGCAGAAAGGCTACGCACCGGAAATCACATTACCCGCCGTGGCGCCATCGGGTATGCATGACGGCGCACAGGAATCGGTCTGGGCCATGCAGAGTCGTCACCGGGTGGTGGAAAAGTCAGTCTTTACCCGCGACTACAACTATCGTGATGCGTCAGCGGATATGGATGCGCAGGCTGATGTTACCGGCGGGGATGACACCACTTACGGTGAAGCTTACCATTTTGCCGATAACTATCTGGCGCAGGGCAGTAACCCCGCTACGGAGCCGGAAAGCGGCGCGTTCTTTGCACACCTGCGCCATGAGCGCTACCTGAACGACCAGACGCGTCTTACCGGTGTCTGTAACGCCGCTGCCCTGGCGGCGGGCGCACTGATGAAAGTGACGGGCAGCGGTGTCGAAGAGCCATTCACGAAGGGTATCCTGATAACCGGTCTGCGCTGTACCGCACGCCGTGACCAGAGTCTGGAGACCGCATTCACGGCTATCCCGGCCTTTGGTCGCTATGGGTATCGCCCGGTGCTCAGGCAGCGTCCGGTCATGGCGGGAACGCTACCGGCGCTCGTGACCAGCACGACCGAAAACGATATCTATGGCCACATTGATAAAGACGGTCGCTATCGCGTCAGTATGCTGTTTGACAGGGCAAGCTGGGACACGGGTTTCGAAAGCCTGTGGGTGCGCCAGGCCCGGCCTTACGCGGGTGATACCTACGGTCTGCACCTCCCGCTGCTGGCGGGTACTGAGGTGGCAATTGCCTTTGAAGACGGCAATCCGGACCGGCCTTATATTGCAGGCGCGCTTCACACCTCCACGCAGCCCGATCACGTCAATATCGCGAACTACCGGCGTAACGTGCTCAGGACTCCCACAAATAACAAGATAAGGATCGACGATAACCGCCAGAAGGAATCGATCAAGATTTCGACGGAGAATGGCGGTAAAACGCAGCTGAATCTGGGGTATCTGGTCGACGCAAATCGTGACCAGCGCGGCAGCGGCTTTGAGCTACGCACCGATTCCTGGGGCGCGCTGCGGGCCGGGAAAGGGATTTTTATCAGTGCTGATGAGCAAAGTAAAGCCCAGGGTCAGGTGCTGGAGATGGCGCCAGCTGTTGGCCGTCTGAAAGCGGCAAAAGAAGAGATGCAGGCGATTTCCGACGACGCGCAGGCATCGCAAGCGAGTGCGGCGGAGTTACAGGCGCAAATAACGCTGATGGAGCAGAAGCTGAACGAGCTTAAAGCCTCGGTACTGCACCTGACTGCGCCGGATGGCGTGGCGGTAACCAGTGGTGAACATCTGCAACTGTCAGCCGGGCAGAACCTGGTGGCGACAGCGGGTAACAATGCTGATATCAGTGTGGTGAAAAAGTTGTTTGTCGGTGTCGGGGAACAGTTGAGCGTCTTTGTACGCAAGCTTGGGATGAAGCTTATTGCTAACCAGGGGCCAGTGCAGGTACAGGCGCAGAACGACACGATGGAGCTGCTGGCGCGTAAGGGCATCAGTATTGTCAGCACGGAAGATGAAATTCAGATAACCGCCGCAAAGCGCATTACGCTGAATGCCGGGGGAAGTTATATCTCGCTGGATGAATTCTGTATTGAGCAGGCGACCAGTGGGGATTACCGGACCCGTGCAGGGTATTACGACAGGAAACAGCAGACCTCACAACGCCCCGTTGTCCCGGTTTTACCTGTCATGCTGAATAACAGTAATCATCAAGTGAAAGTCCATTGTATCAACGATGAGGGGATAGCCTACGCCAGAACTGCGTATACTGCCTGGCTCAGTAACGGACAGGTCAGAGAAGGCGTCACAGACGATGAAGGCTTTACCGAATCCTTTAACAGCGACGAGGCTGAAAACATTTCAATCCAGCTCGATATCCGTGAGTCCGAAACGCCTGCACAACCGGGCGTTTTCAGTGGCGGCACTAAGAAAACAATCAATATTGCTCCTGGCGAGTCCCCACTTGATGATCCTGCTGTTAAAAAAATTATGGATAAGTCACCGACGCTGAAAAAAGAATTACAGGAAGTCATAGACGCTAAATATGATATTGTTTACGGACCTCCGGGAAAGGGTTCTTTTCTGAGTAGAGAAGATAAAGTGATGAGTATAAGTTCTGATCTCAGTTCCCCCGAACAGGTTGTGCAAACACTGGCACATGAAACAGGTCATTTTCTTGATAAGTCTAATATATCGATAAAATCAAAAGCTGATTATGTAAATGGCTATTTATCTGGAGAGGGGGCTGCAACTCTTAAAAATATAGAAATTCAGAGGGAGATATTAAAAAATGGAGGGGTTGATATCGGCATTGCAGGTAAGCTGGATAATACTATTAAATATAATTTAGCTTATGACAAATATTTAAG
>CBIFVZ010000001.1:0-194312 GCA_966185765.1 uncultured Enterobacteriaceae bacterium | reverse complement strand
GGTGATACCGGTGAGCGCCATCAGGCTGCGCGAGGTGTTGTCCGTACCGCCCGGCTCAAAGGTCGCCGGGTAGCTGTACTTGCGCCAGATGCGGTAAAACTGCGTCATGATGCGATGGTTAAAGATATCGAGAAACGCCGCCATGGCATCCGCACCGTCTGCGCCCTGGTTGATGGCGTCAACAATGTCCGCTGGCAGCGGCGAGTCCACGCCGTACAGCCCGAGAAACCGGGTTCTGACCGTGGGCGGCGCGTTCGGGTTGTCCGGGTCGGTTTCCGTGCGCCGCAACTCGCCTGCCGGGAAGCCCATCTGCGGGTCGGGCCGGAATCGCACCGGGTCTGATTGCGGTGACAGGCCGGTGCCAAGTGTTGTGCCACTCAGGGCCTCCAGCGTCCGGCAGAAGCGGTAAAAGTTATACGCCGCCGTGCGGTCATTACCCTTTTCATCCAGCCAGAACGGCGGTAACGCGGCACCAGTGTTTTGTCTGTCCTTATTTCTGTCGGTCACATCAGCACCCTGTTGATAAAGCGCTCCGGCCAGCGCCATTCCTCACCCGATTTTTCCAGCGTTACCGTCAGCTGTGTGAAGCGGATGACGCTCGCGTACTGGGCCAGGAACTGCTCCAGCAGCTCGCTGAACAGCAACGCATCGCCTCTGGTGCTGAACCGGGTTTCATCCAGCGTGATACGGATGCGCACACCGTGCCAGCGCCGGGAGGTGCAGAAAGCCTGTTCTGTGCTGACATCGACGATGCCGGTAAGACGCCTGCGGTTATCGTCATCGTCCGTCCAGTCGAGCAGCGACAGTGCAGCCCGCAGATTGTCAGCGCGGGTGAGCATCTGACTTAAGGCGCGCGGGTGCAGCAGCGACAGCAGGTGCCACTGGTAGAGCGATGACGACGGCGGATAACACGGCAGCGTCGGCAGGCTGCGGGTGCAGCCGCGCATCGCCAGATTGCCGGTGGTGTAGTCGGTGTCAAACAGCGCCTGTTGAAGCGCCATGCGCGGGAACGCGCCACTGGTGCAGGTCAGGTCGAGCAGCAGGCGTTCACTGGCCGTTTCACCGTGGGCGCGGCCCCCCAGCATCAGCAGGGTTTCATGCAGCCCGGTCACGCCACGCCAGATACGGGTGTGATAAAACCGCTCCGGCCATTCGCTCGCATATTTGAGCATGCCGCCCTTGTGCCGGAAGTGGCTGTAGGGCACGTAGCGGTGACGTGTGTCCTCTTCGTTATCACGCCCTTCCACCTGGTCCACGCTGTAGATTTCCGTATGCCCGTCGGTAAGGCGATGCGGACGTAGCCGGTAGTCCAGCTGCGCCGGTTGTGTCACCAGCGGCTCGCCCGCCAGCCGGAACAGGTTAATCAGCGGCACACAGTGCATACGCAGGGCGGTGTCCGGGACGGAGATATCGTCGGGCAGCGGCTGGCTTAAGGTTAACTCCAGCGCAAAGCCGGCTGCTCCGGCAGGTAATGTAATGGCGTCCGGGCAGTCCAGCCTCAGCCGGAAAAAGCGCGCCGGGGCCGTGAAATACTCAAGCAGCGGGCGAATCTCCCCGCACAGCGCCGGGCTGTCGCTTTCCGGCCACAGCGGCGGCGGGTTGTTCTGCCAGCACGGCGTGAACTGTGCCGCGAACGGGTACAGTTCAGCGCTGTTGTCATGGCGCAGGCGCACCCGGCGGACGTGTTTTGTGAGCGTCAGGTACAGCAGCGACTGTAGCGGGCGCTCTGCGGCGATAAACAGCGGGATGTCCGTAAGCCGTATTGTGCGGGGTTCACTCTGTGCCGGCAGCGCAAAATGCAGCGTCAGCGCCTGTGAGCCTTCCGGTAAAATGTGTTGTGTCACACGTTCAAGCCAGAACGGATGCAGGGTGAGCGGCTCCACGGTGCGGTACGGGCAGCGGTTGCCCTGCGGGGCGTCTGGCGTCATCACCGGCAGACTGAGCAGCTCCGTGCCTGCGGACAGCGTGTGAGGCTCCAGATGCGTTTGTGGATTCGCGGGGTTCAGCTCCACCACCGCGGTTGACGGCAGCGTGCGGTTGACCACCGGCAGCAGCTGGCTCAGCAGCGGTTCGGTCAGCTCCGGGATATCGTCATCAATTTTGCGCCGCAACTGCGCCATCATCAGTGAGAAGCCCTGAAACAGCCGCGCCACGGACTCGTCCATTTTCAGTGACCGGCTGTCCAGGCCCAGACGCTGTCCGGCGTCCGGGTGCTGCTGCGCAAACTCCCGCGCCGCCGCCTTCAGCCAGCGCATTTCCCCGTCAAAGTAGCGTAAAAATTCATGGTCTGACACGTGGCTTCCCTTTTGCTGTGGTACCGGATGAGAAAATGGCATCCGGCAGGCGGAACCCCTTCAGTGATAATACGGTCAGTGGATTTTGCTGCGTACTGGCGTGAAGAAGATAACTGAGCGCCAGCCCGTCCTGCGCGGCCCACGTCAGCCGGTACTGTTCCGGCCCTGCGGGCGTGACCGCCGCTTTCTCCAGTAAACGCATAAATCCCCACTGACCGGGAATGTCAGCATACAGACGCGCACCGGCCCGCACGCTGGTCCAGGACAGCGACGCCCCCGGCACCATCGTGTCCCCCGGCCAGCGCACGTCCTGCCAGAATGGCATCTGGTTAAAGTAGTTGAGCGTCACGCCGTCAATAAACAGCGTCGTCTGCACCACCTCTTTTGTGGTGCCGGGTTGCAGACGGAACGCCACCCCAAAGCCTTTTGCAAACAGCACCTGCCCGACATTATCCAGCCGGTTGAGTGCGGCCAGAAACGCCGGACTGACCGCAAGCCCCGGCGGCAGCTGGTCGCTTACCTGCCAGCGTGCGTTGCGGTACTCCAGCACCCCGTTCAGATGGCGCTGAATGAAACGGCTGATATACCCGGTCGTCGGGTGAATAAATTCGCCCAGCTCAGCCAGATTCACCTCCTCCCGGCTGCGGCTGAACGGGTATTTACCGGCAAACTGCTGCTGCCAGCCTGCGACAACGCTCTGGCGCCATTCGGTGTTCATATCAACAATGCGTTGCTGCATCACTCCCTGCCAGGCCTGCCCGAACGGCGCCACAAACAGCGCATTGCCCATCGCCGCCAGCTCGTCACCCAGCTGTATGCGGATACGCCCCGGCAGGGTGGCGGCGGTGTTATCAATCTGCGTGCCCTTAAAGACGGAAGTCGCCAGCGCCTGTGCGTTATCGCCACCTGACATGCTGCGCATCCGGTCAGCAAAGCGCCTGGCCTCTGACTGCCACTGCCTGAGCGTGATGCCTTCCCGTCCGGCTGGCTCCCCGCCGACCATCGCCACCAGACCGCCGAACACCGGCTCAAGCAGGGCATTCACCTTTTCCTGTTTCTCATCCGGGCTGCCCGCCAGTCCCTGGCGGTAAAGCTGCTGCATCAGCGCGGCCAGCGGCGAGGCGTTGCTGTCGGCAAGTAGAGCAAGCGGCACATTATCCCGTGAGGGCTGGTACTGAATCTGGTTCAGCGCCTGCCTCCAGGCCTGCGCGTAATCGGTGAAATAGCGGGCGGTCAGGCTGCGGCGCAGTCCGTCCGGGCTGAGAGCGCCCTGCTGTTGCCCCAGCACCCAGGACGTCTGCTCTGCGATATCTTTCACCTGGCGGTCGATGGCCGGCCGAATGGATTTCTCCCAGGCCTCGCGGGTAAACGCGCCAGGCACAGTGCCATCAAGCCGGTACACCCCGGCCAGTTCGTCACTCCCGGCAAGCTGAGCGAGCCGGATATCGGCAAAATTCAGCCCGGCGCTGCGAATGATGGCCTGATAGCGCTGCTCTTCGGCCTGAGTGCCGTTAATGGCGTCCGCCAGCCGGGTCCGCGTGCTGGCGATAAGCGCCTCATCCGGCGTGGCGCGCAGTTGCGGGTGCGTCGGTAACTGCGCGGCAAACCACACCAGCTGTGCAGACGGCACGCCGGGCAGCACGCGCTGTAACTGTCCGGCAAGGAAAGCCTGTGCAGACGCATCATTCACATGAGCAGGCTCAGCGAGCATCAGCAGCGCTTTCAGCCGGTCATAATCAACCGGCGGGCTGCCTGTTGCCTGCGACAGCGCGTTTTCCAGCGCCTGCTGCGCCGGTGTGACAATGTGCGTGCGCGCCTCACGCAGATACGCAGGCCACAGCAGCGGCGGAAGCTGCCCGGAGATATCCAGCCCGAAACGGCGATACCAGGGCGTGCCGCTCACCTGCTGCTGACCGAGTGCCTGAAGCTGGCGCTGTAACTCACTGAGCCGCGCATGACCGGTGAGCGGGGAGGAGGCGGATATCAGCGACTGCGTGTGCGCAATCAGCCGCCCGTTGCTGACGCCGGACACCACCATACCGAGCGCCCACAGCCCCAGCAGGCCGCTCAGGCACCAGAGCGCAATGGCCCTGCCGTCCGTACCATCCGGCCTGCCCGTAAGGCGGGCGCTGTGCCCGGCAATACGCTGCCAGAGCTTGCCCGCCTGCTGCTCATACGCAAACCCACTACCTGCGCTTGCCAGCAGCGGCATAAATACCACGCCGTGCAGGCTGAACCTGGATGCTCCCCCCGTCATGGCCTGAACCGATGCCCGCAGATAAGCCATGCCCCGCTGCTTAAGCCACGCCGACAGACGCAGCAGGTAATCCTGAGACCGGTCCTGCGCAATCAGCGTCATGGCTGGCGTGATCAGCTCATCGCTCAGCCCGGCGAGCGCCGTCGTCAGCGTGTCGGAGGTGTAAGGCCTGCCGGACATCACCGCCACAGGTACGGGCTGTTTCAGAGGCTGCGCCCCGGCAGAGGCAGAAATCTCAAGCCGGTAAAAAGGGGGGCGCCAGCGCAGCGCCTGCTCCACCTGCCGCAGCCCGCGTGAAAATGCACCGCTATCCGGAGCAGAGCCAGCGGCGTCATCCACCATCTGCACCAGCCCCTCCACGGGTTTACGCCCGCGCAGGCGGCGTATCGCCTGTAAATCCTGCCCGTTACCGCCCTGCATCATATCGCCGCCCCACAGCAGCACCGCGCCACCGCTGCACAGCCAGCCCTGCGTGGTTAAGCCGGGGGCCATTTGTTCAGCAAGCGTGGCCGGGCCGGTCACCAGCAGCCACGGGCGTTTGCGCCGCCAGCGCCAGCCGTCCTGCTCGCGCAGGTACTGTCTGAGTTCATCCAGTTTGAACCGCTGACGCGGCTGTACCTGCTGTACCTGACTCAACGGCGGTGCCGTGATGCCTTCCCGGTCAAGCTGGCGCGGCGCGCGGCGCAACAGTATCAGCACGACAGCCAGCACCATAACGACCAGGCCAATGACCGTAATAATCCACCCAGCCAGGGATGGCGTTTCATGCCCATGTATGAACGCGGGCAGCAGGTCACCTCCCCACCACCACACCAGCGTCAGGACTATCAGTATTAACAAAATCCCGGTCATACCTGCGCTCCGGAAACCACCTGTTGCAGACGGTACTCACCACCGCCAGCCGTTAACAGCAACGACGGCGGCGCAGACTGACAGGCCAGTGCCAGCTGCACGGCATGACGAGCCAGCCCGCCATTGCCCAACGCATTGTCCACATCCAGCATGACCCGGTTATCACTGAGCGCTTCACGACAAACCAGCTGGAGCTTTTCGACTTCCGCCGCAGGCACCGCACTGTAGCTGGCAACAGCGAGCCTGGTTGCAGGATGTTGCCAGGTAAGCATCTGTTGCAGCGCCTGCGACAACCCGGCAAACGAGGATGACAGCGGGCGCGGCAGACGGTAATGAGGTGTGAAACGGTGCGCATGACACCAGGCGGGGGATGCCAGCAGCAGGCAGGCTCCCTCCTCGCTTGCAGAAGACGTTTCATCAAATTCGGTGAAAATCAGGCAGACCAGCCCCGGCGGTGCCTTATCACAGGCTGCGACCAGCCAGCTGAAGAGATCGGGTGTCTCCAGTGGTGCCACATCAGAGAGTGGCAGATTCAGGCTGAGAGCCTGCTTCTCAATAGCGCCACGCCAGCCAGGCTCATCATCAGCAGCACACTGAAAGCGCACCGTAAGCGGCTCACCAAACCCCACCTGCTGCACAAAACCGGCCACCGGCGTCAGGAGGCGGGAAAGGAATATCGCGCGCCGCTCCCACTCCGGCAACCCGGCCAGTTGTTCAAAGGCCAGCCGCTGCTGTTTATTCACGGGCAGTTGCCCTTGCGGGGATAACGATACGCCCTGCTCATCGGGTACGGTGTAATGTGCCGCTGCCAGTACGTTTACGCCCTGATTAGCCCAGTGCCTCCACTCTCTGCGGCGTACCGCCAGCAGGTCGTTGCGGGCGCTAACGCGCAGTGAGGAAAACTCATAAACCATCATGCGCATACCAAGCAATACCAGCCAGAGCAAAAACGGCCCACCACAGGCCACGGTCAGCAGACGCGCTTTATCCTGTAGCTCTGCCTCTTCCAGGGTATACACCGCCAGCAGAAACCCGGCGAGCAGGATGATTAGCAATGCAATGCCCCACACCCACCAGCGCGGTCGTGGTGGCAATGGCGCATCCTCCATAACAGGAATATTCCATTTCACGCTTATTGCTCTCCTGCTGTACCCAGACTGGCAATCAGACTACAGCCGCATTCCGTTCGAAAACCATGCAGTGCAGCCTGCTTATCCCCAATCATCACCCGCGTGCTACCGGGCAGGATGGCATTGACACCGTGTCCCGGCAGTGGACACGCCACTTTATCCCCGACCAGCGCCACTTTTTTACCGTACATTTCCGGGCCGGAGGCGGTGATAACCTTGCCGCCGTGGTCAGTAGCATCGCCGAGTTGAACAAATGCGCGCATACGCTCTCCCGCTTTTTTAATCAGATGAAAGGGATAATGGCTCCAGCACCCGCTGGCGAAGGGCATCCACATCAACGGTTTCGATATAACGGATAATATCGGGATAAAACGTCTCATGATGACCGTGCGCGGGATCGCGAAGTTCAGCCAGCACATCTGCTTTGGTTGCGTGGTCAAACACCAGTCGGTATAGCGCGATAACCAGTCCGGTACGATCGCTACCGTGCCAGCAGTGCACCAGTGCCGGTTTCACAGCTCTGTGCAAAATACGTAGAGCCTCAATTAACTGGTCTTCATGAAATGCAGCCGTATTGACAGGAACATGATAAAGAATCAGCGCGGTACCCCGAGCTTCGTCCCTGTCACTGTGCCACTGTCGCAGGTTAAGCACGGTACGGATGCCATATTTTTCCAGGGCTGACATTTGCCCGGCTGAGGGCTGAGACGAACGATAAAGTTCTGGTGTGACACGATGAAAGTTGTCAGGCAGGTTTTGAGCCAGGGCTGGTGAAGATAAAGCAATGGCACCCACTAACATAACGAACATATATAGCAGAGCGTGTTTTAGGCACTGACGCAGGTGCAAACATATTGTTATTAAAGATACTTTCACTATTAACGTGCTCCCTCTTGATTTACGCATTCCGTTAATTAATCGTCGTTATTTCTGCTTCGCTTTTTTGTATTCAAACGTGCCGTCCCATTCGGGCAATGGCGCAGGTGGCAATGGAACAATCCTATCAAGGTCCGGGAAACGGGCAGAAGGGTTTTCATCGATTTCATTTTTAATCAATTTATAACGACGAACACGCTCTGGATCTTTTTCCAAAGCCAGATAATCCATTCTGTTATCCGTAGGCGGACCATTAAAAGCAGCGCTCAGTTGCATAACCGAATACAAAAAACCTGCTTTCACTGCTAATTGATAAAAATTAGTGGCATTTTTATAATCTTTTTCTAACTTATACCAACCTGCCAGCCAGCTGGCTGCATCGCCATTCCCTTGATTTGCCGCACATGAAAGCATCTCAGTAGCGACCTCCGGGCGATAGGCCGGATTAGGCTTATATTTAATTTTGTAAGGCTCCGGATTATCCAGGTCTTCAAATTGTGCAGTTAAGAGCAATTTACCAATAACATACTGCCCTTCCGGGCTACCCATATCTGCTGACTTACGGAAATACGCCAGCGAAGCCGCTTTATCGCGCTCTACGCCGTAACCCACCTCCAGATAATGGCCCATGGCGTAATAGCCTGCCGGGATATTCAGCTGCATCATTTTTTCTGCGAGGGCAATGACTTCCTCAGGCGCTGCTTTACCACTCACAGGGGCAGCCAACCCCTGGTAAAGCAGATTTTGCAGGTTGATCATTGCCTTATAGTGGTTCCTTTCCACAGCCTGGCGATAGAGATTAGCAATAACGTTATACTCTTTTTTGCCGGATGCATTTTGCAGGTCACGCGCCTGCTTAAACCAGCGCTCCCCCTGCGGGTCCAACGCTGGCAAACGGTCAGCTTCATTAACACAGGTAAAAGCCAGAGTTGCCTGCGGTGGAACAGTTTCATGATGCGTGCCACTGCTGCATCCGGCTGCTGTTGCCATGAGCGCTACAATTACCCCTGGCAGCAAACTATTTTTTAGACCAGCCATTCCCTGCTCCTTTACCTGTTCCATTAATAAATAGTCATTATTTCTGCTTCGCTTTTTTATATTCAAATGTACCGTCCCAGTCAGGCAAAGGTGCAGGTGGTAAAGGAACGATTTTATCGATATCCGGGAAACGGGCAGAAGGGTTTTCATCGATTTCATTTTCAATCAATTTATAACGACGAACACGCTCTGGATCTTTATCCAAAGACAAATAATCCATTCTATTATTCGGCCCCGGACCATTAAAACTATCCCCCATTTGCATAGCAGACATCGTGTTACCTGCCTTTACACCTAATTGGTAAAAAACTATGGCATTTTTATAATCTTTTTTGATCGTTTGAAGCCAGCTAGCCAACCAACCAGCCGCCTCACCATGTCCCTGGTTTGCTGCACATGACAGCATTGCAGTACCTATCTCCGGACGATATGCCGGGTTAGGCTTAAATTTCACTCGATAAGGATCTGGATTGTCCGTATCTTCAAACTGACCAGTCAGCAATAGTTTACCAATAACATACTGTCCTTCCGGGCTACCCATATCAGCTGATTTGCGAAAATAGGCCAGCGAAGCCGCTTTATCACGCTCCACGCCGTAACCTACCTCCAGATAATGACCCATCGCATAATAACCTGCCGGAATATTCAGCTGCATCATTTTCTCTGCAAGGGCAATGACTTCCTCAGGCGCTGCTTTACCGCTAACCGGATCTGCCAGCCCCTGATAAAGCAGATTTTGCAAATTGATCATGGCCTTGTAGTGGTTCTTTTCCACAGCCTGGCGATAGAGACTGGCAATAACGTTATAATCTTTTTCGCCGGATGCGTTTTGCAGGTCACGCGCCTGCTTAAACCAACGATCCCCTTGCGGATCCAGCGCTGGCAAATGGTCAGCTTCATTAACACAGGTAAAAGACAGTGTTACCTGCGATAGAACGGTTTCGTGATGCGCGTGACTGCTGCATCCGGCTACTGTTACCATGAGCGCTACAATTAACCCTGTCAGCAGACTGTTTTTTACACCAGCCATTCCCTGCTCCTTTACCTGTTCCGTTAATTAATCGTCATTATTTTCGCATAGCTTTTTTGTATTCAAACGTGCCGTCCCATTCGGGCAATGGCGCAGGAGGCAGTGGAACAATCCTATCAAGGTCCGGGAAACGGGCGGAGGCATTATTTTGAATTTCTCGATAAATAAGCTCATAAATATTCGAGCGTTCTAAATCTTTTTCTATGGCCAAATAATCTCTTCGGTTATCCGGCTCTCCCCCCATAAAACTGCCCCGCAATTGCATAGCAGATAATTTATTACCCGCTTTCACTCCCAATTGATAAAAAATAATAGCTTTTTTATAATTTTTTTCTAACTTATACCAACCCGCCAGCCAGCTGGCTGCATCGCCATTTCCTTGATTTGCCGCACATGAAAGCATCTCTGTAGCGACCTCCGGGCGATAGGCCGGATTAGGCTTATATTTAATTTTGTAAGGCTCAGGATTATCCAGGTCTTCAAACTGTGCAGTTAAGAGCAATTTACCAATCACATACTGTCCTTCCGGGCTACCCATATCAGCGGATTTGCGAAAATAGGCCAGCGAAGCCGCCTTATCGCGCTCCACACCATAGCCCACTTCCAGATAATGGCCCATCGCGTAATAACCTGCCGGTATATTCAATTGCATCATTTTTTCTGCCAGGGCAATGACTTCCTCGGGTGCCGCTTTACCGCTAACCGGAGCTGCCAGTCCCTGATATAGCAGGTTTTGCAGATTGATCATGGCTTTGTAGTGATTTTTTTGCACTGCCTGACGATAGAGATTAGCAATAACATTATAATCTTTTTCGCCGGATGCGTTTTGCAGATCACGCGCCTTCTTGAACCAGATATCCGCATCCGGGTCTAGTGGCGGCAGGTATGATGCCTCTTGGGTGCAAGTGAAGGACAAATCAACACTAATAGGGCTAGTATTATTAGCCATTTTCTCTCCTGAAATTCCATGGCAACCGTTTACTCCAATTAAAAAGGTCGTAAACGTAATTGTTAATAGTGATCGTTTCATTATTCAATCCTGATCTTTCAGTTTCGAGCTTCCATCAATAAATTTAATCAATGGGGCTAATAGTGCCCCTTTATTCATGCTAGCAATTTTTGAATTCTCATCAAGTAGACCTTCCCAAGCATCAAAAATATCTTTGTAGCTACTACCAACAGCACCTCGCCAATTCCCCGTATGCAACCCCCACAGCTTATTACGCATCGTCGGAATAATATTGCTGCGATCGGTGTCCTGAATAGCAATTGCCGATTCGGTGTCAAACACCATACTGCGCAGATTAATATTGGCGGAACCCTGAATCATAAACACATCATCCACCATCATTAACTTGCTGTGTACATAAGTACGCTGGCGATCGTTTTCCCGCGAGTCCATCGATACCAGCGTGCAGATATGGCTCTGTAGCCCCGGAATTTGCTGCGGCTGAATGTCCTGCGGTGTGACCGGATTGTCTTTATTGGCCGGGTCTTTATTGTACTGTTTTGCGGTGTACCCCGGCATCCTGTCGCCGCGGCCCAGCGCCTCAAGCATTTTCCAGGTTTGCAGGCCACCAGCAACAATATCCGGGTCGGTGGTACTGTTTGTCACCACAAATAAATACAGGTCACGGTTAAAACCGGCTTGCTTTATCTCTGCCAGCGCGGCATGGATTTGCTTAACCAAATCCTTGAAACGGAAGTATTGATTTTCAATATAGATATATTTTCGCGCCTTTTTTACGCTCTCCATATACGCACGCAAAATATCGTAAACGTTGTCCTGCGGTTGCGTACGGCAGATCCGCCCCATCACGGGCACCAGCGGCGTTTTTAACCCCAGCCTGTCGTTAATCGCCTGCAAACGCGCGGCGGTCGGGCTGTAGCGTTCTTTCGGAATACTGTCCCTGGCCTTAAGGCTACTGTCACCGGTATCCCGGACCCAGGCGCGAGCAAAATTATCATTCAGCCCCTTTAGCGCCTCGCCATAAATACACGATGAAATATCCTGCCACGCCGTTGGACCGTCTCGCCCGACATCCGGTGCCTGGCGCACATACGAGTGAGCATCCCTGTCCCAGTACAATGACAGCATGTTGTGACCCATAACAAACCCAACTGCCAGTTCAGGATCTTCATAGTCCACCATTACGGTCTTCTGGTGATGCGTGGTGCCCGTCGTCTGTGCCATTGAGTGCATTGCAGAAATGTCATCCGACAACTGGTACTGCGCCGGAACTTTTTCTTTCAGGCGCGCTTTAGCCCATCCAGCATCGTGTAGCCCCATATCGCGCACTTTAATAACCAGATTTTTAATGTGCCCACTGTTGGCGCGAAAATGCCAGCGCTTATCGTATTCATATTGTTTATGAAACGCGTCTTTCAGCTCCGGCGTGTTTTCCTTTGCTTTGTGATAACTCAGACCACTTCCTGTCGCCAACAGGGTGGCCCCCTGGTTGTCCACTTTTTTAAGCGCGCGCTGATAACGTTCTTCCCTGGTCATAAACTGACCATGCTGCTCACCCTGGTCTTCGGGTAAGTACGCCTCCCAGCCAGGGAGATTTCCGCCGACAAACTTCTGCTTAACCGAATTGAACCAGACCAGGATCCTGATCTGCACCCCGCGATTTGCAGCTTCTTCAAGCAGGTCACCGATCGTTTTCCCCCCACCAGCCCCCTGGCGAACCGGGTACATTGAGGCCTGAAACCCCCAGGTGATGATTTCTATACTTTTTTGCGCCGTTTCAATGGCCTTTGCTACCGCCTCAAACGTTCGTTCACCGTTGATCAAGGGCGCGTAAGCCGAAGGGCAGGCCGGGTATTCACCGTCCCACGGCAACCATTCACGGGTCAGCTTTACTTCCGTGTTGCCTCCCAGCCCGGCGGTCACATTCAGAACCTGTTTTGTCGGTTTAAAATCAGCCATCCCTTATGCTCCCTGTCCATTATCATCATCGGCCTGTGGGTTCAGCAGACTGTGAAACACATTACGCCAGTCCTTACCCAGCCCACTTGCGTCCTGAGTCAGCGTTGGATCGGTTATGCGATATCCCTGAGCCGCCAGTTTGTCAGCCTCCGTGGTCTGGCCTTCATTCACCATATTGATTTCATACACTTCACCGCCCGGCAGTTCCAGACGGTACTGATTCGTGGCGACCTGATGGTCAATTTCTACGCTTCCTCCGGCCCCCGTTAGCCCCTGCTGGATGAGTGCACCATTGGCGTAAAGCTTGTAGGGTTCACCAGCCAGCTCACGCACCGGGCTTTCCGGTGAGTCTCCCAGGACCAGGCGCAGCTTTTGCTTCGGCACACTCTGCGGCCAGCTCTGGTGGGTGATATCCATTGTCTCAGGCCCGGTCACTATCCAGTTAGCCGCCTTCACCGTCTGGTTGCCGGGGCTGCCGTATTCGATTTTTCCGCCTTTCATTCGGATAAACGCCCCGCCGCAGGTCAGCAACAGCTCATCCTTCGCCGCAACAATGGTTTTACCGCCGTGGCTGGTGACGGTCATGTCCTTCAGTGATGACAGGTGCATTTCATCGCTCTGCGCCTGTAGCTCTACCTTGCCTTTTGCCGCAAAAAACTTCATGCCTGATTCACGGGCAAACAGGCTGATGGCCTTACCGGCCGCCAGCGTAATTTTTTTCAGCACTGAAATATCAGCCTGGTTGCTGGCGGTCAGGGTCAGGTTATTCCCGGCGTGCAGTTGCACGGTTTCTGGCGTGGTGGCCGCAATGCCCGCAGGTGCACTCAACAGCAGCGCCGCCTGTTTCAGTTCATCAAGACTTTGCGTCAGCAGCGTTTTCTGGGCGCTCAGGTCCGCCAGCTCTGCTTTTGCCAGCGCGGCGGCCTCATGGAGTGATTGCGCCAGGCTCAGCGCGTCCTTAAGCTGGCGCTGCGCTTCTTTCATATCCAGCTGTTCAGAAGCCCCCTGCGCACGCTGGTCGGTGCTGATGAAAAGCCCTTTTCCCGCACGCAGCGCCCCCCAGCCGTCGCTGCGCAGTTCAAAGCCCTCACCGCGCTTCTCGCGCCCGGGCGACACCAGATACCCCAGGTTCAGTTCGCTGTTGCCCGAGTGCGGGGTGCTGAGGTGGATAAACTCATGCTCCCGCCAGTCGTCCATCAGCAGCGTGTTTTTCGCCGGTGTCAGCAGGATGTTGCGCTTGTGATTCTGCTGCGTCACGTGGTCGCTGTGGCGGGAGTCGTGCATGACATGCGCGATATACGGCCGGTCCAGGTCGCCGGACTCAAACGCCACCATCACCCCGGTGCCGTCCAGCAGCGGCCAGTGGAAGCCGTACTCATCACCCGCGTAAGGTTTTGCCAGCCGCACCCAGCAGCTCTCAAATCCCTTCTGCCACTCGCCCCGGTCCGGGTCGAAACAGATGCGGTAGCGCCCCTGCGCGTCAATGTGCGAGTAGATGTCGTTTTCGGTGGTGCTGGAGATGCGGGCAGGCAGCGTGCCGCTCAGGGTCGGCCACGGCAGCGCTTCAGGCCGCCAGGTGTGGTGAATGCTCCAGGGAATGGCAGTAAACGTCACGAAGTACGCCGCATCACGGGCGACGTTGTTGCAGGTGGTGGAGACAATCAGCAGGCCGTCCGGCGCGTCCGGCCAGTCCCTGCCCGGCGTGGTGATTATCATGCCGGGGCGCAGGCTCATGGCGTTGGTTTTGCCTTCAAAGGTAATCAGCTGGCTGCGGTGGCGCTCACGTCTGATACCCGCATACCAGACACCCTCGCCGGGCTGCGCTTCATACGCCCTGCCCGCCTGCGGGTAATGCTCCGCCCAGCGGTACTCCTCCCCCCACAGTGCGCGGTAGTCCTCGTCGGTGTTCACCTGCGCCTTCATGTCGCTCTGCGCGTCAAGGTAGTTGTCGTCGTTGACCACCACGCTCTTCGGCACCGCCGTGCGGATAACCTGCATATCCCAGACCGACTCCGTCCCGCCGTCGTAAGTGCCTGACGGGTGACGGTAAGGCAGCGCCGGGCCTTTCACCCAGCCGTGGGGATGGTCGGTGAGGACAATCACGTCTTCATTGTTTTCTTCATCGTACTGGCGGTAAAACGCCACGCCCGCATCCGCCAGCCTGCGGGCTACGTGCGTGTAATCCGGCTCTTCGTACTGGAGCATAAAATCGCGCAGCGGATAGCGGGTGGTGAGCTTAAAGGCAAAACTGAGCTTATCGATAAGGTGGTTGCTGAAGGTCTTCTCCGTCAGGCTGATGATGCTCTCGTTCAGCCAGACCGCGCTGTTGCGCCCCTGCGCCATACGCACCATGCGGTGCTCCAGCACCGCCACATAGCGGGTGATATCGGCACTGGTGCTGCACTGGCGGAACTGCGTGATGATGCCGGGAATCACCCGCGGCGTGATGCTTTCCCAGACCTCGCCGTCCGGGTACATCAGCAGCTCAGCAGAATAGTTAATCAGAAGATGCGCGGGAATGTCCGGTGTGGCGCTGGTGAATTCGATTTCATAACGCGGTATCTGGCTCAGCGCCTCCGTGCCGCTGAATTTCAGTACCGACACCTGGATATCCGGGCGCTCCTTACCGAGCTTTTTCAGCCTGAGCTGGTACGGGTTCCAGTTGCCATGCAACGCGCCCTGTACAATATAGTCCGCCATTCCCATCGCTTATCTTCCCTGTCCCTGCGGTGAACTCAGCCTTCCAGCTGAGCGAGTAAACACAACCTTAAGCCTGCCCATAACAGTGTGGTAAAAACGGCCATAAATGCCAGCATCGCCCGGCCTGAGCGCCAGTATGTGCTGCCATTGTTGCCTGTAGTGACGACAACGTCTGCCGGAGGTGCGCCACGCTCTTCCCGTGGCAATAATGCCTCAAGCTGGCGCATCATTTCCTGACACTCATCCCACTTCCCGCCACGGTATTCTCCCCGAAATCCCAGCAGTAAAAGCCGCTGATACATGCCGATCAGCTCAGGGCGCGGAGCGGGGTCACGCAGCAGACGGCGGATGCGCTCAAAAATGGCCTCTCCGGCATCAATACGGTCAAAAAAGCGAGACTGGAGCGGCTGGCTGTACCACACGGACACATCCGCGCCTGGCATGGTTTTCACCGCTTCATCAATAAGCGCGCACTGGGCAAACAGCAGCTCATCAACGAGGTGTTTTGGCAGCGCACTCAGTAGCGCTCTGGCTGATTCCACCCTCTGGCAGCAGCGTTTAAACAGCGCGTTATCAACGATGACAGACCGCCCGTTACTGATATCCAGTACCAGAAGCCACGTTTCCTGAAAAACGGCATCAATGTGAATCTGGCCTGCATTTTCCCTGAAGCGCACGATATTTTCTCCGTTAATACCGACCATAAAGATATCCTTTCCGCCAGAGCCATATCGTTATTATAGTTATAGATGCTAAATTCACGCCGGTGTCTGCATTGAATATTTTAATTCCGCATCAAACTAAAGAGTGTTTTAACACCCTATTAAGAATAACTTCGAACTCGTTGTAAAGGAAAATATCATGAGCCTCAACGCATTCTTGTGATGAATCTTTCATACCAATCCATTTACTTTATCAATAATTTAAGGCTGCTTTCTAAAGCACAGCAAGAATGTTTTATTTCTATTCAGCACCTCATGAAAATAAACACAAAAACTCCAGATAACTTCCTTTTTAAAACTGAAAGAATAATTTACTCTCGCCAGTTATAACATGGGAGTAGTGTTCAGCAGCAATATAAGCCACAGGGAATGTAAGACAGTGAATTACACTCAGGCCTTAGTCAAAGTCCGTCTTTATCGAATTTCCCCAATTCATCTGGGGTAGCGCTCCCACATTAGATATTCAGACATCATTCTCTTCTGAAAATATTCCTTTTCTTTTTATCTACCTGATGATATTCGTCGGCTTTACCTTCGGATCTGCTGCACGCTCTCTTTCCCGGCGCTTAAAAGAAATCAGAACCGTCATTGAAAATAAGAGACTGGCCGCCTCCCTGAGAGGAGAAAACCTTCCACCCGTAAGCGTTTTGACTGAAAGAACAGAAGTTAAAAAAGAAAGCATTCTCATGAGACTATAATTATCCGTTTTTTATATGCTCATACCGACAGAGGAACAGGAAAATTATGGGGCAAAAGAAGCTCAAAGCAGTAGCTGAGTTGTTGGGCTGATACTGTTCTGTCACTCTCTGAAGGTCTGGCATTCACGTTAAGCCAGGCTTATATCCCTTTTGCCCGCTACGACACCGGGCACCACGCTACCTAACACGTGTGCCGACAGCAGACATTCTGACCACTGGCCGACAGACTCAGACGCCAGATGTGACCAGAGCGCTTATTGGCTGGTTGCTGCTTGACCATAAACCCGACTGGCCCGCCATGCTGGGTATGGGCCTGATTATCGCAGGCGTGCTGGTCATCAACCTGTTTTCACGTAGCGTTGTACACTAAGTCTTCCCACCTTTCGCTGGTTGGCGCATTCGACGTGGCGTTTTGCCTGGCATCGCTGATTGCGATTATCGTGATGGTGTCCAGTAACGGGCAAACCCGGCTCCCGTTAATTCAACGACGCCCTCTGAAACTGCCTCTGAACGCGCCGCACAGCGGCGCTTTTTGCTGACAAAAAAAAGCCGATCAGTGACTGACCGGCTTTGACAGTAGAACTGTGGATTATAAGGCGCTTTTGTCGCGTCGTGACGGCAACGTTTTGAGCAACTCATCCGGTGAAACCGATCCCACCACGCTGCCCGGTAGCGGCATTTTCAGCACGTGATTTTTCATCTTACCGATGACATGCATTTCACATGGGCGGCAGTCAAATTTAAGCGTCAGCACTTCATCCTGATGCACCAGTTGCATCGGCGTGGCGCGCCAGCTTTTGATATTGCCCTTTGCCTGCTTCGGACACAGGTTAAAGGCAAAACGCAGGCAGTGCTTGGTTATCATCACCGGCACGTCGTCTTTTTCTTCATGTGCCTCGTAAGCCGCGTCAATCAGTTCCACGCCATGACGCTGCCAGAACTGACGTGCCTTGTCGTTATACACATTGGCAAGGAACGTCAGATGGCTCTCCGGCCATACGGGCGGCGGCGTGCTTTCAGCCTTGCGGGTCACGCGTGAATAAGCCGCTACACGCGCTTCATCAAGCATGTCTATCGTCTCGCGGCGTAGCTGGTTGAGCTGGCCGTTTGGCACAAAATACATCTCCGGCAGCGTTAGCTGCACGTGGCTTGCGCGGTAAATTGTCTGCCCGAGCTTTGCAAGCCCAGCCTCCAGTGCCTCACGCCCTTTTTGCGCGTCGTTCGCCGCGCTGAACTGCCCGTCGAGCGTATGGGTGACGCTCACGCCATCTTCGCTGGTGGCGGTTAAAATCAACTGCTCTTCCCAGCCGCCCAGCTCAAGCGTGACGTCAATGCGCCGCTCGCTGGAGTTTTTTAGCAGCGCCTGCTGCCAGCGGTGGTCAAGGTTACGGCTAAGCGGATGCGGCAAACGCAGCTTACGCAGCCCTTCCGGCAGTTCGTTTGGCCATAAACGCCAGCGCCCATTGCCGGTCTTTTCCGCCACATTGACGCGAAAACCCACCACGTCACGCTTCACCATCGCGTTCAGGCCGTCGCCATTCGCCATCTCTTCACTACTTTGCACATCAATCCAGTCTGGCCCTACTTTAAGTAGCTCACCCACCGGCAGGCCAACAAACGTGGGGGAATCGAACGCACCAATATCCCCCTTGCGACCATTGACAAAGTAGTCAGTACTGCCACGGTGGAAGGTTTTATCCGGCGAGGGTGCAAAGAAATGCCGGGTACGCCCATAAGACGCGCGACGCAGACTGCTGCGGTCTTCAAGCAGCGCATCAAGCTGCTGGCGATACCAGGCCGTGATGTTTTTCACGTAGCTCATATCTTTATAGCGCCCTTCAATTTTGAAAGAACGCACACCGGCATCCACCAGCGCCGCCAGGTTGGCGGTCTGGTTGTTGTCTTTCATCGACAGCAGGTGTTTTTCAAACGCCACCACGCGCCCCTGGTCATCCTTGAGCGTGAACGGCAGGCGGCACGCCTGTGAGCAGTCGCCACGGTTGGCGCTGCGCCCGGTCTGGGCATGAGAGATATAGCACTGGCCAGAATATGCCACGCACAGTGCGCCGTGAATAAAGAACTCCAGCGTGGCATCGGTGGTGTCGTGAATGGCGCGAATGTGCTGTAAATCCAGCTCACGCGCCAGCACGATTTGCGAGAAACCGGCCTGCGACAAAAACTGGGCCTTTTCCACGCTGCGGATGTCGCACTGGGTGCTGGCGTGCAGATCGATAGGCGGAATATCCAGCTCCAGAATGCCCATGTCCTGCACAATCAACGCATCCACGCCGACGTTATAGATATCATGGATAAGCCGACGCGCCGGTTCCAGCTCGTCGTCGTGAAGAATGGTGTTAAGCGTCACGAACACTTTCGCCCCAAAGCGATGGGCAAAAGGAACCAGTTCGGCAATATCTTGCAGGCTGTTACCGGCGTTATGGCGAGCGCCAAAGCCAGGGCCACCGATATACACCGCATCGGCACCGTGGAGGATTGCCTCGCGGGCGATGGCGGTGTCGCGGGCCGGGCTGAGCAGTTCGAGAGCGTCAGAGTGCAGGCGCATTTAAGCTTATCCGTTATGTGCTGAAAGGCCGCTATTGTAGACAGAATGCCCGGTCAGCAAAACCCGTTTGCCATTTTAATTTCTGCTGAGAAAAACAGGCGCCATCAGCACAACTTAGCAATATTATCAGCGCGTTAGCCGTTATCTTATTCATCTTCAGGAGAATCGCTGACACGGATGGCTTTATAAAAATGGAACTGAACACCTGGCTTGTGCTGTTTACACGTAGATATATTGTCCCAACGCTGGTCGTGGTGATGTGTTTTGCCTGGGCAGGCGTGAAGATCTGGGAGCAGTATAAGGCACTGACGGCGCATGCCCTTGCGCTGAAAAATGAACAAATGGCCTTTTATAAAACACGCCTGGACGAGAGAGAAAAGCTCTCGCAGTGGGAAACGGTGCTGGAGCAGCGCGAAAAGGCGCTGATTGCGCAACATCAGGCACAGAACAAAGAACAAGAGGCCTGCGCGCTGGCGCTCGCACACAGCAGCGAACAGATAGCAGAAGAGAACGCCGCGCAGCGCCAGCAGGCTGCCCGCGAGCAACTGCAGACTCTCATGGCACAATTTGCCGCCACCGGTGCCAGCCTCAGACGCGCGCCCGACTGTGCGGATAAAGACGGCTGGCGTGATTACAACCGTGCCGATGCCTTGTATGCCACAGCAAAAGCCATTGCCGATGCTAACCAACTCACCCACGACTACAGCGAGTTTTTTACCCGCAACGCGCACGGCAGCCTGGTGCCACTGTGCGGCGCAACTAGCGCTGGGGGTAATGAATCAGTGAGTGAAAGTGACACGGCACAGCGCTAAGGTTGCGATAGCTATGGGCAATGTCACCTGCAAAACGCAGACCCTCTGCGGCCTGTAGTTTGTGCCAGTTGCCGTGCTGACCAATCTCCAGCACGCCCTCAATCACCACCACATGTTCAATCACCCCACGTTCATGGGGTGATGATTCACTCAAAGCCCCCGCAGGCAACGTTACCGCCAGCAAATCAAAACGCAGGGCTTCATCATAAGGAAAGAGCGGCACAGCAACCATCTCTGTTGATGCCGTACCCGTTGCTGGAAGTTGAGTGCTGAAAAACGCTGAAAACGGCACGTTAAAGCCGGTGGCAATCTTCCAGAGCGTGGCCACCGTCGGGCTGGATTCTCCGCGCTCAATCTGGCCGAGCATCGCTTTTGACACGCCGGTGCGCTCTGCCGCCTGCGTCAAACTCCAGCTACGGGCCTGACGTAGCTGTCGGAGTATGCTTGCCATTCTGCTGGTTATGTCCATAAAAACCCTCCTGTTTTTGACGTATTGTAGCGTCTTGTGCGTTATAACGCACGGTGCTATAGTCGCCGGACTCACCCGACCGGAGCCTGCCATGCGTTTATCTGCCGTCCCTCTGCCCACGTTCTTTTCCGGCTTTATCGCCGTGCTGGTTGGCTATGCCAGTTCCGCCGCCATTATCTGGCAAGCGGCAGCCGCAGCGGGCGCAACACCCGGGCAAATTGCGGGCTGGATGACCATGCTTGGCCTTGCAATGGGGCTCAGTACGCTTTTTCTGACGCTGCGCTACCGTGCGCCGGTGTTAACAGCATGGTCCACACCCGGAGCTGCCCTGCTTGCAACCAGTCTGCATGGTGTCACGCTCGGCGAAGCAGTCGGTGTGTTTATTTTTGCCGCTGTACTGATTGTTGTATGTGGTGTGACCGGCCTGTTCGCGCGGCTGATGCGTATTATTCCCCACACGCTCGCTGCCGCCATGCTGGCCGGGATTTTGCTGCGTTTTGGGCTTGATACCTTCAGTGGCCTGAGCGATCAGGCACTGATGTGCGGGGCGATGCTGGTAAGCTGGCTTATCACGAAAGTATGCGTCCCGCGCTATGCGGTGGCGGTAGCGCTGCTAATCGGACTGGGCGTTGCCATTTTTAGCGGCAACGTCAGTACACAACCCGCAATGAGTCTATTTGCCGCGCCGGTATGGACCACGCCGACTTTTAGTCTTACCACGCTCATTGGCATTGGGCTGCCCTTTTTCCTGGTGACGATGGCCTCACAAAACGCGCCTGGCGTGGCGGCGCTGAAGGCCGCAGGCTATAACGTGCCGGTCTCGCCGTTAATGACAACAACCGGTCTGGTCACTCTGGTGCTCGCACCGTTTGGCGTGTATTCGGTGGGTATTGCGGCCATTACCGCCGCTATCTGTCAGAGTGAAGAAGCCCACCCGGACCCGGCGCGCCGCTGGCAGGCTGCGGCGGCGGCAGGCGTGTTCTATCTCATAGCCGGGGTATTTGGCGGTGGGATTGCTATTTTACTGGCGGCCTTGCCCGTGGCGTTTATTCATACTCTGGCTGGACTGGCGCTGCTGAGTACGCTTGGCGGCAGCCTGTATCAGGCGCTGGCGCATGACACTGAACGTGACGCCGCCGTTGTCACCTTTTTGATAACCGCATCCGGGCTGACGCTATACGGTGTGAGTTCAGCCTTCTGGGGGCTGGTGGGTGGCGGCGTATGCTACGCACTGCTAACCCGCGTGCGTCGGCGCTAAGTGATTAAGGCTGCTGACCTCTCTGCCAGCCGCAAAATTATCGCTCTCTAACTCACCATCGCCAGCAATGCTTCACGCATACGCATAATGGCGGGTTCCCAGTTCCCCTGAGCATCACCACGCAACAGACGCATAGCGGGATACCAGTGCGTAGTATCCTGCCCGTCGCGCCAGCGCCAGTCTGTGCAAAAAGAGGAAATCAGCGTCCAGCAGGGTTTGTCCATAGCGCCTGCAAGGTGCGCTACCGACGTATCTACGGTAATAACCAGACTGAGCTGGGCAATAATGGCCGCCGTGTCGGTGTAATCCTGTATCTGATGTCCCAGCGCCAGCAAGGATATTCCCGCAGGCGGATTGCGCGCCTCTTCTTCACCGGCACCTTTTTGCAGGCTTATCCACGCTATTCCCGGTACGCTGAACAATGGGCGCAGCGTCTCAAGCCCCGGCAAAGAACGAAAGCGGTCTTTGTCATGTCCTGTTGACCCTTTCCATACCACGCCTACACACAGTTTTCCCGCTGGCAGCGGCCAGCGCTGGATAGCATCTTCACAGGCAGAGAAATACGGCGGCATCAGCGCAAATGGCGCGGGTGTTTCACAGAAGTACAGCGGCAAGTCCAACAACATCACCCAGTAATCAAAAAAGGGGATCTCGTTGCCAGGCTCCTGAGCAATAACGCCATCGACATCCGGCAGCTGGCGTAACAGCGGTAGCGCGCTTTTCGTGCACACCAGATACACCGCCTTTGCCCCCTTTTCACGTTTGAGGCGACTGACGTAGCGGCTGAACTGAATTTCATCACCCAGCCCCTGCTCACGATGCACCATTATCGACTTACCGTGCAGGTCTTCGCCCTGCCAGTACGGCGAGTTAAACGCTGGTCGTTTCACAAACTGGTAAGGGTTGCTCTCACTGTAACGCCCGCGATATAAATCCCACCCTTCCTGATGCTGACCACGCTGCATTAACACCATGCCTAACACTGTGCTGCTGCGCGTGTCCTGAGGGTTGCGAGCAAGGATACAGCGTAAATGCTTTTCAGCCTCCTCAAGCCGCTGGATTTGTCCGTAAACAGACGCCAGACCATAGCGTGCGTCATCATAATCCGGCTCGCTTGCCAGTGCGGCTTCATACTGCGCCGCCGCCTCTTCAAAACGGTCCATTTTGTGTAGCAACACACCATAGTTATTGCGGCACGCCGGGTAGTTACTGATGCTGGCGAGCGCCTTACGGTAGCAGTTTTCGGCTTCTTCGTGATTACCACGCTCATAGTGAATCAACCCAAGACCGTTAAGCGCGCCGGCATTATCTGGCGTGATTCTCAGTGCCTGGCTGTAATAGCGCTGTGCCTCATCCTGTTTGCCCAATCTGCGACAGCAGCGCGCCGCTTCCACTGCCAGCCACTCATCTTTTGGCCCAAACAGCAGCCGACTTTGTATTTTCTTTAATGCTTCCTGGTACTTGCCGCTGTTCATCAGGGCTGTAACCGCCTGGCGCAGAGCTATCACACTCTTCTCTTGTTGCGCACGTATTCCTTTCATTTCGCCTGACTCCCCTGATAACCCATACCTGGTACGCATACCTGCGCAGGACGTTCACCCCACGCAGACCGCAATTTATCCCTGTAGATTGAAAAAAACCGCAAAACGTCGTTGATAACCACCTATCTTTCGCGGATTTTATCCTGTTTTGCCGCGTGCTGATTTCTTAAAAAGCCTTAAATGTGCTGCGGTTTACGGCGCATTACACGCTTACGGCCTCGCCGCGTGGGTTCGGCGTCTTCGCTTTTTGCGGCATCAGAATCATACTCGGCAGTGCCAGCTGAATACCGTTAGCCTCCAGTTGCTCCATCAGGCGAATGTTGATTTCCTGCTGTAAATCCATGTACTTGTTGTAATCTGCCGTATTAACGATATGCACCACTTCAAACGTTAACCTGTCCTGGTCAAACGCCAGAAAGTGCGCACGATCGAACTGAGTTTCACCCAAATCAACAATTATCTTCTTCACCATATCGCCAATCAGGCGCAGTTTATGGGGCGGTGTGGCAGGCGAGACGCCAAAAGTAAAGACAATGCGCCGGGTCTGCATACGTTTGTAGTTATGAATAGTCTGTTGCAGCAATATTGCGTTGGCACAGACAATTTGCTCCCCGCTCAGGCTGCGAATGCGCGTTGTCTTCAGACCGATATGTTCAATGGTGCCGGAGACATCGTTAAAAACAATAAAATCCCCAATTTCAAATGGCTTATCAAACCCGATAGACAGTGAAGCAAAGACATCGCTCAGTACCGTCTGCACGGCAAGGGCTATGGCAATACCGCCTACCCCGAGACTGGCGATAAGTGCGGTGATATCCACCCCGGCATTGGCGAGAATCGACAGCAACATCACTGACCACACCAGTACACGCAGCATCACGCCAAGAATAACCAGCGTCACCGGGTTGCGATTGATGCCAGGCTTATACAGCAAGCGCTGCATCCATGAAAGTACCGCCTGATCGAGCCAGATAGCCACTTGTATGGCCAGCACCAAAAACCAGGCGTGAGAAATGGTACTGGCGAGGTTTTGCGGGAGATCGACAAAGCGCAAACTGAACAAGAACGCGGCGATAAAAATCAAAAACCGATTGGTGCGGTTAAGCATGTCAAACAGGATAAAGCGGTAGCGGCTGACGCCCTTTGCCTCTTCATTCCAGGAAAGAATGGTTTTGTGCAACAACTTCAGCAGCTTATTAATCAGCCAGTATACGAGCAGCGTAACAATGATAACGGTGGCAATACGGGTCCAGAACGGGACCGACATCACGAGAGGCAGAACGTTGATTTTCTCAAAGTAGTCCATCGGGCTTCCTCCACTGGCGCAAAACGTTTCAGTATAGATGTAATAGCGTGGAGGTTTTGGCGTGAGCGGTATTGAGAAGGAAAAGCGCCAGTTGAGTGGCGCTTTTGCGGGTACTTTCGGGGTTTTCTGAGTTTATGGCCCGCCCTCAGGCAACGGCAGGGTTAGGCTGGCGCTCGTTTTTACGCCTTGCGCGCCAGCAGGGTCGCAAAACGCAGTTTGATACGGTTGCCGTTGGCATCGGTGCGGTGCAGTTCACCCACGTCTTCGTTGTATTTAATAAGCTCCCAGCCTGCGTAGTAGCGCTTTAGCTCACCGGTACGAAAAGCAAACGGGAAACCTACCGTGCAGGGGTAGTCCTCGGTATCCATCGCCGCGACAATCAGGTTATAGCCACCGCTGCGGGTGGTGCGCTGCATGTTGTCAATCAGCCCGGGAATGGTTTGCGGTTGCAGAAACATCATCACTACGGTGGAAAGAATAAAGTCGTACTCGCCGTCAAATTTCACCGTATCCAGGTCGACAATATCGCTGCGCAGCATACCCTCCAGCCCTTCTGCGCTAACAATGCGGCGCAGATTGTCAATGCTCATACTATTGCGATCCCAGGCCGTAACATCAAAACCGTTAGCCGCCAGATACAGGCTGTTGCGGCCATTGCCACAGCCCAAATCCAGCGCACGGCCAGGGGGCACGATCCCGGCGGCGTTCAGCACTTCTGAGTGCGTGCGGGTCAGGCCATATTTTTCGGTAAAGTAATTTTCATCGCGCGCGGTCATAAGGGTTCCTTTTGTGGTGCATTCGCGGGATACCGTTCGTGGCTGCACAGTTTACCCTGCCCCGGCAGAATAATCGTGCGCACGATCGGCAGCCCACTGAACAAATTTGAGAAGACGAGTAAAGGCAACGCCAGCCACCAGAGATGCCACCCGGCCGGTAGATTCTGTGTCATACGCCCGTAAGTCGGCGTTGCATTACGCATTTTGTTTAACTTTTTAAATAATATTTAAAATGCATTTTATGGAATTTCCAGGATGATTGCCAGCAGCGGGCCAGTCGTAAAATTTGCTACTGTTAACAACAGGAGCAGATAACGAGAGAAAATCATGCACAAATTCCGGCTACGGCCTGAGCCACGCCCGTTCCAGGTTGAAGATGGTGATACCCGACGTACGCTCTGGCTGCGCCAGATTGAGGCACTGCATGATTTTGCCGACGTCAAGGCAGGCTCTGTGGGTGGCTGGCTGGAACAGGAGTCGCAACTAAGCCAACATGGCCGCTGCTGGATTTACGACGAAAACAGTCTGCTTTACGGCGACGCGAGTGTTGCCGAAGACGCCATTCTGACCGGCGAGTGCGTGCTCAACCACGGTGCGCGGGTGGACGGCAATGCAACCGTAGATGCTTCACGCATTGGTCACCGCGCCCATATCACCGGGCATGCGACCGTGCGCGCCAGTCGCATCAGCGGGCGCTGTTTTATTGGCGATGTGGCCCACGTGAGTGATTGCGACATTCTTGCCCTGCAAGGCCTGACGGCAGACAGCGAGCAACGCCTGCGCATTGCCGATCGCGCCAGCGTGCATGCCTCGCGGGTCGTTCACCAGTCTCAGATTTACGGTAGCGCGCTGGTAAGCTACGCCTTTATTGAGCACCGTGCCGAGGTCTACGGCCACGCCATTATTGAAGGCAATGAAGAAAACGATGTCTGGCTGTGCGACTGCGCCCAGGTGTACGGCCACGCTCGGGTTATTGCCGGGCGCGGGCTGGATGAGACGCCCACTCTGCGCTACAGCACCCGCATATCAGGCAACGCCCGCGTTGAGGGCAATTGCCTGTTTAAACATCACGTTACTGTTTGTGACGATGCGGTGCTAATCGGTGGGCCGCTTCAGCTGGATAATCACGTTGATATAAGCGGTCAGGCACGCATCTGCGGCAATGTATTGCTACAGGACCATGTCAGCGTCAGCGAACGTGCCTGCATTGAGGCCTGCGCTGGTGAGGCTATTCAGATTCAGGGCGACAAAGTATTCAATGGCGATCGGCACATCACGCGTATGCCGTTTTACGGCATTGTCTGAGCGCTTTCGACAATGCGTGCATAAATATTCTGATCGTGAAACTCACCGTTGAGGTATTCAGCCTGACGCAGACGCCCTTCGAGCATAAAGCCGTTACGCAGCGCCACACGGTTGCTGGCCTCGTTGGTCACAATACAGCGGATGACAAAGCGCCGTACCGTTCCCTCCTGCACGTATTTTTTTATAACTGCCTTCAGCGCACGCGAGACAACGCCCTTCCCCTGCGCCCCTTTATCAATCCAGTAGCCAATGTATGCCGCCCGGCTCGCCGCCTCCATTTGGTTAAATGAAAACACGCCGACCAGTTCGCCATCGAGCACCAGCATAAACATTTTGCTGAACCCTCGATGGTGCAGCAGGTAATTGGCGCGCAGCGTTTTGAGCGTATCTTCAGGTTTATTAACGTACTGCGGCCAGTCCATTGACTGCTGGAGCCAGGCTTTATTGCGCTGAATCAGCGTAAACAGCGGTTCCAGAAAACGCTCATTCACGGAATGCAGGCTCAGGTGTGCGTCGGCAACTACCGTTTCATCCTGCCAGTTGTGTTTCGGTTGCACCGTCTCTCCATAACTTGCTGTGCCATTGCATAAGATTAACGCTCCGCTGCGCCTGTTGCCAGCGGCATACGGGTCCATACTCAATTGCAGCCCTATAACAGGAGACAGATATGCCTGAGGTTACTGGTGTCGACCATCTGGTGCTGTCGGTGAGCGATTTTGACCGCTCGCGGCAGTTTTATTCACAATTGCTGGCATTTCTTGGGTTTGACGTGTTGGGGGATTACCCGGACATGGCAGGCTGGACCAATGGCAAAACCCGGCTATGGATTGCCGCTGCCGATGCGCAGGGAGGTAAACATCCTTATCGTAAAGGCGATCCGGGCTTTCACCATTATGCCTGGAGTCTACGCAACCGCGCGGATGTGGATTCACTACAGGCATGGCTTACGCAGCATAACGTCACTATTGTTGATCCGGCTGGCGAATATTACGAAGACTATTATGCCGTGTTCTTTCTTGATCCTGACGGTATGAAACTCGAAGGGATGTATTACGGTGCATAAACCTGGCCTTGCACCATAGGCGCTCCCCATTGTGGTGAAAAAGACCTGAAATCAGCGCGATAACGCTGGCATGCCGTTTGCTTAACATTGTTGTAACCTGAGGAGACAACGATGAAAGCAATTATTACCGGCGGCGGCATTGGCGGCCTGAGCGCAGCCATCGCGCTTAAACGCTGTGGTATTGACACCGAAGTCTATGAAGCGGTGAAAGAGATTAAACCCGTGGGCGCCGCGATATCGATCTGGCCTAACGGCGTAAAATGCCTCAACTGGCTGGGGATGAAAGCGCAACTTCAGGCCTCAGGCGGGCGTATGGAGAGCATGGCGTATCGCGAACATCTGCGCGGGCAAACGCTGACCGAATTCAGCCTGGAGCCGCTGGTCAAAAGCGTAGGCGAGCGCCCTTTTCCGGTAGCACGCGCAGCGCTTCAGGATATGCTGCTGCAAAACTATGGTCGCAGCGAAGTACACTTTGGCCAGCGCGTGGTGCGCGTTGAGCAGGATGCGCACGGTGTTACCGCCTGGTTTGAAAGCGGTCATGTGGCCCACGGCGATGTGCTGATTGCCGCCGACGGCACCCATTCCGTGGTGCGCCCGCAGGTACTGGGTTATTCGACCGAGCGCCGCTACGCAGGCTACGTTAACTGGAACGGGCTGATAGACATTGATGAAGCTATCGCCCCTGCCCGGCAGTGGACCACGTATGTGGGCGAAGGTAAGCGCGTCTCGCTGATGCCGGTAGCAGGTAACCGCTTTTACTTTTTCTTTGACGTGCCGCTACCTAAGGGGCTGGCGCAAGACCGGGAAAGCGCACGCGCCGATTTACAACGCTATTTCAGCGGCTGGGCCGCGCCGGTGCAGAGGCTGATTATGCAACTCGACCCGGCAACGATTAACCGTGTGGAAATTCATGACATCGATCCGTTTGAACAACTGGTGCGCGGGCGTGTTGCGCTACTGGGAGATGCCGCACACAGTACCACGCCAGACATCGGCCAGGGCGGTTGTGCGGCGATGGAAGACGCGGTGGTACTGGCAATGGCGTTGCAGACAAACTCGCTGGGTGTGGAAGATGCCCTGCTGCGTTATCAGCAAAAGCGCGCCTTCCGGGTGAAAGACCTGGTGCTAAAAGCACGCAGGCGCTGCGATGTGACACACGGCAAAGAGATGGCGGTAACGCACGACTGGTATAACGAGCTGCGCAGTGAAACCGGCGACAGGATCATGGCCGGGATCCGCGAAACGGTACTGGGTGGCCCGCTCGCCTAGCGAGACATAATAAGCTGCTTCGCAGGTGTTTTGCCAGAGCGTGCACGCCGTAACCTGGTCATAACGCGGACAGTAAAAAAACGGAGCCTGGTGCTCCGCTTTGCATTCATCGCATCTGGCGATCGTCTACATACTTGCGCTTATCCGGTGGCGGCGGGAAGTACTGGTACAGCCAGGTTTCGCTCAGCGTGTGGTCCTTTGTGCGCAGGAACAGGCGCATATCCACCGGCTCCGTGCTGTCTGAGGTGGGATACCAGTCAAATAAAATACGGTAGCCGTCAAACGGCTCCACGTAGAGGATTTCTACCTGCTTCGCCACACCGCTTGAGAGTGTAATCACCGGCTCAATACCTTCAGGTGCTGCCGCTTTCAGGTCACCGCCCACAAAATCAATGGCAAAACGGCGCGACCACTGTTGCGGGAAATGCTCGCCCGGCGCCCAACCTTCCGGGAAGCTGCCCATACCGGTACGTGTGGCGTAGATACGCGCGAGAGGCGTGCGTACCGGCGGCTCGGCGCTCCAGTACAGGCGGTACTGGAAGGTCAGCTCATCGCCCGCCTGCACCGGTTTCTCCGGCTGCCAGAAGCAGACAATATTATCCAGCGTCTCGCCGGTGGTGGGGATTTCCATCAGGTTGACCGCGCCTTTACCCCAGTCATTGCGTGGCTCCACCCACAGGCTTGGGCGTTTATCGTACCAGCCCATCACATCCTGGTAACTGGCAAAGTTATGATCCATCTGCAACAGACCAAAGCCCTTCGGGCTTTCGTCCATGTAGGCATTGAACTGCAATTTTTGTGGGTTGTTCAGCGGGCGGCACACCCACTCGCCATTACCTCGCCACATTGCCAGACGGTCCGAATCATGAATTTGCGGGTGAATCGTGTCGCACATGCGGCGCTCATTGGTGCCGCAGCTGAACATGCTGGTCATAGGCGCAATACCCAGCTGCTTCACTGGTTTGCGGATAAACAGGTGGTTCTCCACCTCCATCATCACCTGCTTTGTTTCACAGCTGATGATGAACTTATAGGCACCGGTCACACTGGGGCTGTCGAGCAGGGCATACACCACAAAGGTGGTGTCGCTGGCTTTGGGGGTTTCGAACCAGAATGCGGTGAAATCCGGGAACTCTTCAATGCCGTCGGTGTAGGTATCGACCGCCAGGCCACGGGCAGAAAGACCGTACTGAAAGGTGTCATCCACAGCACGGAAGTAGCTTGCGCCCAGGAAAGACACGACATCGCGGCGAGTCAGTTCCGGTGCTTTAAAGGCGCGGAACCCGGCAAATCCGAGATCCGACTGCCCTTCAAGCTGGCGCGTGTCCACGCCTGCGTCGTTGTACTGAAACAATTCCGGGCGGAAATGAATTTCGCGGGCCTCACGACTTGCCGGGTCAACGGAATACATGCGCACGCGGCGGCGAAAGCCCATGCCGACGTGGAAAAACTGCACGTCAAGCTGGCGGCCTTCAAGGTTGCTCCACAGCGAGTGTGCGGCGTCATACTGAATGCTGTTGTAAGCTTGCGGGGTGAGCTTCGCCAGCGTGTCCGGCAACGGACCGGGCGCACCGTCCCAGGCTGTCTTCGCAAGCGTACCGGCCATCTCTTTGAGACTAGCAAAATCAAAAGGACGCGAGCTGCCATCAGCGATAGCGGCATCCTGCGCCCAGGCGTTTTGCGCGAACAGGCCAGCCAGGCCTGGTGTGCCGCAGGCTGCGGCAAGCGCCATCGAGGCTTTGATAAAACGTCTACGGTTCATGCCTGAGAAATCATCCTTCTGTGTCGATGAATATCACTTCCCGCACAGGCGAAGCAGCAACGAGATGATGCACCAGGTACGACCGCGTATGCCAGTCAAAATTCCTCATTCTTATAAAACGTTTAGTGCGTTTTTTTGACGCCCTCGCCGCGCCACCTCCGCACTGTGCCAACATTGAGCAGCCTTAGCGAAAACCGCCACTTTCAGAGCGCTCCTGGTAGGGATGGCGGTTGGATTGCCTGAGGTCGTTGACGCGGCTGATTGTTGATTGTCTGGTTCTTTTGCGCCTTCTTAGCTGCCTGTACGGCAGTGAACCTGGCCTCTGGCTCGAAACCGCTTGCGGGTTCCTTCTTAACTGCCTGTACGGCAGTAAACATCACCCAGCTGGCGACCGAACTGAATGACAACTTCTTAGCTGCCTGCCCGGCAGTGAACCACCAGTTAGGCATGATTCAATCTCCCTCAATCTTCTTAGCTGCCTGCACGGCAGTGAACAATGGCCACCAACCTGGAAGCCCGGGCATTATCTTCTTAGCTGCCTGCACGGCAGTGAACCTGGATCTCAATGTATCAGCGATATCTAACCACTTCTTAGCTGCCTGCACGGCAGTGAACTGGCAGGGGCCGCTTTTAGAATTAGAGGATATCTTCTTAGCTGCCTGCACGGCAGTGAACTCGTCGCTTTCGCAGCTCGCCCCATTTTCATTCTTCTTAGCTGCCTGCACGGCAGTGAACAGCAGCGCCAGCCTCCGGATAAGTATCCAGCACTTCTTAGCTGCCTGCACGGCAGTGAACTCGGGCGGTGAGATCAATACGAACCTGGAGCACTTCTTAGCTGCCTGCACGGCAGTGAACTCCTGTCATCGTCTTAGCCATACCCGTACTCACTTCTTAGCTGCCTGCACGGCAGTGAACAAGTTGATTTTGCTTCAGTTCACTGCCGTACACTTCTTAGCTGCCTGCACGGCAGTGAACAAGTTGATTTTGCTTCAGTTCACTGCCGTACACTTCTTAGCTGCCTGCACGGCAGTGAACTGGAGCAAAAATGCACTAAGCCCCTGAAAGTAAATGGGGTTACCCCCATTTACCTCTTTAAAGCCTTTTTTCTGAGCATGGTTTTACCCTATTAAAAATCAACAGGTTACAAACAGTCAGAAAAAAAGGGTTAAAACCAGGGCACGGTTGCCTGCGCGCTTAGTCCGTAACTGCTAAACCGCCCGGCTACTGCCTCAGACACCAGCTCGCCGTGGCAAATAAACAGCCGGAAACGCTGCCCGCTGGAAAGGCTTTTCAGGTTGAGATACGGCAGCGTACAACATTGCGGCGCAGTCTTAGCAAGCCGCTCAACCGCCTGTTCCTCACTTATCCAGCCTTTACTTACCGAGCGCCGGAGCAAACGCTGCGGACTGCTTTTGACCTGCACGCGACTTACGGTGCGCCACTGACAGCTTGCAGGCACTGGCGCAATATCGCCGGTGCGGCAATAGTCGCCAAGCCCCGCACGCCAGCGGCTGGCTTCAAGCTCGCTAAGGGCCAACTGCGTACCGTGCAGGCGCAGCAGCGGACCGGGCTTTTGCGCATGTTGTGGGAAACTCACGCCAATATCGCCCTGTCTCGCCGCCAGCGCCCGGTGCAGTTTGGCAAACAGTGCTGCCATCAGCATCTCTTCACTAAACTCGGGGTCAGGCAATACGTGGATATCAAGATAGCTGTCCATTCATCGCTCCTTATTCCCCTTTCTCGCCAAACACGCCGCCGCGAATCAGCACCGCCATCACAAAATGCTGCTGCGCTACCTCTGGCACCGCGCCTTTGGTCACCCAGTTATCGAGCAGCGTATAAAAATCAAGCTTCTCTTTGGGCTGGCGGCAGGCCACCCCACGGCTGGTGACAGAGCCATACGGCTCAACGGCGATAGCGCCCAGTTCGTCAACCTGCGGATGCCAGGTATCAATGGTGCGCAGCGCATTGCCAATTTTCTGCGAGTGCATGGCGGCTACGTTATCGACATGGTACAGCAGGCGGCTTTTACTGCTGTTGCTGTCGAGCACCAGTTCCTGAGACGGGAACACTTCCTGCCCGGCCCCCAGCCGCACCTGTGCCTCTACCTGTAACAGCGCAAAGGCTTTGCCGCTAAGGCCATTTTCAATTTCCTGCGCCAGCGCATTCAGGCTGGTATCTCCTTTGCCCGTAAAGTCGCGCAATGCATAGTCGTGAGCGTTAAAACACCAGGTGTTTTCACCGCTTGTTACACTGACCTGGATTTGCTCGGCACCCACGCGGTTACGCCATAAAAAGCGGCCGTTTGCCAGATTACAGGCGTAACGATGCGCCAGCTCACCGAAACCATGCTCGGCGATGTAGCCCTCTATCACCTGCTGGAGCGCATCCTGATAGGCACGATCGTTACAGACAGACGGCGTTGAGAGGTTGCCCAGCACGCGCAGCGTAAAGCTGACCTTTAACGTGTCCGTATCCGCTGCCAGCGCGGCGGTATCAACGCGTTGCAGGTTGGCTTTTTGAATTTCAGCGTCGAGCTTTACCGGATCGCTTGCAATGGCATTTTTCAGGCGATTGGAGATGGTGCCGCGCACCGCTTTTTCTTTCACCTCCACCGGCTGCCACTCCTCACCCTGCCAGTTACCCGCGTACATCATCGCATCCGAGGTTGCCAGCTTGCGCTCAAAGGCCAGTACAGACGCGGTTTTTACAGAAACAGATGCCTTAGCCATATCGTTATCCCTTTTTATTCATGATGTTCAGTAGGCTGCGGGGCCGTTTGTGTGCCGCCACAGTAATAACCCGTTTGCGTGGTGCGATAGCGCCACAGAATATCGTTGATGTCACGAATGCGGTGCAGTCCGCACCACTCGCCAATGCCGTACACCGCCTCCACAAAAGCAAACGGCGTGTCGCTGTCGCGCGCGTTGGCGACTTCACCCGATGCATACAGCGCAGAAATACGCTGCCAGCCGGTCATCATCGGCACCAGATAGCCAGGCTGCGGTTTAGGTACGTAGCGCCATTCAGCGCGTGCGCCCAGCTGCGGCGTCTCGCCCTCGGGCTGTTCGGCGCGCATTTTCAGCGCGGCAAAGTCCAGCCAGGCGTCAAGCCGGGTTGCCTGCGGGTTATCGGCACGCAGCGTCTGATAGTGTTCGTCAAGCATTAAACTGCGATCGCGCAGCGCAAAACCCGGCATTAGCCGCCACTGCAAACGGCGCAGCGCCTTCGCGTTCTCCGGCCAGTCGAGTACCTCTACTGCCAGCGGTTCTCGCTCCACAATGGTGCCACCAGCAAGCTTCATGGTCGGGCACAGCTGTGCCAGATGCGTCGCCAGCGCGTTTTTGCCGTAGTCACCGCTTTCAATCTCACCGTGGCACTCCAGCAGCAGCGATACCGTCATGTGCATACGCCCTTCTTCATTAAATGGCGCGGTCTTGCCTTCTTTGGTGAGCGGGTTACGCGTGAGCGCAAACTGGTAGTCGCGCCCGGACGAGTGCGCGTGTATCTGATGGTCGTGGCACACCACGGCGCAGCCATCGAGCCGCAGGCCGTGGCTGGCGGTGAGTTTGCGCGACAACGCATGAGTAAAGCCGAGGAACTGCGATATGGCCGGGAAGCCGTAGGTCAGGCCCGCGACGGTATTGGCATTTTCCACCCGCAGGCGGCGCAGGACGATAAGCGTGCTCATTTCAGCGCCTCCTGAATGATGTTTTCCATTTCACGCAGCTGCTCGCGAAAACGCGGGCGCGTTTGCCACTCGCGTTTTTCTACCATGCCGACATCCGGCAGATGTTTGCGTAGCCGGTAGTTGAGCCAGCGGGCAAAATCTTCGGCCACGGCCTGCTGCCAGTCGTCTTTATCACGCTCCAGCGCAAAGGCCTCGTCAGTTTTCGTGCGCCACGGGTCCAGCCACAGCTGCTGGTGCGGCTTAAGCGTGCTACAGT
This sequence comes from uncultured Enterobacteriaceae bacterium, assembly GCA_966185765.1. Classification (GTDB taxonomy): domain Bacteria; phylum Pseudomonadota; class Gammaproteobacteria; order Enterobacterales; family Enterobacteriaceae; genus CBIFVZ01. The sequence continues at coordinate 159,715 of CBIFVZ010000001.1, read as the reverse complement.
TCAGCGTCCAGCCCTGCCAGGCTTCCTGTTGCAGCTCAGACGCCATTTCAAACAGCAGATCGATAAGCTCGTCGATGTATTCATCTCGCGCGTCGCGAATATGGTGATTTTTATAGTCTTTAGTGCCGACAATAAGCCCGATAATGCGGCGCAGGGTCGAGGTGGCACTCCGGTCATAGCGCCCACCGGCGGAGAACAGTGAGGTGATGTTGTGCGGTGGCTTACGGATAGTGATCCACACCGGCGGCCGTGCCGACAGTAGCCAGGCGCGACCACCGCGTACGCTGTTAAGCGCCGAAATGTTCTGCGGCTTGGTGCCGCCAAAGTGCATTTCGGCCATTGACGGGAACGTCACCAGCGGCTGCCCATGCCACTCGTTATTGCGCCGCGCCTGCCAGATAGCTTTTACCTCGTCACCAAAGCGCAGTGACACCAGCTTCTGGTACATAGCGTGGGTAAGCGAGGTGGCAAACAGCGGGCTAAGCAGATGATAGCCATCACCAACCGGGAAATAGACCTGCTTTGCCAGCTTATGGGAGGTGGGTTCACCGGTGGTGAGTGCACGGGAAAAGCCGGACACCCAGTCGGCCAGCTGCTGCGGGCTGTCTGCAAAGGCGGCGAGCGGTGTGGTATCGCCGCGCCGCAGGCAGGCAAGTAGCGAATCGCCGTCTACCTCGGTTTGCAGTAGTTTAGCCACATCGAGAGCCGCCGCGTTGCCGACAGCGTCTGTGGCCAGCTCTGTGAGCGATGCGCTGCTGAGATAACCGCCCTCCTGCTGTGCCTCGCTGTAGATGCTGCTGCTTTTTGAGTCGCCGTGGGTGAATTTTGCCGCATGGGTAACCAGGCTGATTTGCCCGGCACGGCTGGCAGCATCGGTCAGCCAGGCCTGCGGCGTATAGCGCTGCTCCAGCTCGCGGCGCTGTTGCAGGCTTTCTGCCTGCTGCGTGGCATCTGCGCCGTCAAGCCGCTTTGCGGCGTCTTTATCGAAGGCGTCCAGTTTTGCCTGTCGTCGCCCTGCGATGTAGTCGGCGATAAAGGCGGTTAATGCATCATGCGCCATAGCTTCTCCTTAACCTGGCGAATCACTAAAATTCAGCAAAATAAATGCGGCATTCTCAATTCCTCGCCGCATCAGTTTCAAACGTTACTAAACACCCCCAACAATGGGTGATAAAGCCACGGCTCCCCGCCATCACGTTCCCTTGCCGGGAGCGTAATTTCCCCATAGCGTGCCGATACCTCGCTCAGTTCCAGCCCGCGCTCATCGGCGAGCGCTGTCAGTACCGCGCGATAGTCCACGTCAAACCACGGCGCTACTCCCGCCGCCAGTTCCGGCTCGCAATGCTCGAATAACTCCGAGGCTTTCCAGTCACCCGCTTCGGTCTTAAATACAAAGCGTGGCGTATCGTCATCGTCTTCCATATAGATAAAAAACTGCGCCTGCGGCTCTGAGCGGCGAAACGGTTTGCGGCGCTGTAGCTCAGCGCACCAGGTCAGCAGCGCGCGCCACCAGTGGGCCGCCGTCAGCTCACCCTTTTCACCGCTACCCAGCAGTTCGTCGCGCAGCCGCCGGTGCTCAAGCGCGGCAAAAGCATTGGTCTCGTCGTCTTCCACAATGCGCGGGATGGCGCTAATACTCTGCCAGGCCGCTTCAGGCAGCAGACAGCGCAGGTCATGGCTGGGGAGCGAGGCTTTTGTCGTTTCATAGCCCGGTCTGCAATAGGCGGGCAACCTGCCGCTCAGCGCATTGATGTTATGGCTGAGAATAATGAAATTAGGCGTGGTGGGCGTAATTGCGCGGTGGCGCTGAATACGACCGGGGAACTGAATCAGCGAGCGCATAGAGCTGGGTTCAGCAATACCCCAGTCGGCATCCAGATCGCGCCCGGTCTCAATAACGGACGTGGCCAGCACCACAAAAATATGCCGCTGCACTGGCCCCTTCAGCGCCTGCGTTATTTCCGGTAACTGCCACAGCCGGTCAGGATCGTGGCGATCGAACGCGGCATCCAGCCGTTTTTCTGTATACGAACGTACCGCCAGCGGCTGCTGACCGTGATAAATGCAGTAGTGAATGCAGCAGCCTTCGGGCGGTGTCTGTGCCATCAGGATTCTGGCGACCGCCACCAGCGGGTTGATATTGGCAAAACGCACCAACCCGAGTGACACGGTTTTACCGCTGGCATGGGTGTTGTGATGTTCGCCGTCCAGCCGCAGTATCTGCTGCATAATCACATCAGCTACCGCCTGCACCGCCGCCTTACGGTTGCCTGCCTCAGCGTGAACCGGGACGATATCCCCCAACCGCAGCCTGGGCTGCCTGAGTAAGCGACGGGCGCGGTCGCGGGCAAAGGTCTGGTGCGCCAGCCGAAAGCCTTCTTCGCTGTCTGCGTCTGTTGCAGTCGAGCCATATTCATCAAACCAGGCGCAGCAGATGTTAAGCGCCCGGCCAGGCTCACCGCATTCGCTCTGCCAGATTTTCCGGCCTGCGCGGTAGGCGCTGAACAGCGCTTCGACCTGCGCAGGCGGCAACGTGGCAGACGACAGCAGTACCCGTGCGCCCAGCATTCCGGCCCAGTGCACCAGCCGACACTGGGCGTGCAGGTCGTCCACGTCAAATTCGTCTGGCTCATCGAGCACCAGATCGCTGCTTAACAGCCGCAGCATGGCGGGAATTTGTCGCCCGCCGCGCACGCCCTCTGTCGCGGGCATCAGATGGTCGACCGTTGTCACAAGCACAGGTGCGCTCACCAGCCTCTCGACGCGCGGGTCCTTTTTCAGCCACTGCGCCAGTGGGCCGCTGTCGAGCGTGCCGTCGTAATGCACGTACTGATGCGCTTCAAGCAACGCCTCGGCACTTGCGCTGTTATTATCCGGTGCGATGTCATTCAGCTCACGCACCGCAGCCGAACCGGTTAGCACCGCCAGCACGTCATCCCCCAGCCCCAGCCGCGCCTCCAGCGCCCGGCCGGTTTGCAGCGTTAATGTGCGCAGCCCCAGCGCAATGTTGAACCGGCAACCGCGACGCTCGTCGGCCAGAGCATACATAATGCGCGCGTTAGCAAGCGTTTTACCGCAGCCGGTCGAGGCCATATTGACGCCAAAAAAACCGTGCCGGTGGCTGCGCTCGCGCAATGCGTACGCGGTATCCCAGGCGCTGTTCTGCCAACGGTAACGTGCATCGCTCGCCCGTTCGCGAAAGCCTTTATGGCGAGCAATAGTCGGCAGCGCAGGCACCACCCGCGCCAGCATACGACCAAACAGCAGCGCGTGATGCGCCACGCCGCACAGATGTTCATCCAGCCGCTGGTTCATCTGCACCGGGTCAGTCCCGCGCCGCGTATTGGCCCAGGCCTGGTACTTTTCATCCTGCCACGCCAGCACGGCGGGCATTGAGGAGTAGTGATGATCGGCCAACATTAACGTCAGGCGCGCCATATGCAGCGTAAACAGATGCTGCGGCGTACAGCACACAGATAATGACGGCAAATTCAGCGCCCGCTTTGCTATCTGACGCACCTTTTCACACCAGGTGCGGCTACGTAGCGGCAGGCCTGCCGGAAAGGTCCAGATATCATTAAATATTTTCCCGGCGTTAAAACAGGTGTGGTTAAGCGCATTCCAGTCCACGGTAAGCTGGCGGCTAATCCAGTTATCACAGCGGTCAATATCGGGATTACCGTTAAGCGACTGCGGTAGCCGATGGTGCGATAAAATCAGCCAGCCAACGGCGCTGGCAAGCGGCGGCAATCCCTTCAGTGGGCTATCGCTAAAGGTGAGATTGTCTTTCACAAGCGCATCAAGCAGCGGCTTCTCATCGGCACGCGATAGCGTTCCCAGTTTTGCCAGCCACTGAGCATCGGTTTGATTACCCACAAATGCCTGGAACAGCCGCAGCGAAATCCACTCGTGGCGATAGGGCTGGAAACGTACTTTTTTGTCTTTCGCCTGATAAAGCTTACCGGCGAGCGTCTGCTGGAAGCAGCGTCCGGCTTTACCGAAATCGTGAAACAGCGCAGCGAGCGCGGCTAACAGCGCAAAGGCTTCAGCGCTGTGCCAGTCGTGCTCATCCCCTGCTCGCAGGATATTGCGCGAGGTACGGTGGGTAGGCGCATTGCCGTTAGCATCAAAACGCCCCGGATTACCCACAACCCACAACAGCTCACTGCGCCCTTCTTTTTTAAGCCAGTGGCAGGCAACCGCCGTGTTGCGACGTGCGGTTTTACGCAACAGGCGACACAGCGTATCCAGACCTTCCAGGGTAATGGAGGTTTGCCAGGCGGCATCACCCTTGCGTTCAGCAAACCTGTCGAGAAGTCGGCAGGTTTCTTCACGCGCGCGTTTGCTACAGCGCGAGATAAGCAGAATGTTCATATCTGCGCCTCGTCACCAGGCTGCGCTACCTCCTGTAATGTGGCTATCATCGTATCGAGCGCCTGCGCACGCTGGAACCCGGCAATGCAGCGCTGGCGAAACGCCTGTTCATCTTCCCCTTCCATTGCGGCAATAAACGCCTGCGGCATCACCAGCGCGTCTTTAACCAGATCGGCAATATCAAACACCAGACCACCGCGTCGGGTTTTACCGTGCATAACCGCCAGCCCGTGCGGCAGGCCCGTCACCCAGGCGGCGACGGCACCCAGCCCATAGGCCAGGTAATTGCCGTGGTCGAGAAAACGGTTCGCACTATCGGTACCGCCACCGCGTTTGGCACGGGTAAAGTCGCCGTAACCGCTCGCGGCACTGGCCAGGCGGTAAAGCCCTTTTGTTAACTGGGCTTCGTGTAACATCAGCGCCGTATGGTCCGCCGCCGCTGCCATGTTTTCCTGAAAACGTGCCAGCAGCGCCCTGAGCGGTTCCGGCGGCACGGTGAAGGTTGACTCACGCCGCATTCGCTCGCTAAGCCAGTGTTTTTCAATCTGGGCCAGTCTCACCTGTTGAAATTGCTTCGCGGCCTGTAACCGACGAGCATCGTCAAACCAGAAGTTTACCCAGCCCTGCAAATACTGGGTTGGGCGATATTCGCTTTGCGGTGATAGCCAGGAGAATTCGATATCATATTCATTGCCTGCATACAGCGGTGTACCGCTACTCCCGCAGAAACCAACCATCACTCCGGCGCGCGCAAATTCGCGCATGGCCGCCTGAGTGACCGATGTCCCAGTCCCCAGCATCACTACGGTGGTATTGGCAATGGGGATGTTCCAGTAAAGCGATTCTTTACCTTCATCAGTGACATATTCCACTCTTCCACCGTTTACTAATACGCGGCAGTGTTGCAGATAATAAATATTGGCACGCTTTGAATGCAGGATGGTTTTAAGATCGGAAGGTGTCAGCATTTGCGTTTTCGTCCTGTGAATCACGCCTTTTTATGCATTGATGATAGGTAATACTACACACAAAAAACACGTTAACATTATGTTTTTATGAGCGATGTCGATAAAGAGAGCGTGTTAGTGATGAGCGGCAAGAATAGCGATATAAAAAATGGCAGAGGTTGATAAAAGGCGCGGGTAATTCGGCGAGGAGATGTGTGAGGGAATATCGGATAACAAGATGTGGGATATGACAATTCAGGTATGCCATTAAGCCACATAAGTGTTGGTACTTAATGGTTATGAATTTTAATAAGTGGCTGCCTGTACGGCAGTGAACTGGGGGGTCTATAACGCGTAATGGCAGACTATCTTCTTAGCTGCCTGTACGGCAGTGAACCTGAAGTTTGCCGCGTTGAGGTGCAGCCCAACCTTCTTAGCTGCCTGTACGGCAGTGAACACATATCGTGGTTCGCGGCATCACGCCCGTTGTCTTCTTAGCTGCCTGTACGGCAGTGAACGTGTATGCGCATTTTGCGCCAGACTATTTACACTTCTTAGCTGCCTGTACGGCAGTGAACGTTGATTCCCCTGCGCGCCGGTTCCACGCTGTCTTCTTAGCTGCCTGTACGGCAGTGAACGCGCTGATACGTCGAACGGGATGAAGGGTATCCTTCTTAGCTGCCTGTACGGCAGTGAACGTGTGGTACGTGCCGATGTCTTACCATAACAGCTTCTTAGCTGCCTGTACGGCAGTGAACGTCGAACTGTCGAACGCAAGTACGCGCGGGATCTTCTTAGCTGCCTGTACGGCAGTGAACGCTGGAGACATTCAGTAGTGACAGCGTGCGGGCCTTCTTAGCTGCCTGTACGGCAGTGAACGCTTCCTACATCCAAATTATCGGAGGGCTTGTCTTCTTAGCTGCCTGTACGGCAGTGAACCCCAAATTTTGGACCGCTACACACCAGTCTGACTTCTTAGCTGCCTGTACGGCAGTGAACCTGGTTCGGGCGTGCATATGACGAATGTTTCTCTTCTTAGCTGCCTGTACGGCAGTGAACGCTGGATAGACTCCGGCTGGATTGTGATTGATCTTCTTAGCTGCCTGTACGGCAGTGAACACTCGCGTTCAAGAGCCTCAGCAGCGCCAGCACTTCTTAGCTGCCTGTACGGCAGTGAACTACACACAGAAACTGTATTTTAAATTTTTCCAGCTTCTTAGCTGCCTGTACGGCAGTGAACGCCCGCGGCGTGGGACGAGAATGCCGTGAACTCTTCTTAGCTGCCTGTACGGCAGTGAACGCTCCGCCGGAACGTCTCTCTACGGCACCGCTCTTCTTAGCTGCCTGTACGGCAGTGAACTTTTAAACCGCTGTTCTAATGAGTGGGACCACCTTCTTAGCTGCCTGTACGGCAGTGAACTGAATTTCATAGCCGGGACTGTCGTTGCAATCCTTCTTAGCTGCCTGTACGGCAGTGAACATTGAGTACACGATAAAAAGCATCATTTTTATCTTCTTAGCTGCCTGTACGGCAGTGAACTACGGCATTATTAATGGCATCGGCAATCTGTGCTTCTTAGCTGCCTGTACGGCAGTGAACTTCTGTCCGTTACCGTGCTGCCGGTCGCAGCTCTTCTTAGCTGCCTGTACGGCAGTGAACTGCCAGGTTTTAAACTGACTCCAGTAGTCAATCTTCTTAGCTGCCTGTACGGCAGTGAACTAGAGCGAAAACAACTTAACCCATTGCTCCACAAAAATAAATCATCCAAAGCGTGAAAAAACCCTTTTTTCAGGCCCTACTCTCACCTAATTTAAAATCAATGAGTTACAGCAGGCGTTAAAAAAAGGGTTTTATTACGTGCCTTAATCCAGACTGACGTGATGCTTCATCACACGCTTAAACAACACCATTCGCGCGCGCATAAAACGCTTTTCTATTTTGAACCCGGCGCTGCGGTTAATACCCAGCCGCAGCAGTCTGTCGGCACCGCGCACGCTGGCAGGCCAGGGAATGACACCAGGCAGCAGAGGCTCATCACCGGGGCGATAGCGGGCAAATGCCGCCCAGTAATCGGCAACCTGGCCTGCAAAGGCGATATCATCTGCGTTGGCATATTCATCCGCAGGCGGTGTGCGTTGCAGGTTATCGAACACGTATACGACTTCGTTGCCGTGCCAGGTACCGTTGGGATAGGTCGCGTGCTCAGCCTCACAGACGTAATCAAACCAGTAGCGCCAGCATGGCTGCCCCAGCCGCTGCTGGGCCTGCATCACCACAAAGCCCATTGTGGTAAACGCCATGTCGCGACAGACCTGGCGGCCCAGCTCCAGGTCACCGCGCACGCCAGGGTAGAGCATTTTGATTAACCCAAGCCCCACTCTGCTCTCACGGCGCATACGCTGGATTTGTTCTTCAAGATCGACACCAAACACCGACATCACGCTCGCTTCATCGCTGTTGCTGCCAATCAGCACCGGCATGGGATGCTGGCGTGCGGCAAAGAAAACATCGAGCATCGGTTCAGGCAACACCCGGTCGCCGCAGATGGGCGCCGGGCCAATGTTGAGCGGCGAGGTCAACCGCGAGAAGGCTTCTGCCGGGAGCGCACGCAGTTCATCTGCGCTCGCGTCCTCAAGCCCAAAATGCTGTGCCACCGCCACACCCTGCGTGAGCGCTTTATCAAGACTGACATCGGCAAGCGTATATGCGCTTTGCACTACGGCTTTGTGGAACAGTCCCGCCGCCAACGGCGAGGCCAACAGTGACAGCACGCTGCGCGCCCCCGCTGATTCGCCAAACAACGTCACGTTTTGGGGGTCACCACCGAAGTGGGCAATGTTGTCACGCACCCATTCCAGCGCGGCAATCTGATCCAGCAACCCAAAGTTACAGGTCCGGCCCAGCGGGTCTTCACCCTCAAGCGCAGGATGGGCAAAAAAGCCAAGATGCCCAAGTCGATAATTAACCGTCACCAGCACCGCGCCGCGTGCGGCCAACGCGCTACCGTCATAAGGGGGCAGACTGCCTGCGCCAATCGTGAAGCCACCACCGTGCAACCACACCATCACGGGTAGCGGCGCGTCATGCTGTTCAGGCGCCCACACGTTAAGGTACAAACAGTCTTCAGAGAATTGTCCTGGGTCGCCGCCGCCCACTTCACGGCAAGACTCCGCATCCTGCCAGGAAGAAGGGCCAGCGCTATCTGCCACTCGTATACCCTGCCAGCTCGGCGCCGGGCGCGGTGCCCGCCAGCGCCCTTCACCTGTTGGTGGCGCCGCATAGGGAATGCCGCGCCAGGCGGCAATACCCTTTTCAAGCGTGCCAGTGAGCTGGCCCTGGGGGAGCGTAACAATCGGGGTGCGCGGGCTTTCCATACTACCGTCCTTTATTTTATGCATCCGCGCAGATTACCGCGTTTACAGAAGACCGCAACGTCGTTTACTACGATTCTCGGCTTCCTGATAAAGCGCAAACTCATCAAGCGGCGGGCAACCCAGCGCAGCTATAAAACTTTCACGACTGGCGTGTCCTGCGCTGAGCGTCTTCGTCTGGTCACCAAGATTGGACTGGAAAATGCCCGCGGCGCTCACTGGCAGAAAATCTTCATAGGTAATCGGATGCGCCTCCAGCCAGCCGCGCTCAATCAGGTGCCAGGGATCGTCACCTGGTCGAATAGCCTGACGATGCCCCTCACCCGCAGGCGTGAGACGGTAGCGAAAGTAGCCAAGTTGCTGGCGCATTATTTCGCGCTCATCATCCGGGAATGGCTGGAAGACGTCCTGCAGATGCAGCTGATGGCTCAGGTTATCCTCACCGATGCCTGCCTCAAACAGCAACCGGTCATACAGCGCCCGGCCTTTGGGTGTCAGCGCCATACCACGCTGTTCAATCTCCCCAAAGCGTGCGGTGTGGGTGCCAGGGCTGTCGCCGCTAAAAATAATCTGCTCTTCCAGCGCCCGAAAACTGGTCTGGCGCAAAAGAATAGGATGCTCACGTCGCGGCGGCCCTTCTATCACCGCTTTAGGGGTGATGCCGCATTCCGGCATCATGGCCTGTACATGGTCAATATCCAGCGTGCGCGGTGTGAGATGGTTAATGTGGCAGCCGCGAAAACACACCACATCAGCCACCAGCCTGTGCGCCTGGTTCAGCGCGTTATATGTGGTGGCATCAACCGTCGCGTGGCTGTGCCAGCGAAAGGTTTCCAGTACCTCGCTGACAAATTCCTGCGCCAGTTGTGGGCTGAAGCCCTGCTGTTGCTCATGCAGCGCGAGCAACTCGCGACAGCGCGCAGTGAAGATATCGCGCTGCGCCAGGATATCCAGCGCCTGCTGGCGCAGTACCGTATCTTCAATCAGTTCCGGGCGCAGCAGCGAGGTAAACAGTCGGAATGGATTGCGTGCCAGTGCCGCCTCGTCAATGGGACGAAACGCCGTGGAATGCACTGGCACACCGGCTTGCGATAAATCGTAATAGCCCACCGGGTGCATTCCCATAATGGCAAAAATGCGCCTGAGCGTTGACAGCTCTTGCGCCGTACCCACGCGAATAGCGCCGTGGCGTTCTACGTTTAATCGCGCCAGTTCCCCCGCATTTGCCAGCTGCTCATGCAGCTTCGGGGATTTTTCCAGCACGCTCAGGTTCACATCCGCCACCAGCTCCAGCAGCGTGCCATACTGCGGGACTTCTTGCTGATACATCTCCGACATCGCCTGAGAAAATAGCTCCCGAATGTCATCTGCCACAACGTTATTCTTCATACCGCCGCGCCCTCAGTGTTTTGTGAAGTTCGTCCGTTTTTTTGCCGGATATGTCACTGAAAAGCGTAGTTCGACGCCAGGCGCGCAGGAGAAGAATTTGCATTTTGTGATCTTCTTTACATCCTGCTTTCATAACAAAGCGTTATAGAAAACAACGCTTAATTTCACTTTAAATTAACAAATTATTTACCGAGACTGACCCTGGCGGATTATGAGAATAACAACGCCCCCTGCAACTTACACTGGAGTCAGTTATGAATGAGAAATGGTCTGCCCGCGAGGTGGTACATCGCAACTACAGCGATCACCCGCCAGCCTATGCCCCAGGCTACAAAACCAGCGTGCTGCGTTCGCCGCGCAACGCGCTCATCTCTTTGCAAAACTCGCTTTCTGAGATTACCGGCCCGGTTTTTGGTGAGAAAGATCTTGGCGCACTTGATAACGATCTGATCATGAATTACGCCAAAGACGGTCTGCCCATTGGCGAGCGTATTATTGTGCATGGCTACGTGCGTGACGGCTTTGGCCGCCCGCTCAAAAACGCGCTGGTGGAAGTGTGGCAGGCTAACGCCGGAGGCCGTTATCGCCATAAAAAAGACCAGTATCTGGCTCCCATTGACCCGAATTTTGGCGGCTGTGGGCGCGTGCTGACGGATGAAAACGGCTACTATTTCTTTCGCACCATTAAGCCTGGTCCCTACCCCTGGCGTAACCAGGTCAGCGACTGGCGCCCGGCGCATATCCATTTTTCATTGTTCGGTGAGGCGTTTGCCCAGCGCCTTATTACCCAGATGTACTTTGAAGGCGATCCACTGATTAAGCTGTGCCCCATTGTGAAGACGCTCGGCAGTGATGATGCGGTGCGAACATTGATTGCCGAACTGGATATGCGTGCCGCCGTACCGCTGGACTGCCTGGCTTATCGCTTCGACCTGGTGCTGCGTGGTCACCGCGCAACGCTGTTTGAAAACCGTACTCAGGGAGGCGCATGATGAAAGATTACTTACCAGAAACCGCCTCGCAAACCGCCGGACCTTATGTACACATCGGGCTTGCGCCCCATGCTGCCGGGTTTCAGATTTTTGAGAACAATTTTGGTCACGTGCTGACCAACGAGCGCACTCGCGGTGAGCGCATTATTATTGAAGGCCGCGTGCTCGACGGCTCTGGTACACCGGTGCGCGATGTGCTGCTGGAGATCTGGCAGGCCAACGCCGCCGGGCGTTATAACCACCCGGATGACAGGCAGGAAGACAAACCGTACGACCCGGATTTTCGCGGCTGGGGACGTACCTGTTCAGATTTTGAGAGCGGAGTATGGCGCTTTGATACCATCAAGCCCGGCGCAGTAACAGGGCGCGATGGTCGGCTGATGGCACCGCACATCAATCTGTGGATTGTGGCACGCGGTATTAACCTCGGTCTGAATACACGCATGTATTTTGATGATGAGACAGAAGCTAACGCGAAAGACCCCGTGTTGAACCTGATTGAATGGGAAGTGCGCCGTAAAACCCTGATTGGCAAGCGTTCAACTCGCGGCGCTGATGTGGTGTATACCTTCGATATTATCCTTCAGGGTGCCGATGAAACCGTGTTTTTCGATCTCTGAGACACTCCCCCTGCCCGCTTCCTGCGGGCAGAAGTCATAACGAACGGTTGGCAATGTTAATTTTATTTTGCAACAAGGTTATCAAATTTGAGTAAGTTAGCTTGTCTCCTTGTACCCGCTGTTTTTACCATTCGTTATGAAAAAAAATACTCTCTTCAGCCAGCGTATCCGTTTACGCCACCTCCACACGTTTGTCGCCGTCGCTCAGCAGGGAACCCTGGGGCGCGCGGCTGAAACGCTCAACCTGAGCCAGCCTGCGCTCTCCAAAACGCTCAATGAACTCGAACAACTTACCGGCACACGCCTGTTTGAGCGTGGGCGGCTTGGCGCACAACTCACGCTCACCGGCGAACAGTTTCTTATCCACGCGGTAAGGGTGCTGGATGCGCTGAACCACGCCGCACTGTCGCTAAGCCACCGCGATGGTCAGGCGGCCGATGTAGTACGCGTGGGCGCCCTGCCTACTGCCGCGCTCGGCATTCTGCCTCTGGCTATAGGGCAGTTCCACGCAAACCAGAGTGGGGTAACGTTGCAGGTCGCAACCATGAATAACACCATGTTGCTGGCCGGATTAAAATCCGGCGAGATTGACCTGGGTATTGGGCGCATGTCAGACCCGGAGCTGATGACCGGACTGAGTTATGAACTGCTGTTTCTGGAATCACTTAAGCTGGTGGTACGCCCCGACCATCCGCTGCTGTCAGGAACCGTCACGCTGAGTCAGATTATGGAATGGCCGGTCGTGGTCTCGCCTAAAGGTACTGTGCCACGCCAGAATGCTGAAACGCTGCTGGCCAGTCAGGGCTGTAAATTACCCACAACCTGTATTGAAACGCTGTCGGCCTCGCTGTCGCGCCAGTTAACAGTGGATTATCACTATGTGTGGTTTGTGCCATCAGGGGCAGTAAAAGAGGATTTACGCCAGGGTACGCTGTGCGCGTTACCTGTCGAAACCCAGGGCGCAGGCGAACCTATTGGTATTCTCACCCGTGTGGACAGCCCCTTATCCCACGGCGCGCTGTCGCTACTGGCCTGTATCCGCAAATCAATGCCTGGATGACAGTAAATAAGGTGATGACGCAGGCGTTTTTAATCATAAAAATGCAATGAATGTGGGCGCGTTAGAAAAAAAGAAACTTTGCTCTAATTACTTGTTACGTCCGCCAAATCAAAGGATTAAAATCTGTACGTTATTGCATAGCATTTTGTACCATGCCGACTACACTTTTGGTGACGGTCCGCGTGACCCTATTCTTTCAAGACCTCACAAGGATGCTTCAGTGATGAAAAAAACAGCCTTAATTGCATCAATTTTAATGTCTGCCGTTTCCTTTGGCGCGGTAGCTGCTACTCAAATCTCTAAAGACGAAGCAGACCACTTTAAACTGACCTCTCTGGGTAATGTGAATGTGTCCGCTTCTGGCGGTGCAATCTCTTCCCCGAGCGATCTGCACGACCAACTGTCTAAACTTGCTGATGAGAAAGGCGGCGAGTACTACAGAATAATTGCAGCACGTGAGCACGGCCCGAACTTCGAAGCCGTTGCAGAAGTGTATAAAAAAGCAGATAAGTAATTTATTTTGCTCTGTAACAAGCCACTTTCGGGTGGCTTTTTTATGTCTCGCGCACCATCTGGAAATTCATTTCTGATACGTACTATTCCGGGAAAGAATGGTGCCATGACAACATCAACGCTGACCCTCAAGCTCTCTGAGCCAGTTACCCAAAGGCTACTCCCCCGCTCTGAAGTCCTGCTCACCTCTAAGACCAGGGGCTGTTAACGGGGTCCTTCTGGAAAAACGCAGAATAGCCAGCGCTAAGCCTGTTTCCCAGGCTGGCACGGTGGGCAGCGTTGAACGAAGAGCTGGCTCCTTAGTCAGGGGGAACCAACAAGCTATTCCAGCCATGCAGATACCAGTAACTCAGAAGTCGAACGATTGTGTCCCTGTGCTGCACCCCTGAGGGTTCAAAACCCGTCCAGTGATGTCCGTTGCGGTTGAAGCCCTGCATTGGCGATACAGCAAGTCTTGCGATTATCCGGCATACAGCACCAGCATCATCAGAGTCATCGCCACGATCGTCATAATCAGGCTTATTATCAACAGACTGTGGGTATAGGGCAGATCCTCTTTTAGCCGCATAGCCTTCTCATTACATAGCCAGCGCAGATAACTAAAAATCGCCAGACCACCCGCTAACAGACATAGTGACAGCGCCAGCAAATCACGAATAACTGGGTTGGCTATGTCAGGAGCCAGTTGGTTTAACCCCAGCCCCGCAGCAAGAAACCCAAGTGCGGTGCGGATCCATGCCAGAAAAGTACGTTCATTTGCCAGTGAGAAGCGGTAATCTGGCGCTTCTCCGAGACGGGAAATCTTCATCAGGGCTTCTTTTACCGTCGTGATTTGTGCTTTCAGAACTACGCATACCCTGTGGCTACTATGCTTTACGTCATCAAACACATTTCGCATGCAAGGAATCAAAGGTTCGCCAGTGCGCTGAATCTTGTCTGTAGGCTCTTCTGGATGGTATCCAGCGGCGAATGAATACCGTTGGGCGGTATTTTTACCTGTCAGACACCCACCGTGAGCAACAGGGGCACGCTTAAATACAGCCCATTTTTTATCATTAACCTCGCTTTTTCTGGTGCCTGTCTACCGTGCTCATGGCGGTACTCATACTGTCATGAGATATCAGTCCGTTGATTTTGAAAAACAGCACATCGAAGGCAATCATCTGTAAAATCTGCGGCGTCACCATGCCCAACTTCTCGTGGGCTTCGGTGTAGCTGTAGGCGATAACGTGTTCCGCCAGCGCGCTGGCTCTGTTTTTGCCATAGCGCGTCAGGACGATAGTCTTCGCGCCGCCGTTGCGGGCAAGGGTCAGTGCCTCTATCACTTCTTCGCTCTCCCCCCGAGCCGAGACGGCCAGCAGCACATCGTCGGGACCGAGCAGCGATGCCTGCACCAGTTGAGTGTGATAGTCATAGTTGAACAGTACGTTCAGGCCGCAGCGAATAAGCTTGTGATTAATATCCAGCGCAATCAACGCGGAGGAGCCTATCCCCACCAGTACAATCCTGCGGGCGCTAAGCAGCAGTTGCGCACAGCTGTCTATCACTTGAGGTTCAATCAGGTCCAGTGACTGCTCAATCTTACTGGTAAAAAGCCGCTTCGATTTCGCCACGATTTGTGCGGTGTTATCATCGGCATCAATCCCCTCATAGATCTCCTGCCTGATTGCTGCGCTGTATGGCTTTGCTGCGGCTAACTGTAGCTTCAGGTCGGGAAAACCACTGCAGCCCAACATCCTGGCGTAGCGAATCACGGTCGAGTCGCTGATGCCCAGCGTTTTTGCCACGCGCGTGGCACTCATGGTTGAGAGGTCAAACTCCTGGGCAATGATAAAATTCGATATCGCCCGCTCGCCGTGCTTGCCGGTGTGCACCAGGGATTTGATTTTACTGATAATCGTTTCCATAAATATTCCGAATTACTCTGTGGGATCGGTAAAACCCAGCAGCATTGCTGCGATAAAACCGACGACCCAGGCGCAGCCTACTGCCAACAGGAAGGACAGGATCTGACCAGGTCCCACCAGCGGCAGCAAAGACAGCCCAGCCGTACCAAACGGGATAATGATACCAACCTTGCAGGCCGCAATAACAGCGCCCCCTGCAGCGCCGCCGATGCAGCCTGCGATAAAAGGTTTACCCAGTGGCAGCGATACGCCAAACAACAGCGGTTCACCGACGCCAATAATCCCCACCGGCAGTGCTCCCGCGATAGTTTTTTTCAGGCGTGGATTCTTCGTCTTGAGATAGACGTAAGCGGCAGCCCCCACCTGCCCCATACCGCCCATCGCCAGAATGGGAAACAGATAGTTGAGACCAAAGGTGTCGAGGATCTGGGCGTGAACCGGGATCAGTCCCTGGTGCAACCCAGTAAGCAGCAGGAACAGGAACCCACCTCCCAGTACCGCGCCGACAATCACCGACGCCGCAGAGTTGTTGAGTAGCGTCAGCGAAACCAGATCACCCAGCCAGAGATTGACCGCATGCGCTGCAGGCTGCAGAATCAGCAGCGCTACCAGAGAAGAGACCAGAATTGTCACCATCGGCGTCAGGATGAGATCAAGGCTCTCTTTGCACCAGCCTCGAAACCAGAGTTCGAACTTCGCTGCAAACACACATACCAGCAGCACCGCAAAAATGCCGCCGCCGCCAGGGGTCAGGTTAAAACCGAACAGCTTAATACCTGCAAGCTCCGGCGCGGTAAGGATCGCCGCCATCACCGCGCCAATTGCCGGGGAGCCATTAAGCTCTTTTGCGGTGTTCATGCCAATCATAACGGCCAACACGGCAAAAACCGCTTTACCGATGACAGTGAAAAGTGTGAACAACTCCTGATGGCTGGTCGCCAGAGCCGGAAACACCAGTTTTACGACGTTAATCAATCCCAGGATAAGGCCACAGCCAATCAGCGCCGGGATGGTCGGAACAAAAATCGCCGCCAGAGTGTTAAACGCCCTACGTACAGAGAAAGGTTTTCCCTCTGCTGACGCCGTCGGGGTAGAGTGTGAGCCGTCCCGCCTGTTGTTGAGTATTCCCGCGATCCTAGCCGCTGTACCCATCCCCACAATAATCTGAAACTGCTCACCTGCATCCACCACGCCTTTTACACCTTCGGTTTTACGCAGCGCGTCGGCATTAAACTGCGAGCGATCGACCAGCACGATGCGTACCCGGGTCATACAGTTCGTCAGTGTAACTACGTTGCCAAAACCGCCAATATTCCGCTCAATGGCATCCGCCACCGCTTCCAGATGCGCTATCTTATTCGCCATGTGCCCCTCCGTCCCCCAGCTGTGATGTCAATGTACGAAATGGCTCTGCGGCTCGAGTTAGTGCTTCTTCAGGCGTCAGATTAAGCATCTGGCGTAACACCGCTGCCCGTACATTGTATTTAACCGTCTTCAGTAGCGCTCTGGCGCTCGGCTCATCGATAGCGCAAATCTGTTGCACCATATATTCCGCGCGGCGGTAAAGCTTTTCATTAGACGCCTTCACGTCGATCATAAAGTTACCGTGCACCTTCCCAAGCTGCGTCATAACGGCGGTACTTATCATTCCGAGTAGCATCTTTTGTGCTGAACCGCTCTTCAGGCGGGTTGAACCGCAGAGCACCTCGGCGCCCACGTCCGGCGCGATAGCGACATCAGCCTGTTGTGAAATAGCGCTTATCCCCCGGGTGGTCAGGGCGATGGTTTTGGCCCCCACCTCGCGGGCATAGTTGAGAGCGGCCAGCACAAATGGCGTGCGACCGCTGGCGGCAATGCCCAGCACGACATCCTCGGCCGCCAGATCCCGGCTGCGCAGAGCCTCTACCGCGGCGTAGCGATCGTCTTCAACGTTTTCGACGGCGCGTAACATGGCACGCAGGCCACCTGCGATCACTGCCTGAATTAGCTCAGGATCGGTGCCAAAAGTGGGTGGACATTCAGCGGCGTCCAGCACCCCCAGGCGTCCGCTCGTTCCCGCCCCGACATAGAAGAGCCGACCGCCCTTTTTCATCTGTGTCGTAATCAGGCGTACGGCAGCTTCAACCTGAGGCAAAACCTGGCTAATTGCCTGCGCAACGTAGGCATCGTGTTGATTAAGTAGCGCCAGCATAACCGGTAGCGGCAGATCCGCAAGATTGGCGGTGTCGCTATTTTGTTCCTGGCTAATGGTCAGTGAGAGTGTATCCATCGTGTTTGGGTTTCCTTGAAGAGTTTCGACATTTTTATAACCAAATAATGTCGATCAACAACATTCAAGTTATGGAAGTGTGATTGCGAGCAAAGAAATAGCGTTCTGTGCGACGAGAGATTAATGCAAGCTGCAACGATGGCTGTGTGAATCAATGAAGAGAAATCAGGTACAAAAAACCCGGGCTATCACAAAGGTGTTCGACCCGGTCAACGTAACTTCAGCCTTGCTTACCATGATGCCTGTTACGTTTACCGCAATGTCTGGCGTGACCTTCACCTGGTGGATATTTCGGTGACCCAGTACCGGATGAAGACGGGGAGTTAGACGCATTCTGCAGACTCACGCAGATGCGCTATGCCTGGTGGAGAAGAAGCAAAGGAGATGCGACAGAGAGTCGATTGCGTCATAAAGTATTAATACTCTGGATGCGCAATTTTTGACGATTGTAGCGTGTAGCCAGACGCAGGGCGTGCGCTCACTGCTGGCTGCGTCTTTGCAGACCAGGCATCTGGCACAATGCCCAGCCCGTCAACGTGCAGGTACTGAATGTGCCAGGCCTGTTTACATTACTGATGCAGCCGCGTACCGCCTGTTGCTAATGTTTTGAACGCACAGCCAGGGAGGCAATGTCCGCAGGCGTGGTGCGACAGCAGCCACCGATGAGGCGCGCGCCAGCGCTCAACCATTCATCAAGGTATGTATCCAGACTATGGCAGCTGTGCCCATCGCGGTGCCACGCCTTACGCTGTGCGTCATACTCCTCCCCGGAATTGGGGTAGACCACCAGCGGCAGCGGCGTCAGTTCGCTCAGATGGCGCAGCGCGGCGCTCGCCGTCTCCAGCGGTACGCAGTTAATGCCTACAGACAGTGCCTGGGGGCACGCGTTGAGCCAGGCAGCAACCTCTGCCAGCGGTGTACCATCGCTGATATGCTGTTCATCGCGCAGCGTAAAGGAGAACCAGGCACCGATAGTTGGAAATTCGTTCTGTAGCAGCGCCGTCAGCGCCTGTAGCTCGGCAAATGAGGGCAGCGTTTCGCATGCCAGCAAATCAGCACCCGCGTCGACCAGTGCCGCAATACGCGGGCGATGAAAATCCTGAAACTGCGTCGCAGAGCGCTGGTAATCGCCACGATATTCGGAACCATCGGCCAGAAACGCACCATAAGGACCGACTGACCCGGCCACCAGTAGTGGCCCGGCGTCGGGCGCTTCGTTGAGATAAATGCTACGCGCCAGCGATGCCAGCTCCACACTTTTTACTATCAGCGTATGCGCCTGCTGCGGGCCAATACCGCGTGTAGCAAAACCGTCTACCGACGCCTGATAGCTGGCTGTGGTGGCGACCTGTGCGCCAGCGCGAAAGTAATCAAGGTGAACTTCAGTAATGATTTCAGGCTGCTCCAGCAATACTTTCGCCGACCACAGACTATCGAGCAGATTACAGCCACGTGCTTCCAACTCTGTGGCAAGTGCGCCATCAAGCACCGTGAAACGGTCGCGCTGGAGAAGGGCGGCAAGGGGATTAATCAGCGGCATTAGACACCTTCTGTTGCTGTCGTGAAGAAAATTTCTGCGTAATGAAATACGCGCCGTAGCAGAATGCCACAAAGGGTATGCCGCACCACAGCGCGATACGCTGCTCAGGGTCGAACGCCAGCCCCACACAGGCCACCAGACACAGCACAAAACCGAGCACTGGCGTGAGCGGATACCACGGCGCGCGATAATGTAATGCATCCACACTGTTACCGCTACGCAGATGATGGCGACGGAACATAAAATGAGACGCGCAAATTGCCAGCCACACGGCGACTACCGCAAACCCTGAGATAGCCGACAGCGCGACGAAGACCGTATCGGGCGCAACGACGCTTGAGAATAACGCCAGCACCCCGCCCAGCATGCTGACTGAGAGTGCCGTAAGCGGAATGCCGCGACGCGTGAGTCGTGCAAAACAGCGTGGCAACGTGCGCTCGTTTGCAAGCGACCACAGCATGCGCCCTGAGGCGTACAAACCAGAGTTCGCCGCCGACAGGATGGCCGTGAGAATCACAAAGTTGATGATATCTGCTGCATAAGGGATACCGATTTTTTCAAAAACCAACACAAACGGGCTTTTTGCTACCCCGGCCTCTTCCATCGGGATAAGCGCTGCCAGTACCAGCACCGTACCAATAAAGAAAATAATCAGGCGCGCAATGGTGGTGCGAATGGCAACCGGCAGTACCTGGCGGGGGTTTTCCGTTTCGCCTGCGGCAATACCGATAAGTTCGGTGCCCGAGAAGGCAAAATTCACCGCCACCATTGTCATGATAATCGGCATCACGCCATGTGGCAGCCAACCGCTGGCTGTGAGAGTTGAGAAAAACGGTGCAGGCGTACCGTCGGCAAGCGGAATAAAGCCGAACATTGCCGCGCCGCCCAGCAGGATAAATGCAACGATGGTGACGACTTTTACCAGCGAAAACCAGAACTCCCCTTCGGCAATGACTAGTCCTGATATAAGTTGACAGTTTTCTGTCTGTAAAACGCCTGATGAACATCATCGGGCGTTTTGTATTTCAGGGCCAGGTGTGGCCGCTCATGGTTATAAATTGCCACGGATTCTTCTACCATTTTCCGTACCTGGGCCAGGTCCGCCGGACGCGACAGTAAAAACTCACTTTTCAGGATCCCGTTTATTCGCTCAGCCAGTGCGTTCTGGTAGCAGTCATAACCATCGGTCATTGAGCAGGTTATCCCGTTTCTCTCATGGACTGACTGATAAAGCACCGAACAGTATTGCAGTCCTCTGTCAGAGTGATGTACCAGTGGACCTGTCGTTTTTCTCCGTCTCAGCGCCTGTCTGAACGCTTTTACCACGTTTTCTGTCCGTAGATTTTCCCCAACATGGTAACCCACGATTTTTCTGGAGCAGGCATCAGTGACCAGACTCAGATAAGCCGTGCCGCTGCGCAGCGGAAGATAAGTTATATCAGCGACCCAGACCTGCTCTGGCTCAAGAGCGGTGATCTGTTCCGGGCCGGGTTTCAGCAGATTAGGATGCCGGTAAAAGCGATGACGGCTGTTGGTGGTTTTGTGATATGCCCGTTTCACTGGCACCAGAAGCCGGTATTCATCCAGCAGGTTAAACAGACGGTCTCGTCCGATATTCAGCATTTTATCGGTCTGAGTGTTCAGCAGATAGTGCAGTTTACGCGTGCCGATCCGCGGCTGACGGCACCTGACATGGGCAACAAAATCAAGAACCTGAGCATGCTGTTCCTGCCGTTTTCTGCGCCTTGTGTTGTCCTGATACCATGCCTGTCTGCTGTGCCCCAGGAACTGGCATGCGCGCGTAACGGTTATTTTGGGGGCCGGACTTTGCGCGAGGACTTGCCGGGCCGCTTTTTTACGACGCTCACCCCATAATCATTTTTCAGGACATTGATAACCGATTCAAAAAACTCAGCTTTCTGGTTTGCCAGCTCAAGCTGTTTTTCAAGCTCTCTGATTCTTTGCTCGGGTGTAAGCGGGATAGTCGTCTGAGCCACTGGCAGTTTCCTCTTTATCCGGTCAGGAAGTCCGGGACTCCAGTCGAGCCGGCCATATTTACGCAGCCAGACAAGAACGGTGGAGCGCCCCTGAATGCCATACCGCTGCTGGGCCTGTTTATAGGTCATCTCGCCTTTTTCGACCTGCTCAACGACGGCTATTTTAAAGGATAGAGGATAATCGCGTTGGGTGCGTTTGAACTCAGTCATCATCACGTTCTCCGGATTTAAGTCAGGAACGTGTCAACGCTATTCAGGACGGGTCACAAAAAAGCGCGATGAAATGACATTCAGGAAGAAAATGGCGACGCAGAAAATCAAACACCAGACCCAGACCGGTACGGTCGGGAACCAGTACTGCATACAAAACCCAGCGGCGGTGAAACTGGAACCCAGTGCCACCGTCCAGGTGAGCCAGTACAACCAGGCAACGGTATAGCCGGTTGCCGGGCTGAGGTAACGAGCGGCGTACACGTGAAACGCACCGGTTTCCGGCATGGCCACGGCAAGCTCACCCAGGCATTGCATCACAAGCCACACCACCAGCGCACCTATCAGGTACGCAAGCAGCGTGCCGGCCGCGCCGGTGGTGGAAATAATGTAGCCGGTGTTAAAAAACAGGCCAGTGCCAATAACGCCACCCAGCGACAGCATCACCAGGTGACGTGTCTTCATGGTGCGGTGAAACTGGCCTTCAGAATCAGGTTGCTGCATAGTGCCTTCCATACGTACAGACGTCTAAACATCCAGATAAGAGAAACGTTATACGCTGGCACCAGAAAGAATGCAATCGCCGAATTATTGCCATTAATGAAGGGGTTGTTGGGATTTGAGTAGGGTTTTGAGGATGAAAGTAGTGTTGGGTAACTGACAGAGTGGTTATCAGAAGTGGAAAGCTACCATCTGTGTGGGAGTGGACAAGGTTTATCGACAGTAGCTCAAAACAGATAACTTCTTAACTGCCTGTACAGCAGTGAACGTCGGCTGGCATTAAGTTCGAGGTGGTGTGATCTTCTTAACTGCCTCTACGGCAGTGAACTTAACGAAGTTATTTCCAGATGGTTGCCAAATCTTCTTAACTGCCTGTACGGCAGTGAACCCGGCACGCGCGGCGCTGAATCAAGAGCGGGACTTCTAAGCTGCCTGTACGGCAGTGAACAAGAAGATTAACGGGGCCTACTGAGTCTGTCACTTCTTAACTGCCTGCACGGCAGTGAACAATCTCAGCAATAGCTCTGTATCGCTCTGTTTCTTCTTAACTGCCTCTACGGCAGTGAATAAACGAAGGCCGGTACACGTTGTACCGGCCAGGGTTTTATTCTTTACCGAAGTGAATCACGGTGCGGATGGATTTACCTTCATGCATCAGATCAAACGCGTCGTTAATCTGCTCGAGCGGCAGACGATGGGTAATAAACGGATCGAGGCGAATTTTGCCTGCCATTGCGTCTTCGACCATGCCCGGCAGCTGGGAGCGGCCTTTAACACCACCAAACGCAGAACCGCGCCATACGCGCCCGGTCACCAGCTGAAACGGACGGGTGCGGATTTCCTGGCCTGCGCCCGCCACGCCGATGATAACACTCTCGCCCCAGCCTTTGTGGCAACACTCGAGCGCACTGCGCATCACATCAACGTTGCCGATACATTCGAAGCTAAACTCCACGCCGCCGTCGGTCATTTCAACAATAACGTCCTGAATCGGCTTGTCGTAATCTTTCGGGTTGATGCAGTCAGTCGCCCCCATTTCACGCGCCAGCGCGAACTTCTCCGGGTTGGTATCAATGGCGATAATGCGCCCGGCTTTTGCCTGTACCGCCCCCTGGATTACCGCAAGACCGATACCGCCTAAACCAAAGATTGCCACGTTGTCACCCGGCTTCACCTTTGCGGTGTTATGGACAGCGCCGATACCGGTGGTCACACCGCAGCCCAGCAGACACACTTTATCCAGCGGTGCCTGCGGGTTGACCTTTGCAAGCGAGATTTCTGCCACGACGGTGTATTCGCTGAAGGTGCTGGTGCCCATGTAGTGATAAATCGGCTCGCCGTTATAGGAAAAACGCGTGGTACCGTCTGGCATCAGGCCTTTACCCTGAGTGGCGCGCACGGCCTGGCAGAGGTTCGTTTTGCCGGACTTGCAGAATTTGCACTCACCACATTCGGCGGTGTACAGCGGAATAACGTGGTCGCCCGGTTTAAGGCTGGTGACGCCCTCGCCTACTTCGACCACAACACCGCCACCTTCGTGCCCTAACACCGCCGGGAATACACCTTCCGGATCGTCACCAGAAAGCGTAAAGGCATCAGTATGGCACACGCCGGTATGGGTGATTTTCACCAGCACTTCACCTTTTTTCGGCGGTGCGACGTCGATCTCAACAATTTCCAGCGGTTTGCCTGGTCCGAATGCAACAGCAGCACGTGATTTCATATTGTCTTCTTCCGTAGGTAGTCATTATTTCAGATAGGCGCGCAGCAGAGTGCCGATTTCCGCCATCCGTTCAGCCCGCAGCTCAGGCGTAGTGTCACCAGTAACCAGCTCATCCTGAAGATGGATTTCGACCATCTCTCCCATCAAACCGTTCGCTGCGCCGCGCACTGCAGCGATTTGTTGCAGTATAGCTGCGCACGAGGTATCGCCTTCTAACGCACGCTCCAGCGCCTCAACCTGGCCGCGAATGCGCCGTACGCGAGTCAGTATTCGTTTTTTGTCTTCCGGTGAGTGCGGCATGGCTTTAAGCCTCGATAGATACTATAGGGGGGTATAGTACATACATCTTTAAAAAATAAAAGCCCTGATTGATTCGGGCCAGCAAAGGGGAAAAGCAGCAAAAATAACGCGGGTGAAACGACCGTTTGGAAAGCTATCTATGCAAACGGCCTGTGCAGGAACTACAACATGGCGCGCTGCTGTAGCGCTCCGGTGAGCAAAGGATCAGCATGCAGGATCTGCCAGGCTTGTTCGATGTGCTGCGGGATATCGACATGCACAATGAAGTTTTTTCCGGTCGGGCCATACCCCTTTTCATCATCGCGCAGGCGTGGGATCTCTCCTAAAAGCAAAGACAGGTAGCGCTCCATAGGCCACAGCCCCTTATCGCCCCCTCTGAAATGCAGTGAACGCTCGCCCGCATACACCACTGGCACCACGCCCGGGTAGCTCACCCATGCGGGTACAACTGACTGGTCCTGATAGACACGGGCAAAAGTGGCAAGCGTTCTGCGCTGCATGGTCGGGTCCTGCACCACAACGATACGCTGAGGATGCAGCCCTTTTGCCGCCAGCAAATCACGGCTGAATGCCGCGTTTTCACCGCAGTTAGTGGAGCGGCTTTCTATATGAATGCGCGCCTCGGGCACATTCCAGAAATGTCGGGCAATATCCGCCAGAATGCCCGCCTCTGGTCTGCCGGTAGTGGGTAGCGTGTTGTATGTGGGGTGCTGCGCAATGGCAGCATAGAGAAAGGTAGTGGAATGCCCAATCCCTCCACTTAGCACTAACGGCATCTCGCTGGTGGCAGCAAGTCGGCATGCTGCATCAATCGTTGGGATAACGGCATTGCCCGCCAGGATGATGGCGTCATCTGCGCTAAAGCGGGTGTCTGCGCTGAACTCATTGCACGCCAGCCAGTGTCCAAGAGTGTTAATCACCTGCTGTGTCTCCCCTGAAAGCCTGGGAAAATTCATCATCATTATCACTCCTGCTGAAAACCAGCCCTCATGGTAGCGCTTACCTGGGCGAACTCGCTGCGGAAGTGTCCGAAAGGAAACGTGAATTTGTGTGACACAGACGCAAATTTTTTCCCCGCATGAAATAACCAGAAACAAGCAGCGAGAGACAGGTTGCACCCGAATATTGCATTAGCTCACGCATGAAAACCAGAACTAACAACAGGATATGCTTAATTTTACAGCTGATATAACCACAGAGCAGCGGCTACTTCAGCAGTACCCGGCTTGTACTTTTTATTGCCAATAACATATAAACAAAAATTGATTAACAATATAACAACCACAACCGTGCCGGGTTGCACCTGAGGGACCAGAAAGTTCTACCCGGCAGCATAACAACCTGGCGAGGGTATCCCTTATGTCAACGCAAGAGTCGAGTATCGCTATCCTGGGAAAGAATAAAAAAGTCCTGATTGCCAGCCTGACCGGCAGCGCGATTGAATGGTTTGACTACTTTCTCTATGGCACCGCCGCCGCGCTGGTGTTTAACAAGATTTTCTTTCCAATGGTTGATCCGGTTATCGGTCTGATGCTCTCCTGGCTCTCCTTTTCACTGACCTTTTTCATTCGCCCTGTTGGCGGCATGCTATTTGCCCATATTGGCGACCGTATTGGGCGTAAAAAGACGCTGGTTTTAACCCTCTCTCTTATGGGCGGCGCAACGGTGATGATTGGCCTGTTGCCATCTTATGAAAGTATTGGCCTGTGGGCGCCCGCGCTGCTTATCCTTATGCGCGTCATTCAGGGGCTGGGCATTGGCGGGGAATGGGGGGGCGCGCTGTTGCTGGCTTATGAATATGCCCCGAAAAATCGTAAAGGTTTTTTTGGCAGTATCCCGCAGGCAGGCGTGACTATCGGTATGCTGATGGCGACATTCATGGTCTCCATGATGACGCTTTTTAGCGAGGAGCAGTTTCTGTCCTGGGGTTGGCGTATTCCCTTCCTGCTCAGCTCTGTACTGGTGCTGTTAGGACTGTGGATCCGTCGCGATATCGACGAAACCCCAGAGTTCAGAGAAGTTAAGCGCAGCGGCCAGGAGAGTAAGGCCCCATTGCGCGATACGCTGAAGTATCACTGGCGCGAAGTGCTGATTGCCGCTGGGCTAAAGGTGGTGGAAACCGCACCGTTTTATATCTTCTCAACGTTTGTCGTAAGCTATGCCACAAATACCCTGAACTATGAACGCGCCCAGGCGCTGGAGTCGGTCACGCTTGGCGCGCTGGTGGCTACGCTCATGATCCCGCTGATGGGGCTGTTGTCTGACAAGGTTGGCCGCAAGCGCATGTACGCGACCGGCGTGGTGCTGATAGGTCTCTTTATCGTGCCCTGGTTTACCCTGCTGGATACCGGCACCACATGGGGCATCATGCTGGCAACAGTCATCGCATTTGGTGTTCTGTGGGCGCCGATAACGGCGGTACTGGGTACGCTGTGCTCTGAGATTTTCCATGCCAGTGTACGCTATACCGGTATTACGCTTGGCTATCAGATAGGTGCCGCGCTCGCAGGTGGTACCGCGCCGCTCATTGCAACCGGACTGCTTGCCAGCTCCGGTGGTGACTGGACGCCGGTTGCCTGGTATATGAGCGTGACGGTACTGATTTCCCTGGTCGCCATTTTCTTTGCTATCCGCAGACAGGCGATGCCAGAGGAACAAGATATCCGCACGCAGTCACACCGCGCCTGATAGCAAACAGGCTGCGCACGTGCGCAGCCTGCTTTAGTCATACTGAAAGGCCTGGGTGAACGCATAGCGGGTTTGCAGCGACTCCCGCGCATATTTCTCCGTTTCAGAAACCGTCCCCCGCAGGCAATTATTGCGCTCATCCCATTGTTCACACACGCGCACCGTCTCCTGCACGCTGTAAGGATGGTTAACCTCGCGCGAACTGCTAAGCCAGCGCCCGTCTTCATGCCACATTAACTGCCAGGTGCCTTTCGCGCTACTTACCCGTACCAGCCTGCCGCTTTTGTCATAAGTAAACTCACGCGTTTCGTCAAAAAAGGAATGGGTGCTGGCTGTGTGTGCGCGAATAAGGCGATGCTGACTGTCAAAATGGTATGTCGTGTGGTTTTTTCCCGGACTGCCGTCAATGTCAACATGCTCGAGCCTGCGCACTATGCGCCCCAGTTCATCAGTGTCATAGCGAATATCGCTGGTACCCTGGGTTAACAGCGCGCCCTGCACCGTCACGGCCATCGACTCCTGCGCCTGCCAGCCATCGCGGTGAAGTTTTATTGCACCGCGCACCAGCATTTGTGTGGCGCCGTAGTCACGATAAAACACTGAGCTGGCGCTACTGAGCGTGCCGCAGCGGTCAAACTGATAGTGAAAAGTGCTGTACCCGTCGCTGTCGGTGCCTTTTTCTAACACCACAAACGCAGCAACGCGCCCTTGCGGTGGGGGCGCGTTGCTGAGAATAAATACATTGCGGGTTGTCGCCTGCAGGTCAGCGCACGCAGCGGCAAATGCAGGCTCTGCCAGACCTACCATACCTGCCAGTATCCGATGTATCACCTTCATGCCTGCTTCCCTTTTCCACGTGTGTTAGCTGCTAATTTGCTCCATTGCCTGCAGCACACGCTTGTCGGAAATGGGATACGGCGTTCCAAGCTGCTGGGCGAAGTAACTTACCCGCAACTCTTCTATCATCCAGCGTACAGCCTGAACCTCATCATCATCCTGACGCGCTTGCGGCAGTTTGTTCAGCCACTGACGCCATGCCTGCTGTACCTGCTCTACTTTGAGCATCTGCGCACGGTCACGGTGAGGATCAACGGCCATTTTCTCCAGCCGCTTTTCAATGGCCTGCAAATAACGCTGGGTATCTGCCAGGCGCTGCCAGCCGTTGCCAGTAACAAAGCCCCGGTAGACCAGCCCCGCCATCTGCGTTTTTACATCTGCCAGCCCCAGCGCCATCGTCATATCCACGCGTCCTTTCAGACGCTTGTTGATGCTAAATACCGTACTCAGAATACGCTCAACCTGCTTAGCAATATCCACGACCGTATCATTGAGTTCGGCGCGCACTTTCTCATGCAGACGGGCAAAACCCGCCTCATCACGCACTGCACCGCCGGATTCACTGATAAGCTTGTCTACGGCGCAAGAGATGCAGTCATCAATCAGATCCAGCACCTTGCCATACGGGTTAAAGTACAACCCCAGTTTGGCTTTATTGGGCAATTTCTCATGCAGATACTTAATCGGCGACGGAATATTAAGTAACAGCAGGCGGCGCAGCCCCCGCCACATGGCATGCTGTTGCTCCTGGGGGTTATCAAAAAGCTTAATAGCCACGCTGTCTTTTTCGTCCACCAGCGCAGGCCACGCCTTCACCTTGTAACCACCGCGCTTTTGCTCATAACTTTCCGGCAAGGCGCCAAAGCTCCAGATATGCAGGCCGCTCTGTTCAATGCCATCATCTGCCACCGCAGACAACGTCTCCTGGACTTTATCTTTCAGCCCGCCTTTAAGTGCCTCAAGGTTCTTACCCTCGCGCAGCGGTTTATTGCGCTCATCCACCACCCGAAATGTCATTTTCAGGTGATCGGGCACCGCATCCCATTGCCAGGCATCACGATCGACGCTTACGCCCGTCATTCGACGCAACTCACGCTCAAGGCTTTCAAGCAGCGGCAGCTCCAGCGGCGTGGCGCGCCCTAAAAATGCCTCAGCGTAGTTTGGCGCAGGCACAAAGTTACGGCGCACAGGTTTAGGCAGCGATTTAATCAGCGCGATAATTAACTCGCGGCGCATGCCAGGCACCTGCCACTCAAAGCCGCTGTCTTCCACCTGGTTGAGCAGAGGAAGCGGAATGTGCAACGTCACGCCGTCGGCGTCGGTGCCGGGTTCAAACTGATAACTCAGGCGCAGCTTCAGGTTGCCCTGGTGCCAGAAGTTGGGGTAATCCAGTCGACTGACCTTCTGCGCACCTTCTTTAATCAACATGCTCTTTTCAAAGTTGAGCAGGTCTGGCGTTTCGCGACTGGCCTTCTTCCACCAGCTGTCGAAATGGCGCGCAGAAACAACGTCATGCGCTATACGCTGGTCATAAAACTCAAACAGCGATTCATCGTCAACCAGGATGTCACGACGACGCGAGCGGTGTTCCAGTTCTTCCACTTCCGCACGTAATTTCTGGTTGTCTTTAAAGAACGCATGGCGGGTTTGCCAGTCGCCCTCAACCAGCGCGTGGCGAATAAACAGCTCACGGCACAATGCCGGGTCGATGTGGCTGTAATTCACCTTGCGTGCCGCCACAATCGGCAGCCCGTAGAGCGTCACCTTCTCACTGGCGATGACCGCACCCTGCCCGCGCTCCCAGTGTGGTTCGCTCCAGGAACGCTTAATCAAATGCTGCGCCAGCGGTTCAATCCACTCTGGCTCAATGCGTGCGGCAATGCGGCCCCACAAACGACTGGTTTCAACCAGTTCAGCGACCATTGTCCATTTGGGTGGTTTTTTGAATAAACCAGAGCCGGGAAAAATAGAGAAACGCGCGTTACGGGCGCCGGTATATTCCTGCTTATCGGCATCTTTCATGCCGATATGCGACAACAGGCCGGTAAGCAGTGCGCAGTGCACGGCGCGGTAGTCCGCCGGCTCGCTGTTAACGGGAATGCCCAGTTCTTTTACGACCTGGCGCAACTGGGTGTAGATATCCTGCCATTCGCGTACCCGCAGCCAGTTGAGAAACTCGGTACGGCACTGACGGCGGAACTGGTTACCGGACAGCGCTTTTTGCTGCTCCTGTAGGTAGTTCCACAGATTAACCCAGGCAAGGAAGTCCGAATCTTTATCGTGAAAACGGCGATGTTTTTCATCAGACGCTTGCTGTTTGTCCTGCGGGCGCTCGCGCGGATCCTGAATAGACAGCGCTGCGGCAATAATCATGACTTCACGCACGCAGCCGTGGGACTGCGCCTGCAGAACCATACGCGCCAGTCTCGGGTCAACCGGCAGGCGCGACAGGCTGCGCCCCTGCTCGGTCAGGCGATAGCCTTCTCGCTCATCGGCCTGACGGATAGCTCCCAGTTCTTCAAGCAGGCGCACTCCGTCCTGGATGTTGCGCTGGTCTGGAGCCTCCACAAACGGGAAGGCGCTGATATCGCCAAGCCCCAGCGCCGTCATCTGCAAAATAACGGATGCCAGGTTGGTGCGCAGTATTTCCGGGTCGGTAAATGCCGGGCGAGACAGAAAATCATCTTCAGAATAAAGACGGATACAAATGCCTTCCGACACGCGACCGCAGCGCCCTTTACGCTGATTGGCCGACGCCTGAGAAATCGGCTCTATCGGCAAACGCTGGACCTTAGTGCGAAAGCTGTAGCGGCTGATGCGCGCGGTGCCGGGGTCAATCACATATTTAATGCCCGGTACGGTAAGCGAGGTTTCTGCCACGTTAGTCGCCAGCACAATGCGCCGCCCGCTGTGGGACTGAAATACGCGGTTTTGCTCGCTATTTGAGAGACGCGCATACAGCGGCAACACTTCGGTGTGCGGCAGGTCAAGCTTCATCAGCCCATCTGCGGTGTCGCGGATTTCGCGCTCGCCGCTCATGAAGATGAGGATATCCCCCGGGCCTTCACGCTTGAGTTCATCTACCGCGTCAAAAATAGCCTGAAGCTGGTCGCGTTCACTGTCATCTGCGTCCTCCACGACCGGGCGATAGCGCACTTCTACCGGATAAGTGCGGCCTGACACCTCGATGACCGGCGCATGATTAAAGTGACGAGAGAAGCGCTGCGGGTCGATAGTCGCAGAGGTAATAATCACTTTCAGGTCCGGGCGACGCGGCAGCAGTTCTTTAAGGTAACCGAGCAGGAAATCGATATTAAGGCTGCGCTCATGCGCTTCGTCTATGATGATGGTGTCGTATTGCATCAGCAGTCTGTCCTGCTGAATTTCAGCGAGCAGAATACCGTCAGTCATCAACTTAACCACGGTGTTGTCACTAACATGGTCGTTAAAACGCACTTTGTAACCCACACAGCCGCCGGGTTCTGTTTGCAGTTCTTCAGCAATACGGTTCGCCACCGTACGAGCTGCAAGGCGACGCGGCTGAGTATGACCAATCAGTCCTTTGACACCCCGCCCCAACTCCATGCAGATTTTCGGCAGCTGTGTGGTTTTGCCGGAGCCTGTTTCACCCGCAACAATTGTCACCTGGTTATTCCTTACCGCTTCCAGAATCATTTGCTTCTTCTGGCTGACCGGTAGGTTTTCCGGGTAGGTAATGGCCGGACGCGAGGCTTCGCGCAATCGAACTTTCTCTTCGGCTGCGTCAATGGCCTGCGCCAGTTCAACAAAGATTGCCTGACGAGCAGCGGCGTTTTTTACCTTTTTTGCGCCGTGCAGACGGCGAGTGAAGCGCGTTTTATCGCTCAGCATGAGCGCATCAAGGCGCTGCATAAGGCTTGCGAAAGAGGGAGTGTTATTTTCCATGAGGTTGTTTTGTAAGGCAATCACACTGCCGGATAAACCGAATTGACATCATTTGTTGTAGCTTACCACAACGTGGTTACCTGCGCCTTGTTCAATAAATTCGAACAGCGACTTCGATATATTGCGCTTTCCCTGTAGCCGATTTGCCAATAGCATCAGCTTATGCAACCAACATTCACTTGCTTAACCGAATAAGGAATCCGCAATGAGCAAAGTACTGGTTCTTAAATCCAGCATCCTGGCTGGCTACTCTCAGTCCAATCAGCTTTCTGACTATTTTATTGAACAATGGCGTGAAAAGCACAGCTCTGACGAAATTACGGTTCGCGATCTCGCGGCTAACCCTGTTCCGGTATTAGATGGCGAACTGGTGGGGGCGCTGCGCCCTTCCGACGCACCGCTGACGCCGCGCCAACAGGAAGCCCTGGCCCTGTCTGATGCGCTGATTGCCGAGCTTAAAGCGCATGACGTTATCGTGATTAACGCACCAATGTATAACTTCAACATCCCGACGCAGCTGAAAAACTATTTTGACCTGGTAGCACGTGCTGGTGTGACTTTCCGTTACACTGAAAACGGTCCGGAAGGTCTGGTGACCGGTAAACGTGTGGTGGTTGTTTCCAGCCGCGGCGGCATTCACAAAGACGGCCCGAGCGACCTGCTGACGCCGTATGTGAAACTGTTCCTGGGCTTCATCGGCATTACTGATGTGAACTTTGTCTTCGCAGAGGGCGTGGCGATGGGACCTGAAGTCGCTGGCAAGGCCCAGAGCGATGCTAAAGCCGCTCTCGACGCCATCGTCGCGGCCTGATGTCAAAAGGGATGACGACGACGGTCATCCCTCAGATTGCTGACAAAGAAGGAAAAAACGTGGTTTTTCCTTCTTTGTGGTTAGCAGGCGAAAATCAATGAATTGATTTTCCTTATTTTTTATTGGGTGTCATTCACCCTGTCTGAGACACGATGAGGTAAGGCATCCGTCTCAGGGATGACGACGGTCATCCCTTTTTCTTTGTTACACAGACGTTATCTGATAACCGTCGTGCAAGCCGTCTTCCCTTTCGCTATCTTTGAGGTAATAATGGCACTGCTTATTTGATTTCGATGTTTGCGAGGAAAATAAAAGGCGATGCACTACGGCTATTATCAGGCAATCGTACTTCTTACTTACAAGTACACCTAATAAAAAAATGAAAGAAACAATAAAGTTACGACAAAAATAAAATCCCATCAGCCATAAACGCTATCTGACCCACCTGGCATGATCAAACGAAAAATCAGAAAGCGCACAAACTGGATTATAAAATAATAAGATACAGAAGGAATTGCGGGCAGTGCTAATAATAGTGATAAAGCAATCTTATTAGAAAATTTTTATGCGCTCATACTCACTTCGTTAATATTTATTATTTTCAGCACCTGATTATTTACACTGCTGATAAAACATATTTTCTTATTTGGGTGCAATTACGGGAAAACGTCCATCCAGGCTAACAGCATAACACTCAACCAGGCAATCCAGACCAGCACGATGGTGTAACCTGCCTGGCGCAACAGGCGCGATGCCCCCTGACAGCGGACCTCAAACGCCATCGTTCGCAACACAGGCCGCTGCCAGATAACCGCCAGTGCTTCACCCATCGCCTGCCCGGCGTCTGCCTTGCGCCAGTCAATCTGGCCCAGCAGTCGCGCATCCAGCCATAACCGCCACACCAGCACACTGGCCAGCGCTATTAACACCAACAGTATCATCTGCGTGAGACCCTGCGCATTAACCAACACCCAATACAAGGGAGGAAACAGCATTAACGCAAAATAGCGCCAGCTTTCAAGCGACGTGACCAGTGCCGCACACGCTTCAGGCTGCGTCAGGCGGCTGGATTGTGTTGAAACCATAGCTCCAGTAAGTCCTCATCTTCTGAACGAATCACGACCCTGGCTCGACAGTCACGCACCGTACTTAACGCTGCACCAGGCGTTGATGCCTTACCCTGCTTTAACAACCATGCCGCACTGACCAGCGCGCTACGTGAAAGCCCGAGCGCACAGTGCACCCGCACGGCAGAGTGCCGTTGGGTCAGTTTTTCCAGCGCCTCCACCGCCTGTTGTAATGCCTGAATATCCGGCGTCACCAAATCAAGTAGCGGCACACACACATACTCTTTACTCAGCGTATAGTGAGAACGTGGCAACTCAGCGCACAGATCCAGCACGGCTGTTTCCGCCAGCGCCCAACGCGGCCATCCGCTGATAGTAAGCCCTTGTACCACTGTTGATACCGGTGGCAGACGTCGCCCCCACAGGTACGCTGAAACTTGAGCCACTGCACGGCACGGCCACAGCAGTAGCCGAGCGGACAACGACTGCGCACCACGCGCATTTTTCTTGAAAACATCAGCCCCGAGGCACAGATAGCCGAGCGCAATGCACAATGCACCTGCACCAGGCCACCACAACAGCGGGCTGGTGACATGCCCGGACACCGCCAGCAGCGCAGCAAGCGCAAGATAACGTAGCCCAAGCGTAATGCGACGCCTGTCAGGAACCGACAGACGCCAGTGACCATGATAAGAAATGAGGTAACTCACCAGCACGCCTGCGGCGAATCCGCTAATAACATCAATGACATGGTGCTGCCAGGTTGTTAGCACGGATAACGCAATAAGCCCAAACCACAGTCCCGACAATACACGCCCGGTCGGGGAGAGGTGGCGGCGAAAATGCAGCCACAACAGCCAACTGAGCATAATGTGCAGCGACGGCGCCTGGTTGTAAGGCAGGTCAAACTGTTCAAGCTGCTCAAACAACTGCGAAGCCAGCCCCGGCTCCAGTTGCGGACGGGTGAAAGAAAACCGCAGCGGGAACAGGAGAAAACCGACACAGGCCACCACTGACGCTGCAATAAGACGCAACGCAAGCCGGGTTTGCTCATGAACGCTGGTGCAAACAAACAGCGATATGCCATACAGCAAATCAAGGCTCCAGTACGGCACAATCGTCCAGGGAATGAACGGAATATGCCGCTCCCAGCTAAACGCCAGGCTCTCAACCCCTTCGCGGGTTGCCGTCCAGCTGTTTACCTGGCCATAGGTAATAAAAAAGAACGGTGCCAGAAATAACAGCCAGACAAAGGCCCGCCGGTAAATGCGGCGCTGCTCAGGGGGTATTCTCATGCCCGACGCACAGCCATTGAAACAGTGAAAATGCCCCACTCATCGATAAGCTGTTCGCATTTGTCAAAACCGGCCTCATGCACCAACGCATCCATTTCCCCCTGGCTACGCACTCGCATGATCCAGGGCTGATTGTCCCGATGGCTGGTCAGCGACCAGGCGATGGTTTTGAGTTGAGGATGCCACGGCTGACCGGTATACAGGAGTACCCCGCCTGGCTCAATGGCCTGTGCCAGACCCGCAAGCGAGGCACGAACCTGCGCGTTATCCGGGAACAACTCATACAAACCCGACACAATGCCGAGCGTCGGTTTTGGCGACAGCGCCGCCAGCTCTGCGGTATTAAACGCATCACCACGCTCAAAACGCGCGACCTCTGACATACCTCGTTCGGCAATCAACGCCTGACCTTTTTGTACATTCAGTTCGCTGTAGTCACGCAGTAAAATAGACTCAACACCCTGCTCCTGTGCCAGAGCGTCCAGCACATAACGACCATGTCCTGCCGCAACATCGACAATACGCACGGGTTTCGCCTGTGCACTAAGGCGGGCAATGGCCTCGCGAATCAACGTTTCGAGATGAACCTTACGCTGGCGTATGCCTTTCCAGCCAACGCTATCAAGGTAACCCTTATCAATCATACGACCGAGCGCGGTTTTGCCCTGAGGCTGATTACGATAGACGTAATCCAGCGTACTGCCAGAGTCAAAACCGGTTTTCATGCCCAGACGCACCCCTTCGGACTGTATACCCAGCGTCTTCATACCTGCTCGCAATCCCGCATACCACAGCCCTTGCGCGCTATAGCGTGCAGGCGGTGCCTGCAGACTACGCCAGACATCCGCACTGGGACTCCAGCGCGACTCCTGGGCATAGTCAAACTGCTGAGGAGGCGTAGCATAGAGCGTGTCGATAAACTCACGCACAGGCCTGAACGCGGCCTCGCGATTGAGTTCGCCCAGCGTATCGTGATAAAAGCCCGGCAGAATATGCAGCTCTTTGACGCGACTGCGCAGCTTTTGGTAGAAGTCCAGCTGCGGTTTGCGGTGTACCACGTAATCATCGCCTGAAATCAGCAGTTGTGTCGGTGTGGTAATGGCAGCGGCATCACTCACCACGCGCTCAGCCGTTTTATACAGTTCAAGCAGGATATTGACTGCAATCGGGCGCGTAACCAGCGGATCGCTGTCAAATGACGCCACGCGCGCCGGATCGTGAGTGAGGAATTTGCCCTTAACGTAAGAGTTGACGTAAAACAGCCCACGCAGGCGCTGCATGAGCTTCAGTCCGGTACGGGCAAACGGCACGTAAAGTTTGACTTTAAAGGCTGGAGAGGCGAGCACCATTCCACGAATCGGTGGGGCATAATCGTGTACCCATGTCGCTACCAGCACGGCACCGACGCTCTGACCCACAACGATAATGTCACGCATTGCCACACCGCTGTGTTGCTCCACGTGACGCATAAATTCTTCAACATCACGAACCGAGCGCCCAAGACTCGGGCTATAGCCTCGCTCGCCTTGCGTTTTGCCGTGTCCGCGCGCATCCCAGGCGTAAAAATCGGCGTCATCCATACCCAGCTCATCAACGATGTGCTGTAACCGCCCGGAATGTTCATGTCCACGGTGAAATAAAACGATGACTTTACGCGCACTGCTGTTGGCATTCAGCGCGGGCCAGTGGCGATAAAACAGGGCCTGCCCATCGCTTGTGCTAAAAATAAATTCGTCAGGAGTACGTTGCTGATTATCCATGATGCTGTCCTTGTGTCTGCTGCTGTAGCGCAGTAAAACGCGCTTGTAGCGCATCCTTAAATTGCTGTTTGTCGTCCAGCCAATAGCATGGCTCGTCAATATGAATATCAATAAATAACGGCAGAGGAATATGACGTCCCTTGCCCATTGAGCGCCCCAGTCCTTTCAGGTACACAGGCACAATTGGCGTCTGCGGGAATGACTGGGCCAGATACCACAGACCGGATTTAAAACCGGAAATTTTTTCAGGCTCGCCGCGCGTGCCTTCCGGGAACAGAATCAGGATCTGGTTCTGGCGCAGTGCATCAGCACAGGCGGCCAGGGGATCGCCGTTATTATCGCCCCCACGCACAACCGGAATAATGTTGAGTATATTTTGCGTAAACCAGGCAAGCAGGCGGTTGCGCAGGAAATAATCGGCCGCAGCAACCGGGCGAATCATGGCGTGTTTACGCAGGGGGAACAGTGATAACAGGGTAAAAATATCCAGATGGCTATTGTGATTCGCCACGATAATGGCCGGTCCCTGTTGCGGCAGGCGCTCGCGGCTGTGAACGCGCAGCCCCAGCCAGATACGTAACACTGGCCAGACAATACACAGACTGAACAGTCGGTGCGCAAAACGATTCATCATGTTCATCAGAAGTAGAAATACCAGACAAAATGGAAAAACAGCGGCGCGGTAAAAATCAGCGAGTCGATGCGGTCAAGGATACCGCCGTGCCCCGGCAGCATGGAGCCGCTGTCTTTGACACCGATATCACGCTTAACGGCTGACATAACAATATCGCCGCAAAATCCGCTTAACCCAATAAGCAGCCCTGCCAGCGCTGACATTCCCATCGACATGGGCGTCATTATGGGTCCCAGCACCACTGCCGCAGCCACCGTACTCAGCACACCACCTAACAGCCCGGCCAGGGTTTTATTAGGACTGACCTTAGGTGTGACGCGAATCCGCCCCAGTGATTTACCCCACAGGTACTGCGCCACATCGTTGAACTCAGTAAGCCCAACCAGGAAAATAACCAGCAGTGCACCGCCGTGCGTTGGGTCACTGCGCGTCAGCGCCAACAGGCAGGCAACGTGGCTTAGTGCGAATACCGTTGTCATCAGTCCCCAGTGCAACTGTGCCGCCGAGCGCAAAAATCCCTGCGTGTCACCCGACAGCACCATACGCACCGGTAAAAACAAAAAGGCGTAGACGGGGATGAAGATGATGAACATGTTGTACCAGTCTATGCCAATCCACAGGTAGTTAAGCGGGATGGCGATGAACATCCACAGCAGCGGCATATGATCGGAAAACCGCGTAGGGATAAGCGTGAGGTACTCTTTAAGCGCAAGAAAACTAATGAAACCGAAAATAGTCAGCCCCAGCCATAGCGGGCTTATCATTGCCAGAGCGAAGACGGTGATAATCACCCACCAGGAACGAATACGTAGCGTTAACTCGCGCCAGTCACGGCCTTTGACAAAAATAACAAGCAGGCCGTTGATAAGCGTGGCCACGGCGAGAATGGCGTAAATGACCGCCAGTGACGTATGCAGTAATGACATGCTTATTGCTCCCCCGCTTTCAGCGCCTGGCGACAGCGGTTAATTACCGTCAGTACCAGTAGCGCCAGCATCGCCAGCCAGACCACGTTCAGCCAGCTGCACAGCGCAGGCCACAGTGCCACCAGTAGCCCGCAGACTCCCACGACCAGCGCACGGTCGCTTTTGCCCAGCGGTCCTGCGTAACCACGCCGTTGCCCCAGGGTTTGCGCCAGCACACCACAAAACTCCGTCAGTGTCGCGGCCAGTACCATCAACACCACCAGTACCCCGTTGCTACCTGGCAACAATGCCAGCGGCAAATAGAGTGCCGCATCAGAAATAACGTCACCCAGTTCATTAAGCAGAGCGCCCAGACGAGATTGCTGCTGATATTCACGCGCCATCATGCCGTCAAGCGCGTTCAGCGCCATGCGG
This sequence comes from uncultured Enterobacteriaceae bacterium, assembly GCA_966185765.1. Taxonomy (GTDB): domain Bacteria; phylum Pseudomonadota; class Gammaproteobacteria; order Enterobacterales; family Enterobacteriaceae; genus CBIFVZ01. The sequence goes on along the minus strand of CBIFVZ010000001.1, from coordinate 121,645 downwards.
ATAAACAGAATAAACGGCAGTAAAATAAAAACGTGCGGCTCAGAGAAACAGGCAAGACACAAGCCAGTGACAAGAGAAAGAAATAATGCCGCGAGAGTAATTTGATTTGCGCTAACGTTGCGTCTGTGCAACCACCCCAACAATGGACGCAGGCAGGCCTGAAAACGGGGTTTTATGTCGTAAAGTGTCATTATTCTCTGTCCTGAGATTCATCTGTCCTTAACTTAAGACCTTGCCATTAATACATAAAAAAAACGAGGCCGCAATATTAATAATAATGCGGCCTCGCCGTATAAATTTAATGGATTTCACCGGGCTTAATATATAAATAACCTGAATACATTCCACCGGTGTTTTTTTAAAAATTTTTCTTTGTCAGCAAGCCGTTTTCAAAAACGAGCGTCGGGCGGTCCGCTTCTGGCTCGCGCAACGGCTCCACCTGGTGCATGGTTTGCTGGCAACGTAGCACCAGCGCCTGATATTCCGCCGTTCCCTGTCGCTTCCAGTCTATCTCCTCGTCACGCAGCGGGCGCACCGCTTTTGCCGGGCTACCAATAACCAGGGTATTACGCTCAAACGTCGCCTGCGCTTTCACAAACGACGCCGCACCAATAATACAGTTCTCGCCAATACAGGCGCCATCCATCACGACGGCATTCATCCCCACCAGCGCATTTCTGGCAATATGGCAACCGTGCAAAATTGCACCGTGGCCAATATGGCCGTCTTCTTCCACCACCGTATCGTTCTCAGGAAAACCGTGCATCACGCAGTTATCCTGAATATTGGCGCCATCTTTGACAATAATGCGGCCAAAATCCCCGCGCAGGCTGGCATTAGGGCCAATCCATACCCGATGCCCGATAATCACATCCCCAATGAGTACTGCGGTTGGGTGAACAAAGCTGTCCTGTGGCACCACTGGCGTGAGGCCGTCAATCTGGTAAACCGGCATAAACGCTCCTTACGATGGCAACACCAGGCCGCCAAAACGTTGATAATATCCACCGCCTGGCGCAGGTAATTCCCCGACAGAGGTTTCGCTTTTTTCGCTGACAAAGGCCTGCGCGCCTGGCGCGACACGCTGGTAAATGTTAATGCACAACTGACGTGCGCTTTGCCCCAGCCAGTGCGGCGGCAGCAACTCATCCGGCAACAGAGGATCTTTCAGTACCACGCGCCGGTAGAAATGAATCAACAACAGTTGAATCTGAAAACAGTGCTCAGGTGTTAACGCTTCGCCTGCATCACGTAACAGCGGTAATAACGGACGGAATGAGGTGATGAACTCTTCATAGCGCGCGTTTTTATCGTTAAGCTGCCAGCAGCTCTCTACCCGTGCGCGCAGTGCAGTGCGTGACAGCTGTAACGGCGCGCTGGCTTCAAAACAAATCACGTTTTCTGCCACGCCATAATCGTGCAGCAGGCTTTGCACTTCTGTCAGGCGCTGTGATGGTGATGCCATCAAACTGGGAGCCAGTGCGCCAAAGCCCTGCCACATCAGTTCTTTTTTTACCTGCGCAAGCGTGTTTTTCTCAAGACCTTCGGACAACAGCAGTAACCACTTCCCATCCCAGGCTGGCTGCCCTTCCCGATAAATTTTGCTCTCTGCGCGTCGCGCCTGGCGTAGGCCAGACTCAGTGAGACGGTAATAGCTGCGCCTGCCCACGCGCGAGACCTCAAGCCAACCTTCTTTGTTAAGCCTGAACAGAGCAGTACGCACAAAACGCTCGCCAAAACCCAATCCTTCGAGCATTGATGCCAGGCTGCCCAGCCAGACTTCACCTCCGCGGTGCAAAAGTGCATCACCATACAGCGAAATAATTAACGACGTGCCGCTTACCGGGACAGCATTTACCGCCTGGCGGATAAACTGCTCCACCTTACTCATGCGATACATTCCTGAGGAAATTAAAAAATATAATGAATCATAGCATAAAGAGATTGCATGAAATCATCATGTTACGGATACAGCATGTAACGCGATCTGAATCACGAATCTTGCAGTAGACAGAAAAAACGCGACCTGGAGAATGGCAGGATAACGGTGGGTCAACTAACGTTTTACAGCGCCCGCCCGACGGGCGTGTCTTCGAGTGTTGTGAATATTACTGCCCCGCCTGATGGCGGGGTCTTTTTTGCCGCTATTTAATTATATTATCAACGGTCATCACCGGCGGTTTGTGGTTTTTATCCCAACTGCCGCTGATGTAGAGCAGATTGTCCGGGTTGACTTCACGTCCGTCAAAAACCGCAGGTGGGATAATGACATCAATCGTGCCGCTTTTGTCACGAAACTGATAGCTGTCATGACCGGTTTGCTTTATCAGATTGCCTTTGAGCGACAGGGATGCGCCGTTGTGCATCGTTTTGGCTTGTTCAACCGTCATGATGCGAGCATCCCTTGCTCCGCGATAGCCGCTGTCCTGTTCCTGAGGCGGTGGCGGCGCGGTGTCGGCTTTAAAACCGCCTTTATCTTCAGCCAGTGCAGGCAAGCTCAGCAACAGACAGGCATAAATCCACGTTTTATTCATAACCGTTCCTCGTTAACAAGCATGGTCTGTTAAGCGTGGCAAAGGTACGACCCACCCGCAAGGAAGTACGCGATTATTCAGACTGTTTCGCAGCGCTAATCAACGCGCTAACCACACGCAACGGCTCACGCTGTACATTGCCTTCAAGCGTGCTTATACAAAATTGCTCAATGTTCACCAGACGCTGTTCTCCGTTCGGCAACGCCGCCAACTCCTTCATGATGGCAAGCAGCAACACTTCATGGGCGATGTGCTGCTCAGGTGAATCACAGGTATTGAGCATAGGACAAGCGGCAGCCTGTACTGCCGGCAATGGGCTGATAGTTAACATGGCACACTCCCGGATTGTTTCATTTGTGTTAACAAACCTCACCATTACATAATTGACCGTCACCCGATACGTCTTAGCGCACATTTCCCGCAGTACACCTTACTTTTCACACAATATCTTCATAACTTCTTCATTTTCCTGGCGCAAATTTAGCTTCTGATGACGTCATTTTGTTGAACAGTGCGCCCTATTCATCAGGACAGATGAAACTGCTTTCGTGGCACGGCGTCTGATCTACAGTTCGCGAGTTACTCACATAAAAGGAATGGATATATGAAACGTGTTTCCCTGATTGCCCTGGCCGTAACAGCTCTGCTGGCAAACGGCACTGTGATGGCGAAAACCGCTTCCGGGCAGATGGAGAAAAAACCGCGGCAACATCAGTCTCAAAAGGGACACCAGAGTGCAGGCAACCAAGACCACAACAGCGCGCAACATCCTGGTAACCACGGCGGCAATACTATGAACGGGCAGCATCCCGGCGCTAACAATGGCACCCACGTAAACGCTCGACCATCCGGTAATCATCACGGTAACGGTATGCATAGCCAGCGCCCCGATGGCAGCAAAGAGAATAACCTGCACAGCCAGCGTCCCGATGGCAGCAACGGTAACAATCTGCACAGACAGCGTCCCGCAAGTGGCAACACCAGTAACCTGAGTCACCAGAATCAAAACGCCCACGCTAACGGCAACCCATTTCACAATGACCGTGAATCAGGCAGCAGCCCAGTGCAACAGCAGCGTTAAAAAAGCCCGGCATTCGCCGGGCAAACATCAACTGACGTGTTTCTCTGCACGCACCGCCCTGCCCGGCGGCGCTTTTTTTCCTTACTGACTCACAGATTCACCGCCGTGCGCAAATCGCACACGCGCACCGCTTTACCTTCCGAACGCGGCAGCGAGCCACAGTTCACAATGGAGATTTCGGTACTGATGCCGACCATCGATTTAATGCGTCGGCGCAGGTTATTACAAATCTGACAACGCTCCTGCTGGCTCAGCGACAGGCTGCTTTGCTTAAGCTCAACCTTGATTGCCAGTATATCAAGATGCCCATTGCGCCGGACTTCCAGCTGATAATGCGGTGCCAGGTGCACCACTTTGACAATCTCTTCTTCCAGCTGGGAAGGGAACACGTTCACACCACGAATAATCAGCATATCGTCAGAACGCCCGGCGATGCGGTCCATACGGCGCATGCTGCGCGCCGTGCCTGGCAGCAGGCGCGTGAGATCGCGGGTACGGTAGCGAATCACCGGCAGTGCCTCTTTAGTCAGCGTGGTGAACAACAGTTCACCCTGTTCGCCATCGGCAAGTGGTACGCCGTCCTGCGGGTTAACCACCTCCGGGTAAAAATGATCTTCCCAGATAGTCGGGCCACCGGCAGAGTCCAGGCACTCCATCGCCACGCCGGGTCCCATCACTTCAGACAGGCCGTAAATATCAAGCGCTGTGATACCCAGGCGACGTTCAATTTCGTTACGCATGGCCAGTGTCCACGGCTCTGCGCCAAACACGCCCGCGCGCAGCGAACAGTCGCTGGCGTCACCGCCCATCTGGCGCTCCAGCTCTTCAATCAGATTCAGGCAGTATGACGGTGTCACCATGATGATGTCTGGCTTGAACTCACGAATCAGCTGGGCCTGTTTTTCGGTTTGTCCACCCGACATGGGAATAACCGCTGCCCCTAACCGCTCAGCCCCATAGTGAGCACCCAGCCCTCCGGTAAACAGCCCATAACCGTATGAGACGTGCACTTTATCGCGCGCGGTAGCGCCGGCGGCACGCAGGGAGCGCGCCACAATATTGGCCCAGGTATCAATATCGTTCTGGGTATACCCTACGACCGTTGGCTGACCGGTAGTACCGGACGAGGCGTGAATACGCACCACCTGCTCCATTGGCACCGCAAACGTGTCAAACGGATAGTTGTCACGTAAATCCTGTTTAGTGGTACACGGAAACAATCGCAGGTCGTTCAGCTCCCTGAAATCATCAGGATGAACGCCTGCGGCATCAAACTTACGGCGATACATCGGCACATTGTTGTAAGCGTGATTTAACGTCCACTTAAGGCGTTGCGTCTGTAAAGCCTTAAGCTCGTCAAGCGATGCGGTTTCTATCGGTTCCAGACGGTTTGTTGTTGTCATTGTCGGGTACTCGCAGGTGTAGGGTTAGGTTTTATTAGCGAGGCGGTAACCGGTGGGCACGACCGCGAAACAGCGCCACCACTTTTGCCTGCTGATTTATAATTTCGATGTCATAAACGCCGGTTTGCCGCCCCTGATGGCGCACGTTCGCCGTTGCCGTCAGCGTGTCGCCCGCCAGCGCCGGGCGAAAGAAATCAATCGAACACCCCGCTGCCACCGCAGGCAGTCCCTGGCTGTTACAGGCGTAGGCAAAAGCGGTATCGGCCAGTGAGAAAAGCTGCCCACCGTGGCAGGTCTGATGGCCGTTGAGCATGGCGGGTGTGACCGTCATGGCCAGTACTGCCGTGCCGTCGTCCATATCAATAATGTCAATGCCAAGCGCCTGCGCGCAGTTATCGCGGGCGTACATCTCTCGGGCGTTTCGCCAGGCGTCGTTACTCATCATGGCTCTCCTCAAGCGCACGCTGGCGCAGTCGTGAACTGGGGCGATAACGCTCCTCACCATAATGCTGTTGCAGGTTTTCCAGCACCCGCAGCACGTTACACCAGCCGAGATGTTGCCCCCAGGCCAGCGGCCCGCGCGGATAATTGACGCCAAGGCGCATGGCGGTATCGATATCCTGCGCGCTGGCAAGGTGTTTTTGCTCAGCATCCAGCGCCTCGTTCACCAGCATGGCTACCGTGCGCCAGACCAGTAACCCCGGATAATCGGCAATCATCAGCACCTGCTTATCCTGCTGCTGAAGCCAGTGCACCGCCTTTGCCGTCTGTTCTGGCCGGTTACAGGCAGCGGCACTGATAACCAGCAATGGCGCACGCGCGTAATCCAGCGCGAGATCCAACAGCACCACCGGTCGCTTCAGACGCTGCGCCATCGTGCCTGCGCTCTCACCACAGGTCGCAGCCAGGACCACGTCGTCAAGTTCCAGCAACACCTCATTAGTGACAATGTCACGCCCGGAGACATTACAGGCCAGCGCATTCAGCCACTCGCTTTCACCTGTACGCGTTACGCTGTGGGCGGCACCTGCTGCGGGTACGGGCGGCATAAACGCTGGCGTTGCGCTCGCGCGCGGCCAGGCATACACACCGCACCCGCTCTTCTGCCCCAGACGCTTACCCAATACCAGCTCCTGTTGCACCTGTGATGGCAAAAAGCGCCGCTCCTGCCAGAAAGCGTTAAATACCGAGCAGGTCACCGCGAAATTCACGTCCTGACCAATGAGGTCCGTTAACTCCAGCGGCCCCATCGGGAACCCCCCTGCCTCACGCAGCGCGCTATCGATTGCCTCTGGCGGGGCAACATGTTCTTCCAGCGCACGCCACGCTTCGGCGTAATAGGGACGCGCAACGCGATTAACAATGAACCCCGGCGTCGCGGCGCAACGCACGGCGGTTTTGCCCCAGCGCTCAGCCAGCGCACAGAGGGTGTTCACGGTTGCCTGCGAGGTGTCCAGCCCGCTCACCACTTCTACCAGTTTCATCACGGGGGCAGGATTAAAAAAGTGAAACCCCGCCACGCGCTGCGGCTGCGTAACAACGCTCGCAATGGCTGTAATAGAAATAGACGACGTATTGCTGACAAGCAGGGTTTGCTCACCGCAGATTTGCGCCAGCTCGCAGAAAAGCCGTTGTTTGATCTCCAGATTTTCAGCTACGGCTTCAATCACCAGTCGCGCCCCGGCGAGGTCGGTGAGCGTATCGGCAAGCATCAGGCGTGACAGGATGGCTTTGTGCTGTTCATCACTAAGCTTGCCCTTCTGCACGCGCTTTTGCAGCGCGCTATCGATGTTTTGTAACGCCTGACGCGTAACCTCTGGGGAGATGTCATAAAGTCGTACCGGGTGGCCTGCCGCTGCGGCTACCTGAGCAATACCGCTGCCCATCGCCCCGCTGCCGACCACGGCAATAACGTCGTTTTCGCCGAGTGTCATATTATTTCCCCGTAAACTGCGGCGCACGACGCGCCAGGAAGGCGGTCACGCCTTCACGGTAGTCGGCACTGCGCCCGGCCATGCGCTGGTAGTCACGCTCAAGCTCCAGCTGTTGCTCCAGGCTGTTGTGCTCGGCTGCCAGCAGCGCCTGCTTGATTAACCCCAGCCCGTACGTCGGCTGTATTGCCAGGTGCTGGGCCAGGGCGCGGGTGGTATCCACCAGTTCAGCATCATTCACGGTCTGCCAGATAAGCCCCCAACGCTCTGCCTGCTCCGCGCTGAGTTTGTCGCCCAGTAGCGCCAGCCCCATTGCCCGGGCGCGCCCCGCAAGGCGAGGTAAAAACCAGGTGCCGCCACAGTCTGGCACCAGCCCAAGCTTGCTAAAAGCCATCACAAAACTTGCCGAGCGCGCCGCGATCGCTATGTCGCATCCCAGCGCCAGCGTGGCCCCGGCACCCGCCGCTACGCCGTTTACTGCCGCAATGACCGGCTTATTAAGACGCGCCAGTCTTTTGACTAACGGGTTATAGAAGGTCTCGACCGAGTATCCGAGATCGGGCGGACCGGCTTCAGGGTCAACGTTACGATCGTTCAGGTCCTGGCCTGCACAAAAAGCGCGCCCGGCACCGGTTAACAGCAGGCAGCGGACCTCATCATCGCGCTCGGCACGCGTCAGGTGTTCTGCAAGCTCACGGTGCATCGCGTCGTTAAAGCTGTTCAGCCGCTCGGGGCGGTTAAACGTCAGGGTCATTACCCCTTGCTGGATGTCGCACAGTATCAGAGAGTCCACGGTTAGCGTCCTGTAAAGTCGGGAGAGCGTTTTTCAAGAAAAGCGTTAATGCCTTCCTGGCGGTCTTCGGTCGCGGCCAGCAAGGTAAATAACTGGCGTTCAATGGCTAGCCCCTGGCTTAAGCCCACGTCCTGGCCCTGGCGCAGCGCCTGTTTTGCCGCCTGAAGCGCCAGCGGTGCACGACGGGCAAGTGTTGCCGCCAGCTTTTGCGCATATTCGAGCGTAAGCGCTGTGGGACAAACCTGTGCCACTATGCCTGCCTGTCGGGCGCGTCTGGCGTCAATCGGCTCGCCGCTAAACACCATCTGTGCCGTCAGCGCCTTCCCGGCGCAGCGTAATAACCGCTGGATACCGCCCGCGCCGGGCATAATCCCAAGCGTGATTTCCGGCAGACCAAAACGCGCGTCTTCCCCGGCAAAAACGATATCGCTCAGGAGCGCCAGCTCGCACCCGGCGCCCAATGCATAGCCGTTGACGGCGGTGATGAGCGGTTTAGGAAAGCGTTCAATACGCGCCCAAAGCTGCGGGCGCGGGTCGTTAAGCGTGGCGACCATATCGCGCTGCGCCATTTCCTTAAGATCTGCCCCGGCAGCAAAGCCGCGGCCGGCACCGGTTAGCACGACGGCGCCTACCTGCGCGTCGTCCTGCGCCTGCTCAAGCTCTGCCGCCAGTTGTTCAAGCAGCGCGTTATTGAGCGCATTACGCGCCTGTGGACGGTTAAGCGTTAGTGTCAGCACCCGACCGTGGCGTTCACTCAGCAGTTGCGCCATGCGGCCCCCTTAAACATCAAAATCCACCACCAGCCCATCGCCCTTCGGCAAGGCCTGGCAACTGAGAATGTAACCTGCGGCAATCTGGTCGGCCTCAAGGCTGTAGTTGATGGCCATTTCTGCTTCACCGCTTACCACCCGACACTTGCAGGTAGCACACACGCCACCTTTACAGGCAAACGGCAGATCCGCTCCCTGGCGTAAGGCGGCGTCGAGCACGCTTTCATCACCCTCTTCCAGCACTATCTGGCGCTCATGACCATCGTGGCGCAGCGTCACCGTGCGTCCTGCCGCCTGGGCGCGTGCGGCGTGATTTGACGTGCTGTCCGGTGTGTTGAAGTGCTCTACAGCGATTTTGCCGCCATCCAGTCCCAGACTTATTAACGCAGTCCGGGCCTCCTGCATCATCGCCTGCGGTCCGCAGATAAACGCACGGTCAAAGCCTGTGAAATCAATCAAGGTATCACCCAGAGCATGCAGCTTTGCGCCATCCAGGCGACCGTGGAACAGTTCGCTTTCTGGCTGTTCCTGGCTGAAGAGATAAATCAGTTGCAGGCGCTGCGGCCAGCGGTCTTTCATGTCAGCCAGCGCCTGACGAAACATCATGCTGCGTGCGCTACGGTTGCCGTAAATCAGCGTGAACTGGCTTTGCGGCTCAGCACTGAGTGTGGATTCGATAATCGCCAGCATGGGCGTAATGCCGGAGCCTGCCGCCAGTGCCAGATAGCTGCCACTGCGGTTTGGGTTCGGTGCATAACCAAACGTACCCTGCGGCACCATCACCTCAAGCTCCATACCCGCACGCAGTTCGCGCAGCGCGTACTGAGAGAAACGACCATTGGCAATGCCTTTTACCGCTACGCTGATTTCACCGTCGCGCCCGGCGCGGCAGATGGAGTAACAACGGCGAATGTCTTCATTACCAATGCGGGTTTTCAGGGTCAGGTGCTGGCCTGGCCGCCAGACAAACTGCTCAGCCAGCGCCACCGGTACGGTAAAAGTGATTTCTACCGCATCTGCCGTTTCCGGCTCAATTTTCGCCACTTTCAGGGCGTGAAAGGAAGTCATGGCCACCTCAGATACATTTGAAATAGTCGAACGGCTCACGGCAGCTTTCGCAGCGCCACAGCGCCTTGCAGGCGGTGGAGCCAAATTCGCTGATTAGCGTGGTACGCTCGCTACCACATCGCGGGCACTCAACATGTTCCGGCAGCTCGGCGCTGCAGCTGTGACCCACCGGCGGGCTAATGCCGTACTCGCGCAACCGCATTTTGGCCTCATCACTCATCCATGAGGTCGTCCATGCCGGATGTAGCTGCACGTTGACGCGTACCGGCGTATAGCCGTGCGCGGTCATCGTGTCGTGAATCGCTTTTTGCAAAAACGCCGTCGCCGGGCAGCCGGACCACGTCGGCGTAAAACCGATGCGCCAGCCGTCGTCGTCGTGTTCGACGCTGCGTACCATCCCTAAATCGGTGAGCGTCAGTACCGGGATTTCCGGGTCGCTGATGGTTGCCATCAGTTTCCATACGGCACGCACCTGCGGTGGCATCACGGTTAGCGTCTGGTTCATTGCCCCTCCTTACCAGCTAAGCCCCGGAAAACTGCGCGCCAGATATTGCATTTCGGCAAGCAGTGGCCCCAGGTGCTCGGTATGGCGCCCGTTACGCCCGCCGGTACGGTATGGCGTCTCCTGGGGCATCTGCAGACTGGCCTCGCGCAGTGCGGCGTCCACTTCCTGCTGCCAGGCCGCACGCAGGCTGCGCGGATCAACGGCTATGCCCTCCCGGACGAGGCTGATGTCCAGCTCGTCGGCGTCAAACAGCTCAGCGGTAAAACGCCAGAGATTGTCCAGCGCCTGCTGCATTTTTTGGTGCGATAAATCGGTACCGTTACCCAGACGTACCAGCCAACCGCGACTAAAGCGCAGGTGATAGCGCGCTTCTTTAATCGCCTTCGCGGCAATGGCGGCAAGCGTGGCATCGCGGCTTTCAACGAGGTGGCTGAACAGCGTAACGTGCCAGGCGTCCATCAGATACTGGCGCACCAGCGTGTCGCTGAACTCCCCGTTTGGCTGCTCGGCCAGCAGCAAATTGCTGTATTCACGTTCATCACGCTGATACGCCAGCGTATCTTCACTGCCCTCGCCCTGAAGCTCGGCGGCGTAAGTCAGAAAGTTGCGCCCCTGCCCTAACAGATCCAGCCCAATATTCGCCAGCGCCAGATCGATTTCCAGCTCCGGCGCATGACCACACCAGGCACACAGGCGCTGGGAGAGAACCAGACAGCTGTCGCCCAGGCGCAGGCTGTAGCGGGCAACGGGATTCATATCGTTCACGGGCTACCTCACATGTGCTCAATGCCATCGGGAATGGTGTAGAACGTCGGGTGACGATAGATTTTGCTCTCTGCCGGGTCGAAGAACTCGGCGCGATCTTCTGGCTGAGACGCCACAATTTCGCTCGCACGTACCACCCAGATGGAACAGCCTTCACTGCGCCTTGTGTAGGCATCGCGGGCGTTCTCCAGCGCCATCTGGTCATCAGCGGCGTGCAGGCTGCCAACGTGGCGGTGAGATAACCCTTGCTTGTTGCGGATAAAGACCTCGTACAACGGCCAGTAAACTTTGCTCATGCTGTCCTCCGTTACGCCGCGTGGTTGCGCTGGCGCTGTTGTTTCTCTGCGTATGCCAGCGCGGCTTCACGCACCCAGGCACCGCGCTCCCACGCCTGTTGTTTGGCATTCATGCGCTCGTGGTTGCACTGACCGCGCCCGTGAATCACGTCGTTAAGCTCGCGCCAGTCAATCTCGCCAAAGCGGTAATGACCGCTTGCTTCATCCCACGCAAGATCCGGGTCCGGTACCGTCATGCCGAGCATTTCAACTTGCGGGATGGTGTTATCAACAAAGCGTTGACGCAGTTCGTCGTTGGTGTGGCGTTTGATTTTCCACGCCAGGCTTTTTGCACTGTTGGGGGAATTGTCATCACTGGGACCGAACATCATCAACGACGGCCACCAGAAGCGGTTGATAGCGTCCTGCAGCATCTGGCGTTGCGCTTCGCTTCCCTGTGCCAGCGCCATACAGGCCTCATAGCCCTGGCGTTGGTGAAAACTCTCTTCTTTACAGATTTTCACCATTGCTCTGGCATACGGACCGTAAGAGGTACGGCACAGCGCCACCTGATTGACAATGGCAGCCCCATCCACCAGCCAGCCAATCACCGGAATATCGGCCCAGCTAAGCGTGGGATAGTTAAAAATGGAGGAGTACTTCATGCGCCCTTCCAGCAACTTCTGATAGAGATCTTCACGCGCACAGCCCAGCGTCTCTGCCGCGCTGTACAGATACAGCCCGTGCCCGGCTTCGTCCTGCACCTTCGCCAGCAGAATGGCTTTACGGTTAAGCGTGGGTGCACGCGTCAGCCAGTTACCTTCCGGCAGCATACCGACCACTTCAGAATGGGCGTGCTGACCAATCTGGCGCACCAGCGTTTTACGATAGTCATCGGGCATCCAGTCCTGAGGCTCAATGGCACATTCACGTGCAATCCTGGCCTCAAAGCGTTCTTGTTGCGAAGTCGTCACGGCATCACCTTATGATTCCATATAAACCAGATTCAAGCTAAAAACGAATCATTAAACAGAGCAAACGTTACAAATAAGTTAAGCGAATGTACAAAGTGCTTACTGTTATTCTGTGATTGCAGTCACGATAAATATCCATTTATATCGAATTATCAAAGAAATAGCTATTAACCGGAAATGCCACCCGATCACATTGTTAATAAATTATTAATTTCAGGCTTGATTTTTATGATTCATAATTCAAACATTAAATCGTAATTAAGTAACAATTAACGGGAGCGCATTATCATGCAGCAGTTAGCCAGTTATCTTTGTGGCGCGTGGCAAAATGGTCGCGGCGCTGAGCGAACCATCTATCACGCCGTGAGCGGCGAGGCGTTATACAGCGTCACCAGTGAAGGACTGGACATGGCCGCAGCACGCCGTTTCGCTATCGATAAAGGCGGCAAGGCGCTGCGCGCAATGACGTTTATTCAGCGCGCCGCCATGCTGAAAGCCGTGGCAAAACACCTGCTGGCAGAAAAGGAGCATTTTTATGCCATTTCGACTGAGACCGGTGCTACCCGTGCCGATAGCTGGGTGGATATTGAAGGCGGTATTGGCACCTTGTTCGCCTATGCCGGAATGGGCAGCCGCGAGTTACCAGACGACACGCTGTGGCCGGAAGATGACCTGATTGCGCTTTCAAAACAGGGCGGCTTTGCCGCGCGCCACGTGCTGACCTCGCGCGAAGGTGTCGCAGTACACATTAACGCTTTCAATTTCCCCTGCTGGGGCATGCTGGAGAAACTGGCGCCGACCTGGCTTGCGGGCATGCCAGCTATCATTAAGCCTGGCACGGCCAGCGCCCAGCTTACTCAGGCGATGGTGAAGTCCATTATTGAAAGTCATCTCGTACCGGACGGTGCATTAAGCGTGATTTGCGGTAGTGCCGGTGACCTGCTGAGCCACCTTGACGAGCAGGACGTGGTGACCTTCACCGGTTCAGCACAGACCGGGCAGACCCTGCGCTGTCACCCTAATCTTGTGGCACGTTCAGTGCCCTTCACGATGGAAGCCGACTCGCTCAACTGCTGCGTGCTGGGTAGCGACATCACGCCTGAACAGCCAGAGTTTGCGCTGTTTATTCGTGAAGTGGTGCGTGAGATGACCGCTAAAGCAGGCCAGAAGTGTACCGCCATTCGCCGCATTATTGTGCCGCAGTCTCAGCTTGATACCGTGCGCCAGGCGCTGGTGGAAAAACTGGATGCGGTGAAATTTGGCGACCCGGCGCAGGACGGTGTAAAAATGGGCACGCTGGTAAGCACCGGGCAGCGCGCCGACGTACAGGAAAAGGTGGCGGCGCTGCTGGCTGCGGGTTGCCAGCGCGTAACCTCCGGGCGCGTTGATACCACCGCACGTGGTGCATTTTTCCCGCCCACGCTGCTGCTGTGCACCCAGCCGGATGAAATTACGCTGGTGCATCAGCTTGAAGCATTTGGCCCGGTGGCAACGCTCATGCCATATCGCGATGACGAACATGCGCTAACACTTGCGCGCGCGGGGTGTGGCAGCCTGGCCGGTACATTTGTGACAGCGGACGGCGCACTGGCCAGACGCTTTATTCTCGGTGCCGCCCGCGCGCATGGCCGTATTCAGATACTCAATGAAGCATCCTCAAAAGAGTCCACCGGCCACGGTTCACCGCTGCCGATGCTGGTGCACGGCGGCCCTGGACGTGCAGGCGGCGGCGAGGAACTGGGCGGGCTGCGCGCGGTAAAACATTACCTGCAGCGCACCGCGATTCAGGGCAGCCCAACCATGCTGGCCGCTATTGGTGGCGAGTGGGTACGCGGCGCCGATGTGCGCGAAGAGCCGGTGCACCCGTTTCGTAAGCACTTCGAAGAACTACGACCCGGAGACAGCCTGCTCACCGCACGGCGCACCGTCACCGAGGCCGACATTGTCAATTTTGCCTGCCTGAGCGGGGATCATTTTTACGCCCATATGGACAAAATCGGTGCTGCCGAGTCGTTCTTTGGTGAGCGTGTGGCGCACGGCTATTTTGTGGTTTCCGCAGCCGCTGGCTTGTTTGTTGACCCCGGCGTCGGTCCGGTGATTGCTAACTACGGTCTTGAAAATCTGCGCTTTATCGAACCGGTAAAAATTGGCGACACCATACAGGCGCGTCTCACCTGCCAGCGCAAAACCACCAAAGTGCAAAAAACACCAGAAGACCGCCCGGTGGGCGTGGTGGAATGGGCCGTTGAGGTCACCAACCAACACCAGCAGCCGGTGGCGCTATGGTCCATTCTGACGCTGGTGGCACGCCGCAACGGCGATTTCAGCTAACGTCCCTTCCGGTGGGCGCGACAGCGCTCGCCTTTTTCCCATCCTGGCAGAAACGGCAAATAACCTGGCAGCGTGATGCAAGGTAGCCTCGCGGCATGTTGTTTATGGTGTCTCTGGCAGTTTTTGACTTTGCACAACACACAACAAAAAGCAGAGGTTTAGATATGGGAAAGCAACCCGCATTGCGTAAAACCGTTCTGGCTTGCGCCGTTGCACTACTCACAGCCACCGCGCCGACCGCACATGCACACGGCGGTGAAGCACACATGATAGAGCTTGAAAAAACGTTACGGGATTTTGGTGCTGAGGTTCAGTGGGATGATTATGCACAGATGTATACCCTGGTAAAAGACGGCGCCTACGTGAAGGTTAAACCCAATGCCGACACGGCCATCGTTAACGGTAAAACGCTTAAATTACAGGTGCCGGTAACAATGAAAAATAACAAGGCTTACGTCGAGGAAGGGTTTATTAACGCAGTGTTTCAGTCGGGGCTTGACCAGACATTCCAGGTCGAAAAAGTCCCGCACCCGCTCAATGGGCTGAGCAAAGACGAAATTAACCGCGCGGTAGAAAGCGTCAAAACGGCTGAGGGATTTAAACCCGGTATGCGCTTTACCGAAGTGAGCCTGCGCGAGCCACCAAAAGACCAGGTCTGGGCATTTGCACTCAACGGCACGGCCGTGACCGCAGCACGCCAGGCCAGCGTGGTCATGCTCGACGGTCCGCACGTTATAGAAAGCGTGGTGGATTTAAAAAGCGGCAACGTGACGTCCTGGCAGCAAATAAAAGATACCCACGGCATGGTGCTGGTGGATGATTTTGCCACCGTGCAACAGGTGATTAACGCCAGCGCTGAATTTGCCGCGGCAGTAAAAAAACGCGGCATCAGCGATCCCACGAAAGTGGTTACCACACCGCTGACCGTTGGCTATTTCGACGGTAAAGATGGACTGACCCAGGACAAGCGGCTACTGAAGGTTATCAGCTATCTGGACGTGGGCGATGGGAACCACTGGGCACATCCGATTGAAAACCTGGTGGCAGTGATCGATGTCGCACAGAAAAAAATCATTAAAATTGAAGAAGGACCGGTTATTCCAGTACCGTTGACACCGCGACCTTATGACGGACAGGATCGTGATGCCCCCGTCGTAAAGCCGCTGAATATTATCGAACCTGAAGGCAAAAACTACACCATTACCGGTGACACCATCACCTGGCAGAACTGGCGCTTCCACCTGCGTCTTGACTCGCGCGTAGGCCCCATTCTCTCAACTGTAACCTTCAACGACGGCGGCACGCCGCGCAAGGTTATGTACGAAGGCTCACTTGGCGGCATGATTGTGCCCTACGGTGACCCGGACATTGGCTGGTATTTCAAAGCCTATCTTGACTCTGGCGATTACGGTATGGGCACCCTTACCTCACCGCTGGCACGCGGCAAAGATGCGCCAGACAATGCGGTGATGCTTGATGAAACTCTCGCCGATTACACCGACAAGCCCACTACCATCCCACGCGCCATCGCGCTATTTGAGCGCTATGGCGGGCCGGAATACAAACATCAGGAATACGGCAAACCGAATGTGAGCCGCGAGCGGCGCGAACTGGTGGTGCGCTGGATAAGCACCGTCGGCAACTACGATTATATTTTTGACTGGATTTTCCACCAGAACGGCACCATCGGCATTGACGTGGGTGCAACCGGCATTGAAGCGGTGAAAGGCGTGAAGGCAAAAACCATGCACGATCCGAGTGCGCAGAAAGATACACGTTATGGCACACTTATCGACCACAATATTGTCGGCACTACCCATCAGCACATCTATAACTTTCGCCTCGATCTGGATGTCGATGGCGAGCAGAACAGCCTCACCGGTATGGACCCGGTAGTGAAGCCAAACGACTCAGGCGGCCCGCGCACCAGCACCATGCAGCTTGAACACAGCCGTTTTGCTACCGAGCAACAGGCAACTCAGAAGTTTGACCCCGGCACGATTCGCCTGCTGAGTAATCCCAATAAAGAAAACCGCATGGGGAACCCGGTGTCTTACCAGCTTATTCCTTATGCGGGCGGTACGCACCCGGTTGCCAAAGGCGCGAATTTTGCGCCTGACGAATGGATTTACCATCGCCTGAGTTTTATGGATAAGCAGATTTGGGTCACGCGCTATGACCCAGACGAGCGCTACCCGGAGGGTAAATACCCGAACCGCTCCACACGCGACACCGGGCTGGGCGAATACACAAAGGACAACGGTAATATTGATAACACTGACCTGGTGGTGTGGTTAACTACCGGTACCACCCACGTGGCACGCGCCGAAGAGTGGCCGATGATGCCCACCGAATGGGTACACGCGCTGCTCAAACCGTGGAATTATTTTAACGAGACCCCGTCACTGGGGGCTGTGAAGAAGTAACAGATGGAGAGTAATGCAATTAAAGAAACGGGCTGGGAAGCCCGTTTCTTTTGATATGTAATACCATTATTTTACCGGAATTCGCGCTATGATAGGGCACCTAAACGGATTTCATCCCTGTGACCGGATATCACGATCATGCCTAAAAATTTACGCGCTACCCTGCTTCTGCTCACACTCGTTCTGTTCACTCGCACTGCTCATGCCGGATGTGCTGAAGACAACGATGCCCAGTGTTCTTACTACAAGGCTGGAAATTTAACGAGTCAGAGCGCATGCCAGGTCACGACCTGCGCCAATGTCACCTCATTTTTAAGTAACTGGGAATGGGAAAACGGCAACAGTATTTCTATCACCATCGATCCTGAGGCGCAAAAAACGCTGTTAAATGATAAACCTGCCTATTCCTTTCCACTGGAAACTAAAAACGACCTGAAGTGTTACGGCATTATTAACAGCGACGAGCTTATTTGCACTGACTCCGATGCATTTTGATAGCGAACCCGGTTTATCTACACAGCGACGCTCTATCAAATTCAAACAAAAATGAAGGCCCGGCATACCACCCGAGCCTTTTTTATCCAGACACAATTCAGGACTGCGTCAATACCGCACGCAAACCGACTTTTCTTCGCAGTACGCATCCAGCCAGTCCGGGCCAAAATCACGGCCGGTACCTGACTGCTTCATCCCACCAAACGGCAGGTTGGGATCAATTAAGGTGTGGGTATTAACCCATACCGTGCCCGCCTCAAGCCGTGCGCTGTAGTCCAGCGCCTTGCCCACGTTTTGCGTCCAGACGCTGGCGGTAAGTCCGTATTCGGTGTCGTTGGCAAGACGCAGCGCCTCTTCGGCATCAGCCACGCGTACCAGGTTTACCACCGGCCCAAACACCTCTTCACGCACCAGGCGCAGCGCCGGGTCCGGGTTGACCACAAGCGTTGGCGCAATGTAATAACCGCCATTATTCGGACCGGCATCACCGCTCAGCAGTTCGGCATTGTGCGCCCGAGCCTCTTCAAGAAACGCGTTGACTTTTTGCTGCTGCACGGCTGAAACTAACGGATTGATGTGCGTGGCGCTGTCCATACCCGCGCCCACTTTCAGGCCCTTAACCGCCTGCTCAAACGCGCTCGTCAGGCTCTCAAACAGCGGCGCTTCAATGTAAATACGTGAACTGGCCGCGCATACCTGGCCCTGATTAAGGAAGCTGCCGGTCATTAGCCCTTCTACTACCTGTGCCGGATCGGCATCTTTAAGGACTATCGCAGGGTTCTTGCCGCCAAGCTCCAGGGTGACGCGCGCCAGTCGGTCAGCGGCACTGCGGGCAATGGCCTTGCCGGTGGCGGTTGAGCCAGTAAAGCTCACCTTCGCCACCTGCGGATGATTGACCAGCGCGGCACCGCACACGCTACCGCGCCCGGTTACCACATTAAATACGCCGTCCGGCACACCCGCTTCAGTTGCCAGTTCGGCCACCCGCAGCAGTGTCAACGGCGTGGTTTCTGAGGGTTTTACTATGATGGAGCAACCGGCAGCCAGTGCCGGCATCACCTTCCAGATACCGATGAGTAGTGGGAAGTTCCACGGCACAATGCCAGCCACCACGCCCACCGGCTCTTTGCGCGTCCACGCCTGATAATGCGCCCCTTCAGGCAGCGGAATAGACAGCCCCAGTGTCCGGCCGCTAATTTTGGTCGTCAGCCCCGCGGCATAGCGCATCCAGCTCAATGTACAGCTCAGTTCAAAAGCACGGGAAATATTGATGGATTTGCCTTGTTCAAGGGTTTCGAGTTGCGCTAATTCTTCTGCGTTCTGCTCAACCAAATCGGCAAAACGCAACAGGATGCGCTCGCGTATTGCGGGTAGCATGTCGGCCCAGACACGCGCGCTAAATGTCCGCCAGGCCGAGGAAACCGCGCGGTCAACATCGCTGGCACTGGCGTCTGCGCTGGACGATATCGCCGTACCATCTGCCGGGTTAAACACCGTCAGACGGTCCTGGGCGTCAGAGGCCTGCCAGCGTCCGTTGATATACAGCCCATGAGCGCGCGCAAGGAAGTTTTTCACGCTCTCAAGCGGGGTGACTTGTGTAGCAGACATAATCTCTCCTTATCGGGGTACAGAAAGTCACTTCAGTCTAGAACGTGGCGCACAAAATCGGTTTAACGCGTGTGCCAACTGTTTTGTCGGTTGTGACAAAGCACGCAATTGTCAAAACCGCTTCTCGCTGCCGCGCTACCGCTATCTATAGTTAATTTTTATATTACGCTGCGGACACTTACCATGATTGCAACAATAAGACAACATTAAAGCAATGTCGAAACGGGAGAGAAAACGTGGATGGACATGAATACCACCAGTTTGATGCCTGGCTTGCGCGAGTCAACAGCGCCTGTGGTCGCTTTAGCGGTCAGCCACTGGAAGGGCGGTTTCGGGGAAAACTGGATGAATTTTGTGCTGGTAGCATGAGGCTGAGCACGGTTGAAATCGGTAACGCTCAAATGACACGCGGACAACGTGAGCTTGCAGAGAGCCGCGACGACTGGTTTTACACCGTGTTTCAGCTCGAAGGCAACGCCCTGCTGGAGCAGGAAGACGCCCGTACTGAACTTAACCCTGGCGACATCACACTGATTGACGCCGCACGCCCCAGCGCGCTGTACTGGCACGGACACTCCCGCCAGATTTCTCTACTATTGCCGCGCCACCTGCTCGATGCACCTGCCGGGAGCATTCCGTGCGCACACAGGCTTGAGGGCAGTGCCCCGGTAGTTCGTCTGAGCCACCAGTTGTTGCATGAAAGTATGAAAGGAAAAACGCTGACCACAGATGAGAGCGAAGCTGCACTCAGCGCCCTGGTCTGCTTGCTACGCCCGGCGCTGACAGGTCGCACCGGCCCGGTCTCCCGGCGCGATCGGCTGTTCAACAAAGTCACTCGTATGATTGACGACAGCCTGGCATACAGTGATTTACGCCCGGAATGGTTAGCCAGTGAGGCAGGTATGTCAGTACGCAGCCTCTACCGGTTATTTGCCGATAAAGGGCTGGTGGTGGCTCAGTACATCCGTAACCGGCGGCTGGACCGCTGTGCGCTGGCGCTGCGCGGTGAAAGCAGTGAAGAGAAGCTCGCAAGCGTATGTTACAGCTGGGGTTTTACCGACCACAGTCACTTCTCTACGGCCTTTCGCCAGCGCTTTGGGATGACGCCAGGGGAATATCGCCGCCGCCATCGTTAATCTTTACGTAACCACTGGCCGTTAATGCCGCGCACATACTCGCCCGGCTGCGCCCGCTCAACCAACTTCTGGCCCGCCAGCCGGGCTACGTCATCCACCTTGAGATGGTTATTTTTGGCAAGTTGCTCATAGCTCTCCAGACGTGCCGCATTGATTTTCTTCACCAGCGCTTGCACTTCACTGTCCTGCACTACAGCGGCCACATACCCACTGAGCGTTTCACCGACCAGCCCCCGACTGCGCGCTTCATCCAGCGTCATCGCCTGCGACGACACGCTCAGCAGCAGTAGCATACCGCTTAAAAAAGAGAGTGTGGCGCGCTTCATGAATCGCCCTGCCCAAACAGATCGCTGCGGTTTTTCAGCAATGCCTCCACGTCTTTATCAGCCTTAACGCGAATTTCGTGCTCAATTTTCACGTTCATATTGATGGTGATAGGCTCTTTAGGCGCCGCGACCTCAATACGCGGCGTACAACCGCTAAGCCAGAGTGTTGCAGCAGCGAGCGCCGCCGCCTCCCGTCGCTTCATTGTTGCTCCTTACAGGCAGGCCCGGCGCATGGCGCAGGCAATGACATATTTTGTTCCAGCCAGGACTGCAGGTTGTCGCCAAAGCGCAAACTGCGCCACAGCGTGAACAGATTTTCCTGGTGTGTGTAGTTGAGTTTAATCGTACCGCTCTTGCCGTCTACGCGCGCCGTACCTTCAAGACTGGATTTCATTGTCAGCATGCCCAGATTGTCGAGGTTGATGTCGGTCCAGGAGCGCGAGATTTCCATGTAGCGCAGCCAGTTAATAGCCGACCCGGCAACCATATTGTCGCGCACAATGGCGTCGGCCATATCTTTATCAAGGCGCAGCGTTAGCGGGCCGGGATTAGTGAGCCAACCACCTTTAACAATCCACTGCGGGTGGTTGAGCCACAACGGAAGCGCACCATTGATACGCCCGGATAGGGTGAACTGTTTCGGGTTAATGGCTGTCATCAGCTCACTGGAGGAAATATTCTGCACCCGCAGCAGCGCAGCATCGCGCTGTGGCATGCGCAACTGCTGCATAACAATGCTCCCGCCGAGCACATCCACGCTAACGTCACTCAACAACAGCGGCTGCTGTTCGCTCCAGGGATACCAGCCCTGCAAATCGGCGCTAAAATTGCGCGCCACCGCCTGACTTTGTATCTCACCAATGCGCAGACGCACCGGGCCACGTGTGCCAAGATGCCAGACGCTGTTGCTATAGCGAAACGGCAATACAAAATCGACGCCGTTTATCTGGTTGTCAGGCAGCCACGCGCTACCGCCTTTTAGCACACCATGACCGCCCGCTTCAAATCCCTGCCCGGGCGCGGCAGAGAACGCCACCTGCGCGTAAAATTCCCCTGCCTTGAGGGCAAGTTTTGATTCTGGCGGGATAAGAGGCTGGAAGACCGCCAGCGACTGCTTCGGCCACCAGGCCTGGCCACGCAGACGCTCACCGTCCCAGCGTCCCTGGAGGCGCACCGGGCCAATCTCCCCGGCCTGTAAGTCACCGCTGTACTGAAAGCGCGCAGGCTCAGGGCCGCGCACGGAGAAATGGAGTGTGGCGGGCGGTAAGACGCTACCGCCACTAAACTGGGTCTGGTTTGCCGTGAGCGCCAGCGCGCCAGTAAAGGAGGACGCCTGCTCATCGCGCTGCCAGACAACCGGCTCGGTTAATGTCAGACGCGGTGCGTTTACCGTCATGCTGCCATACTGCATTTGGTTAAAACCGGTGGTCAGCGCCAGCAGGCGAATAGTGCTGTCACGCCATTCCCCCTCGCCCTTCACATCCCAGCGCGCCTTCATGGGGATAAATTCACCCTCACCCCAATAGCGCCATTCCCACGTCCCCGCGTCGGGCAAAAAGTCATTTGCCTTGCCGTCCAGATGCAGCGTGAAACGCCCCATTTCGTTTTCATGAGCACGTAGAATGGCCTGCAAACGGCCATCCACACCGCGCTGAGTGACCTTTACACCCGCCAGCGGCCAGCGCACTTCGTCCAGATTGAGCGAGTCGATCACGCGCCCGCGCGAGCGCAGCAGCGCACCGGGTGCAAAACGCAGTTCCGGGTCAAGCAGTGCGCCACGGAGCGTCGCCGGTAACGCGGCGTAAAAAATCAGCGCGTCCTGCTTAGCCTCTCCGGTCACGCGCAGCGGCATATTGGTGTCGGTAAGGCTAAGCCGACCCGGGCCAATTGTCATTACCGCGTTGCCCTTACCGGCATCTCCGGACGTCAATACGCTAACACGGCCGCTGAACTGCATCAGATCCAACTCTTTTTGCCAGTCATCAACATAGAGATTCAGCCTGCCGCTGACGGGAAAGCCCGCGTAAGGCCAGCGCCAACGCCCGTCGCTGATGGCGATACGTTCAGCAGTCAGCGTCCAGGGCAAATCAAGCAGCGGATCGGCATCCTCAGCGCTGAACACCAGCAATTGACCGCTGTTCTCCCGCCACGTCAGTTCGGCATCCGCCACGGAGGGTTCCTGAGGCAGGTGAAAACGTGCGGTAACCCGCCCCTGGGTTGGCAGGCCGTCCGGCACCAGCGGCATGGTGACCTCACCGGCAAGCGTAATCGGAGCCTGGCCCGGTAGTGCGTCAATACTCAACTGCTTAATGGTGACCGACTGGCCGTTCATCTGTGCGTTCAGGCTTAACAGGTTGCCCTTGAAATCAAGCACCTGACGCTCTGGCGTGAGATTGAGCTTTAATGCCCCGGCATACTGCTCCCAGGGCGTTAGCACCAGATTGTCCACGCTCACCCAGGAGCGCGGCAGCATGGCCTGCCACTGCCCCAGCGTGCGCGGTGCAGACGGTGGCGCCTCACTGGCGGGGATTTTGCTGATGCAATCGGGGTTCAGTTTGAGGGTGTTGATGTTGAGCTGCCAGCGGCTTGGGTGGCTAAGACTCGCCTTTTCCACGCTCGCCAGCTCGCAATCGGCGGCGAAATAGCGCAGATCGGGCAGTAACAAAGCATGACGCGTCAGGCGTGGACTGGATGACATTGCAATACGCGTTCCCTGAGGCAGCCAGAGTCCTGCCAGGGTTGGCAGCCATTGTGCAACCGTCAGCATCAGCGTAAGTGGCAGTAAAATCAGTAACAGTAGTAGCGCGATTGCCGCTTTATATTTACCCTTCATGGGCCGGTAATATCCTGATTCAGCGATGTTTCAGGCCGGAACAGAGCACCATTGTGGCACGTTTATCCGCCCGCTTGTAGTCTTGCCCGACGGCGGGCGCTCGTGTCCTACACTTAGAAGCATAGAAGCCGTGAAGCCTGCGCACAGAGAAATTGTAAGACAATATGAACAATGGTAATGTGTCGCCAGATCAAGTGGAGAATATCTCATGAAAGTCGCCGTATACAGCACAAAGCAGTATGACAAAAAATATCTGGAGCATGTTAACAGTGATTATGGCTACGAACTCGACTTTTTCGACTTTTTGCTAACGGAAAAAACAGCCAAAACGGCTCATGGCTGCGATGGCGTCTGTATTTTCGTCAATGATGACGGCAGCCGCCCGGTGCTGGAGGAGCTTAAAAAGCACGGCGTACGTTTTATCGCCCTGCGCTGCGCGGGCTTTAACAATGTCGATCTTGATGCTGCAAAAGAACTGGGTCTGAAGGTTGTACGCGTACCGGCATACTCACCAGAGGCCGTTGCCGAGCACGCTATCGGCATGATGATGTGCCTTAACCGCCGTATTCATCGCGCCTGGCAACGTACCCGCGATGCGAACTTTTCACTGGAAGGCCTGACGGGTTTTACCATGCACGGTAAAACGGCCGGCGTCATCGGCACCGGTAAAATTGGCGTGGCAGCACTGCGTATTCTGAAAGGTTTTGGCATGCGCCTGCTGGCATTCGACCCTTACCCAAGTGCTGCGGCGTTAGATCTTGGCGTGGAATATGTCGACCTGCCAACGCTGTTTGCCCAGTCGGATGTTATCTCCCTGCACTGCCCGCTGACTAAAGAAAATTACCATATGCTCGACAGCGACGCGTTTGCACAAATGAAAGATGGCGTGATGATTATCAACACCAGCCGCGGTGGCCTGATTAATTCACAGGCGGCGATTGATGCGCTGAAAACGCAGAAAATTGGCGCGTTGGGCATGGACGTGTATGAGAACGAACGTGACCTGTTCTTTGAAGATAAGTCTAACGATGTGATTCAGGATGATGTGTTCCGCCGCCTGTCAGCCTGCCATAACGTGCTGTTCACCGGCCACCAGGCCTTCCTGACTGCCGAAGCACTGACCAGCATTTCGCAGACCACGTTAGAGAATTTAAGCCAACTGGAAAGCGGCGAAACCTGCCCTAACCAGCTGGCCTGAGGTCCGGGCGCGTTTGACTGCGCCATTTCAGGACACCACCGAAAGGCACGCGGCATGTACCGCTGCCACACTATGAAAGCGTATGGAGAAATAATGAAAAAATTCGCTGCCCTGATGTTAGCTGCCACCGTTATTAGCGGTTGTGCGGGCACCACGAATAACGCTGAAATTAGCGCAGAACAGTTACAGCACCACCGCTATGTGCTGCAAAGTGTTGATGGTAAGCCGCTGAGCGGGCTGGACGCCACGCGTCAGCCAGAAATCAGCTTTGGCGAAAACATGCACGTTGCAGGCGCAATGTGTAACCGTTTCATGGGCCAGGGCAAACTGACGGGCGACACGCTGAAAGTGGAAGGCATGACGTCTACTCGTATGATGTGTATTGAGCCGCAACTGAGCGAGCTGGATAACGTGATTGGTGCCATGCTCAACGACGGCGCACAGGTTAACCTCGCCGGTAAACAGCTGACGCTTAAAAACGCCCAGCACACACTGGTTTATACCCTGGCTGATTTAGTTCAGTAACTTCCGCAGCTGCCGGACGCCAGCGCGCTTTCGCTACAGCGCTTACCGTTCGGCAGCGCACACATACCGGTGACTGAACCGTCAAGCTGGCGCGCAACCGACATAGCGCCGCCAATCATGGAACAGTTTGCCTGCCCTCTTTCTGACATCGCCGCACGCATACCCGGTGCCACATGCGCTGCCGTCGCCTGTTGAGGCGGTTCACTGCTACAAGCGCTTAACAATAAAACGGCGACTCCCGCCATAAATCCTGCACGCATGTTCTTTCCCTCATTTATGACACAAAACCCATGAATGATAGGCAGCGCAGCGCGAAACGTCGAGGCATAAAACTGCGGTTTTTTGTCATGCAAAGTGTGTTTTTATTACAGCGCGATCGATATCCCATTTTTTAGCGTGACAGCGTCACGCATCATCCGGAAGTAAGACACAAACAGGAAAATGCCCACCTTGATGCTCTGCCAGAATATTCCCCTACAATAAAAGCTGATTCATTATGGTTTCTGTCTGACAGCAGTGACCTTTTCGTGAGCAATTCAGGGGGCGTTTTATGCAAACACTCGACGGCAACGCCGCAGTCGCCTCGGTGGCATTTCGCACCAGCGAAGTTATCGCCATCTATCCCATCACACCCAGTTCAACGATGGCGGAACAGTCCGATGCCTGGTCGGTAAATGGTGTGAAAAATATCTGGGGCGATGTACCCCAGGTTGTCGAAATGCAGTCTGAGGGTGGCGCTATTGCTACCGTACACGGTGCGCTGCAAAGCGGCGCGCTGTCGACCTCTTTTACCTCGTCCCAGGGATTGCTGTTGATGATCCCAACGCTTTACAAGCTGGCCGGGCAACTGATGCCGTTTGTGCTGCATGTTGCTGCGCGTACCGTTGCCACCCACGCGCTGTCAATTTTTGGCGATCATTCTGACGTGATGGCTGTGCGCCAGACCGGCTGTGCCATGCTGTGTGCGGCAAGCGTGCAGGAAGCGCAGGACTTCGCGCTCATTTCCCAGATGGCAAGCCTGAACAGCCGTGTGCCGTTTATTCATTTTTTTGATGGTTTTCGCACCTCGCACGAAATCAACAAAATCGCCCCACTGTCCGATGACACGCTGCGCGATCTGATGCCGCAGACGGCGATTGATGAGCACCGCGCCCGTGCGCTTACCCCTGAACACCCGGTTATCCGCGGCACCTCTGCTAATCCTGATACTTATTTCCAGTCGCGTGAAGCCACCAACCCCTGGTACAACGCGGTATATGCGCATGTCGAAAAAGCCATGAACGACTTTTCTGCCGCCACTGGCCGCCAGTACAAACCTTTTGAGTACTACGGCCACCCGCAGGCCGAGCGCGTGATAGTGCTGATGGGCTCGGCCCTCGGCACGTGCGAAGAAGTCGTGGATGAATTACTCACCCGTGGTGAAAAAGTAGGTGTGCTGAAAGTGCGCCTGTTCCGCCCTTTCTCGGCAACCCATCTGCTTGAAGCCCTGCCACAAACGGTACGCACCCTGGCCGTGCTTGACCGCACCAAAGAGCCAGGGGCGCTGGCTGAGCCGCTGCATCTTGATGTGATGACCGCACTGGCTGAGGCCTTCAGCAACGGCGAGCGAGAAATCATGCCACGCGTTATCGGCGGGCGTTACGGTTTGTCCTCCAAAGAGTTCGGACCGGAGTGCGCCTTTGCCGTGTTCAACGAGCTACAGGCCGACAAACCAAAGCCTCGCTTTACTGTTGGTATATACGACGATGTGACCAACCTGTCGCTGCCACTTTTACCCAACACGCTACCTTCACGTGCGAAACTGCAGGCACTGTTTTACGGGCTGGGTAGTGACGGCACCGTCTCTGCGACCAAAAACAACATCAAAATTATTGGCAATGCCACCCCGTGGGACGCCCAAGGCTATTTTGTTTACGACTCCAAAAAAGCAGGCGGCCTGACAGTTTCACACCTGCGCGTAAGCGAGCACCCGATTCACTCCGCTTACCTGATAGACCAGGCTGATTTTGTGGCCTGCCACCAGCTGCAGTTCACCGATAAATACCCCATGACTGAACGACTCAAGCCTGGCGGTATTTTCCTGCTCAACACGCCATATGAACCCGGTGAAGTCTGGGCGCGGTTAGCGCAGGAAGTGCAGGCCGAACTGCGAGCAAAACAGGCGAAGCTGTGGGTGATTAATGCCACAAAGATTGCTCGCGAATGCCAACTGGGCGCACGCATCAATACCGTGATGCAAATGGCATTCTTCCAGCTCAGTAACATTCTGCCCGGCGACAGTGCTTTCCAGGAATTACAGGGTGCCGTTGCCCGTAGCTATAGCAGCAAAGGCGAAGCGCTGGTCGAGCGCAACTGGCAGGCGCTGGCGCTGGCACGTGAGTCATTGCATGAAGTGGCGCTTGGTGAGGTATGCGAAAGCAGTCATCACATGCCGCCGGTGGTCTCTGACGCAGCGCCGGACTTTGTCAAAACCGTCACCGCCGCCATGCTGGCGGGACTTGGCGACGCGCTGCCCGTGTCTGCCCTGCCGCCAGACGGTACCTGGCCTGTCGGCACCACACGCTGGGAAAAACGCAACATTGCCGATGAGATCCCCATCTGGAAGCCGAACTTATGCACCCAGTGCAATCACTGTGTTGCTGCCTGTCCGCACGCCGCCATCCGTGCCAAAGTGGTCGTGCCAGAGGCAATGGCAGGCGCCCCTGACTCCCTCGCGTCACTGGATGTGAAATCACGCGATATGCGCGGCCAGAAATACGTATTGCAGGTCGCCCCCGAGGACTGCACGGGTTGCAATCTGTGTGTGGAGGTTTGCCCGGCCAAAGATCGTGAAGATCCAGGCATTAAAGCCATTAACATGATGTCGCGCCTTGAGCACGTTGAAGAAGAAAAAGATAACTACGATTTCTTCCTCGATTTACCGGAAATGGACCGCAATACGCTTGAGCGTATTGATATTCGCACCTCACAGCTCATCACACCGCTGTTTGAGTACTCCGGTGCCTGTTCCGGCTGCGGGGAAACGCCCTACCTCAAACTACTGACCCAGCTTTATGGCGACAGGATGATGGTCGCCAATGCTACGGGTTGCTCATCTATCTACGGCGGTAACCTGCCCTCCACGCCCTGGACGACCGATGAGCATGGCCGTGGCCCGGCCTGGGCAAATTCGCTATTTGAAGACAACGCCGAATTCGGACTGGGCTTTCGTCTTACGGCCAATCAGCATGCAGCGCGTGTGCTGCGCCTGGTAAGCGAGCTTTCTGACCAGCTGCCCGCAGATCTGGTCGAGCAATTACGCACTGAAGCCTCGGTATCCGAACGCCGCAGTCAGGTCACGGCATTACGCCAGCGACTCAGTAGCATAGACAGCCCGCAGGCGCAGCAGCTTGCACGCGATGCCGACGCGTTGATAGAGAAATCCATCTGGCTGATTGGTGGTGACGGCTGGGCCTATGACATTGGCTACGGTGGTCTTGACCACGTATTAAGTCTGAGCGAAAACATCAACGTGATGGTGCTGGATACCCAGTGTTACGCCAATACCGGGGGACAAGCCTCAAAGGCCACGCCGCTCGGGGCAGTGATGAAGTTTGCTGAACAAGGCAAGCGTAAAGCGCGTAAAGACCTCGGCGTTAACGTGATGATGTACGGGCATGTTTACGTGGCACAAATTGCACTGGGCGCCCAGCTTAATCAGGCGGTGAAAGCCATTCAGGAAGCCGAGGCTTATCCCGGTCCGTCACTGATTATCGCTTACAGCCCGTGCGTGGAGCACGGTTACGACCTGGCGCTAAGTCACGACCAGATGCGCCAGCTCACCGCCACGGGCTTCTGGCCGCTGTACCGCTTCGATCCGCGTCGCGCTGAGCAGGGCAAGTTGCCGTTGTCACTCGACTCTCGTGCGCCCTCTGATGCACTGGCCGAAACCCTGCTCAATGAACAGCGTTTCCGTCGTCTGAACGCACAGCAGCCGGAGGTAGCAGAACAGCTGTGGAAAGATGCCACTGCGGACCTGCAAAAACGCTATGACTTCCTGGCCATGATGGCGGGAAAAGTGGAAAAGACGGTGGAGTAAGTGGGATCGGACATACTGGAACCCCGTTGCGTGCGGGGTTCTTTTTATCAGACCACCGCGATTGAATGTTTACTGGCCTCATACTTATCGCAGCGCGGGTTGATGCGTTCAAATTGATATTCACACTGACCTGCACACCCACAGCAGACTTTACCGCTGATGAGGCGGTGGCGGTTTTTAAGAAAGACGTTATCTACCACTGCGCGTTTAACTCACTTTATTTGAAATGGCATAGAGAGGATTCATGCTTCTGGCACTCCCAGTCGTGCTCGAGCAAGAAAGCGATATTCCTTCTCTGTGCTACGTGACACCCTGACCGTCAGTTACCTTCTCATTCAGGATATTAAGCTGGTCAACAATGGCTCTGTCGGCATCATTAAACGGGTGGAGAGTAAGTGACAACATATCAATGCCCTTCGCGATGCTCTGCGAAGAGGTATAGTCGATAGCCACAATCGTCTCTTTAATTATCTGATGCAACTGCATTGTTAAATAGGGTGCGTGATGCAAGATAAAGGATGGCGGCAGCGGTAACTACCGAAATAAGCAGTGCGACGATAATGTTATCCATACTATCTTTCCCTAAGAGTCTGTACATTTCCTGTGACTGGCTCGCCATCGTCCCCTCCCTGGTAAATCGCCCCGCAAGCCCGAGGCAACGGGGCTGATGAAATGCACACATAATCACCAGCTTGCCCTTAAAATCCTCGCAATAACAGCTATCTCCACGCTGGAAAATATTTGCTGTAACGCACCACCTTCGCGGCGCGTTACATCGCGGTCTCAGCACAACATTGTCATGCTCAGGGTTTGAGCAGCACCGGCGCATAGCCAAGATTTTCCTGCAATACGCTACTTACGGAGACATCTGACAGGCGAAGCGTCACGGACTTGCCTTTTTTGAGGGTTGCAGGCGCACTGAGCGTGGTCACAACGGGTAAATCATCCGCCCATGCCGCAACGGGCTTAATCTTAAAATCTTTGCCAATATTGTTATTTATTTTTATCGTGACATTCACCTGTGCGTGACTCATACCAGAGTGACGTTTCTCCTCGGCAATCTGTTTTCTTAACGCGGGTGAAGCGCCAACCATCAGCTTCATTCCCATATCTTCTGCCTGAACGATGGAAAACGCCTGTTTGTCGGCCACAGCGTTGAGTACGACGGGGGCAGTAAACTCAGCGACGGAGTGTATTTTTTCAGCGCTACAGCGCACAAATTCTGAACCCGGAATATTAAGCGCTACTTTCTGTTTAACGCCATTGAGGGAATACTGCCCATCACTGGCATCGTCCGCTTTTTTACAGGAAGCGACTGCTACTTTTAACGTTGATGTCACAACTTTTGATTCATGTGCCAGCAGGTCTGAAAGATTAACCTCTGCCATAAGTTCTGTTTTACAGCCCGTTAGCGCTACCACTGCAAATAATAAGCCCGCTTTCTTTTTCATATCTTCTCCCGGATAAAAGCAGGCGGATTATAAAGCTCAAAAAATAAATCATTCCATAATGCACGTCGCATTGCGGCTTTAATAACGATAGTTATTACCTCTTAATTTGCGGGACACGAAAATACTTTACCCACTGAATGTAAAAGCATTGTTAATCATGGCTGTCTAAGCCACTATAATCAAACGTCCCTGACATACGCGATACTCGAAGAGGCATGTCATTATTATGAACAGTCTGGCCCTGACGTTAAGGACATTTTTGATACCACCGGTGCTGGTACTGCTTTTCCTGGCGATTGATGTTTTGCTTATCAGTACACCGCACATTTCACTGGCTCGCTTTACCTCACTTTCTGCCATGCCCGGTTGGGTAATTATCGCTCTGGCACTGCTGCTTATTTTTACTGCCGTGTTACAACTGCTGCGACAGCGCACAACTGTGGACCCGCTTCATCCAGACAAAACCCGTACGCTTATCACCAGCGGCCTGTTTCGGCTAACACGCAACCCGATTTACCTCGGTTTTGCGCTGTTGCTGCTGGGTGTCGCTCTGGTGCTCAAAAGCATTATTGCCGGGCTGCTGGTTGCAGTGTTTATGCTAATCATGACGTGGTTGCATATCCGTATTGAGGAGCAATATCTGAGTCAACAGTTTGGCGCCACATGGGTGAAGTATGCACGCCGCACTCGCCGCTGGATCTGAGAAGACCACGTTGTCGCTTGCCGGTCACGACAAACTGGCTTCCACACCGTAAGCGCTATTAAAGTCCGACATACGTGACACACATGTGTTACCCGGCAAGAAAATAAATAGTATGACGGCGTGTATTAAAACAGTGGTTCGGTGCAATTATCCTTACAACTATCGTCAATAACTGTGATACAGATATAAACTATTTTATTTGCTATTAGCCAGGGCCATTTAATGGTCTCTATTATATTTTGATTAGGCAGAATCATAAATTATCCTATTAAGCAATTCACTCCGTGCCGGCATGTCAATTACACTCAACCTCCATTACAACAGAGGAGTAAACACATGCTTAAGAAAAGCGCACTTTTATCAGTAATATTATCTATCGTTTTCGCCTCAACTAGTTATTGCGCTGACCTGTTTAATGGTCTGACAACGAAAGCAAGCAACAGCCTTAATACGCTTATCAACGATATCACAGCTTCAACATCCACCATGAAAACGGCCACCTTCACCGTTGCAATAGACACAAAGTCGCTAAATGATGAGGCATTAATAGTACGCACGCCTGATAACGTTGCCATCACTTATTATAAAACGCGTTTAAAGGTTGAAAATGGTATTCAGGTCTGGATGGGGTTCAGGGATAAAAATGCACCCAATGACTTAATGAATAATATCGTACTGGTTAATAACAATGGCAGTATAGCGACGTCTTTTCGGGTGGATGGTCAGCTTTATCAAATCTATCCGGCTAAAAATAAGCATGCCGTTGTAGCAAAGATTGACGAAGGACAAATTCCTGCCAGCATTCCTGAGCAGATTACCTCGCCAACCCGGGCGGTAACCTGCCCTGTATACGAGCCTTATCACGGTGACTCAGGTGAAAAAAGTACCATCAGGGTGGCCATTGTGACCACGAAAGAATCAAGACAGGTGCTGGATACGAGCTATTTAACCGCCTTAACGATGCTGGCTTTTACTGAAGCAAACCTTACCTCCTATAACAGCGATGTTGACATCAATTTTTTACCTGTGGGAGTGCTGGACGCTGATTATTCAGAGAGCGGCACCTATTTAACGATGTTGGCAGATATGAGAACCAGCAACGGAACGGCATTGAGCAAAGAAATAGAAATTTTCAGAAATAAAAACAAGGCACACCTGGCTGTTATGTTGTTGCGAAATAATTCTGGGGCTGGACACGCCTACAATGACGCGATCCGTTCAACGGCACTGTCGGTGGTACGTTACGCTTATTTCACCGTAACCTATATATTAGTCCATGAAATGGGCCAAAATGTCGGTGCCAGCCATGATTTAGATCAGTATGAAAACAGCCAGCCAAAACGACTCCCCTGCTATCGTCACGGTTTTAAAGTTGAGTCAGCAAATACTGCCAACCGCTGGCGTACGATTATGTCTTATAACTGTAAATCAGGGTCCTGCTCGCGCATCAATATGTTTTCCAATCTACGTATTACGTATATGGGCATACCGGTCGGTAGCGCTGAGTATGAAGATAACGCTCGCCGCTTAAATGAGACAAGACATACGGTGGCCGCATTTTATTGATTATTAATACTTCATAGTGAACTAACCTAAAGTTAAATAATTCATCTTAGATAGTTTTCAGAACTTGAATTTAGTACCCTACCGAACTTAAGCATTTTCCTTTTAGGGAGATTCACTCATGATTTTAGTAATGGACAATGTCATCAATCAATTTTCACAGTATGTTGAAATTACTTTTAAGTGTTTTTACATTGGTGAAATAACAGCTCCCTCAGATAACGGACCAACAAAAACTCAGCGTAATTATTTTTAATCATTAAACGATAACTCAACGATATTTTCACATTTCATAAAAAGGCTTCAGATTGAAGCCTTTTTTCAAATATATCTCAAGGACGCTTGGCTATATCAGCCCCGAGGTTATACCCATAGAGCGCGCAGAATGTCAAAAATCCGAGTGCAGCCTCCAGAACAGCTCCACCAGAAACCATTGATAATTCTCTCTCAGTTAACTCTCTCATTGAGGTATTGGAGTCAATGTTAACGAAATTACTGGCAATATTTTTAGAATCTTTCTCAAAGGTAAGCATATAATATCTCCCATCCTATGTTTTAAGGTCTGTTAGCCCAATAACCTATACCTGCACTAATAGGTATTACAGGACTAATGAAACCTAATCCCATTAACAATAAGACATCACCACCAGTCATACGGGCAGCACCAGCTACTTTTTCAATCTCTTCTTTCGTTAGCTCTCTGAAGGTTGCAGAATTTTCATTTTTATTCATACTAAATTCCTTTTAGTTTTAAATGGTTTTAGCATCAATCGTATATCATCATTGCTTTTGAATTTTTTCAAATTCAGTTCTGAGACTATTTCACAAATGCCCCTCCATCAATAGTAACAATACCGAAATAGCAACAAAAGAACATTATCACACGAGGTGATATGCAATAATAAAAATACAACTAAAAATTATAACTTTGGAATTATAAAATTCTGTATTTCCTCCTGGGCAATCTATGTCGACCCCATTCGACATAAGACAACCTTATTAATTACTAGCATCATTACTAAATAAGCCAGTACCACCGATATCAATGCCATGAAAATCATTAACACTCTTTATGATACATCTGCGTTGATTAAATTATTTTATGATTTGTTGATTTTTGAAAAAAACCATCATTGTTGCTTGCGCGGAGTAATTAAATAACTATCCTTTAAACTCAGCATTTATCTATTTCATTAGTTGGCGTGTTAGGTTGAAAACGTCAAAACAGGAATAAACAACCGCAAAATGCAGACGTTCTCCAGACACACAGGGAGTCAGAACCCACTTTCCAGTTGCTTTTCATCTGAGCCTAACTCCTTAACTGTAAATGAGGCTCATTGACCAACGTTTTTCTTTCCTCCTTAAGGCTGATGCAGGCTATGAGCGCCACCATATGGCAGACATTGACAAGGAAATTCTTCTGTAAACAGATACAGGTTACAGACCTGTCGGCTAGTAGAGCCTGCGCATTACATTCAACGCGTAACAAAAGCCCACGCCTGTGCAACCGAAGTCTAAAATTGTGTTTCATCACCCGGAATATGGCATGACAGAAATTTAGTACTTACAGGCTATTTCTTTCCCGGGTGTGCTCAAGAGTAGGCAAAAGCCTTATTACTATGTAACAGGCATCCGAGTGCACCGGGGTGCTGCGGTAAAACGCTGGCATTCGCCGTCGTAATCCGTACCATACGCGACATACTTTTGCCTGTTAGCTTCTGTCAGCTGGCGCAAAACCGTCATTTATCGCAAGTCAGATGGGGCATGTAAACGTGCAAATGGCTTATGACGTTTACGGAACAAGGACTGCAGCGCTGGACGACAATCAGGTACTGATGCTGAACTATAAGCACACCATGTAAAAACGATGCCCCTTTTGGTTAGAGACACGAAATAATGCCAGAAAATAAACAAGTTACACAGAAAGAGCAGTACAACCTGAACAAACTTCAAAAACGTCTGCGCCGTAATGTGGGTGAAGCAATAGCGGACTTCAACATGATTGAAGAAGGCGACAGAATCATGGTGTGTCTGTCTGGCGGTAAGGACAGCTACACCATGCTTGAGATCCTGCGCAATTTGCAGCAGAGCGCGCCGGTTAATTTCAGTCTGGTGGCGGTTAATCTCGATCAAAAACAGCCAGGCTTTCCCGAGCACATTCTGCCCGCCTATCTCGAAAGTCTGGGCGTGGAATACAAAATCGTTGAAGAGAACACCTATGGCATTGTTAAAGAGAAAATTCCAGAGGGCAAAACCACCTGCTCACTGTGCTCTCGCCTGCGTCGCGGCATTCTTTACCGCACCGCCACTGAACTGGGTGCCACTAAAATCGCGCTCGGCCACCACCGCGATGACATTCTGCAAACGCTGTTTCTGAACATGTTCTACGGCGGCAAAATGAAAGGCATGCCGCCAAAGCTTATGAGCGATGATGGCAAACATGTTGTGATTCGTCCGCTGGCCTACTGCCGTGAAAAAGACATTGAACGTTTTTCAGTGGCTAAGGGCTTCCCGATTATTCCGTGTAACCTGTGCGGTTCACAGCCTAATTTGCAGCGTCAGGTCATTGGCGACATGCTGCGAGACTGGGACAAGCGCTACCCTGGCCGTATCGAGACCATGTTCAGCGCCATGCAAAATGTGGTGCCCTCGCACTTATGTGACCGTGAACTCTTTGATTTTGCCGGGATTACCCACGGCAGCGATGTAGTAAACGGTGGCGATCTCGCGTTTGACCGCGAAGACATCCCTCTAACGCCCGCAGGCTGGCGTGCTGAAGATGAAGACGCCGCGCCGCTACAGCGGCTGGACGTACTGGAAATCAAATAAATTGCGTGCCTCTTCCCACTACATTGGGAAGAGGCTTTTTCAGGCATGAGGTGGTGGGTCGATAATCGGGTCAGGGTCGAATGGCGGCTCAGGAATGGGCTGCGGATGTGGAATCGGGTCCGGGATCGGTGGCGGATCGACAGGCACCGGATCGCTCATGCGGATTAAACACAGCATACTCACCTCCTGACGTAAAACACGTTCTTTAAGGTTAGAAGCTGAGCGGGATTACGGGCAAAAAAAAGCCGACTTTTATTAAGTCGGCGTCGTACGAATCAATTGTGCTATGCAGTAATTCAAAAAAGGAAGTAAGACAATATGGAGCGCAACGCCCATCGCTTGACGTTGCATTCACCTGCGGGAATGATAATGCCGCTAATCGTCCGCAGGGTTATTGACTTCGATCAGGTTTACTTCCCTTTCTATTACCATTCAGGTAATCAAAACCTCTGCGTTACAACCACTTACCTCTTCGCAACCACCATATAACACCACTCATCAATAACACTAACAATAAAGTAAACAGGCTAAAACCATAGCGCCATTCGTTCCCGGGAATCCCCCCCAGATTTACGCCAAAAAGCCCGGTTACCAGCGTACTGGGCAAAAAAATCATTGCCATGACCGACATGGTGTAAGAACGTCGCGTCAGTGACTCCTGCATCAACTGTGCAATTTCGTCAGCCATGACCGCCGTGCGGGCAATACAGGCATCAATTTCATCCAGGCCGCGTCCAAGACGGTCAGCAATATCCTGCATACGCCTGCGCTCGTCGTCATTCATCCAGTTCAGGCGCTCACTGGCAAGCCGTGCATAGACATCCCGCTGCGGCGCCATGTAACGGCGCATAACAATAAGCTGTTTACGAATCAGCGCCAGCGCGCCGCGCGGTGGCACCTGCTGGTCCAGCAGGTCATCTTCCAGGTCCATAATTTTATCGTGCAGATCTTCAATGAACTCACTGGCGTGATCGGTTAGCGCATCACAAACCTCCACCAGCCAGGAACCGCTGTTAACCGGGCCGGTGCCCTCTTCCAGGTCGCCCACCACATCATCCAGTGCCAGCACTCTGCGTCGGCGCGTGGAGACAATCAGATGTTCGTCAATGTAGACCCTCACCGCTACCAGTTGCTCGGGGCGTTCATTGGTGCTGCCATTAATGCAGCGCAGCGTAATAAGTGTCCCCTCCCCCTGGCGCGACACACGCGGGCGATTACTCTCTCCAGCCAGCGCTTCACGCACGGCATTGGGCAACAAGGATGTTGTCGCAAGCCACTGCGCACTTTCAGCCTGGGTGTAATCCAGATGCAACCAGCAGGGATGGCTTTTGTCGTAGACGTCATCCGGGGAAATGTCGCGTACCCCACCCTTACCGTCCAGTTGCCAGGCAAATACCGCATCCGGTACGTTAAGCTCTGCCCCTGTAATACTCTCCACGCCTGACCCCACATTATAAGCAATGATCCTGATAGTCTAGCCGCCCTGATTTGTTAAGCAAATCCGATGTGCCGGGTGGTATAAATACACCAATCTCTATGACCGAAATATGACTAACCAGCGAACATTTAATATTCATAAAAGAAGATGAGTCTTAAAAGTAATTGCGCCAATAAAAATATACGCAGAAAGATATTAATGACGTTTAGCGCAGTTGACTGTCTTTTGAACCGCGACGGTTGTAGCCAGAAAATACTTTCTGACGCTCGTCTTCTTTTTGCTGACAGTTTACACACAGTCTTACACCGGGAATAGCATCTCTACGCGCCTGGGGTATTGGCTCACCGCATTCCTCGCAAAAGGGCTGGTTTTCCTGCCCTTTTGGCAATGCGCTACGCGCACGGTCTACGGCATCTTTAATCGTGCTGTCAATTTGTTCCTGCACTGCATCATCACTGGCCCAGCCTGACGCCATGATAGTTCTCCTGTGCAACAATAACAGGCTAAATTATAGCACGCCTGTTCACTTTTCTCAGGCAAAGAAAAACCCGCTCGCAGCGGGTTTTTCAGAGATATGCAGTAACAGCGTTAGCTGCGTACTTTGCGGTAGATAAACAGTACAACCAGCGCACCGATAACAGCCACGATGAAGCTACCGAAGTTGAAACCGTCGACTCTACCAAAGCCAAAGAGCGTGCTGATCCAGCCACCTACTACAGCACCCACCACACCAAGCACCACGGTCATAATAAAACCGCCGCCGTCTTTACCCGGCATAATCCACTTGGCCAGAATGCCCGCAATTAAACCAAACACAATCCAGGAAATAATACCCACGGTTTCCTCACTTATTGTTTCATATAAACATTATAACGGGGTACGGCGAATTCCTCCGCACATTTAAAAATCTAGCACAAATCACAGATATCGCCAATCCGAAATCAATTTATTGCATTAATTAAAAAAAAGAAGGGATGAAAAACCGAAAAATAAGATGTTTCATAATTATTGTGTATTGCCTTTTTTGTATAACACCAGCTTACATTAAATTATGTTCAACACTGTCGGCAGCAAACGCCAGCTGCCGACAAGGTTCAGGGCTTAGTGTTTAATAAGGTACAACATGCGGCTGTAAGCTACGTCCTCGGGGTTCTCGATGGGGTAGCCTTTCAGCCACGGCTTAATCAGACGCCCGTTCGTGTACTGATATATCGGTGCAACAGGAGCAAGCGCTGCGAGAATTTTCTCCGCTTCGTTGTAGTCTTTATTGCGCGCGCTATCACTGACCTCGCGCCCGGCCTGCTGGAGCACTTTGTCATAAGCCGGGTCGCTGAAGTGCGGTATGTTACCCGTATGCTTAGTCGTCAACAGGGACAGGAACGTGGACGGCTCGTTGTAATCCCCTACCCATGACGCGCGAATAACATCAAAATTGCCGGTATTACGGCTGTCGATATAGGTCTTCCACTCCTGGTTTTGCAACCTGACGTCTACACCCAGATTCTTTTTCCACATCGACTGCACGGCAATGGCGATTTTCTGGTGGTTTTCTGAGGTGTTGTATAAAAGCGTTAACGCCAGCGGACGCCCCGGACCGTAACCCGCAGCCTGCAACAGGGTTCTGGCCTGAGCATTAAGCTCATCCTGCGTCATCGCTTCAATCTGCGACGGTTCAGGCTCAAAGCCCGCCGTCACATCAGGCGTAAAGCGCCAGGCCGGTTTCTCGCCGGTGCCAAGCACTTTCTCAGCGATGATGCGCCTGTCGATGGTCATTGACAGCGCCTTGCGCACACGCACGTCGGCGGTAGGCCCTTTTTGGGTGTTAAACGCGTAGTAGTAGGTGCCCAGCTGCGCCGGCGTATAAACCTGGTCAGGAATATCCTTCAACAGTTTCTGATAAAGGTTTTTCGGGAAAGACTCCGTGATATCAATATCTCCGGCCAGGTAGCGCTTGGTCGCGGCAGATTCCTGGTTGATGGGCAAAAAGGTCACTTTGGTGAGTACCGTTTTTGCGTTATCCCAGTACTGGCGATTGGGGATCAACTCCAGTTTTTCATTCACCACGCGCGTGCGTAGCACAAACGCACCGTTACCCACCAGGTTACCTGGCTTTGTCCAGTCTTTGCCAAAGCGCGCTATGTTGCGGGCATTAACCGGGTATAGAGCAAAGTTGGCGGTTAATGCCGGGAAGTACGACACAGGTCGTTCAAGCTGAATGCGCAGTGTACGTGCATCAACGGCACTCACGCCAAGCGCATCTGGCGAAAGCTTACCTTCACTAATTTCACGGGCGTTCTGGATACCGGCCAGGGCGGCAAACCAGGCAAATGGCGAGGTGGTCTTAGGGTCAACCAGGCGGCGCCAGCTGTAAACAAAGTCCTCAGCGGTCACCGGCGAGCCGTCTGACCAACGGGCGTCATCGCGCAACGTAAACGTCCAGATGCGGTCATCATTACTGCGCCAACGGGTTGCCACACCGGGCTGCGGCTTGCCTTGTGCATCCTGATTGACCAGCCCTTCAAACAGGTCACGAATCACCTGTATCTCCGGTAACCCTACCGCTTTGGCCGGATCAAGCGACGCTGGCTCATCTTTAAGATGGCGCACCACTTCCTGGCGCGGTGCAAGCATCGTACCAGCGGGTACGTCGGCGGCATGAGCCGTATTGAGCGCGCAGGCCATCAATAGCGCACACGGGGAGAAGCGAAGGAGTGTTTTCATTAAGTACCTTTTACGGTTGGCTGGCGTTTCCTGCCGCAGATAAAAACAAACAAACTGAGTAAGATCAATTAACTCTGACAATGATTGTGACGCAATGCCGCCAGGACGTACAACACGAATGGCGTTCTGCCCTCGCCCTGCTTTAATAAAGAGAGCAATAAAAGCGCGAGAAGAACAATGAACCTGCTCAGTCCCCGCCATGCACGAGGTCCACTCCCACCCGGTGTTGAACGCTACGGCCAATCCACACTCGGCGCGCCGCTGCTGTACTTCCCGGCGACTCAGCATGATACCCGCAGCGGTCTTATCATTGCCGGAACCCACGGTGATGAAAACGCGGCGATGGTCAGCCTGTCGTGCGCGCTACGCTCGCTG
Organism: uncultured Enterobacteriaceae bacterium; assembly: GCA_966185765.1. Taxonomy (GTDB): domain Bacteria; phylum Pseudomonadota; class Gammaproteobacteria; order Enterobacterales; family Enterobacteriaceae; genus CBIFVZ01. The sequence continues at coordinate 81,510 of CBIFVZ010000001.1, read as the reverse complement.
GTGCCTGAGGAGCGCAAGCATCACACCGTCGTTGCCGTCAACCCGGACGGCTGTCAGCTTGGCCTACGAGCCAATGCCCGCGGCGTGGATTTAAATCGCAACTTTCCGGCCGCCAACTGGCGCAGCGGCGAAACGGCCTATCGCTGGAGCAGTGCAACGCAGGAGCGAGATGTGGTTCTCAGTTGCGGCGAAACCCCTGGATCAGAGAAGGAGACCCAGGCGCTGTGCAGGCTGATTCACCGCCTGCGACCTGCCTGGGTGGTGTCGTTTCACGATCCGCTGGGTTGTATCGAAGACCCCCATACCACGCCGCTTGGGCGCTGGATAGCAGAAGCCTTTATGCTGCCCCTGGTGACAAGCGTGGGTTATGAAACCCCCGGCTCCTTTGGTAGCTGGTGCGAAGACCTCGCGCTGGCGTGCATTACTGCTGAACTGCCGCCGATATCAGCCGATGCCGCCGTTGAGCGCTATCTTGAGGCCATGATTGGTCTGCTACGCTGGCAGCGTCCGCTTACGCCAGCTGCAGACAACCATTGCTAAACCCCACGGCTGGCTCCACGTCAACCGCAAGCCACCACGGGCCATCGAGGTCGATAAATTGCGCCTGTGTTGTGAGCGGTAACGCAGCCAACACGGCACGCGAGGTACATAGCATACAACCAAGCATCAATGTAAAACCCTGCGCGCGTGCGGCTTCAGCCAGATTCAGCGCTTCGGTTAGGCCCCCGGTTTTATCAAGTTTGATATTGATGCAGTCATAGCGACCGTGAAGCGCCTTAAGGCTGCTGCGAGTGTGGCAGCTTTCATCGGCGCAAATGGGTAACGGATGGATAAAATTTTCCAGCGCTGCATCGTCCTGTGCAGGCAACGGCTGTTCTAACAGCGCTACATTAAGGTCTGCCAGAAGCTGGCAGCGTGTGGCCAATCCTTCTCCCCGCCACGACTCATTGGCATCCACAATCAGCGTCGCCTGGGGTACCGCATCGCGAATAGCCACCATTCGCTCGCTGATAAGCCGGTCGTCGAGTTTAATTTTCAGTAGCCGCACACCGTTTTCCCACAGCGCCAGCGCCGCCGCAGCCATTTCACCGGGTTCACCGAGAGAAACCGTGCAGGCGGTAATGAGCGGGTCAGGCAACGTCACGTCAAGCAACCCGTGCACACTTAGCCCCTGGCGACGCGCCTCAACGTCCCACATCGCGCTATCAACGGCGTTACGCGCTGCACCGGGGGGCAGCGCCTGTTGAAGTTGATCGCGCGTCATTCCGCGCTCAAGTTGGGGCAGTATCACCGTAATTTGCGCCATCACGGATGCCGCGCTTTCACCATAGCGTCGGTAAGGGGTGGCCTCACCGGCCCCTTTAACGCCGTCCTCTTCCAGTTCAACGACCACAACCTCGATTTCGCTGCGGCTACCACGGGCGATGGTAAACGGTGTACGCAACGGCCACGTTTCCTGAAAGATTCTGACGGTTCGCATCGCAACTCCCTGATTTGGTTTTTAAAAGAGTATAGCCAGCCGGGGAGCAACACGGGGCAAATTTTTATGTTCATCCCCCGCATGTTGTCATACACTAGGGCGCGCGTTAAATATATGTAAACAGGAAAATAATTATGTCACAAACCGTTCATCTCCAGGGCAATCCGGTTACCGTTGCCGGTCAGTTTCCGCAGGCAGGCGCTAAAGCTAAACCCTTCAGCCTGGTGGCGAAAGATCTCGCCGATGTCTCCCTGACGCAGTTTGCTGGTAAGCGCAAAGTGCTGAATATTTTCCCAAGTGTGGATACCGGCGTCTGCGCGGCATCTGTACGTCGCTTCAATGAGCTGGCAAGCCAGCTGCAAAACACCGCTGTGCTGTGCATTTCTGCCGACCTGCCGTTCGCGCAGGCACGTTTTTGTGGCGCAGAAGGTCTGGACAATGTGGTCACCCTGTCCACTCTGCGTTCTGCTGATTTCCTGCAGGACTACGGCGTCGCTATCGCTGATGGCCCGCTCAAAGGCCTGGCCGCTCGCGCTGTGCTGGTACTCAATGAGAATGACGAGGTTGTTTACGGTGAACTGGTCAACGAAATCACTGAGGAACCGAATTACGACGCTGCGCTGGCCGCCCTCAAAGGCTGATTGGCGCAGAGCAATAAAAAACCCGACCTGAGTGTCGGGTTTTTTATTGCTGAATTAACAGGTAAGGCTAATCCGTCATTCGTCCACTTTACGTTGCCCCAGGCCGTATTCCCGCAGCTTGTTAGCAATCGCCGTGTGAGAAACACCAAGACGCTTCGCAAGTTTACGAGTACTTGGGTAGTTACGATAAAGCTGCACCAGTACCGAGCGCTCAAAGCGACGCGTAATATCGTCAAGCGAGCCTTCCATTACATCTTCGCCTACCGCCAGCGCATCGGCATCAAAATCAGGCAACTGCAGGTCCTGCGGCCCCAGCTCGAAACCGTTGAGCTGCGTGAGCGCGCTGTAGATGGCGTTTTTCAACTGGCGCACGTTGCCGGGCCAGCCGTAGCGCATCAAAATATTGTTCAATTCCGGGGACAGTTTCGGGCGCGCCACTCCCTGCTCATCGGCAAAGCGCGCAACAAACAGCTCCGCCAGCGGCATGATGTCCTGCGGGCGCTCACGCAGCGGCGGCAGGTTAAGCGTAAGCACATTCAGGCGATAGTAAAGATCCTCGCGAAACAGGCCCTTGCGCACCAGTTCAACCAGGTTCTTTTGCGTAGCGCATATAACGCGCACATCAACGTGCACTTCGCTATCTTCCCCTACCCGGCGAAAGGTGCCGTCATTGAGAAAGCGCAGCAGCTTAACCTGCATACGCGGCGACATCTCGCCAATTTCATCGAGCAACACCGAGCCACCGTTAGCCTGCTCAAAAAAGCCTTTTTTGCCGTCCGGGGCATGGCCAAAGAGTTCACTTTCTATCGCATCCTCAGGTATGGAGGCGCAGTTGAGCGCCAGAAACGGCTTCTGCGCCCGCGGTCCGGCCAGGTGACAGGCATGTGCCAGCAAATCTTTGCCGGTGCCGGTGTCACCCACAATCAGTAGCGGCGCGCTCAGCGTTGCCATTTTGCGCGCCTGCTCAACCACCTGACGCATTTTGGGGCTGAGGGCGACTATCTGGCTGAACGCTTCCAGGTCGGCGTCACTCAGGTCCTGTAGCTGACGTCCCATACGCGCCGTGGAACGCAACATCACGACGGCACCAACCAACAGCGTTTCGTCCTCGGCATCCATATAAACGGGCGTCACTTCCATCAGAAAATGTTGGCCTGCAATAGCAACATGCTGCGTATGCGATCCCTGCGGCCCTTCTTCAAGCCAGCGTTGGAAGTTAAAACCGCCGATCAGCGTTGCAGCGCTGTGGTTACGAAGACGCTCCGCGCTTTGACCAAACAGCGTGCAGCTTGCCGGGTTGGCCAGTTCCACTTTACTTTTTAAATCCAGTGACAGCACCGGCTCAGGCAGGGCTTCAAGCAATGCGCTCAGGGCGCGGTGTTCGCGCTCTGACGGCATCCATGAAATAGTGCGCACGTCCGTGACGCCGGGAATACGGCGGATTTCCGCCATCAGGCTGCTGAAAGTCGTAAAATCGAGAGTGGAAAAGTTCAGATAGATGCGGCCGACAGGATCAATTTCAATACCGCGTAAATCGATGCTGCGCAGCACCAGAAGATCGAGTAGCTCACGGGTAAGACCAAGACGGTCCTCACAAAAAACTTCCAGACGCATGGGAACCTTCACGGGGAAAGCAATGTAAGAGACTTAGAATCATAACCCGAATAACGCTGACCGAGAAAGGATCTGTCAACAATAATTGACAGTGTTGCGCTGAAAGCACGCGTCGTGGCCCTGCGGCCACGACGCCACAGCGTCAGCCGGGGCTGCCACCCTTGCCTTTTTGCAGTGTTTCCTTCATTTGCGTCAACAGCTGGCGACGGAAATCACCCAGTTTGGGTTTATCATCGTCAAACCACGGCAGTGGACGGCAAACTTCCATTGCCTTTATCCCCAACCGTGCGGTGAGCAACCCAACACCAATACCTTGCGCCGCGCGCGCCGAGAGCCGTGCTGCCAGGTCCTGAGACATCCAGTCCATACCGACTTCACGCACCAGCTCGCTGGCGCCAGCAAACGCGATATTGAGTAATACCAGGCGAAACAGACGAATGCGACTGTAATAGCCAAGCTCAATACCGTACAGCGTCGCGATACGGTTAACCAGGCGCAGGTTACGCCAGGCAATAAACGCCATGTCCACCAGCGCAAGTGGACTAACGGCAATCATCAGCGTGGATTCGGCCGCCGAGCGACTGATTTCACGCCGCGCCTGGGCATCCAGCACGGGCTGGACCATATGGGCATACAACGCAACCACTTCGCGGTCATTCTGTGTCTCATGGATGGCGGCCTGCCAGCGCTGTAACGCCGGATGTCCGTTATCAAGCCCGGCCTGCGCGGCAAGCTTTTCACAAAACGCCCGTGCGCGTCCGGTGCTGTGGCTATTGAGTAATTCGCGCGCTTCATCGCGCTCGTGCGCACGCTGACGTAGCCGGTAAAGTCGCCGCCATTCCCCCACTACCGAGCCAACACCTGCGCCAATGATTAATCCACCTGCAACACAGCCGCCGAGCGCCACCCAGTCCTGAGTTACCCAGGCATTGTGCGCCCACTGAATGCCCTGGCCGACCACGCTGAGGCCGAAAATACCCAGCCCCAGTCCTACCATCTTGCGCCACAGGCTGCGCTTTGGGCGCAACGCGGCTTCAACGGCGGCCTCTGTCGCGCCGTCTGGCCGTTCAGATTCGGCCTCAGGTAATGCAGGCGTAAACTTCTCTGCCTCCGGTGCGCTGAAAGCATGGGCAGATTTAAACCGATCGCGCGTCTCGGTCTGTAGCGGTTTATCAAAATCGATACGCGGCTTCAGCGATTCACTCATCGCAGCTTATCTCCAATTAAAAACTCCAGCGCCGCATCAAGGCGAATATGCGGCAACGGCTTGTCCACATCCATGCTCTGCGGGCGAAACTGCTCGAACTGAAAGCCCTGGCTTTCCCAGAACGCACTGCCGGGCAGGCGCGCCGGGACTTCGCCCGGGTAAACGGTCAGCGGTGCGCCGTCACTCAGACGATGCCCACGCAGCGCGGGAATGCTTTCCCCCTGCACATCAACCATGCCACTTTGCGTTGCCTGTACAGAAGCCAGCCCCAGGCAATCCATGCTGATACCTTCAAACGCCGCGTTTTGCCACGCATCCTGCACCAGTTGCTGAAGCAACGACACCATGTTGGCATGCTGATCCACGGTAACGTGGTCTGCTTTGGTGGCGGCAAACAGCAGTTTATCGATAACCGGCGAGAACATACGCCGAAACAGCGTGCGCTGGCCGTAATGGAAGCTTTGCATCAGTTGCGTGAGCGCAAGGCGCATATCATTAAACGCCTGCGGGCCGCTGTTAAGCGGTTGAAGGCAGTCCACCAACACAATCTGGCGGTCAAAGCGCAGGAAATAGTCGCGATAAAACCCTTTCACTACTTTGTCGCAATAGTAATCAAAGCGCGCTCGCAGCATGCCAACGTTGCTGCCCTTATCCGCCTGCGCCAGCTTCGACTCGCCGTAGCGCGCCACATCCGGCCACGGAAAAAACTGTAGCGCTGGCGCGCCCGCCATATCCCCTGGCAACACAAATCGCCCGGGCTGAATAAAGTGCAGCCCTTCGGCTTTGCAGGTAATGAGATAATCAGTCCAGGCCGCAGCAATCTCTGCCAGCCGGTTTTCATCGGCAGGCGCCAGCGGGTCAAGGTCGGCAGACAGCTGCGCCCAGCGGCGCGACCATTCCTCTCGTTGCCCCTGCAACAGCCCGGTCATCTGGCGCGACCAGGTCAGGTAATCCTGCGCCAGCATGGGTAAATCAAGCAGCCACTCGCCGGGATAATCGACAATTTCAAGCCACAGCGTGGAGGTGTCTTTGAAATGGCGCAGCAGGGAATCATCGGAACGGTAGCGCAGGGCAAGGCGCATTTCGCTTACGCCGCGCGTGGGTGTGGGCCAGCCAGGCGGCGTGCCGTAAAGCTGCGCCAGGCCTTCATCGTAAGTAAAACGTGGGATACCTAAATCGCGCTGCGGTACGCGCTTAACCCCAAGCAGTCGCTCTTCGCGTACTGCGCTTAACAGTGGTAGCCGGGCGCCCGCATGGACGTTAAGTAACTGGTTTACCATCGCGGTAATAAAAGCGGTTTTTCCGCTGCGGCTTAGTCCCGTCACAGCCAGGCGCAGATGGCGGTCCATGCCCCGGTTAACCAGAGATTGCAGTTCATTTTTGATTCGCTTCATAACACTCCTGTGTCACCCGCATTGTAAACAGTCAGGCAGTCGCACAACGACCTGTACCGAGTTTACCTGACGCACAGATTCCTCACCATCATGCCGCCTTGCGGCGGCGTCCGGGAGTTAACGCGGGGAATGATTAGCGAAACGGCGGGACAAACGGGCAGCCAGGCGGGAGAGCAGCGGCTCCAGCGCAACGGCCAGCAGCATTTTAAGCGGGCGACGGGCCACAGACTTCACCGCCCAACCGGCAACACCCGCCGGACCAAAGCGCAGTGCGCTAAGCAACACGAACTTGCCCGCCACTTTGATAACTGGCTTTGCCCGAACAGCGGCACGGTGCAGTGTTGATGTATTCATTCTCTCTCCTCAAACCCGGACAGGATCACAGCTGACGAAAACGGCTGCGTAATGTAAATGCATCAGAGGTGACGTAGCGCTCCATAGTGCGCAAGCGGCGCTCGCCTGCCGCCAGTTCGGCATCCACCTCGTCCAGTACAGTACGGCTGGGTTGGGCATTATCAACCGCATCTTCAGGCATCGGGTCCAGTGCAAATGTCAGCACGATATACGCCGCGATGGTGAAGAAAAACAGGCCAAAAAACATCGACAAAATGACAATTAACCGCACCAGCTTCACCGGCACATCAAAATACTGTGCAAGCCCCGCGCAGACGCCCTTGAGCATACCGCGCTGCGGAATGCGCCACAGCTTGCGCCCGGTAAACGTTATCGCCATCAGTCGTTCCTCCAGTTAGGGTGTTCTGCGTCAAGAATTTGCTCCAGCGTTTCGATGCGCGCACGCATCCGCTGTGCCTCATCGCTAAGCTGTAACAGGCGTTGACGCTCATTACCATTAAGCTCTGCCCCGCGCTGCGCCCGGTCACTGTAATGCAGCCAGAGCCAGATTGGGGCAACGAACAACATAAAAATTGTCAGCGGTATGGCAAGAAAAAGCGCGCTCATGTGTACTCCTTACAGATAAAACGCTGCGGCGCTGACAGCGCCGCAGAAATATTACCGATCGCCGCGCTGTACTTTAGCTTTTAACGCTGCCAGCTGCTCACTGATTTCATCATCCGCTTTCAGGTCAGCAAACTGTTGATCCAGGCTGGTCTGCTTACCAAAGCGGTGGCTTTCGGCCTCGGCTTCCATTTGATCAATTCGGCGCTCAAAGGATTCAAAGCGCGCCATCGCTTCATCAAGCTTACCGCTGTCGAGCTGACGGCGCACATCACGTGAAGAAGACGCGGCCTGGTGGCGCAGCGTCAACGCCTGCTGACGAGCGCGGGTTTCGCTGAGTTTATTCTCAAGCTCACCAATCTCTTTTTTCATGCGCTCAAGCGTATCGTCAACGTGGGTGACTTCCTGTTCCAGCGCATTAACCATGTCGGTCAGCTTTTGTTTTTCGATAAGCGCAGCACGCGCCAGATCGTCTTTCTCTTTGCGCAGTGCCAGTTCGGCTTTTTCCTGCCATTCTGCCTGCTGAGCCAGCGCCTGCTCAATACGGCGGCTGAGCTGCTTTTTTTCCGCCAGCGCGCGTGCCGATGTGGAGCGTACTTCAACCAGCGTATCTTCCATTTCCTGAATCATCAGGCGGACCAGTTTTTGCGGGTCTTCTGCTTTTTCGAGCAGCGAGTTGATGTTGGCATTCACGATGTCGGCAAAACGAGAAAAAATACCCATAATTCAATCCTCAGTCATTTATCCTGCGGGCTGCTGCCCGTCACGCACTGATTAATACAATAAGCGTGCCAGTTTTATAATTGACTGATTTTACAGGTTTTATACTGATTTACAGTCGCCACCCTTCAGGATAAAGTGGTGTAATTCACCAACAAGTGGTTAATCTCATCATGACAGATTACAAAGATAACCTGCTGGGGGAAGACAACAGCTTCCTTGAAATGCTGGAACAGGTGTCGCACCTGGCCGTGCTGGATAAACCGGTGCTGGTAACCGGCGAGCGCGGCACCGGTAAAGAGCTGATTGCCAACCGTCTGCACTTCCTGTCCCGGCGCTGGCAGGGACCGTTTGTCTCGCTTAACTGCTCGGCTCTTAATGAAAACCTGCTTGACTCAGAACTGTTCGGACACGAAGCCGGAGCCTTTACCGGGGCGCATAAACGCCATCTTGGGCGCTTTGAGCGTGCCGACGGTGGTACGTTGTTTCTGGACGAACTGGCAACCGCACCAATGATGGTGCAGGAAAAACTGCTGCGCGTGATTGAATACGGCGAGCTTGAACGCGTGGGCGGCAGCCAGCCTCTCCAGGTCAATGTGCGACTGGTGTGCGCCACCAATGCCGATTTACCGCAGATGGCGCAGGACGGAACCTTTCGTGCCGACCTGCTGGACCGACTGGCCTTTGATGTTGTGCGTCTGCCGCCGCTGCGCGAGCGGCGCGGCGATATCATGCTCCTCGCTGAACAGTTTGCGATACAGATGTGTCGCGAACTCCAGTTACCGCTGTTTCCAGGCTTCAGCGAGGAAGCCCGTGAGACGCTGCTTGGCTACGGCTGGCCGGGTAATATTCGCGAGCTGAAAAACGTCGTGGAACGTTCGGTGTACCGTCATGCCAGCAGTGACGAGCCGGTATCACACATCATTCTTGACCCGTTTGCCCGTCCTGGTACGGCAATAACCTCGACCAGCCCTCCAGGAGAAACGACCTCACTGCCCGCGCTACCGTTAGATTTACGTCGCTGGCAAAACCAGCAGGAAAAAGCGCTGGTTGAACAAGGGCTGCGTGAGGCGAAATATCATCAAAAACAGGCTGCTGACCTGCTAGGTCTGACCTATCACCAGTTGCGTGCGCTGCTGAAAAAACATGAAATTAACCCGACGTAATCCGTACGATGCACTGCGCTGGTATCACCGCCTGTTAACACGAGACAGCGCGATGATGCTGATGCTGCTCACCCCCATCGTGCTGGTGTTTGCGGGTGTGATAACGCTAATACGCCTGACCCGACAGGTTTACCTGTTTGACCCTGTGCTTGCGTGGCTCATTCCCCTTACAGCCGCAGGCATTGGCGGCCTGCTGGCGGCGCTGATGGTGTTTATGGGGCGCACACGCTATCGCAGCACGAAAGATATGCTACAGGCCTTTGGCGGTGCGGCCTGCCTGTGTTTAATGCTGGCATGGAATACGCCGCAGGCGTATATCCTGATGCGTGACGGGCAACACATCGAATACGACGCAAACTGGCGACTTGTGCATCCCGGCCCTTCACGTGGGAAATCAGGCCGCTGTGAAGCCGGTTTGCAAATCGACAGCACCTCCCTGAACCGCACTATCACCCTTTGCACAACGGATAACGACATTGCCCGGCAGCGAGCACCGGGCATGGATGCTTTGCGCGTAACGGAAAAGGTAACGTCAACAGGCGTGCAGCTACTGGCTTACCGTTTTTACGCCAGCCCCCCTGATTTACGATGACGTACGCGGCACCATGATATAGCTCACAACGATTGCCAACACGCACAGGCCGGTATTGGCCAGCAGCGTAAACTGCGCGGCGCGCTCAATACCCAGCGGCATCAGCAGTGCAAAAAGGGATGCCGACCCGGCAATACCGAAAGCCCCGCCGAGCGAACTGCCCATTTTATAGAGACCGGAAGCCACGCCGAGTTTTTCCGCTGGTGCATTGGTAACCGCCGTGTCGGTTGACGGCGTCGCGTAGCAACCCAGACCCAGGCCGAACAATACGTAGGACAGCGCCACATTGGCGACATAGGCCGTATCGCTAAGAAAAGTAAACGACAGCATCATTACCCCTGCCCCGGTGATGGCCGGACCGACCAGCATAGGGATACGCGCACCATAGCGTTGCAGCAGCTTTTCTCCCACGCGAATCATTGCCAGTACCATAATCAGGTAGCCGAGCGTCAGCAACCCCACCTTAAACGAACTGAAGGCGCGCCCCTGCTGCATGTAGATACTGGCGATCATCATTGTACCGATACAGCCATTAAGCAGCATGTTAGAAAGCGTGGCGCCATTCCAGGCCCGGTTGCGAAACAGTTCGAAATCAATCAATGCATGTGCGCCCTGCCTGGCACGCTCAATACGCCAGAAGCACAACGAGACAGCGACTGCCGCCGCCAGCATGCTGAGCGACTCAACGCTAAACCAGCCCCAGACACGCCCTTTGGAAATAAACAGATTGAGCAACACCAGCGCTCCCGCAAGAGTGACCAGCCCAGCCCAGTCAAGCTTTGTGCGCGCCGCAGTAGCGCTACTGCTTTCCGGCGCGTTACGTAAAAGGAAGAGCGAGAGCAGCGCTACCGCACTTGAAACAATGAAAATCCACCGCCATCCTAACCCAGTGGCAATGGCTCCCCCGACAATGGAGCTCAACCCGCTGCCCCCCCAGGAGCCAATCACCCAAAAACTGACCGCGCGTTGACGTGCCTTACCGTCATACCAGTCTTTGAGTAGCGCCAGCGTCGCAGGCATGATGCAGGCGGCAGATAAACCCTGTACTGCCCGGCCCAGTAAAAAAAGCAGCGGCCCCTGTGCGACGACCAGCATCAGACTGCCCACAACACTTAATACCAGACCGATGCGGGTAAGGCGCATACGGCCAAAACGGTCCGCCAGCCCACCACTGGCAACAATAAAACAGCCGCTAAACAGCGCACTGAGGCTGACTGCCATAGTCAGTGTTTCTACCGGGATTGCGACACTGGACTCAATAGCAGGGACGACATTTATCATCGACTGGGCAAAAAGCCAGAACGTGAGAACGCCCAGAACAATGCCAGCCAACAGACGATCGTTACCGACAAAACGTGCGTCTTCAAGAGAGATTGAACTCATGGTACTACCCTCCTCATCGGGGGATAGCCGGCGCCCGTGACAGCACCGGCAGGTTCATTAGCGCAGATATTTTTCGCTCAGAGAGCACCACAGCGCCGCAGCGGGAACGATATTTTCGTCATTGAAGTCATAACCTGGATTGTGAACCATACATCTGTCTGCTTCATCACCAGCACCGATGACGAAATAACAGCCGTTAGGGTTTTGCTCAAGCATGAAGGCAAAGTCTTCACTGCCCATAAGCGGCGAAGCGGTGATCACGCGTTCCGCACCAAAAAGCTCTGTCGCCACACCGCGTACCAGTTCATTGGCCTGCGGGTTGTTGACCAGTACCGGACTGCCGTTAACGTGGGTGAGCGTTACCGTCGCGTTAAAACTTGCCGCCTGCGACTGTGCGATATCGTGCACGCGTTGGAGCACTGTCTTACGGACATCTTCGTCCAGCGTGCGGATGCTGAGCTTCATCAGCGCTTTTTCGTTGATGATATTCGGCGCTTCACCGGCCTGAATGCTGCCTACCGTTACCACCACGGGCTGGAACGGCGTGATGTTGCGCGAGACAATGGTTTGCAGCGCCACGGCGATATGGCAGGCAACAAGGGTGGCATCCACCGTACGTTCGGGCAGCGCGCCGTGACCACCCACACCATTTACCTCAATGTGCAACGTATCGGATGAGGCCATCATCGGGCCATCACGAAAGGCAAAGTGGTTGAGCTTCACGCCTGGCATGTTGTGCAGACCAAAGATGCTGTCGCAGGGAAATTTATCAAACAGCCCGTCTTCGAGCATGACCCGCCCGCCGTAAAGCAGTTCTTCCGCAGGCTGGAAAATCAGATGCAGGGTACCGTTAAAATTACGCGTGCGAGCCAGGTATTGCGCAGCACAGAGGAGAATGGTGGTGTGGCCGTCATGACCGCAGCCGTGAAAGCGGTTGTCAATTTCACTGCGCCAGGGCTTACCGTTGTTTTCACGCATCGGCAGCGCATCCATATCGGCACGCAGCCCCAGCCGCCTGGTGCCATTACCACACTTCAGCGTGCCAACAACCCCTGTTTTTGCCAACCCGCGATGAACCTCATACCCCCATTCTTCGAGCAATCTGGCGATTAAATCACTGGTGTGATGTTCCTCAAAACCGACTTCCGGTTGACGGTGTATCTGGCGCCGTATGGCTGTGAACTCGGCTTCCTGCTCGCGCAATGCTGCCAGTATGTGCTGTGCCATTGTGTGTCACCTTCGTTGTTTTTATGGTCGCACTCTCGAGTTTATGGCGATTTTTCGGCTTTAAAATAGCGTTTTTTGTTTTAAAGTGACGCCTGAGCGTTGACTGTTTTTCATACCGTGCGCTTATGACAAAAAATAAGCGCTATTTTTTTGCCCTCATCGTCAGGAGGAAGCATGACGGAACGTGAACTTGCCGAGTTCTCCGTTGAGCTTTATCAGGTGCAGTTTCTAAATGAATCGGGGTTGAATGGCCTGACGCTGATTCAGGTACTGCGCGGTGAATTACTGTTTTGTACGGGTGAGCACACCCGCTCGTTGAGCAGCGGTGCTATACAACTGGTTAACCGCCATACTGACTGGTCGATGCGGGGCCAGGGCGAAAACATGGTGATGATCGTCACACTCAGCGGGCAATGGATATCTCGCTGGTACCCCGATTTTTTTCTTTATGACTATCAGTTTACTGACCCCAAGGTGCCTCAGCACTGGGGACACACCCTGCACGCCACGCTGCGTCAGGTTCTGGAAGTGACGGTCATGAAAAACGCCCAACGTTACCGCCTGGAGCTGAACCGCTGGTTGAGCGAGGTCATGTTAATCCTGATAACGGGCTTTCAGCAGCCCACCAAAGCCAGCAGCAGCCGCCATCAACACTGGAGCAGACGCATTACTCAGGTCGTACAGCGCATCGAGAATAACGTTGAGCGGCGTATCAGTCTGGGTGAAATCGCCCGTGCCGAATTTGTCTCAGAAGCCTGGCTATCAAGGCTGTTTCGACGGGAAGTCGGTGTCAGTTTTATGCAATTTATCACTACGCTGCGGTTACAAAACGCAGTAGAAGCCCTGCGCACCACCAGCAAGCCGGTGCATCAGATTGCTCTTGAGCAAGGTTTTGCCAATAACCGGCAGATGATTGATTTGTTTAAGCGCCATTACGGTAAAACCCCCCGCCAGTTTCGTCGTAACCCAGAGGATAATGCACCATTGCCCCCGGACATTCGCGAAGGCAAGCAGCGCAAAGTAAGCCCGATACCGGCACACCTGATTTTTGCCCTACTCAATCAAAGTGAACCACGCCCGGAGATCAGCCCGGCGCCGCACTACGACACTGGCGAAACGCTGAAAATTACACTTCGCAATGGCAGAATGCGCCCGCAGCGTATTCGCGACATCGTGATCACCGTGCGCGATATTGACGATTTACTTCAGCATGAGGTACAGACGCAGCTGCGTGAACTGCACGCAACACTCCCGTTAAGCGCTCTGGATATTGTACAACCTTTGCTTCATAGCCCACTGCTCACCCGCTCCAGGCAAGCCCCTTCGATGGCGAACCCTGCCTGGATGCACCTGCAACAGATTTTACATTTTATTGACGAACTGGGTGTCACGCTCAACCTGCGTCTGGACATCAATACCCCCCCGGAGCAGCTTGGGCAATTCTTACGCCATTGTGTTAATTATTTCCCGGCTTCCCGCCTCAGCCGCTGGCGTTTTTTATGGGCATGGTCTGCCGACAAACCGACAGGCCACAACGAGCAAAGCTGGAAAACACTGCGCTGGTGTATACGCCAGCACCTGCCTCAGGCGCAAATTGGCCTTTATTACCCGTTTGCCCCCGGTACTGACGGCCTTCGCCATGAACCGCTCTGGCATCAACCCTGGCTGCGTGAGGCTGATTTTATTGCCTGTACTGCCGATGCTAACGAAACGCTCGGTTTGCACAGCAGCCACGATGAAGACACACCACTCCAGCGTGCGGTGGATTACCCGACGCAAAGGTTGCAGGCTATTATAACTGAATTGCATCGCCACAAGCTGACACTGCCTGTCCATCTGCTGGCATGGAACACGCTCACCGGACAGACGCTGTATGCCAACGGCGGTTTCTTTCGCGGTGCGCTGCTCATGCACACCCTACTCAGCCTGCCAGAAAGCGTTGTAAATGTGGGTTTCTGGCTCAATGCCGCACTGCAACACGAAGCGCTGGATGATGAAAAGTTCGACACTTCAAGCCTGGCTATCTGGTTTGGTGACGGGCTGCCGCGCCCGGTCTACTGGGTACTACGTCTGTGGTGCCGCCTGCGCGGTGAGCGTGTTGCCAGCGGCCCAGGCCACCTGCTCACGCGTAGCGACGACGGCTGGCAGCTGCTTTTGAGTAACGCCGTTGCTTTTAACCCGGACTTATCCAGCCAGGAAACGTTTATTCAGCGTTTTCGTCGCCGTACAGGCCTGACCGTCTGCGGCATACCGCCTGGGCGCTGGCGTATTCGCCGCCTGCGCTTCGATCAGCAACATGGCGCGTTGTTTCCCTTGATGGAGCATATGCAGTCAGAGAGTGGGCCAGATGCTGAAGCGCTGGACTGGATACGCCATCATGCCCGCCCACACATGCAGATGTGGGAGGAAACGCTCTCCGGGCAATGGCTGGTGCAGGAGACCCTTGAAAGCAACGCCCTGGTGCTTTACGAGCTGTCACCACTGCGCTGAATTTGCCCACAAAAGACCTGGCAGTGCGATGGGCTTTGGGAAGCGCCCTGATGTGAGATACACTTTGCCTATTGCAGATGAAAACTCAAAAACTTATGCGTGGATTTATTCCTTTCCTGTTATTGACGCTGGGCACCCTGAGCGCAGCGGCGCACGCCGAGGCACCCGCCAAACCCGCACCGGATATTCGCCAGAGCGGGTTTGTTTATTGCGTGAGTGGGCAGGTGAACACCTTTAACCCCCAACAGTCGAGTAGCGGTCTGACTGTGGATACCCTCGCTGCCCAGCTGTACGACCGGCTGCTTGACGTTGACCCGTATACCTACCGGCTGGTGCCTGAGCTGGCTGAGAGGTGGGAGGTCCTTGATAACGGAGCGACCTATCGTTTCCACCTGCGCCGCAATGTGCAGTTCCAGACCACTGCATGGTTCACGCCAAAACGGGCGTTAAATGCCGATGACGTGGTATTCACGTTTGAACGCATCATTAATGAAAACCATCCCTGGCACTATATCAACGGCGGCAGCTATCCCTATTTCGACAGCCTGCAATTTGGCAGCAACGTTAAAGACGTGCGTAAGCTTGATAATTACACCGTTGAGTTCCAGCTCAGGCAGCCTGATGCCTCATTCCTGTGGCACCTTGCCACCCACTATGCGTCGGTCATGTCGGCGGAATATGCCAATAAGCTGGCGGCAGAAGATAAGCAGGAACAACTCGATCGCCAACCCGTCGGCACGGGGCCGTTTCTACTGAGCGAACACCGGGCCGGGCAATATATCCGCCTGGCACGCCATGAGAAGTTCTGGCGCGGCGTGCCGCGTATGCCACAGGTGGTTATCGACCTTGGCTCAGGTGGCACCGGTCGTCTGTCAAGACTACTGACTGGCGAATGCGACGTGCTGGCCTGGCCTGCCGCCAGTCAGCTCACCATTTTGCGCGACGATCCGCGCCTGCGTTTGTCTCTGCGACCGGGCATGAATATTGCCTATCTGGCGTTTAATACCAATAAACCGCCGCTCAACAATCCCGAAGTCCGTCACGCGCTGGCGCTGGCAATCAATAACCAGCGCCTGATGCAGTCGATTTATTACGGTACGGCAGAAACCGCCGCCTCTATTTTGCCTCGCGCTTCCTGGGCTTATGATAACGATGCCCGGGTAACGGAATATAACCCTGAGAAAGCGCGCGCGCGGTTGGCTGAACTGGGCGTGCAGAATCTGCAATTGCAGCTCTGGGTGCCCACCAGTTCCCAGGCCTGGAATCCCAGCCCACTGAAAACGGCAGAGCTATTGCAGGCTGACATGGCGCAGGTTGGCGTTAAAGTGACCATTGTTCCGGTCGAAGGTCGCTTCCAGGAAGCCCGACTGATGGATATGAACCACGATCTGACGCTGGCCGGTTGGGCGACCGACAGCAACGACCCGGACAGTTTCTTTCGCCCGCTATTAAGCTGTGCAGCAATCCGCTCGCAGACCAACTATACCCACTGGTGCAATTCTGAGTTTGATAACGTGCTCCAGCAGGCGTTGCGCTCCCAACAACTCGCTGCGCGCATTGATGATTACGATCGCGCTCAGCGCATTCTGGCTCAGGAGCTACCTGTGTTGCCACTGGCCTCCTCTTTGCGTTTGTTGGCGTACCGCTATGACATCAAAGGGCTGGTACTCAGTCCTTTTGGCAACGCCTCGTTTGCCGGTGTTTACCGCGATGATGCCGAGGGCACAACACCATGATTATTTTTACATTGCGCCGCCTGCTTCTGTTGCTGGTAACGCTGTTTCTACTCAGTCTGGTGGGCTTTAGCCTCAGTTATTTCACACCGCACGCACCGCTGCAAGGCGCGTCCCCCTGGAACGCCTGGTGGTTCTGGTTCAACAGTCTTTTGCACTGGGATTTTGGCGTGTCCAGCATCAACGGCCAGTTGATTAATACGCAGTTGCGTGAGGTGTTTCCTGCCACGCTGGAGCTGTGTTTTTACGCCTTTACGCTGGCGCTACTGGTGGGTATTCCGGCCGGTATGCTGGCGGGCGTGATGCGTAATAAGTGGCAGGACAAACTTATTTCGGCCCTGACGCTGGTCGGTTTTTCTATTCCGGTGTTCTGGCTGGCGCTGCTGTTAACCCTCTTTTTCTCGCTCAATCTCGGCTGGCTACCGGTTTCCGGGCGTTTTGACCTGCTTTATCAAGTGAAGACCGTGACGGGTGTGGCGTTGATTGACGCCTGGCGTGCCGATTCACCGTGGCGCTACGAGATGATTATCAGCGCCCTTCGCCATATGGTGCTGCCGGTATTAACACTGACCGTGGTCCCTACCACCGAGGTGATTCGCCTGATGCGTAACAGTACCATTGAAGTGTTTGACCAGAACTACATAAAAGCGGCCGCCACGCGCGGGCTGTCGCGCTTTACTATTTTGCACCGTCACGTGCTGCACAATGCCCTGCCACCGATTATTCCGCGTCTGGGGTTGCAGTTTTCTACCATGTTAACGCTGGCAATGATTACAGAAATGGTGTTCAGCTGGCCTGGCGTTGGCCGCTGGCTGGTGAACGCCATTCGACAGCAGGACTATGCCGCTATTTCTGCCGGTGTCATGACCATTGGCGCACTGGTGCTGATTGTGAACGTGATTTCAGACATTCTGGGCGCAATGGCCAACCCGCTCAAACATAAGGAATGGTATGCCTTACGATAGCGTTTATCGCGAAAGGCGCGCCCCCGGTGCGCTACGCAACGTGTGGGGTAAATTTTACGGCGACCCGAGCGCGATGATTGGCCTGTATGGCTGCGGCGCACTGGTGGTGCTGTGTCTGTTCGGCGGTCTGCTGGCCCCTTATGATATCAACCAGCAGTTTCTTGGCTACCAGTTGCTACCGCCCTCCTGGTCGCGCTATGGCGACGTTTCCTTTTTTCTCGGTACCGACGATCTGGGTCGTGATGTGCTCACACGCCTGCTGAGCGGTGCGCTGCCGACGGTGGGCGGGGCATTTGTTGTCACACTCGGTGCAACAGCTATTGGCCTGCTACTTGGCGTGTTTGCCGGTGCAACCCACGGATTGCGCTCGGCGGTGCTCAATCACGTACTCGATACGCTACTGTCGCTGCCGTCTCTGCTACTGGCGATTGTGGTGGTGGCCTTTGTGGGTCCGCATCTCACTCACGCCATGTTTGCCGTCTGGCTGGCACTCATGCCGCGCATTGTGCGTTCGGTGTATTTTATGGTGCACGACGAACTGGAAAAAGAATACGTCATCGCCGCACGCCTTGACGGCGCCTCGACGCTCAATATTCTCTGGTACGCGGTTATCCCTAATACCGCTCCCCTGCTGGTCAGCGAAGTGACGCGCACGATGTCAATGGCGATTCTGGATATTGCGGCACTCGGCTTTCTCGATCTTGGTGCCCAGTTGCCTTCGCCGGAATGGGGCGCGATGCTCGGCGATGCGCTGGAGCTGGTTTACGCCGCCCCCTGGACCGTGATGCTACCTGGTGCTGCCATTATGATTAGCGTGCTGCTGGTCAATTTGTTAGGCGACGGCCTGCGCCGCGCCATTGTCGCGGGAGTGGAATAATGGCGTTACTCGATATCCGCAATCTGACCATTGAATTTCGCACCAACGACGGCTGGGTAAAGGCCGTCGATCGCGTCAGCCTGACGCTCAACGAAGGCGAAATTCGCGGTCTGGTGGGTGAGTCAGGCTCGGGGAAAAGCATTATCGCGAAAGCCATCTGCGGCGTTACCCGCGACAACTGGCGCGTAACTGCTGACCGCATGCGTTTTGACGATATTGACCTGCTGCGCCTGAGCGTGCGCGAACGGCGCAAGCTGGTCGGCCACAACGTGTCGATGATCTTTCAGGAGCCACAGTCCTGTCTTGACCCTTCTGAGCATATTGGTCGCCAGCTAATGCAAAACATTCCCGGCTGGACGTTTAAAGGCCGCTGGTGGCAGCGCATTGGCTGGCGTAAACGGCGTGCTATTGAATTACTGCACCGCGTGGGGATCAAAGACCATAAAGATGCGATGCGCAGCTATCCTTACGAGCTGACAGATGGTGAATGCCAGAAGGTGATGATCGCGATTGCGCTTGCCAACCAGCCGCGCCTGCTGATTGCCGATGAACCAACCAACGCGATGGAGCCTACGACCCAGGCGCAAATTTTTCGCCTGTTAAGTCGCCTTAATCAGAATAACAACACCACCATTTTACTGATAAGCCATGACCTGCAAATGCTGAGCCAGTGGGCTAACCGCATTAACGTAATGTACTGCGGACAAACAGTGGAAACCGCGCCCAGTGAAGATTTGATTGCTATGCCGCATCATCCCTATACCCAGGCGCTGATACGCGCTATCCCGGATTTTGGAAGTGCGATGCCGCATAAAAGTCGCCTGAATACCCTGCCAGGCGCGATTCCACTGCTTGAACAACTGCCAATTGGCTGCCGACTGGGGCCGCGTTGCCCTTATGCTCAGCGCAAATGTATTGAAACACCGCGGCTAACTGGCGCCAGGAATCACCTGTATGCCTGCCACTTCCCGCTGAACATGGAGAGGGAGTGAAATGGTCGAAACGCTGCTTGAAGTACGCAACCTGAGCAAGACCTTTCGCTACCGTACTGGCTGGTTCCACCGACAGACGCTTGAAGCGGTGAAACCGCTGAGTTTTACCCTGCGTGAGCGTCAGACGCTGGCCATTATTGGTGAAAACGGCTCCGGGAAATCGACGCTTGCGAAAATGCTCGCGGGCGTCATCCCACCCACTACCGGTGAACTGGTCATTGACGATCATCCATTGCACTACGGTGATTATTCGTTTCGCAGCCAGCGCATCCGTATGATTTTTCAGGACCCAAGTACCTCTCTCAACCCGCGCCAGCGCGTGTCACAGATTCTGAACTTCCCCTTGCGCCTGAATACTGAGCTTGAACCAGAGGCCAGGCACAAGCACATCGTGGAAACGCTGCGTATGGTTGGGTTGTTGCCAGACCACGCCGATTACTATCCGCACATGTTAGCCCCCGGACAGAAACAACGTCTCGCACTGGCTCGCGCGCTGATTTTACGCCCAAAGGTGATTATTGCCGACGAAGCGCTGGCGTCTTTGGATATGTCGATGCGCTCACAGCTCATTAACCTGATGCTGGAGTTACAGGAAAAACAGGGGCTGTCCTATGTGTATGTGACCCAGCACCTGGGCATGATGAAGCACATTAGCGATCAGGTGATGGTGATGCATCACGGCGAAGTGGTGGAGCGCGGGAGTACAGCCGACGTACTCGCTTCACCGCTGCATGAACTGACAAAACGGCTGATTGCCGGTCACTTTGGTGAAGCGCTGACGGCAGACGCCTGGCGCAAAGACCGATAAAGCGCACAACTGTTGATAAATGTGATTGCCTTAATTTCAGCGCCCGGCTAATGTCATGCGCGCGAAAGTACCCTCTTTCGCTTATATGCCTTTATTCCCTCCACTGGAGGGGTTCGTCCCCCGACTAATGCACACAATAAGGGGACGAACAGACACCTGTACTGTTAATGATGATAGATAGCTTGCGGTGGCCCGGCATTGCCGGGTTCTTTTCCCCCCTGACTGCCCCGACCACTGGCCTTCCTGAGATGAAAATTGTCGACACAGGGCCAGGGCTGTGGGATATAATCCCGCGTTATCCGCACCAATTTCACAAACGCCAGACTGACAGGCGTGATTGAGCCACAACGATAAGGATTAAATGCTATGGGTTTTCTTACCGGCAAGCGCATTCTGGTGACTGGCGTCGCCAGCAACCGTTCCATCGCCTACGGTATTGCACAGGCAATGCGTCGCGAAGGCGCTGAACTGGCCTTTACCTACCAGAATGAAAAGCTGAAAGGTCGCGTGGACGACTTTGCAGCAGAACTCGGTTCAAGCCTTGTGCTGGAATGTGACGTTGCCCAGGACGAAAGCATTGACGCCATGTTTGCTGAACTGGCAAAAACCTGGCCGACGTTTGACGGTTTTGTGCACTCCATCGGTTTTGCGCCAGGCGACCAGTTGGATGGCGACTATGTGAACGCCGTGACTCGCGAAGGCTTCAAAATTGCTCATGACATCAGCTCCTACAGCTTTGTTGCGATGGCAAAATCCTGCCGTTCTATGCTGAACCCCGGCTCAGCGCTGCTGACGCTGTCTTATCTGGGTGCGGAGCGCGCTATCCCTAACTACAACGTGATGGGTCTGGCGAAAGCCTCTCTGGAAGCTAACGTGCGCTATATGGCAAACGCAATGGGTCCGGAAGGCGTGCGTGTTAACGCCATTTCCGCAGGTCCTATCCGTACGCTGGCCGCATCCGGCATCAAAGACTTCCGCAAAATGCTGGCTCACTGCGAAGCGGTTACCCCGATTCGTCGTACCGTCACCATTGAAGATGTGGGTAACTCTGCCGCGTTCCTGTGCTCTGACCTGTCTGCTGGTATCTCCGGTGAAGTCGTCCATGTTGATGGCGGTTTCAGCATCGCAGCCATGAACGAACTGGAACTGAAATAAGTTTTCTCTCAGGGCGGGTTTTACCCGCCCTGCTGCTGTATATACCTTTCTGCTATGTCTTATCACCCTCCTTTCTTTCACTTCCACTCACGGTTACGCCAGGATCGTTGTTCGACTCTTTTAGCGCCTGGGAACAACGATGGAACAACGCCGCCCTACCGGCAAAGACCACTGGTATCATGAAACGCAGTCCAGTTCATCTGCGCCAGAGGTATTGGCGTTAGTGCCTGAGGCCGCCCGCGTGGACGACCCGTTCTGTCTTGACCTCACTCTCCCGGACACCATTAAGCCTGAACCGGCCTGGCTCACGCACGCACGCGAGCTTGCCTGCGGATTGCTGCCTGACAGCGTTGAAACCAGTCGGTTTCACACGCTCAGCAGCTACGACCGGCTGAGTACGGCGCTGACCGTGGCCCAGGTTTATGGCGTGCAACGCTTGTGCAGCCACTATGCGGCACGACTGGCACCCCAGCCCAGCCCTGGCTCCTCACGTGAGAGCAACCACCGCCTGACACAAATTACGCAGTACGCACGCCTGCTTGCGAGCCAGCCAACGTTGATTACCTCACGCTCAAGGCAGCAGCTTGAAGACGTTGGACTCAGTAGTGCTGATATCATTACCTTTCACCACATCATCGGCTTTATTGGTTTTCAGGCACGCGTTATTGCTGTCTTGCAGATTCTGAGCAATATCACCGTGCGCAGGCTGCCCGGTGTCGATAGCCTACAAGAGGCAGAGGCTGGCGTATTTCTTGCCCCTCAACGCGAATGGCGTGCAGGGATTGCCGCCAGAAACACGCTTGCTACGCCAGTAGTCACATCCAGTCTCTTACCTCTGGCGGGTATGCTCGCCTGGGATGAGGGCGCATTGCAGGATTTTAATGCGCTTGTTGAGGCTCTTGTGCCTGCGAACGATGAGATAGCCACACTATGCGAACTCAGCAGCGCACGTCTTAATGGCTGTGTTACACGATTTGATGCAGCCAGCATACGCTGGCATGGCGTGCAAACGCTCCTTGAGACGCTACGCGGCGGCGAACACACCTTGCAGGTCTGGAGCCATAGCCATCCACGCGAGCACACTTACCTTCAGGTGCTACGGCTACTGACGCTGACCCCAGCCAGTTTTTCCAGTACATCACTCGCCCCGCTGCGCCAATGGTTAACAAGCGATCGGGATATCTGGCAATTACTTGCCTGGGCCGGCCTGTGTGGGTGGCTGGACAGACTCTATGCGGGCCTGAGTGAGTCTGATTAACACGAAACAGCGCTTGCTGCCGCAGACGTATTCGCGTAAAAATGTCAGCCGCTCTTTAGGCCACGAAAACTCAATGCTATGTTTCAGGATAACCCGCTGCTTGCTCAGCTAAAACAGCAACTCCACTCCCAAACGCCGCGCGCCGAAGGTGTGGTAAAAGGCACAGAAAAAGGATTTGGCTTCCTCGAAGTGGATGCCAATAAAAGCTACTTTATTCCGCCGCCGCAGATGAAGAAAGTGATGCACGGCGACCGCGTCAGCGCGGTGATTCACACCGACAAGGATCGTGAAACGGCTGAGCCGGAAGAGCTTATCGAACCGTTCCTTACCCGCTTTGTTGGTCGGGTGCAAAAGAAAGATGACCGCTACAGCATCGTCCCGGATCATCCGCTGTTGCGTGATGCCATCCCCTGTCGGCCGGAACGCGGGCTGAAACATGAATTCCAGGAAGGCGACTGGGCTGTTGCAGAAATGCGTCGTCATCCGCTGAAAGGCGACCGTGGCTTCTACGCCGAACTCACCCATTTTATTACCTTTGGTGACGACCATTTCGCGCCGTGGTGGGTAACGCTGGCGCGCCATAACCTTGAGCGTGAAGCGCCGGACGGCGTGGCGACCGAAATGCTCGATGAAGGCCTGACGCGTGAAGACCTCACCGAACTGAGCTTTGTCACTATCGACAGCGCCAGCACCGAAGATATGGACGATGCGCTGTATGTTGAGCAGGACGCCGATGGCAAGCTGCACCTTACCGTAGCCATTGCTGATCCGACGGCATGGATTGCCCCTGGCAGCAAACTTGATAACGCCGCTCAGGTGCGCGCCTTCACTAACTATCTCCCGGGTTTTAATATCCCGATGCTGCCACGCGAACTGTCAGATGACCTGTGCTCACTGCGCCCTAACGAAGTGCGTCCGGTGCTTGCCTGTCGCATGACCATTCTGGAAGACGGCACTATCGACAGTGATATCCGCTTCTTTACGGCAACGATTGAATCGAAAGCTAAACTGGCCTACGACGATGTCTCTGACTGGCTTGAAAAACAGGGTAGCTGGCAGCCGGACAGCGATGCTATTACACAACAAATTACGCTGTTACAGCAGGTGTGCCAACGTCGCAGCAGCTGGCGACATAAGCACGCGCTGGTATTTAAAGACCGCCCGGACTATCGCTTTGTGCTGGGCGAGAAAGGCGAAGTGCTGGACATCGTCGCAGAGCCACGTCGCATAGCTAACCGTATTGTTGAAGAGTGCATGATTGCAGCTAACGTCTGTGCTGCTGTTGTGCTGCGCGAGCGCCTTGGTTTTGGTATCTACAACGTACATACCGGCTTCGATCCCGCTAACACCGAGCAACTTGCTGCCATGCTGAAGACTCACGGTCTGCACGTTGATGCGCAGGACGTGCTTACCCTTAACGGTTTCTGCAAGCTGCGTCGTGAACTGGATGCCCAGCCAACCGGTTTCCTGGACAGCCGCATTCGCCGTTACCAGTCTTTTGCAGAGATCAGCACTGAACCAGGTCCGCACTTCGGTCTTGGCCTTGAGGCTTATGCGACCTGGACATCACCTATTCGTAAGTTTGGCGACATGGTGAACCACCGTCTGCTGAAAGCCATTATCAAGGGTGAGTCAGCGCAACGCCCGCCTCAAGAGACGACGGTACAGATGAGCGAACGCCGCCGCCTCAATCGTATGGCCGAGCGTGACGTGGGTGACTGGCTGTATGCACGCTTCCTGGTAAAACATGTTGCTACCGACACCCGGTTCCCGGCTGAAATCATTGATGTCAGCCGCGGCGGCATGCGTGTACGTCTGGTGGATAACGGCGCCGTGGCCTTTATCCCTGCACCGTTCCTGCATGCTGTACGCGATGAGCTGGTATGCAGTCAGGAAAACGGCACAGTGCAGATTAAAGGTGAAACAGTCTTTAAAGTGACGGATGTGATTGATGTGACCATCGCCGAAGTGCGCATGGAAACACGCAGCGTCATCGCGCGTCCCGCAGTCTGATTTCCTCTCTGACAGCACGGCGATGCCATCGCCGTGCTGTTTCCGCTTTTTTTGGCATGAGTTAACACACATCGTTCTGATGACGTTATGAATAAACACCCGCCAGACATTCTCTTTTGCGCTGATTTTCTGCATGATGGGGAGAAAATGAGTAACTGAAGGAGCCGTTATGTCATCCCCTCTCGATCCTCAATTGTTGGCCCAACGCATCGACACCGTGCTGGATATTCTCGTCGCCGGTGATACGGCATCTGCTATTCGCAATCTTGAAATCCTGCGTGCCGAGCTGGCACAGTCCGTTAAGGACAACGGGGCTAAACCGAAAGACAGCGACAAATCGCCCTGGGAAATCTGACCTTTCTCCCGGCGCTTGCCTGCGGTGAGCGCCATTTTCTCCACTCGTTCTTATGTGGGTGTTATCATGCGCGCAGATTGTCCTTCCCTGATGACACAACGGTAAATATGAATTCCAGACAACAAATTATTCTACAGATGGTGGTCGATCGCGGTCGTATGAGCGTGGCTGATCTTGCGAAAATGACGGGTGTTTCTGCGGTAACGATTCGCCAGGATCTTAACCTGCTTGAGAACGGTAATTATCTGCGACGCGCCCACGGCTACGCCCTGGCGCTGGAAAGCGACGATGTAGAAACCCGAATGATGAATAATTTCCCGCTCAAGCGACAGCTGGCCGCACACGCCGCTGCGTTGGTTAACGCCGGTGAAACGGTATTTATCGAAAACGGCAGCAGTAACGCGCTACTGGCTCGGGAACTGGGCAACAAACCGCAGGTGACCATTATTACCGTCAGCAGCTATATCGCCCACCTACTCAAAGACAGCGAGTGTGAGGTGATTCTACTGGGCGGGATTTATCAGAAGAAAAGTGAAAGCATGGTGGGGCCACTGACGCGCCAGTATGTGTCGCAGGTGCACTTCAGCAAAGCATTTGTTGGCATTGACGGCTGGCTACCAGAAACGGGATTTACTGGCCGCGATATGATGCGCTCAGATGTGGTAAATGCCGTGCTGGAAAAAGGCAGTGAGACCATTGTGCTGACTGACAGTAGCAAATTCGGTGTCATGCATCCCTACATGCTCGGCCCGCAACAGCGGTTTAGCCGCATTATTACGGATGATGGACTGGCTTCATCGAACCGTGAACATCTCGAACAATCAGGCATTAAGGTAGATATTATCCCGCGTTTTCCGCTTAGTTAGCTGCGGTTATGCGGCGCGGTGATTACCCCGGAGCCATTGCGTGTTACTCATACGGACGCTATCCAGATAGTTCTGAAGTAATTATTAAGATTATTTACCTGTCTTAATATCCTGCAAAACTTAAAATTATTAACAGCGATATAACAGGATGTAATTATCACCTATGTGATTTTTAGCCTGCATCGCAGCGTTGTTCACACAAGCGCCTTAAGTGAGTAAAAACCACTATACTTAAAGGGAGACTTGCTTTTGTGAATCCCATTTTCTGGAGAAAGTACTATGTCATTAAATAGCAAAAAAATCGCTGCTGCTGTCCTGGCTGTAACCCTCGCAATGTCTCTGAGTGCCTGTAGTAACTGGTCCAAACGCGACCGTAACACGGCAATCGGTGCGGGTGCAGGTGCAATCGGTGGCTCTATTCTGACCGATGGTAGCACCCTGGGTACACTGGGTGGCGCGGCTGTAGGTGGGATTATCGGTCATCAGGTAAAATAAGAGCCGATAAATATAAGCGCAATGCTTTGACGTATTACTCACGTTGCGAAACAGGTCTGTCTTATACAAAGGCCACGGCATTACTGCCGTGGCCTTATGCTATTTTAGCCACCAGCAAGCTTCACTTTCATGCCTTTCGCTTCAAGTAGCGTCCTTATCAGCTCGCGTTTATCGCCCTGAATTTCAATCACACCATCCTTGAGCGCCCCACCGCAGCCGCACTTTTTCTTAAGCTCAGCGGCAATTTTTGCCAGTTCGGCATCGTCGGCATCAATACCGGTTACCAGACACACGCCCTTACCTTTACGTCCGCTGGTCTGGCGCTGGATACGCACAATCCCATCTCCCTTCGGCCGTGATACCGCCGCTTTCGGCTCCTCAATACGCCCGCTTTCGGTTGAATAGACAAGGCGGCTATTATCGTCACGCATCAGGCATCTCCATGCAGTGAGCTAAGAATATCGCGCAGCGCCAGGGCCGGATCGGCTGACTGTGTAACAGGACGACCTATTACCATATAATCCACCCCCGCACGCAATGCCGCCTGTGGCGTCATAATACGGCGCTGGTCGCCAGCCGCACTCCCCTCAGGACGAATTCCCGGTGTCACCAGGGTGAAGTCTGCGCCAAACGCACTCTTGAAGCGCTGCGCCTCCTGGGCAGAGCATACCACGCCATCCAGCCCACACTGCTGAGTCAGACGCGCCAGGCGTTCAGCGTATTCAGCAGGGCTGATGTTTACCCCGAGGTCGGCAAGATCGCTTGCTTCCATGCTGGTCAGCACCGTCACTGCTATCAGCAACGGTGCCTGCTCACCAAACGGCTGCAGTGCTTCACGTGCGGCCTGCATCATGCGTGCTCCACCACTGGCATGGACGTTGACCATCCACACGCCCAGGTCCGCAGCAGCGGCCACTGCTTTGGCAACCGTATTGGGAATATCGTGAAATTTCAGGTCAAGGAAAACTTCAAAACCACGCTGGTGCAGGTCATGCACAAACTGCGGCCCGAATAGCGTAAACATTTCTTTGCCGACTTTAAGACGACAGGAACCCGGTTCAATACGGTCAACAAAGGCCAGCGCCCTGTTCTTATCATCATAATCCAGCGCGACGACGACGGGAGAATCCGTAACAATGCGGGAGGCGGTTTCGGCAGGCTTCATAGCTGGTTCCTTTTGCGTGTCACAGAAAGTTAAACGGCACGCATTCTACCTGCCCCCCCGCGAAATTGACAGCGGCTATCCTGGTTGAACAGATGCGTGCACGTGGTATACGTCTGGCGGCAGTGAAATCACCATAAGAATGTTGTAACTAAAATGCTGCTTTTTTTAAAAATCATTGCCCATCAAGTCCGCGAATCGGTTTAATCGACGACCAGCTGCGGCACGACGGGCAATGCCAGTACATAGTAAACGCGGTGAATCCACACTTTTCACAGCGATAGCGGGGTTTGGTGCGCAACTGCTCGCCAACCATATCGCGCAGCGCCAGCAGCCCTTCTTTGGCACGCCCTTCTTCTGCTTCGCTGACGTGATAATCCATCAGACGGTGGAACACACGCGTGGTGGGATGACGTTGCAACTGTTGAGTTATGTATTCCTGCGCTGCCTCGCGGCCCTGTTTCTGCTCAAGAATTTCGGCCAACATCAATTCAGCCGTAGCACCGCTGTCTTCCTCGACACAACGACGCAGGAAGTTTTCCCACTCCTGCTCCTTGCCGAGATGTTGATAGCAACTTTGCAGCATTTCCAGCGTTTCACTGACCAGATTTTTATCCTGCTCAATCACACGCTCAAGATGTTCTACGGCCCGGGTGTAGTCGCCGCGAGCCATAAAGATACGTCCCATCATAATCGAGACGCGGGCGCTGTTGCGATCCGCCGCTGCCCCCTTTTTGAGCAACGTCATGGCACGATCGAGATCGTCATTCCCCATGCACTGCAAGGCCTGCTCACAGTAAAAATGGGCGATTTTAAGACGTTGGTTCTCTTTACCGAGCTTCACCAGTCGCTCTGCTGTATCGATAGCCTTTTGCCAGTCGCTGGTAGCCTGGTAAATTTGTAACAGTTGCTGCAATGCGCTGTCGCGAAAATCAGTTTCATCCACCAACTGACTGAACATGTCTTCTGCACGGTCATACATGCCCGCCGCCATGTAATCACGCCCGAGCTGTTGCACCGCCAACAGGCGCTGATCATAGCTCAGAGATGCGCTTTCCATAAGAGACTGGTGAATGCGAATAGCACGGTCTACCTCGCCGCGTGAGCGGAACAGGTTACCGAGTGTAAGATGGGCTTCAACGGTGCTGGTATCCTCTTTTAACATATCGAGGAACAGATCCACCGCTTTGTCTTGCTGATTGGAAAGTAAAAAGTTGACCCCCGCCACGTATTCACGCGACAGGCGGTTAGCTTCCTGTTGCTTATCCTGGTGCGCACTTCTGCGGCCCATATACCAGCCATAGGCAGCGGCAATGGGCAAAAGCAGAAATAACAACTCCAGCATCGTGAATTATTCCTTCACTGCTTCAGGCATAGTTGCTGGCGTGCCGACAACGTTTGATGCAATAACTTGCTGTTCGAGTTTTTTAATTCTCCGCTCGGCACGCATCAGCGAAACACGAACGCGCAACCAGAACAGGCCACAAATGACCCAGCCGATGACAAAGCCTGCGCCAAATAACACCGCCAGCAGGGTCGAAATGCTGAAGTTACCTTGCGCCACAAGGTAGTTGAAGTGCACCTGAGTGCCGTTTTGCGCCCCCAGCGTCACTGAAACGATGAATATCGCCAGGACCAGTAATAAAATCACTAAGTATTTCACATCACTTCCCGTATGTTTTAATTGGATAAACTCTGTCCAGAACATCATGTTCAGCGCTATAAATTACCATTTCCCTTAGTGGCGGGGAATCATTAAGCGCTGGTTAATCTCTAATTTATGGGGGCCACCACTGCCTTTTGCAACCCACTCAGTCCTCCGAGTCATGACGTTCCGCTATTTCAGCCTGTTCTTCACGCGGTGGTGCCAATGGCCCACACAAGCGCTGAGTAAGCCAACAGGCGAGCGTGACCAACAGCCAGGATATCACTGTTGCAGCAATCAGATCCCGCGGCCAGTGCATGCCAAGCAGCATGCGACTGCTCATCACCGCGCACGCCCATACCATGAGTACGACAATGGTTATCACCCTGCGCCGCGGCCATAACAGCCCTACTGCAAGCAACGCCCAACTGGCTGCAAACATCGTGTGCCCGGAAGGGAAAGCAAAACCTGTCTCATTTTGCCAGTGACTTCGCAACCAGGCCGGAACCTGCTTTTCTTTCTCCAGCTGGCGTGCGACAAGCTCACCGCGCGCCTTACGCTTTAAATTGTAGAACTGCTCAACCGGAACGCTACGGGATTTTTCCAGCCACACCACATAAGGGCGCGGTGCCTGAACCTGCTCTTTAATGACCGACTTTGCTCCCTGCCCCAGCAAGATGGCGGCCCCTAACAGCGCAAACAGTACCAGCGCTGCTTTCAGCCTGAAGCGCAGACACCACAAAAACCAGCTAAATAGCACAACGTGCGTAATAAGCCCCCAGGGTTGAGTAACCGTTTCTGTGACCCAATACATGGCTTTCAGCCAGCGTGAATCAGAACCGGGCTGCCATTGCCAGCCCCAAAGCAAGGTCAGTACCGGAACGATAAGCAACAACAAGGCAGCAAGCGCGGTACGTCGGGCAATAGGCAACATGTTTTTTCCTCCTGAGCGAAACCGTTCAAGGATAACCGAAAAAGTGCACCAGAGGTAAAACAGCGCGTGACATAAATGGCGAAAATAGCGAACTACATTGTCAGGGAGGCGTTTATGCCCTGGATGTGGCAAAATAACGAATAATAATTGCATACAGCCAGCTCACTGGCAGGCGCCTGCGGGCGTGAATGTATACTGGAGAATCACATGCAGCTTAAACGTGTGGCAGAGTGCAAACTGCCTACCCCCTGGGGCGATTTCCTGATGGTGGGTTTTGAAGAACTGGCAACCGGGCAGGACCACGTCGCACTGGTTTATGGTGACACCAGCGGTAGTGCTCCGGTACTGGCGCGCGTTCATTCCGAATGTCTTACTGGTGATGCCCTGTTCAGCCTGCGCTGTGATTGCGGTTTCCAGCTTGAGGCCGCGCTGACGCGCATTGCTGAAGAGGGTCGTGGCGTTCTGCTTTATCACCGTCAGGAAGGCCGTAATATCGGTTTACTGAACAAAATCCGCGCCTACGCATTGCAGGACCAGGGTTTCGATACGGTAGAAGCCAACCATCAGCTCGGTTTTGCAGCTGACGAACGCGACTTCACTTTGTGCGCAGATATGTTCAAACTATTGGGTGTGGAGGCCGTGCGCCTGCTCACTAACAATCCGCGTAAGGTCGAGATCCTCACGCAAGCGGGTATTAACATTGTAGAGCGCGTACCGCTTATCGTTGGGCGTAACCCCAAAAACGAACGCTATCTGGATACCAAAGCGGCACGCATGGGACACCTGCTTTCTGAGTAACACAACCGTATAAGGCAAGGCCTGCATTGCAGGCCTTGCGACTGATGACAACTCTCATCCTGTCTCAGACAGGGTGAATGACACCCAATAAAAAAGAAGGAAAAACCACGTTTTTTCCTTCTTTGTCAGCAATCTGAAGGCCTGCAATGCAGGCCTTTCTTTTTAGTGCAACATGTTGCGAATCACATAGTGCAAAATGCCATCATTCTGGTAATAGGTTAGCTCTGTTGCCGTATCAATGCGACAGCGGCAGTCCACCTGTTCTGTATGACCGTCAGCATAAGTGAGCGTTACCGGCACCGTCGCCCCGGGCTTAAGTGCGGCCAGGTTGCTGATATCAATACGTTCTTCACCACTCAGCTTAAGCGTTTTACGTGTCACACCCTGCGGGAACTCCAGTGGCAGAATGCCCATGCCAATCAGGTTAGACCGGTGAATACGTTCAAAAGATTCGGCAATGACGACACGAATGCCGAGCAGGCGCGGACCTTTGGCCGCCCAGTCACGGCTGGAGCCTGAACCGTACTCTTTGCCCGCAATCACCGCGAGCGCAATACCCTGTTCTTTATAGGCCATCGCCGCATCGTAGATGGCCACCACGTCATTTCCTGGCAACTGGCGCGTCATACCGCCTTCCACGCCGGGCACCATCTCGTTACGAATACGAATATTGGCAAACGTGCCACGCATCATTACTTCATGGTTGCCACGCCGTGAACCATAGGAGTTGAAATCTTCACGTGCCACGCCGTGCGCCTGGAGGTAATGCCCGGCCGGGCTGTCGGCTTTGATGCTGCCCGCAGGCGAGATATGGTCGGTGGTGACCGAATCACCGAGAATGGCCAGCAGCCGTGCCCCGTGAATATCTTTCACCGGCTCAGGCTCTGTGCCCATTTCATCAAAGAAAGGGGTCAGGCGAATGTAGGTGGAGTCCTCCTGCCAGCCATAGGTGTCAGATGTCTCAACCTCAATCTGCTTCCACTCAGGCGTTCCTTCAAAGACTTCGGCGTATTCCTTACGAAACATGGCAGTTGATACTTGCGCCACGGCCTGGCTGATTTCCTGTGTCGACGGCCAGATATCCTTCAGATAAACCGGTTTGCCCTCTTTATCTTCACCAAGCGGTTCACTTGTTAAATTCACATTCATGTTGCCCGCCAGTGCATAGGCAACCACCAACGGCGGTGATGCCAGCCAGTTAGTTTTAACCAGCGGATGAATACGCCCTTCAAAGTTGCGATTACCGGAAAGCACCGCGCCGACGGTCAGGTCCGCTTTGCGAATTGCTTGCTCAATCGGCTCTGGTAGTGGACCAGAGTTACCAATGCAGGTGGTGCAGCCATAGCCTACCAGGTTAAAACCAAGCGCATCGAGATACGGCGTCAGTTTTGCTTTCGCCAGATAGTCCGAAACCACCTTCGAGCCGGGCGCAAGCGATGCCTTAACCCACGGTTTACGTACCAGTCCGCACTCCACGGCCTTCTTCGCCAGCAGACCGGCCGCCATCAGCACACTCGGGTTGGATGTATTAGTACAGGACGTGATGGCCGCAATCACCACGGCACCGTCAGGCAACTGCTCATTCTTACCGTCAAGCGTATACGGGACAGGCTGGCGAGCGTTACCAGCAGTGTTCATTTCCAGCTCTTCGCTGGCCTTAAACGCTTTTGGTACATCGCCCAGCGCCACGCGATCCTGCGGACGCTTCGGTCCGGCAAGGCTTGCCTCTACCTGCCCCATATCAAGCGCAAGCGTGCTGGTAAATACAGGTTCATCTCCCGCATTGCGCCACATTCCCTGCGCTTTGGCATAAGCCTCGACCAGTGATACCTGCTCATCACTGCGGCCACTGAGGCGCAGGTAGTCAAGCGTCACGCCATCCACCGGGAAAAAACCACAGGTTGCACCATACTCCGGCGCCATGTTAGCGATGGTCGCACGGTCAGCCAGCGGCAACGAGTCCAGCCCATCGCCATAGAATTCAACGAACTTACCGACCACACCATGTTTGCGCAGCATCTGCGTAACGGTCAGTACCAGATCGGTGGCGGTAATGCCCTCACGCAATTTACCGGTGAGTTTAAAACCCACCACATCGGGAATAAGCATTGAAACCGGCTGACCAAGCATTGCGGCCTCAGCTTCAATCCCGCCCACGCCCCAACCCAGCACGCCAAGGCCATTGATCATTGTCGTGTGGGAGTCGGTACCCACCAGCGTGTCAGGATAAGC
Organism: uncultured Enterobacteriaceae bacterium; assembly: GCA_966185765.1. GTDB lineage: Bacteria > Pseudomonadota > Gammaproteobacteria > Enterobacterales > Enterobacteriaceae > CBIFVZ01. Next base: position 48,351 of record CBIFVZ010000001.1, on the reverse strand, counting down.
CACTGTCTCGCCATTTTGCTCTTCACTCCACACGGTTTTACCCAGATATTCCAGGTTAACCTGATGACAAATGCCGGTGCCGGGCGGCACAACGCTAAAACGGCTAAAAGCCTGCTGGCCCCAACGTAGAAACACATAGCGCTCATGGTTACGCGCCATTTCAAGCTTAACGTTGGCTCCAAACGCTTCATCATCACCAAAATGGTCTACCGTGACCGAGTGGTCAATGACAAGGTCAACCGGCGACAGCGGGTTGACCTTGTTCACATCACCGCCCAGACGCTTAACGGCTTCGCGCATGGCCGCCAGATCCACCACCGCAGGTACGCCAGTAAAATCCTGCATTAATACCCGTGCCGGGCGGTAAGCAATTTCACGTTCTGCATGGGCGGTTTTTAACCAGTCCGCCAGCGCCTGGATATCTTCCTGAGTAGCAGAGCCACCATCCTGCCAGCGCAGCAGGTTTTCAAGCAGGACTTTCAGGGATTTTGGCAGGCGGGATAGCTCGCCCAGCACGGATTCGGCTTTGACGAGACTGTAATAACGGTATTTTTTATTGTCTACCTGCAGTATTTCCCGGCAGGCTTCGCGTAAGGTTGACGACATAACTCCTCCATTTACCATGAAAAGAGAAACCCGCAATGAGCCTGGGTTTGTCTTTAAAGATAACACAAAAGAGATGTAACGTTTTGATAACAACCTAAAATGCTAAACCCTTGATTCGAGGCTACGCTCATGAAAAGAAACGCCCGGCTTTTGCCGGGCGTTTTAATTTAGCGGGTGATAATCCAGATAAGCTGCGCCCAGAATGCTACAGACAGACTAAAGACGCTGAGCCATGACCAGTATTTAATGTGATATCGATTCATAGTAACGGCGTAAGTGAGTTTACGTAATGAATAAACTGATTAATTCATCAGTTCACGACATGCTGTGTGTAGTCTTTACAGGTAACTGGATAATAAGCTTAAAAAATAGTATTACGTGACAATAAATAACTTTTTAATTAAATGAGAATTATTATTTTTTACGTTCTTCACTGGCAAAAAGATCAATAAAAGCCTGCTGCTCGGCAGTTAACTTCCAGGACTCAGGGACGGCTGAAGACGAATGACGCCGACGTTTGCGCCGGTCATCTTTTCGACACATTTTCTGCACAGGCGACACACCAGGCAATGCCGCCATAATTACCCCCAGAACTTCCATGCCAGAAACGCTACAACCAGCCAGAACAGCGCTGAAATCGTAAAAACGGCTAACCATGCTTTACGCTTCAGCTCAGGGTCCCTCTGTGAAGGCATATCCTTTTCTGATGACATTGCTGACCTCATACAATCGACATCACTAATCATTACAACACCAAACAATTGGCTATAGCAATCAATACTTGGGATAAATCCTAAATAAACTCTGGTATAAAAGCCAGCGGATTTACGAATATTTTATCTGCTAATAATTAATCTTTTGATCGGCCACCAATATCAGAAATAACAGATTTGCGTAGTTAAAAACTATTCTCTACTTTTGTCGCAAATACACGACATGTTAACCACATATCTAATATGGAATTAAACAGTTATGCTGACAAGGAGCAATATAAGGCTGGAGGGAGCAAAGAGAAGGTATCTCACAGGCCGCAAGATACCGTCATGGTATTAACGAGAAGGCAGCTTAATGTCGCGGAACATCGCTTCAATATCTTCATTAGAGCGCAGCGCCACGGCGGTATCCACCACATCACGAGTAAGGTGTGGTGCAAAGCGCTGAATGAAATCATACATGTAGCTGCGCAAAAAGGTACTACGGCGAAAGCCAATTTTGGTAGTGCTGTGGCTGAAAATATCGTGTGCATCCAGGCGTACCAGATCCGGGTCGGCCACAGGGTCAACCGCCATACTGGCAATCACACCCACCCCCAACCCGAGGCGTACATAAGTTTTAATCACATCTGCATCAGTGGCAGTAAAGACGATACGCGGTGTCAATCCGGCACGGCTAAACGCAGTATCCAGCTCAGAGCGCCCTGTAAAACCAAAGGTGTACGTTACCAACGGATATTGCGCCAGCTCCTCAATACCCACTTTCCCTTTCGCGGCAAGTGGGTGATCCGGCGTCACGACAATCGAACGATTCCAGTGATAGCATGGCAGCATTACCAGGTCGTCATACAAATGCAACGCTTCGGTGGCAATGGCGAAATCAGCATTCCCTTTTGAAACCGCTTCCGCAATCTGCGTCGGTGATCCCTGGTGCATGTGCAACGACACGCGTGGATAACGCTCGATAAAGCCCTTAATCACACCAGGTAATGCATAGCGTGCCTGCGTGTGAGTGGTTGCCACGTAGAGTGAGCCTTTATCCGGCCAGGTATGCTCCCCCGCGACGGCTTTAATGGCATCAACTTTTGACAACACTTCGCGTGCAATGCGGATAATTTCCTCACCTGCTGGCGTGACCTGAGTAAGGTGTTTACCGCTGCGGGCAAAAACCTGAACACCCAGCTCGTCCTCAAGCATCCTTACCTGTTTGCTGATACCGGGCTGCGAGGTATAAAGGCCTTCCGCTGTGGAGGAAACATTGAGATTATGATTCACCACCTCAACAATATAGCGAAGCTGCTGTAATTTCATGGCTGACCATCCGGGGAAAATAATTGCCTGTTAAGACGATTTCATCATAAGAAATGATGCAATGATAACCACTATATCACTTATAGCTGGTATGTATAGATATGAAGAAAAGATAATAATGACGTTATAAAAAAGGGGCCGGTAGAAACCGGCCCCTGATAGTTAACGCGCAGTTGATGCTTATTTTTTTGCTTCAACCCACTTGCCATCGATAAAGAATGCGGACCAACCGGTCGCTTTGCCTTCTTTTTCAGACGCAACGTACTGCTGCTTCGTTTTACGGCTGTAGCGCACGATGGTTTTATTACCCTGAGGATCTTCCTGCGGTGCATCAGCCAGGTAGCGTAGCTTCTCCGGCAGGCGATCGCGAAAACGATACAGTTCTGCGACCTGCGGCGCGCGCGTCTCACGCGATTTGGGGAAGGTGTTGGCAGCAAGGAATACGCCAGCTGCACCGTCACGCAATACAAAATACGCGTCTGACTTCTCGCACGGCAGTTCTGGCAGCGGTACCGGATCTTCTTTTGGCGGAGCCACTTCACCGTTGCGCAGGATCTTACGAGTGTTCTTACACTCTTCGTTAGTACACGCCATGTACTTGCCAAAGCGCCCCATCTTCAGGTGCATTTCAGAACCGCATTTCTCGCACTCAACAACCGGGCCATCGTAACCCTTAATGCGAAATTCGCCTTCTTCAATCTCATAACCGTCACAAGCCGGGTTGTTACCGCAGACATGCAGCTTACGTTTCGGATCGATAAGATAGCTGTCCATCGCCGTGCCACATTTTGGGCAACGACGCCTGGCGCGCAGCGCGTTTGTTTCCGCATCGTCCCCTTCCAGTACATTGAGGACTTCGTTTTCCGGCACCAGGTTAATGGTAGTTTTACAGCGCTCTTTCGGTGACAGCGCGTAGCCGGAGCACCCCAGAAACACACCCGTGCTGGCAGTACGGATCCCCATCGGGCGCGAGCAGGTCGGGCAGTCAATGCTGGTCAGTACCATCGGGTTCGGGCGCATACCGCCTTCTTCCGGATCTTTACTCGCGGTCTCCAGCTTCTCACTGAAGTCGCTAAAGAAGTTGTCCAGTACGCGTTTCCACTCTTTCTCGTGGTTCGCCACCTGGTCCAGGTCATCTTCCATTTGCGCAGTAAAATCGTAGTTCATCAAATCGCGGAAGTTCTCTTCCAGGCGATCGGTGACAATCTCACCCATTTTCTCTGCATAAAAACGACGACTTTCGACACGAACGTAGCCACGGTCCTGAATAGTCGAGATGATGGAGGCATACGTAGACGGACGACCAATACCGCGTTTTTCCAGCTCACGCACCAGCGATGCTTCGCTAAAACGGGCTGGCGGCTTGGTAAAGTGCTGTGCAGGCAACAGTTCCACGAGGGTGAGGGTATCACCTTTATTAACCGGCGGCAGCGTACGGTCTTCGTCACCCTTACGCAGTGCAGGCATGACTTTCGTCCAGCCATCAAAACGCAGCGTACGACCGCGCGCCTTAAGGCGGAAATCACCGGCTTCGACGGTCAGCGTCGTAGAGTCGTATTTCGCCGGAGTCATCTGGCAGGCGACAAACTGACGCCAGATAAGCTGGTAGAGTTTCTGCGCGTCGGCTTCCATGTCTTTGAGCGCTTCAGCCAGTACATTCACATCAGAAGGACGAATAGCTTCATGTGCTTCCTGTGAGTTCTCTTTACTGGCGTACTGGTTGGCCGCCCCAGGCAAATATTCTTTACCAAAGTTGCCATCAATATAATCGCGCACCATGTTAAGCGCGTCCTGGCTCAGGTTGGTTGAGTCAGTACGCATATAGGTGATGTAACCCGCCTCATACAGACGCTGGGCCATCATCATGGTTCTCTTTACACCGAAACCAAGACGAGTGCTCGCGGCCTGCTGTAGTGTTGAGGTAATAAAGGGGGCGCCCGGCTTGCTGCTGGTCGGTTTATCTTCACGCTCAAGCACGCTGTAACGCGCTTTTTCCAGCACGCTGACTGCCGCCATCGTTTCGTCCCGGGTGACCGGGCGGAACGGTTTATCATTCTGGTGCGTGACCTGAACCGGCAGGGTATCACCTTTTGGAGTGGACAGGTTGGCGTCCACTTCCCAGTATTCTTCCGGCACAAACGCCTTGATTTCGCGCTCACGCTCCACCACCAGACGCACAGCAACAGATTGCACGCGCCCGGCTGACAGGCCACGGGCAATTTTTTTCCACAGTAGCGGTGACACCATGTAGCCCACTACGCGGTCCATAAAGCGGCGCGCCTGCTGTGCGTTAACCCTGTCGATATTCAACTCGCCCGGCTTTTCAAAGGCCTGCTGAATAGCGTTTTTGGTGATTTCGTTAAAAACGACGCGGCTGTAGCGTTTTTCATCGCCACCGATAATTTCCCGCAGGTGCCAGGCAATGGCTTCCCCTTCGCGGTCAAGGTCGGTTGCGAGATAAATGTGGTCGGCTTTTTCGGCCAGTGATTTCAGTTCTGAAACCACCTTTTCTTTCCCCGGCAGCACTTCGTAATGTGCAGCCCAGTCGTGCCAGGGGTCGATGCCCATACGATTTACCAGGGCGCCGCGCTCATCCTTTTTGACTTTTTTGGTCGTTTTAGCCGTTTTGGTGGAGTCAGAGTCGGCGCTCTTTTTCTGAGTTGAACCACTGGTCGGCAGGTCGCGGACATGCCCTACGCTTGATTTCACCACGTAGTCATTGCCGAGATATTTGTTGATTGTTTTGGCCTTTGCCGGTGACTCAACGATGACGAGAGCTTTACCCATATTCACCTTTACCTATCTGATTCTTCCAGGAATACGCCGCACGTTGATTCACCCTCCACAGACGACGTGCCAGCTATATTGTGGCGGCGCTAATGGATATCAACCCTGTTTTGTCGGTGTCTGAGTTTTCGCAAAAAATAGACTCAGCGTACGGAAAAAACAGGCTTTTCGTGCAAAATTTGATACAGCACGACGGAATATCGCCGGAATGTCAAGCAATTCTGTTGCCAGTTCTGCGAAAGCGTCACACTGTACCTGATAAAATTTGATACGCAACTTTATTAGCATGAGTTATTAAATCCTGCCAGCCCTCAGGACTTTACACCTGTGTCGATAAACCCCGGCAAAATTTGCCCTAAAATGGCCGCAGTCGTAAACTACACACAGTTTGTAAGGAGAGCATTATGCACGGCGAAACCCAACCTATCGATAAAGAAACGTTACTCACTGAAGCCAATAAACTGATACGCGAACATGAGGATTACCTCAACGGCATGGAAGCGACGGATGTCGTTCAACAAAACGGCGTGCTGATTTTTCGCGGTGAATACTTTCTGGACGAACAAGGCTTACCAACACCAAAGAGTACAGCTGTGTTTAATATGTTTAAGCACCTCGCCCATGTGCTGTCTGAAAAGTATCACCTCGCATCATAGTTATTTCGCGCTGACGCTGACGGGCCACTTTTATCAAAACATTCCGTTACGACAATATGCGTGGCAATGCGGCTTAAGGCTCGACATTAATAAATAGAACGTGACGGCGCGCAAACGTTTAAATTGACCCAATACAGCAAATAGCAGGTGCGGATAATAATGCATGGCTATGCACTTCTGTGAGCCTTATCTTCATGTCCGCCACTCAGTAAATGAAAAAGGGACCTGGCGGTCCCTTCAGATTGCTGACAAAGAAGGAAAAAACCGTTTTTTCCTTCTTTGTGGTGAGCAGGCGAAAATCAATAAATTGATTTTCCCTATTTTTTATTGGGTATCATCCATCCTGTCTGTAACAGGATGCGGTTTGTCATCAGTCTCAAGGGACCTGCTGTCCCTTTTGGTTTACAGTAGCGGCTTTTCACCACGCTGCCACCAGCGCAACAATAGTCTGTCAGCGTTTAGCATGAAACTCTTTGTCACGCGGTCAGTCAGGCTTTTACGCGTCACATAACGCACCTGAACAACCTCAAACTGGTCAAGGCGCGCCAGCAGCCAGTCATCGCTGGTACTTATCTCATCTACCAATCCTTTGTCCCGGGCCTGACTACCGTACCAGTGCTCTCCAGTCGCCACCTGCTCGATGTCCAGCGACGGACGCATTTCAGCGACGAACGCTTTAAACAACTGATGCGTTTCGTTCAGTTCTTCGCGGAATTTTTCGCGCCCCTCTTCGGTGTTTTCGCCAAACAGCGTCAGCGTGCGTTTGTACTGACCGGCGGTATGCAACTCCACATCCACATCATTACGCTTGAGTAACCGGTGGAAGTTAGGCACCTGCGCCACAACACCAATAGAACCAACAATTGCAAACGGCGCACTGACAATAGCATTCGCGACGCAGGCCATCATATACCCACCGCTGGCGGCTACTTTATCGACCGCCGCCGTCAGAGGGATACCACGGCTGCGTAGACGTTGAAGCTGCGAGGCTGCAAGGCCATAGCCATGCACCACGCCGCCAGGGCTTTCAAGGCGAAGTAGCACTTCATCATCAGGTTTATACGCCGAGAGCACTGCTCCCACTTCTTCACGCAGTGCATCCACTTCATGGGCATCCATGCTGCCTTTGAAATCGAGAACATACAGTACCGGCTTTGTGGCAACATCATCGCCGCGCTTTGCTTTCTCTTTCGCTTCTTTATTTTCCTGCTTGAGACGTTTTTTTTGCGCTTTATGCCACGCCTTGCGCTGGTGATCGTCAAGCAGCGCGCTTTGCATCGTTTCGTTGATGTCCTGGTACTGCTTATTCAGGCGGGTGACCTCCAGCACGCCACGCTGCTGCTTTTTGCGCATTGCCAGATGAGTAAGAATCAGCGCCACAATAGCAATAGCCACCACCACTGTCGCGACACGGGCCAAAAATAATCCATAGTTAATAATCAGATCCACAGTTCCGCCTTTTCCATCGAGAATCGTAAGATGCGCTATTGTAGCGTCCAGCCGGACACTCCGACCACTATAATGGGCGAGTCTGTTCAGACTTGCGGCGAAATGTTTGCAAAATGTTAATCAAAGGACGGCTCTCTGCCCCTCCGATTGAAATCCCCGGCACAATCGGGCATAAAGCGAGGCTATATGCGCTTACCTGACGCTATTCATTCATTTCGCTCACCTCGGCAATGAGGAGAACCTTGTGCATTACCAACCTAAAACCGACCTGCTTGATAACCGCATTATTCTGGTCACCGGTGCCAGCGACGGCATTGGCCGTGAAGCCGCACTCACTTACGCCCGCTATGGCGCAAACGTGATTCTGGTCGGTCGTAATGAAGAAAAATTGCGCGCCGTCGCGCAAGAAATTAGCCAACACAACCTGCCTGCCGCCCAGTGGCTGGTACTGGATTACGATAAAGCCGATGCCGCAAGCTGCCAGCAATTTGGTCAGCGGCTGGCCTCGCTGGTGCCACGCCTGGACGGCGTGCTGCACAACGCCGGTATTCTTGGCGATATTGTGCCGATGGCCGAGCAAAAACCTGAGGTCTGGGAGCGCGTGATGCAGGTTAATGTCAACATTACCTTCTATCTGACGCAGGCACTGCTACCGCTGCTGCTCAAATCTGATGCCGGCTCGCTGGTATTTACCAGCTCAAGCGTAGGCCGCCAGGGACGCGCCAGCTGGGGCGCCTATGCCGTATCCAAGTTTGCGACCGAAGGCATGATGCAGGTGCTCGCTGAAGAGTATCGCCACCGTAATCTGCGCGTGAACACCATCAATCCGGGCGGCACCCGCACAAAAATGCGCGCCAGCGCTTTCCCGCAAGAAGATCCCAATAAGCTGAAAACACCTCGCGACCTGATGCCGCTCTATCTGTGGCTCATGGGCGACGACAGCCGCCGCAAAACCGGTATGTGTTTTGATGCCCAGCCGGGACGTAAACCAGGAATAGCTGAATGAGTGACGAACGCCACCAGCAGCGCCAGCAGCGGCTCAAAGAAAAAGTCGATGCCCGCGTAGCCGCCGCCCAGCAAGAGCGCGGTATTTTGATGGTCTTTACCGGCAACGGTAAAGGAAAAACCACCGCCGCCTTCGGTACTGCCACACGAGCGGTGGGCCACGGTAAACGTGTTGGGGTAATTCAGTTTATCAAGGGTGAATGGCCTAACGGCGAACGTACCCTGCTGGAGCCGCATGGTGTGGAGTTCCAGGTGATGGCAACCGGTTTTACCTGGGATACACAAAACCGCGTCAGTGATACTGCCGCCTGCCAGCAAGTCTGGCAGCACGGGCTGCGTATGCTGGCCGATGCGACGCTGGATTTAGTGGTGCTTGACGAACTGACCTATATGATTGCCTATGAGTATCTGGCGCTGGGCGAGGTGCTGGCTGCACTTCAGGCTCGTCCAGCTCACCAGAGCGTGATCATTACCGGACGTGGCTGCCATCGTGAGCTGCTGGACATGGCCGATACGGTTACTGAAATGCGCCCGGTGAAACACGCGTTTGACGCGGGTATTAAAGCCCAACTGGGGATTGATTACTGATAACCCTCAGCCATTAAAAAAGGGAAAGCCTCGCTTTCCCTTTTTAGCGTATTGACTGCGCACCGCCCGTTAAGATCCCGTACGACCACCGCCGGTACGACGACCGCTGCCACTGGTTTTACTGTGGCGCTTCACGGCACGACGAATCTGATTCGCCTTCATGCGTCGACGGTCTTTTTCCACCGCCACTTTACTGGTGGTTTCCGCAGGCAGTTCAACCAGCTGGCGCAGGTAGTTAGTTTGTGCCAGATCCAGTTCGGTCCAGCCGCCGCGCGGTAAGCCTTTCGGCAGCGGGATATCGCCATAACGCACACGAATCAGGCGGCTAACCTGTACGCCGACGGCTTCCCACAGACGGCGCACTTCACGGTTGCGCCCTTCCGTCAGCGTCACGTTATACCACTGGTTGATACCCTCTCCGCCGCTAAAACGCAGGGTTTTAAATGCAGCCGGACCATCTTCAAGCTGCACGCCGCGCGTCAGCTCGTTGAGTTTTGACTGATCCACCTGCCCAAACACGCGCACCGCGTATTCACGTTCCACTTCCCGGCTCGGGTGCATCAGGCGGTTTGCCAGTTCGCCATCGGTAGTGAAAATGAGCAGGCCGCAGGTATTAACGTCAAGGCGGCCCACCGCAATCCAGCGCGCACCATTGAGCTTCGGCAGTCGGTCAAACACCGTTGGGCGACCTTCAGGGTCACTGCGAGTACACAGCTCGCCTTCAGGCTTATAGTACGCCAGCACGCGGCACACCTGACCGACAACAGGCTTGATATCAATAAGGCGACCATCAATGCGCAGCTTCAGCGATGGCGTGACTTCCACACGGTCGCCAAGCGTGGCGATTTTGCCGTTCACACTAACGCGTCCGGCAGAGATAATCGTTTCGATTTCACGGCGTGAGCCGTGACCCGCTCGCGCCAACACTTTCTGTAACTTTTCGCTCTTGTCGTTCATTGAGCTTCCTCGGGTGTCGCCTTCACAGGCGTCTGATAACAGCCGTAACACGCATTTGTCTTACGACTAAGTAAATACTCTTAGCAGAGGTACGCCAGATTGCGGCACACCTTTTTATGCGGACGCGTATGGTACACGAAATCAGGTATAAAAGGTGGCATTTCTCGACGTATCTGGGTTTCTGTTTTATTTGTAAGCTGCAAGACGATAAAACCGTGACATACACGGCACGTACTGGACGAGAATGAGCCATAACAACCAGTAAAGAACTGGCTCCGCCGCCAGGCGGAGCCAGCGTTTATTCCAGAGCAGCATTAGTGGACTTGAGATGGGCTTCAAACTCTGCGTGGGTCAAGGTACGTTTACCCGACGCGGCTTTGAGCTTTTTGCCCTCATCCTGCAATGTGGTGCGGTTTGCCTGGGTCTGTCTTTTACCTAACTTGCGCAGAATATGGTTAAGCTCATGCTCTTCGGAAAAATTGATGAGTTCTTTGTCGGTATTAGCCATCGTTACACTCCTGAAAGGATTCAATTCAGCACGGCATAGCAGCGTTCACACCGGGTGTGAAACGCTAATCTGCTTTCGGTATAGATGGCGAAACAGCGACTGTCAAAAACGTAGCGGCCCCAAACGGGGCCGCGTCAGACATCAGAAATTAAGGTTGGCGGTAAGACCACCGACAAAGGCATCGTCCACTTTGCTGACGGCACCCGGGGCCGAAATATATTGCAGATTCGGGCGTAGCTGCAGCCAGTTAGTGACGTGCACGTTGTAGTAAATTTCGTAGTTGTACTCCGAACCATCCTGAATCGGCAGGTAAGTCGGGCTGTTATAATTACTGACGCCATTAGCAAGGTTCTGAGCGCGTAGCATCCGCGTGTAATCGGAGTTCACGTGAATACGGCCTGCGCCAATGCCGATTTCATCCTGCGGGCGGGCATCAAATGGCCCTTTCCAGGTCAGCGAAATCGACTGGTAGTTGTCGGTTTTGGCCGTTTTTTTGTCATTCATAACCGCCTGCACTGTCACCCCCAGACCGCGGTCGGCGCTGCCGCCCTGACTGGTTAACTGCTGCTGGGCGAGAATATAACCGCCCCAGGAATGCGCACTATCGTTGAAGCCGCCATTGCCCCAACTGCTATAAACATCGCCATTAACAGATGAATAGTAGTAGCCGATGCGGTAGTTACCCGGCAGTTTGTCCGGGCCAAAGGTGGGTTTCCAGCCCAACTCCACCGGCACCAGGTTGCCTTCAGTTGGGCTAAATTCAAAGCGGAAACCGTCGCCGCGCGCGTAGTTATACGGATTTTGGTTGTAGAAGCCCACCTGGAAGAAAACCTCCGGCGTGAAATTCAGTTTTACCCGCCCACCCCACTGGGACACTGGCCAGTTATACCAACGGTCACCGCGCCAGTTGCCCGCCTGACCGCTACCAAAAGCCAGGTTCTGGAATTTACTGTCAAAGTTATCAAAGTCTTCACCAACGGTAACACGACCGGCTTTAACGTCCAGCACGTCGTCAAAGAAGCCTTTACGCAACCAGAATTGGGTTAAGCGCCACGTCTGACCACGACCATAAACTTCCTGCACCGAAGAGAGCATACCAGTGCGCGGGTCTGCCACCTGACCAGAAAGATTCTGACCGTCACGGTTAGTGATGGTCAGCTGGAATTCGCTATCCTGCCAGTCAAGGAGCTTTTCCAGATCCAGGTTAACGCCAAACGCCCACTGATCGCTGTAGCGCGCCGTCGTGGAGCTGTTATAACCGCCAGCAAAATTAGAGGCTGCTTCCATCGTGTAACCCACATTGAAGTCGACCCCGTCCTCCTTGAGCGATGAACGAGTGCCTCCCCAGTCGCCCAGCATCCAGGGTGAGTCATAGCTGAAAGGTTCACCTGTCGCCCAGGTTTGACCAGCGAAGAGTGCTATGCCCAGGGCACTCAGCGCCAGGCCGCGTTTTTTAGCCACTGCCGTTAGTTTTTGCATGATTGTTATTTTAAATATTTGTAATGGGACTGTGATGTTACCGAGGTATTTCCCTCACCCATTTACTGATTGTGCTGATAAATAGCAGTGTTACAGAATGAAATATAAAAATGGGATGGATTTAACAAATCTGAAAAAAAGGAAATGTGATGGCACGAATGATGAAAATTTAGAAGAAGATGGATACCGTAACGGCGACGTTAATTTACGCCGCCGCAAGGTTATTACAGGAAGGGCTTAACATCGCCCACGCCTTCACGTACCACTTCTGGCGTGTCTTCTGTCAGGTCGATAACTGTCGTCGGTTTCTGGCCCAGATAACCGCCGTGAATGATCAAATCAACCTGCTTTTCCAGCCGATCTTTAATTTCATCCGGATCGGATTCAGTAAACTCACTGTCTGGCAACATCAGTGAAGTGGAAAGCATCGGTTCATTCAATACTTCCAGCAACGCCAGCGCAATGGGGTTAGACGGCACGCGCAGCCCGATGGTTTTACGCTTTTCCTGCAACAGACGACGCGGCACTTCTTTGGTGCCTTTAAGGATAAAGGTGTAGTTACCCGGCGTGTTGTTCTTAATCAGGCGAAACGCCACGTTATCGACATAGGCATAAGTCGACAACTCCGACAAATCGCGGCACATCAGGGTAAAGTTATGCCCACCTGGCAAGTGACGAATGCGGCAGATGCGCTCCATCGCGTTTTTCTCTTCCAGCCTGCAGCCCAGTGCGTACCCGGAATCGGTGGGATAAACAATGACACCGCCCTTGCGCACGATCTCCACGGCCTGATTGATCAGGCGCGGCTGCGGGTTATCCGGGTGGATGTAGAAAAACTGACTCATGACTGCCCTCTCTTACTGTTCATTATGGCTCCAACGCTGCCAGACCGGTGCCACACCCTCCGGTAGCCACAGCTTACGCCCCAGTTCAATCCACGGGCAGGGCTGGTGAAAATCCGATCCCTGAGAGGCCAGCAGCGTAAACTGCCGCGCATACTGCGCCAGCTGATTACGCTCATCAGGTGCCTGTTGGCACTGCGCCACCTCCATCGCATCACCGCCACATTGCGCAAAGTGCGCCAGCAGCCGCTTGAGCCATTTTGCCGACAGACGGTAGCGGCCCGGATGAGCCACCACCGCCTGCCCGCCTGAATGATGAATAACTTCAATAGCTTGTTCTATTGTACACCACTGTGGCGGAACATAGCCCGTTTTCCCGCGTGCCAGATAATGTTTGAACACATCCGCAATGGTTGTAGCACGCCCATTTTCTACCAGGAAACGGGCAAAGTGGCTGCGCGTAACGATACCGCCTTCGGCATATTTTTGCGCCCCTTCCCAGGCGCCGGGAATACGGGCTTTTTCAAGCCGCTCAGCAATCATGCGGGCGCGCGATTCGCGCAGCTGATGCTGGTTTGCCAAAAATGCCTGTAGCACAGGATGCGTTTCATCCACCCCCAACCCCACAATATGGATTTCGTGGTTTTCCCAGACGGTAGAGATTTCTACGCCGCTCACAAGGCGCAGCACCAGCCCCGCGCGGGCAATTTCTGCCTGCGCAGGTGCAATGCCCATCACCGTATCATGGTCGGTTATCGCCAGCACATCGATGCCCTGCTCTACGGCTCTGTGTACCAGCTGTTCCGGCGTCAGCAGGCCGTCAGATGCTGTCGTATGGCTATGGAGGTCGTACATCACCTGCTTGCTGGTTTCGCTCAAAGCGTCTCCCGGATTATTCGCATCATAAAGCACCATCATAACCGTCTGATATTGAAAAATCGCTATTGACATTACTCGCCCGAACCAGTTAACTAGTACGCAAGTTCACACAATGAAGGTATCTGATCATGAAACACATTACCGTTACGCATAATCGCTGGTGGCGCACTTCCTGAATGGGACAGCGTGCTCGCACTTGCGTATGCAATGCAGATACCTGGCCCGCCACGATGCGGGCTTTTTTATGAACAAAATTTGGGAAGGTCTTATGGAACATGCAAAACCGGCGCTGGAACTGATTACCCTCGCCGCCCCGTATTGCGAAAACCCCACCGCGCTGTTTCACCAGCTGTGCGGTGCACGCCCGGCCACGTTGCTGCTGGAGTCTGCCGATATTGACAGCAAGGACGATCTCAAAAGCCTGCTGCTGGCCGACAGCGCACTGCGTATTACGGCCCTCGGCAACCGCGTGACGGTACAGGCGCTGTCAGCAAATGGCTGCGCACTGCTCCCTCTTCTGGATGCTGCACTGCCCTCCGAGGTGACCAACACCCCCTTAGCGCAAAGACGCGAGCTGACCTTCCCGGTGCCGGACAACTCGCTTGATGAAGACAGCCGCTTACAGTCGCTGTCGGTATTCGACGCGCTGCGTATTCTCCAGACGCTGGTCAGCGTGCCGCAAGATGAGCGTGAGGCGATGTTCTTCGGCGGCCTGTTTGCCTATGACCTGGTCGCGGGATTTGAAGACCTGCCTGCGCTGCGCCAGGAAAACCGCTGCCCGGATTACTGCTTTTATCTCGCGGAAACGCTGCTGGTGGTTGACCACAAGCAACAATCCACCCGCGTACAGGCAAGCCTGTTCACGCCACTTGATGCTGAGCGCGTGCGTCTGACGCAGCGTATTGCTGCACTGGCCGAACAGATGCACCACATCAGCGTGGAGCTGCCGGTACAGAAACTTGAGAGCATGGCGCTTAGTTGCAACCAGAGCGATGAAGAATACGGCGCGGTAGTCAGCCAGATGCAGCAGGCCATCCGCATTGGTGAAATCTTCCAGGTTGTGCCGTCTCGCCGCTTCTCCCTGCCTTGCCCATCACCGCTGGCGGCCTATCAGACGCTGAAGAAGAGCAACCCCAGTCCGTATATGTTCTATATGCAGGATAATGACTTCACGCTGTTTGGTGCCTCGCCGGAAAGTTCGCTCAAATACGAATCCCGCCAGCGCCAGATTGAAATTTACCCCATTGCCGGTACCCGTCCGCGCGGACGCCGCGCTAACGGCGAGCTGGACCGGGATCTCGACAGCCGCATTGAACTCGAGATGCGCACTGACCATAAAGAACTGTCTGAGCACCTGATGCTGGTCGATCTGGCCCGTAATGATCTGGCACGCATCTGCACCCCAGGCAGCCGCTATGTAGCCGATCTCACCAAGGTTGACCGCTACTCCTTTGTGATGCACCTCGTTTCCCGCGTGGTCGGCGAACTGCGTCACGACCTTGATGCCCTGCACGCCTATCGCGCCTGCATGAACATGGGCACCCTGAGCGGTGCACCTAAAGTGCGTGCGATGCAGCTTATCGCCAACGCTGAAGGTTGCCGTCGCGGCAGCTACGGCGGTGCCGTCGGTTATTTCACGGCCCACGGCGACCTGGACACCTGCATTGTTATCCGCTCCGCTTACGTCGAAGATGGTGTTGCTACCGTACAGGCTGGTGCTGGTGTGGTGCTGGATTCGGTGCCGCAGGCCGAAGCTGACGAAACCCGTAACAAAGCGCGCGCGGTATTGCGTGCGATTGCCACCGCGCATCACGCAAAGGAGACCTTCTGATGGCTGATATTCTGCTGCTCGATAATGTGGACTCCTTTACCTACAACCTGGTAGATCAACTGCGCGCCAGCGGCCACCGCGTGGTGATTTACCGCAACCAGGTCGCGATTGACACCATTCTGGCTCGCCTGTCTGAACTGGAAAAACCCGTGCTGATGCTCTCACCCGGCCCTGGCGCACCGTCTGACGCAGGCTGTATGCCTGAGCTACTTGCCCATTTGCGCGGCAAGCTGCCGATTATCGGTATTTGTCTCGGTCACCAGGCCATCGTTGAGGCTTACGGCGGCTATGTTGGTCAGGCCGGTGAAATCCTGCATGGTAAAGCCTCTGCCGTTGAGCACGACGGTGAAGCCATGTTTGCCGGGTTAAGCTCGCCACTTCCGGTAGCGCGTTACCACTCGCTGGTGGGTAGCCGCATTCCAGCACAGCTTAAAGTCACGGCGCAATTCAACGGCATGGTCATGGCGGTACGCCATGACGCTGACCGGGTCTGCGGCTTTCAGTTTCACCCGGAGTCAATTTTAACCACTCAGGGAGCAACGCTGCTTGAGCAAACACTGGCCTGGGCGCTGGCGTAAGGAAGAGGGAAAGCACAATGCAACCGATTTTAGAAAAACTTTATGAGTCTCAGGTGCTCACCCTGGATGAAAGTCGCGCGCTGTTTACTGCCATCGTGCGCGGTGAGCTGGAGCCAGGCCAGCTGGCAGCTGCGCTTATCAGCATGAAAATACGTGGCGAAGACCCGCTTGAGATTGCCGGTGCCGCCTTCGCCCTGTTGGACGACGCCGAGCCGTTTCCGCGCCCGGACTACACCTTTACCGACATTGTCGGCACCGGCGGTGACGGCAGTAACAGCATCAATATTTCAACCGCCAGCGCCTTTGTTGCCGCCGCCTGCGGGATGAAAGTTGCCAAACACGGTAACCGCAGCGTCTCCAGCCGCTCAGGCTCCTCCGATCTGTTGGCCGCATTTGGCATTAAACTTGATATGAGCGCGCAGGCGTCACGCAAAGCGCTTGACGAACTGGGCGTCTGCTTTCTGTTTGCGCCGCAGTATCACACCGGGTTTCGCCATGCGATGCCGGTACGCCAGCAGTTAAAAACACGCACGCTGTTTAACGTGCTCGGGCCGCTCATTAACCCGGCACATCCGCCGCTGGCACTGATTGGCGTTTACAGCTCCGAACTGGTACAGCCCATTGCCGAAACGCTCAAAGTGTTGGGTTACCAGCGTGCCGCGGTAGTACACAGCGGCGGCATGGACGAAGTATCCCTTCACGCCCCAACGCTGGTCGCTGAGCTTAACAACGGTGCTATCGACAACTATCAACTGAGCGCAGCCGACTTCGGTCTTGCCCCTTACGCCAAAGACGCGCTGGCAGGCGGTTCACCGGAAGAAAACCGTGACATTCTGGCGCGCCTGTTACAAGGTAAAGGTGACATTGCCCACGAGTCCGCTGTGGCTGCCAACGTCGCAATGTTAATGCGCCTGCACGGTCATGAGAATTTACGCGAAAACGCCAGCCACGCGCTGGAAGTGGTGCGCAGCGGTGAAGCTTATTCCCGCGTTACTGCACTGGCATCGAGAGGATAAGGCTCAGATGAAGGACACGGTTTTAGCAAAAATTGTTTCAGATAAGGCTATCTGGCTTAAGGCGCGCAAAGCGCAGCAGCCCCTGGCTACGTTTCAGAATGATATCGTCCCAAGTACGCGCAACTTCTATGACGCGCTCGCCGGTACGCGCACGGCATTTATCCTTGAGTGTAAAAAAGCCTCACCGTCTAAAGGGCTTATCCGTGATGACTTTGACCCGGCACGTATTGCGGGCGTTTATAAAGACTACGCCTCCGCCGTTTCAGTGCTGACCGATGAGAAATATTTCCAGGGTAGCTTCGATTTCCTGCCCATTGTCAGCGGTATTGTGAGTCAGCCTGTGCTGTGCAAAGATTTTATCATTGACCCGTACCAGATTTACCTCGCGCGCCACTACCAGGCGGACGCCTGCCTGCTGATGCTGTCGGTGCTTAACGACGACGAGTACCGTCAGCTTGCCGCTGTCGCTCACAGCCTCAATATGGGCGTACTGACCGAAGCCAGCAATGAAGACGAGCTGGAGCGCGCTATTCGTCTTGAGGCCAGAGTCGTTGGGATTAACAACCGCGATCTGCGTGATCTGTCTGTTGATCTCAATCGCACACGTGAGCTTGCGCCACGGCTGGGGCCAAATGTCACGGTCATTAGTGAATCAGGTATCAGCAGCTACGCCAACGTGCGCGAGCTGAGTCATTTTGCTAACGGCTTCCTGATAGGCTCCGCTCTGATGGAAGAAGACGACCTGACTGCGGCGGTACGGCGTGTGCTGCTCGGTGAAAATAAAGTCTGCGGCCTGACACGCGCTGAAGATGCTCGCGCCGCTTATGATGCCGGAGCCATTTACGGAGGGCTGATTTTTGTGCCGTCATCCCCGCGCTCGGTAACACCCGAACAGGCACGCGATGTGATAGCTGGCGCGCCGCTGCGCTACGTCGGCGTGACCCGGGACATGCCGGTAGCTCAGGCGGCAACGCTTGCGAAGGACCTGCGCCTGAGCGCCCTACAACTGCATGGGCGCGAAGACCAGGCTTATATTGATGCGCTTCGCGCCGCCCTCCCTGAATATACCGCTATCTGGAAGGCACTGAGTGTGGGCGACACACTGCCCGTGCGCAATCTGCGCAACGTTGAACGCTATGTGCTGGATAACGGCCAGGGCGGCAGCGGGCAGCGCTTTGACTGGTCACTGCTCGCAGAAGCCAGCGGGCTGGATAACGTGATTCTTGCCGGTGGACTCGGTGCAGATAACTGCGTGGAGGCCGCAAAAGCGGGCTGTGCCGGACTGGATTTCAACTCAGGCGTGGAATCTGCACCCGGAATTAAAGATGCTAACAAGCTGGCAGCGGTGTTTCGCACCCTGCGGGCTTACTAAGGAAGAGATGATGAGCACATTACTGAACCCCTATTTTGGTGAATTTGGCGGCATGTACGTGCCACAGATTCTGATGCCCGCCCTGCGCCAGCTTGAGGCCGCCTTCGTGGAGGCTCAGAGCGACCCGGAATTCCAGGCGCAGTTTACCGATCTTTTGAAAAACTACGCTGGCCGCCCAACCGCGCTGACCAAATGCCGCAATATCACTGAAGGCACCCGTACCACGCTGTACCTCAAACGCGAAGACCTGCTGCACGGCGGTGCGCACAAAACGAACCAGGTACTGGGTCAGGCGTTACTGGCTAAGCGTATGGGCAAAACGGAAATCATCGCCGAAACCGGTGCAGGTCAGCACGGTGTCGCCTCGGCTATTGTCTGTGCCCTGCTTGGTCTGAAATGTCGCATCTACATGGGTGCGAAAGACGTAGAGCGCCAGTCGCCGAACGTGTTTCGTATGCGCCTGATGGGGGCAGAAGTGATTCCTGTACATAGTGGTTCTGCCACGCTTAAAGATGCCTGTAACGAAGCACTGCGCGACTGGTCTGGCAGCTATGAAAAAGCACACTACATGCTCGGCACTGCCGCAGGTCCACATCCGTTCCCAACCATTGTGCGTGAATTTCAACGCATGATCGGCGAAGAAACCAAAGCGCAAATACTTGAGAAAGAAGGCCGTCTGCCGGATGCCGTGATTGCCTGCGTGGGTGGCGGCTCCAATGCCATTGGCATGTTTGCCGACTTTATTGATGAAACCGCCGTGCAATTAATTGGCGTGGAGCCAGCCGGGCATGGCATTGAGACCGGCGAGCACGGCGCACCACTCAAGCACGGACGCGTCGGCATCTATTTCGGCATGAAATCGCCCATGATGCAGACCGAAGACGGTCAGATTGAAGAGTCCTACTCCATTTCTGCCGGTCTTGATTTCCCGTCAGTCGGACCTCAGCATGCGCATCTCAACAGCACCGGTCGTGCGGACTACGTTTCCATTACCGATGATGAGGCGCTGGATGCCTTCCAGATATTGTGCCGCCGCGAAGGTATTCTACCGGCCCTTGAGTCCTCTCACGCCCTGGCACACGCGCTGCGCATGATGCGCGAAAACCCGGAAAAAGAGCAGTTACTGGTGGTTAACCTCTCCGGTCGCGGCGATAAAGACATTTTCACCGTTCACGACATCCTGAAAGCACGAGGGGAAATCTGATGGAACGCTACGAACAGCTGTTTAAACGCCTCGCGGCTCGCCAGGAAGGTGCATTCGTTCCTTTTGTGACGCTGGGCGATCCTTCTACTGAGCAGTCGCTGAAAATCATCGATGCATTGGTTGAAGGCGGGGCTGACTCCCTGGAGTTAGGCATTCCGTTCTCTGACCCGCTGGCAGATGGCCCGACAATTCAGAATGCGACCCTGCGCGCTTTTGCCTCCGGCACTACACCGGGGCAATGTTTTGAAATGCTGGCAACGATTCGCCAGAAATACCCGGATCTGCCGATAGGTCTTCTGATGTACGCCAACCTGGTTTGGAATGGCGGTATTGATGAGTTTTACGCGCGCTGCGCTAAAGCAGGCGTTGATTCCGTGCTGGTGGCAGACGTACCGGTTGAAGAATCCGCACCGTTTCGTCAGGCCGCGCTGCGCCACGATATTGCCCCCATATTCATCTGTCCGCCTAACGCTGATGATGATCTACTGCGCCAGCTGGCTTCTTATGGACGTGGTTATACGTATCTCGTGTCACGCACGGGCGTGACCGGTGCCGAAAACCGTGCCAGCACGCCGCTGCATCACCTGGTAGAGAAATTGACGGAATATCACGCCGCACCGCCTTTGCAGGGCTTTGGGATCTCAGAACCGGCGCAAGTACGAGCCGCACTCGATGCTGGCGCCGCAGGAGCAATTTCTGGTTCCGCTGTTGTCAAAATCATTGAAAAAAATCTTCAACAACCGCAGCAAATGCTGAGCGAACTGAAGACATTTGTACAAGGAATGAAAGCGGCGACCTGTCGCAGTTAAAATAAAATGCCGCCTGCTTGTCAGGCGGCATTTTTATTACGACGTTCAGCGCGTAAATCGGTTTTCTGCATAAACCTCCCTCCCCTCCTTGTCAGCATGGCACTGTTCAGCACGGTTTGCTTCTTCTTACCATTCTCTCGCGTCGCACTATGATTGTTTCGCGCTTATTGGTAACGTTGCAGTCCACAGAATAGGGAAAAATCTCACCTCGCAAATAAATTTCCCCTACGCTCAATAATATAGAGCAAATACGTTTTACCCTTAACCTTCAGAGGTTCATCATGAAAATGCTCAACCGCATTGCGCTGGTCGCAACGGGAGCACTTCTGTCAGGGATGATGAACTCAACAGTCGCATTTGCTGAAACTAACGGAACCCTTGCGTTCTCGGGGGCGCTTGTCGAAAGCGTTTGTTCGATGACGAAACAGCACAATAACGTTTACTCGACCTGCCATGCCATTGATGGCACGATGCAGACAACATCACTCACTGTGAGTCCTGTAACACAAGGACTTTTACCTGCCAACAAAGGCACCACGTCCATGCAGTGGATGAACGATGCCAGAACAGTGGGAGTCGTAACAGCGCAATATCACTGAACGAGGTGAAAAAGGAGATAACATAAACGCGGATCTACAACCCAATTAAGAATTACCCATGATTCATCCTGGCATAACTACCGCCCGGAAGCCGTTAACGCTCACAACAGTTAACATATCTGCGTACGGTCTGCGTTTGTTATCACTACAATACATCCCGCTTTCAGACAATTAAAAGGGGGCAATAAATTGCCCCCTTAAGAAAAGTTATGTCTGCAGTAATCAGAAGCGATAACCGGCTGAGAACATAAACACCCACGGATCGATACGGGTGCTGACAGAATGACGCTCTTCACCCGCTTTAAATTTCACGTCGGTATCAATATCCATGTACCACAGTGAGGCGTTAATCAGCCAGTCGCGGTTAATCAGATAGTCAATCCCCACCTGGCCCGCAACCCCCCATGAATCGCTGAGGCTCAGGTCGCTAAGCCCAGCGCCTTTACCGGTGCTGTTGAATTTCTCATTAAAGAAGTTGGTGTAGTTAACACCCACCCCCACATACGGACGCGCCTTGCTACTGGAATTGCCAAAGTACCACTGTGCCATCAGTGACGGCGGCAGATGGTTGACAGTGGCGATTTCACCTACACCGCCTACACCTACGCGATGGCGAAAAGGCGTTGCTGCCAGCAACTCGATACCCACGTTATCGGTTGCCATATAGGTGAAGGTCAAACCAAGCTGGGTGTTGTTGTTAACGTTAAAACTGCCCAGACCCGGCAATACGCTACCGGAACCTTCAGTCGGGCGCACGGTGGCGCTACCGGCACGCAGGAAGAATTCACCTGCTTCATGTGCCGCTGCCACGCCAGAGAAACAACTTAATGCGAGAAGTGCCACTGCAAACTTTTTCATGTCCCTTTCCTTATTATGGTTTTGCTGCTGAGCAAATATACCTGGTAAGGAGTAATTCAGAACCGTTCGCGATCACATTTCACTGGCTAATTTAACATTCAATGATCCAGGTTAATTTTTTGATATCCTGATGAAAGGCGTTTTTTGACGGTAGATCAATTTTGGCGATATTCATGAACGTAAATACTGGCTGTTCGTGTTATTTCCGTCAGTAGCCTGAAAAGTCCCCCGATGAGTTGCACATCCTTTCGCTATAAACACACCACAGCGGGAAATTTCAGGAACTCACAGCGTGGGCATGGCGGTCTTGTTCTGTTCTCTGCCCTGCCAAATGGCACTGACAGAGCATGACAAAGCACGCCGTGCGTAAGCGCCAAAGGTGAGCAGGTTTTCATTACGCCATGCTTAAGGGCGTCAACCTCACGTTGTAACGGGCAATCTCCCCGCCAACAGTGGTGCCAGTCGGACACAACCAGGGTACAATCGCTCGCAGATTAATAGTGGCTTTAACTCAAGGAGCGTGCATGTCTATCACGGCGAACACGGTTTACCGCGATACCGGTAATTTCGTTCGCAATCAGTTTATTACCATTTTACTGATCGCCTTACTTTGTGCTTTTGTTTCGTTCGTGACCAGCCTGGCTCTCTCTCCAGGCAGTGAGCAGCTTGCCATTCTCAGTGAAGGAGATAACCTGGCAGGCAGCGTGGGGCTGTTTGATCTGGTACGTAACATGACGCCGGAACAGCAGCAGGTACTGCTACGTGCATCAGCCGCATCTACCTTTTCGGCATTGCTCGGTAACACGATTCTTGCCGGTAGCGTGCTGGCGCTTATCCCATTGGTCTCCGCCAGTCATCGCACCAGCGCGCTGACCGCTATTGGTACTTCAGTTCCCTTGCTGCCACGCCTGCTGATTCTTATTCTGCTCACCACCTTTATCGTGCAAATGGGTATGATGTTTATCATTGTACCCGGCATTCTGTTGGCTATTGTGCTGTCACTGGCGCCCGTCATTCTGGCGCAGGATCGGGTAGGTATTTTCGCCGCGATGCGCAGCAGTATGAAACTATCATGGGCCAACATGCGCCTGGTGGCACCGGCTGTCATCGGCTGGCTGCTGGCCAAAGTGGCCTTGATGCTGATGGTCGCCTCCTTTGCCGTGCTGACGCCAGAGGTCGCTTCCATCCTTCTCAATACCGTCAGCAACCTGATTTCAGCAACGCTGATTGTGTACCTGTATCGCCTGTACATGCTGTTACGCCAGTAATCTTTTCCGACTCCTGACATCACGCTATAGTCAGGAGTCCTCTTTTTATGGAACCCACTATGAAGCAGTTGCTCGATTTCCTCCCGCTCATTATCTTTTTCGCCTTTTATAAGATGTACGACATCTTTGTGGCAACCGGTGCGCTGATCGTGGCTACCGCCGTCGCGTTGGTCATCAGCTGGTACAAATACCGTAAAGTCGAGAAAATGACGCTGGTAACCTTTGTACTGGTGGCGTTCTTCGGTGGCCTGACGCTGTTTTTCCATAACGATGAATTTATCAAATGGAAAGTGACTGTCATTTACGGCCTGTTCGCAGCGGCGTTATTGATTAGCCAGTGGGTACTCAAAAAGAACCTGATTCAGAGCATGCTGGGCAAAGAGATTGTGTTGCCTGCCCCGGTATGGTCACGGCTTAATCTTGCCTGGGCGCTATTTTTTATCGTCTGCGGACTGGTAAACATCTATGTGGCTTTCTGGCTACCGCAAAACGTCTGGGTCAACTTCAAGGTGTTTGGCCTGACCGCGCTGACGCTGATTTTTACCCTGTTAAGCGGTATTTATATGTACCGTAATATGACCGAACAGCAAAAATAACGCGCTTTCAAAACGCCGGTATGACCGGCGTGAGACTGACGCCTTACCTCACCCTGTCTCAGACAGGGTGAATGGCACCCAATAAAAAATAAGGAAAATCAATTCATTGATTTTCGCCTGCTAACCACAAAGAAGGAAAAACCCCGTTTTTTCCTTCTTTGTCAGCAATCTGACGCCGGTATGACCGGCGTTTTTTTTGACCTTTTCTGCCTGCCGACTCTTTTGCGACTTCGTGTATACTCCGCGCTGACACACGCACATATACGCTGTTTTCAGGAATACGAATAATGACTACAAAAGAAACTCCGCAGGGAGAACTGGTGCTACGCACGCTGGCCATGCCTGCTGACACTAACGCCAACGGCGATATTTTTGGTGGCTGGCTGATGTCGCAAATGGACATGGGCGGCGCCATTCTGGCAAAAGAAATAGCGCTGGGGCGCGTGGTGACCGTGCGTGTAGACGGCATGACGTTTCTCAAACCGGTCGCTGTGGGTGATGTGGTGTGTTGTTATGCACGCTGTGTCAAACGCGGTAACAGCTCAATTACCATTAATGTGGAAGTATGGGTGAAGAAGGTTTCCACCGAACCCGTCGGTCAACGTTATAAGGCAACCGAGGCAATTTTTATTTATGTTGCTGTTGATAGCGATGGACGTCCGCGAGCCATTCCGGTAGCCGGGTAAGTCATGAAGCCACCGACCTGTGGCTTTTTATTGCCAATTGATGGGTAACATTCTCTTCACCACCGGCACACCTGTACAGACTGACGCAGGCTGGCAGAAAGCCTTACGTGTGCTCACAAATAAAAAAGCCCGCACGCATGCGGACTTAATTTAGCAGCGCAGCTTAATCTATCGTGGCGCCACCGCTCATACGAAAGACAATATTCACCACTAACCCTTTACCAGGTTTGCCGGCTTCATAGCGCCATTTGCGCATCGCCTGCTTCACTTCGCGGTCAAACATGTTGGCCGGTTTGGCAGAAAGAATCGAGACGTTTTCAACACGGCCGTCACTCGAAACATCAAACTTCACCCGCACCTGCCCTTCCATACGCAGCGCATACGCACGCTGTGGATACTGCGGCTGGTTGCGGCTTAACGCCCGTGGTCCGCTGGGGGCCGCTGTACGTGGGGCGGCAGTGCCTGGCGTTGTACGCGGCGCGCTTGCCGTTGTGCGAGTGGCAGTATTGTTATCAAACGGTGATGCCGGACGCGGCTCATCACGTTTAGCGTCTTGCTTTGGCTGCTCGACCTTTTTGACCGGTTTCGGTTTTGGTTTTGGCTTAGGTTTGGGCTTATGGATAACGACCGGCGCTTCTTTGGGTGGCTCTGGGACCGGTTCCGGCTCTGGCTCAGGTTCTGGCTCAGCCACCGGTTGCGGTGCTGGAGCTGCCTGCGGCGGCTCCAGCGCTTCAGGCGCAACCATCGTCACACTGATAGCCTGTGGCGAAGGTGCGGGCATTTGTACCGTCTGGTTTACCGAGGCATACAGCAGCCCCGCCACAACGGCTCCATGCAAACCCACTGACAGCAGAGCGGGCCACGGAAACTGGCGAGGAGGTTCAAGGGTCATTACGGTCATAATCGTCCCGGTAGTGTTGCGAGGGCATAATTTTAAATGCAAATAGCAATCATATTCAATAACGCCTAATCAAATGACTGAACTTTACGGTTCAATCCCTACCTTTTTCCCTACAAATGTTACGCCTTTGGCAAGACGCTTATCTTTCCGTTGCGTGTCACATAACTTTCACTTAACGTACCCGGGAAAATGATGACCAAAGGAGCCATCCCCGTGCTGTATGTGATTTACGCTGAAGATACTGCCGATTCTCTGGAAAAGCGTCTGGCGGCTCGCCCGGCGCATCTGGCCCGCCTTGAACTGCTGCACGACGAGGGACGCCTGATTACCGCAGGCCCTATGCCCGCCGTGGACAGCAACGATCCTGGCCCTGCGGGTTATACCGGCTCAACGGTAATTGCCGAGTTTGACTCACTTGAGGCCGCCCAGGCCTGGGCAAATGACGATCCGTATATTGCGGCGGGCGTTTACGCCAGCGTCTCGGTGAAGCCCTATCGCAGAACGTTCTGAGTCGCTCCGTGCCTGATTTGGCAACAGTCTGTGCTGAAACGGGAAGGGAAAAACGGTAAATTTACAGTCAGAGCACCGATAACGGTGCTCTGGCTTATGCACTCAAGGATAGTGAATGGAAAACATCAGCGACAGACGCTGTCTGTTCACAAGGCACTTCCTGATGGCATGAATGCGTATATTGCGACGCGACTGAGCTTCCAGCCAGCGTGACTTACGCCGTTGAGCCTGACGCACCATACGCCAGCGCCCGACTTCCGTTCGACTACGCCTCATTTTTACCACTCTTTCAAAAAACACGGCCCCATTATAGACCCATCCTGCCCCTAAACCAGCCGTTTCTTCCTGTTTTCACTTGCCGGGCGCGCCGTTGTGCGTACACTCTTAACACTCCCTGTTTTAAACGCTAAGGCATTCTGGTTTCAGGAAAACACCGGCTCTGCGTGTTATCTGAGCCAACAAATTTGGGATACACATGATGATAGCGGCTGACAGTGCAAGCTACTGCCTGAGCCATACGCGACTGCTCTTCTTAGCTGGCGCGCTTATGAAAGGATTTTACGGAATATGACAACCTTCTATACAGTGGTAAGTTGGCTGCTCATTTTAGGCTATTGGTTACTGATAGCGGGTATAACCCTGCGCATTCTGATGAAGCGCCGGGCGGTCCCTTCTGCTATGGCCTGGCTGCTAATCATCTATATTCTGCCGCTGGTCGGGATTATCGCTTATCTCTCACTTGGAGAACTTAATCTGGGCAAGCGCCGTGCCGAGCGCGCCCGGGCGATGTGGCCCTCTACCGCAAAGTGGCTCAGCGACCTGAAAGCCAGTAAGCATATTTTCGCCACCGAAAGCAGCGATGTCGCACGCTCGTTGTTTGAGTTATGCGAGCGGCGCCAGGGCATTGGCGAGGTTAAAGGCAATCAACTACAGCTCCTTACCACATCTGATGATGTCATGCAGGCGCTAATACGCGATATTCAGCTGGCCCATCACAATATTGAGATGGTGTTTTATATCTGGCAGCCGGGCGGTATGGCAGACCAGGTAGCAGAAACGTTGATGGCGGCAGCGCGCCGTGGGGTACACTGCCGTCTGATGCTGGATTCCGCAGGCAGCGTGGACTTCTTTCGTAGCCCCTGGGCCAGCATGATGCGCAACGCGGGGGTGGAAGTTATCGAAGCGCTCCAGGTCAGCCTGCTGCGCGTTTTTCTGCGCCGTATGGATTTGCGCCAGCACCGCAAAATGGTGCTTATTGATAACTATATCGCCTACACCGGCAGTATGAATCTGGTTGACCCTCGCTACTTCAAGCAGGATGCGGGTGTCGGTGAATGGGTTGATTTGATGGCGCGTATGGAAGGCCCGGTCGCGACTTCAATGGGCGTGATTTACTCCTGCGACTGGGAAATTGAGACCGGCAAGCGTATTTTACCGCCGCCGCCGGATGCCAATGTGATGCCGTTTGAACAAGCCAGTGGCCATACCATTCAGACTATCGCTTCCGGGCCAGGTTTCCCGGAAGATTTGATTCATCAGGCGCTATTGACCTCGGTTTACGCGGCGCAGAAGCATCTGGTGATGACTACGCCCTACTTTGTGCCGAGTGACGATCTGCTGCACGCCATCTGCACCGCCGCCCAACGCGGCGTGGATGTCAGCATTATCGTACCTTATAAGAATGACTCATTGCTGGTAGGCTGGGCAAGCCGGGCTTTCTTCAGCGAGTTGCTGGCTGCAGGCGTTAAAATTTATCAGTTTGAGGGCGGTCTGCTGCACACGAAAAGTGTGCTGGTTGACGGCCAGCTGAGCCTGATTGGCACCGTAAACCTGGACATGCGCAGCCTGTGGCTTAATTTTGAAATCACACTGGTGATTGACGACGACGGTTTTGGCAGCGATCTGGCGGCGGTCCAGGACGACTATATTTCGCACTCAAGGTTGGTTGATGAGAAGCAATGGCTCAAGCGCCCGCTCTGGCAGCGCATTGTTGAGCGACTGTTTTACTTCTTCAGCCCATTACTGTAAAACGTGCCCAACAGCTGATAATAAACTGGTAATCATGATGGATATGGATCTCAATAACCGCCTGAGCGAAGATGACACGCTGGAGCAGGCTTACGATATTTTCCTCGAACTGGCCCCTGATAACCTGGAGCCTGCTGATATCATTCTGTTTAACCTGCAGTTTGAAGAGCGTGGCGGCGCGGAATTGTTCGATCCTTGCGAAGACTGGGCGGAACACGTTGATTTCGATCTTAACCCGGATTTCTTTTCTGAAGTCGTGATTGGGCTGGCTGACGAAGATGGCGGTGAGATTAACGATATTTTTGCCCGCGTGCTGTTGTGCCGCGAAAAAAGCCACAAAGTTTGCCATATTCTGTGGCGCGAATAAGCCTCACTGGTTTAAGAAAAGGCCAGCGCTATGCTGGCCATTTTTATGCTGACTGAGTGCGTAAATACTGTACAGGCGCGTCCACCATCACCCCGGACTACAGCGGGTCCGCTTTCAGGCACGACACCGCATGGCGAAAGTTTCCTTCCAGCAGCGGGCGCGTGACAGCACATTCAGGCCCGGCTATCGGGCAGCGAGTGCGGAACACACAACCCGATGGCGGGTTAATGGGTGACGGCAACTCGCCTTCCAGCAACTGGATCGTCTTATCACGCTCTTTATCGGGGTCGGGTACGGGTACCGCTGACATCAACGCCCGGGTATAAGGGTGCAGCGGATTACTGTAAACCTCGTCGTAAGTCCCCAGCTCCACCGCGTGGCCCAGGTACATCACCAGCACGCGGTCTGAAATGTGCTTCACGACCGCCAGGTCATGGGCGATAAAAATTAATGACAGCCCCATCTCACGCTGCAATGTTTGCAGTAGATTTACTACCTGCGCCTGAATGGAAACATCCAATGCCGAGACTGGTTCATCACAGATAATCAGCTTTGGCTCCAGAATCAGCGCCCGTGCAATACCGATACGTTGGCACTGACCGCCAGAGAACTCGTGTGGATACCGGTTGATGAGGTTCGGTAGCAGCCCGACGCGCATCATCATTTCCTTCACTTTGTCTTTTACCTGCTGGCGCGGCATTTTCGGGTGACAGGTGCGCAGCGGCTCCGCAATAATTTCACCGATGGTCATGCGAGGGTTGAGCGACGCCAGCGGATCCTGAAAAATCATCTGAATATCGCTGCGTACGTTGCGCCACTGTTGGGCATTCATGCCGAGTAAATCGCGCCCGAGCCATGCCACACGCCCCCCGCTGGCTTTAACCAGACCAATAATCGCGCGCGCAAAGGTTGATTTACCGCAACCGGACTCACCTACTACGCCCAGCGTTTCCCCCTCATACAAACGCAGCGAAACGCCATCGACTGCTTTAAGCGTTTTTGGCGGCTGCCAGAACCACTGTTTGCCATCTTTAATCTCAAAGTGCACCTTCAAATCCTGCACTTCCAGCAGCACGTTTTTCCCGGAGATTGTACTCATATCAGTGCCTCCTTCGGCGCATAGCAGGCGCGCAAACGCCCGTCGCCGAACTGCTCCAGCGGCGGCATCGTTTTACACTGCTCCATCGCATACGTACAGCGCGGCCTGAAGGGGCAACCAGCGGGCAAACGCAGCAGGTTGGGCGGATTACCCGGAATGGTCAATAACGCCTCATCTTCGCTATCCAGACGCGGTACAGCATTCAGCAGGCCAATCGAATAAGGATGCGTTGGCTGGTAAAACACCTCGCGCGCGCTACCGTATTCCATCGTGCGACCGGCGTACATCACCAGCACTTTGTCACAAATTCCTGCCACAACACCCAGATCGTGAGTAATCATAATAATGGCGGTGTTGAACTCTCGCTTGAGCTCGTTAAGTAACGTCATGATTTGCGCCTGTACGGTGACATCAAGCGCCGTGGTTGGCTCGTCAGCAATCAGCAGCTTCGGGCGACACAACAACGCCATCGCAATCATGACTCGCTGGCGCATACCGCCAGAAAACTCATGGGGAAACATACGCATACGCTTACGTGCTTCCGGCATTTTCACGGCATCCAACATCCGCACCGATTCTTCAAATGCCTGCGCTTTGCTCATCTTTTTATGCAAAATGAGCACCTCCATCAGCTGCTCACCCACGCGCATGTACGGATTAAGCGAGGTCATGGGGTCCTGGAAAATCATCGCGATTTGCTCGGCGCGCAGGCGATTCATCTGCGATTCCGGCAGGTTGAGAATGGACTTGCCGTTAAAGCGCGCCGAGCCGCCGGTGCGTCCATTTGCAGCAAGCAGTCCCATCAGGGCAAAGGCCGTCTGGGATTTCCCGGAACCAGACTCTCCGACAATGCCAAGCGTTTGCCCGGCCTCAAGCGTAAAGTTCAAATCATTTACTGCCGTCACATCGCCGTCCGGCGTGCTGAAGGTGACTCGCAGGTCGCTGACCTCCAGCAGACTGTTTTGTGTGTTGTTCACAGGCTTACTCCTCAGCGGTCTTTCGGGTCAAGGGCGTCGCGCAAACCGTCGCCAATGAAGTTAAAACAAAACAACGTCACCACCAGAAATCCGGCCGGAAACAACAGCAACCAGGGTGAAACTTCCATTGAGTTTGCCCCATCGCTCAGTAGTGCGCCCCAACTGCTAAGCGGCTCCTGCGTGCCAAGTCCCAGGAAGCTCAGGAACGATTCAAACAAAATCATCCCCGGCACCAGCAAAGACGCGTAAACCACCACCACGCCAAGCACATTAGGCACAATGTGGCGCAGTACAATGCTGGTAGTTGATACGCCGCCGACTTGGGCGGCTTCAATAAATTCTTTGCGACGCAGGCTTAAGGTCTGCCCACGCACGATACGCGCCATGTCGAGCCAGGACACCATGCCGATAGCCACGAAAATCAGGAAGATGTTCTGGCCGAAAAAGGTTACCAACAGAATAACGAAGAACATAAACGGAAAGGAGTTGAGGATTTCCAGCAAGCGCATCATGACCGAATCCACGCGCCCGCCACAGTAGCCCGACACAGAGCCGTACAGCGTGCCGACTACTACCGCGACCAGTGCGGCAGCCACCCCCACCATCAGCGAAATACGCCCGCCAATCGCCACACGTACCAGCAAATCACGCCCGGACGAATCGGTACCAAAATAGTGACCCGATGCCACATCCGGTGCTGCCGACATCATTGCCCAGTCGGTATCATCGTAAGCAAATGGCGACAGTATCGGTGCCAGAATGACAAACAGCGCAATCAACGTCAGCACAACCAGGCTCGCCAGCGCCGCGCGGTTGTGCATAAAACGCCGACGAGCATCCTGCCACAGGCTGCGCCCTTCCACCTCAAGTTGCTCGCTAAAATTCTCCAGCACGACGCTGCTTTTTTTACTAAACATCATCAGTCAGCTCCCGCATCAGTAGCGAATTTTCGGGTCAATAACGGCGTACAGCACATCAACCACAGCGTTAAACAAAATGGTCAGCGCACCAACCAGAATCGTCAGACTCAGCACCAGAGAGTAGTCGCGGTTAAGGGCGCCGTTAACGAACAACTGACCAATGCCCGGCAGGCCGAAGATGGTCTCAATCACCATAGAGCCAGTGATAATGCCTACAAATGCCGGTCCCATATAAGACAGTACCGGCAGCAACGCCGGACGCAGTGCGTGACGCAAAATGATGCGCCGCATCGGCAGCCCTTTAGCACGTGCGGTGCGAATGAAGTTAGCATGCAGCACTTCAATCATGGAACCTCGTGTAATGCGTGCAATGCTGGCGATGTAAGCAAGTGACAGCGCCACCATTGGCAAAATCATGAACTTCAGCGCCCCACCGTTCCAGCCTCCGCCGGGTAGCCATTTAAGCGTGATGGAGAAAATGAGCACCAGCAGCGGCGCTACCACAAAGCCGGGTATCACGACCCCCGTCATCGCAAACCCCATCACCGCAAAATCCCATTTGGTATTCTGCTTAAGCGCCGCTATCACACCAGCACTCACGCCAAAGAAAACCGCCATCAGAAATGCCGCAGCGCCGAGCTTTGCCGAGACCGGGAAAGAGGATGCTACCAGGTCATTTACTGAA
Source organism: uncultured Enterobacteriaceae bacterium (assembly GCA_966185765.1). Lineage (GTDB taxonomy): Bacteria > Pseudomonadota > Gammaproteobacteria > Enterobacterales > Enterobacteriaceae > CBIFVZ01. The sequence continues at coordinate 16,267 of CBIFVZ010000001.1, read as the reverse complement.
TAATCTTTATATTTAAATGAAGGGCCAAAATCACCGTGTGCCAGCTGCTTCAGGTAATTGAAGTACTGGGTCATGATAGGATCGTTAAGATGGTATTTGGCCTCGATATTGGCCATCACTTCCGGCGGTAGATTGCGCTCACCCGTAAACGGGCTGCCGGGCGCAAGACGCATCATAAAAAAAGAAAGGGTGATAAGGATAAATAGCGTCGGTATCGCTTCCAGACAGCGACGAAGAATAAATTTCAACATTGCCCCACCTTGTGGCCTGTGCCTTGAACGAGCTGTGAATTAAGACACTGCGGGGAAAGCTGCCGCCCGCCCCGCGAATTGCCATCAATGTTTAATAATGTACATATCTTTGGTATGCGTATTATCCAGCGGGTCTTTGCCGGTGTAACCGCCGACCCACGGTTTAACCAGACGTGCGTTTACGTAATAGAACAGCGGCGTAATCACCGAATCTTTATCCAGCTGCTGCTCGGCCTGGTTATAAATCTCGGCTCGCTGCGCGTCATCCGTTGCCTGCAACGCCTGAGCCAGCAGTTTATCAAACGCCGGACTCTTATAATGCGAGGTGTTGTTAGAGCTGTTGGAAAGCATGGTGTTCAGGAATGCCGTCGGTTCGTTGTAATCGGCACACCACCCTGCGCGCGCCACATCAAAATTGCCCTGATGACGGGTATCAAGAAACGTTTTCCATTCCTGATTTTCCAGCTTCACTTTTACGCCAAGGTTTTTAGACCAGATGGACGACGCGGCAATCGCCAGCTTCTTATGCAAATCAGAGGTGTTATAGAGCAGATTAAAGGTCAGCGGTTTGTCTTTACCGTAACCGGCTTCCTGCAGCAGTTTACGTGCTTCTTCATTACGTTTTTCCTGCGTCCAGCCAAACCATTGCGGCTTCGTCAGTTTTGCACCATCAATGTAAGGCGGCGTATAACCAAATGCAGGCAGATCGCCCTGGTTTTTCACCTTGTTGACGATGATGTCCCTGTCCATACCCAGCTTCAGCGCGGTGCGCACCCGGACATCGTTAAACGGCGCTTTCTGGTTGTTGATTTCATAGTAATAGGTGCACAGATAAGGATCGGCGTGAACCTCTTTGGGGATCTCTTTTTTAAGTTTCTGGAATAGCTCAATTGGCAGGTAGTTATAGGTCATGTCGATTTCACCGCTGCGATAGCGGTTAACGTCAGTCACTTCAGAGGCAATAGGCAGGAATGTCACCTGTTCAATCACGGTTTTCGCGTTGTCCCAGTACTGCGGATTGCGCGCCAGCACCATGCGTTCGTTCACCACCCAGGACTTCAGCGTATACGCACCGTTACTGACGATATTGCCTGGCTGAGTCCATTTCTCACCAAATTTCTCAATCGCTGCTTTTGGCACAGGTGACATTGAGGAGTGCACCAGCAGCTTGTAGAAATACGGCACCGGCTCACTTAGCGTCACCTGAAGGGTCTGGTCATTAAGCGCCTTCACGCCCAGCTCAGACGGTTTTTTCTTACCTGCGATAATGTCATCAACGTTTGCGATGTGACCATATTGCAGATAGCTTGCGTACGGTGAAGCGGTATCCGGCGTTGCCAGACGCTGCCAGCTGTAGACAAAGTCCTGGGCCGTCACCGGCTCACCGTTGGACCATTTGGCGTCTTTGCGTAAATGGAAGGTCCAGACTTTGAAGTCCTGGTTCTCCCACTTTTCTGCCACACCGGCCACTGGGCGCCCTTGTGGGTCGCTGATAAGTAGGCCTTCAAATAAATCGCGGTTGATATTGGATTCCGGCACGCCCTCAATTTTATGCGGGTCGAGCGACTGTATTTCCGAACCATTATTACGTACCAGCGTTTGCTTTTGCGCCAGCTCTACCCCAGCCGGAACCTGTGCAGCTTTCGCTGCACCCGGCACGGCAAATGCAGCCAGTAATGCCGCGGCAATCAGGTTTATTTTTGTCGTGTTGGTCATTGTGAAGTTACTCCGCTCATTCTTATTACCGGCACCATGACCGGCTCGTTTTCCCATAAAAGCAGGAACGTACTGCATTTAGAGGTTATCGCAACGGGTTGCTTCAATAGCCAACCCGACACTCCAGATAATATGTGGCACCAGCCACGGGCAACAGCGAACGACGCCACCAGCAGCAATAAAATGCACAGATAATCCGGTAAAATTACTGTTATCCGGTGAAGCCTTTCAGGAGTAACGTGAGCCGGAAAATATCAAAAGCGCTGATACATCGCCACCGAGGTTTGCAAAATTGTTAACTGGTTCTCCTTTAGGGCTAAAGCGTAATTACGCTACGATCAATCACGCTCATATCATCGCCTCAGCAGCCCGGTAATTCAGGGGAAAGGGTCTGTTTGCATTATTGACCCGCAACCAAATCCATACTGCTACATATGCTAATTTCTCTTGCATTTTCAGTATGTTTTATCTGTGAAATGATTAAGTGCTACTAATAGCATTCGCTCTTAAAAGCGGCAAGCATATCTGATGGCGAAGTCAGGTGGGGATGGCATATTGCATCGCAACACCATGAAATCACTTCTAATGTCCTGCTAAAGGTTTTTTTTATTACAAAAAAAGCGCAGCATCTCTGCTGCGCTTGAGACTGATGCCTTACCCCACCCTGTCTCAGACAGGGTGAATGACACCCAATAAAAAATAAGGAAAATCAATTCATTGATTTTCATCTGCTGACCACAAGAAGGAAAAACCACGTTTTTTTCCTTCATTGTCAACAATCTGAAGCGCAGCATTTCTGCTGCGCTTTTTACTGATGGAAGTACTGAATCAGGTCAATAGTCCTGGAAAGCTCGCTTTAATCCCGGTAATGATAAACTCGATACCCAGCGCCATCAGCAGTAAGCCCATGATACGCGTGATAACGTTAATCCCGGTTTGTCCCAGGAGCCTCACCAGCCAGGGCGCAGCCCGGAACAGCAACCAACAGCACAGGGCAAAAATAGCGATAGCCAGTGAAAACCCTAAAAGATTACCCCAGGAGTTATAACGCGTGCCCCAGACGATGGTGGAGCTGATAGCCCCGGGTCCCGCCATTAGCGGCAGGGCCAACGGTACGACCCCCACACTTTCACGAATGGCGGTTTCTGATTTTTCCTGCTTGTTCTGTTTATCTTCCCCCAACTTTCCGCTGATCATTGACATAGCAATCGTCACAACCAGAATCCCACCGGCAATTCGAAAGGAGTCAATAGAGATGCCGAATATCTGCAAAATACCGTCGCCCAGAAACAGCGACGTCCACAGAATAATCGCCACAGAAAGGTTGGCAGTGAGGTTCGTCTTATTCCTGGCAGGGGCAGCCTGATAGCTGGTCATGCTAATAAAAACCGGGATGATGCCAACCGGGTTTACCAGCGCAAACAGGCCAATAAAAAATTTAAAATAGATAGCAATATCGAACACCAGAAGATGCTCCAGAAATGAACAAAAAAGGCCTGCGTAATGTAATGGAAAATGCCCCGTTACGCCATTTGATTTATTCGCGTGACTTTTACACTTTCGCAATAAAGGCCTAAAAAACGGCAATGTTATTTATATGTTGAATTCTATACAGCAAAAAGTAGGCCGGATGTGACTACTTATAAAGGACTAGCGACATGTGATCGCAATCACTTGCTGAAAGGTGTCAGCATCGACAAAAATTGATATAGATCACATTAAATATACTCAGAAGGAAGTAGCCTTAGTTCTGCCACCAGGGATTATAAATTCATCATAATGATGTTTATGGTAAGGCTCTTTTAGTAAATCAGCATCCATCGTGGATTCGCTAAAGCAAGCTGCAGACAGAGAACTATACTGAATTTCTCGGCAGCTGATTTACTAAAAGAGTTTAACATTACCAGGAGAGCATTATGGCTGTTACTAATATCGCTGAACTTAACGCACTGGTTGAACGCGTAAAAAAAGCCCAGCGTGAATATGCCAACTTCACCCAAGAACAGGTTGATAAAATCTTCCGCGCCGCCGCTCTGGCTGCTGCAGATGCTCGAATCCCCCTTGCGAAAATGGCCGTTGCCGAGTCCGGTATGGGTATTATCGAAGATAAAGTGATCAAAAACCACTTTGCTTCCGAGTATATCTACAACGCCTACAAAGACGAAAAAACCTGCGGTATTCTTGAAACCGATGATACTTTCGGCACCATTACTATCGCGGAGCCTATCGGCATCATTTGTGGTATTGTCCCAACCACAAACCCGACCTCAACTGCTATCTTTAAGTCGCTGATTAGCCTTAAAACCCGTAACGCTATCATTTTTTCCCCACATCCGCGTGCGAAAGAAGCGACCAACAAAGCCGCTGATATTGTGCTGCAGGCAGCCATCGCCGCTGGCGCGCCGAAAGACCTGATTGGCTGGATTGATCAACCGTCTGTTGAACTGTCTAACGCCCTGATGCACCACCCGGACATTAACCTGATTCTGGCCACCGGTGGCCCGGGCATGGTTAAAGCAGCGTACAGTTCCGGCAAACCGGCTATCGGCGTTGGTGCAGGTAACACGCCGGTAGTCATTGATGAAACCGCAGATATCAAACGCGCGGTTGCTTCAATTCTGATGTCCAAAACCTTCGACAACGGTGTTATCTGCGCCTCTGAACAGTCTGTTGTTGTTGTTGATTCTGTTTATGATGCCGTGCGCGAGCGTTTTGCTACCCACGGCGGCTACCTGCTGCAGGGTAAAGAGCTGAAAGCTGTTCAGGACATCATCCTGAAAAACGGCGCACTGAACGCCGCTATCGTAGGTCAGCCTGCGACTAAAATCGCCGAAATGGCAGGCCTGACTGTGCCAGCCAGTACCAAGATTCTGATTGGTGAAGTCTCTCTGGTTGATGAAAGCGAGCCGTTTGCCCACGAAAAACTGTCTCCGACTCTGGCGATGTACCGTGCTAAAGACTTTGACGATGCCGTTAATAAAGCAGAGAAACTGGTGGAAATGGGCGGTATCGGCCACACCTCCTGCCTGTATACCGACCAGGACAACCAGCCGCAGCGTGTTGCGCTGTTTGGCAACAAAATGAAAACCGCGCGTATCCTTATCAATACCCCGGCGTCTCAGGGTGGTATCGGTGATTTGTACAACTTCAAGCTCGCCCCGTCCCTGACGCTGGGTTGTGGTTCCTGGGGTGGTAACTCCATCTCTGAAAACGTTGGTCCGAAGCACCTGATCAACAAGAAAACCGTCGCTAAACGAGCTGAAAACATGTTGTGGCATAAACTTCCGAAATCTATCTACTTCCGCCGTGGTTCCCTGCCTATCGCTCTGGATGAGGTCGTGACCGATGGCCACAAACGTGCGCTTATCGTGACCGACCGTTTCCTGTTTAACAACGGCTATGCTGACCAGATTACCTCTGTGCTGAAAGCGGCGGGCGTTGAAACGGAAGTGTTCTTTGAAGTTGAAGCTGACCCAACGCTGAGCATTGTGCGTAAAGGCGCAGAACTTGCGAACTCGTTTAAGCCAGACGTCATCATTGCCCTGGGCGGTGGTTCCCCGATGGACGCAGCTAAAATCATGTGGGTCATGTACGAGCACCCGGAAACGCACTTCGAAGAACTGGCGCTGCGCTTTATGGATATCCGTAAACGTATCTACAAGTTCCCGAAAATGGGCGTGAAGGCGAAGATGATTGCCATCACTACCACTTCCGGTACCGGTTCTGAAGTGACTCCATTTGCGGTTGTGACTGACGATGCCACCGGCCAGAAATATCCGCTGGCAGATTACGCACTGACCCCGGACATGGCGATTGTAGACGCCAACCTGGTGATGGATATGCCGAAATCCCTGTGCGCCTTTGGTGGCCTGGATGCGGTAACCCACGCGCTGGAAGCCTATGTTTCTGTACTGGCAAGTGAATTCTCTGACGGCCAGGCGTTGCAGGCGCTGAAATTGCTCAAAGAAAACCTGCCAGCCTCTTACAACGAAGGCGCGAAAAACCCGGTTGCCCGTGAGCGTGTGCACAGTGCAGCGACTATTGCCGGTATCGCGTTTGCTAACGCCTTCCTGGGCGTGTGCCACTCAATGGCACACAAGCTGGGTTCACAGTTCCACATCCCGCACGGCCTTGCCAACGCCCTGCTTATCGGTAACGTTATCCGCTATAACGCGAATGACAACCCGACTAAACAGACCGCGTTCAGCCAGTATGACCGCCCGCAGGCGCGCCGCCGTTATGCTGAAATTGCCGACCACCTTGGCCTGACCGCTGCAGGTGACCGTACTGCGGTTAAGATTGAGAAACTACTGGCATGGCTGGATACGCTGAAAGCTGAGCTGGGTATTCCGAAATCTATTCGTGAAGCAGGCGTTCAGGAAGCTGACTTCCTGGCACATGTCGATAAACTGTCTGAAGATGCGTTCGACGACCAGTGCACAGGCGCTAACCCGCGTTATCCGCTGATTTCCGAACTGAAGCAGATTCTGCTGGATACCTACTACGGCCGTGAGTACACCGAAGGTGAAGTCACAAACGAGAAAACTGCCGTACCTGCTAAAGCTGACAAGAAAGCGAAGAAGACCGCTTAATGGTTAACTGAAAGCCTGTAAAAAACCCGCCATTTGGCGCAATGCCGTTCACTTAAGCGCAGCGGCACGGAAGTTCACCAGATAGCGGGTTTTGATATCTTAACCGCCCCCGGCCTTGATGGTCGGGGGCGGTTTGTTATGAATACCGCAACCAGATTCCCCCCAGATGTTCCAGCCGTTTCGGGATTGCCCCCGGTAATACCGTATTTACCGGCACTATCATTTCTGTCATGATGAACTGGAACGCGAACGTAAAACTCATTTCTGAGGGCGTTTTTATGCGTTTTTCTACCGCCCTGGTCGCTTCACGACGTACCAGGTTATACGCCAGGCAGCATGCCCCCTACAGCTCCACCAGTCCGACCTTACGGCTTCTCAGCACCAGCGCATTATCCAGAAATCTGCTTTTCAGGTTTCTGAACCCGACTTCGATTTCCCATCATGAGTGATAAAGCTCTGCCACCTCTTTTGCTTTATAGCGGTCAGGCGCCAGCAATGTCAGTAAGGCTTATTCCACACCATTCAGTTCATATGTCACCGCCCGGGCATACCAGAACTCCGGCTATAACGGATTCTTTTTCCAGGCCTGAGGGGATACTTTCAGCTTCAGCAGCCTGTCGTCTGAGCCGTAATTTCTCTCTGAATCTGCCACCATATTGTTGCGGACTGGCAGGTTCAAATTCGCCTCGCCATCAGCACCCAGCTTCAGACGGCGATGGCGAAAGGGCGCACGTTCATAAAACGTCAGGCAGTGCTATATCCACTCGGTGGGAAGGTGTTTTGTAAACATCTGTTCAAAGGGCGGTGGCATAAGAAAACGGCTCCCTGAAGTGGAAGCCGTTGTAATGTTGCGGATTAAAGATTGGTCAACCCTTCCTTTAACTGCGGCATTGCGTCATTGGGTGTTTTTTTCTCCTGAAATCTATTTTCATGTGATCGTCAGGCATTAATACTCTGGTGCGGTGAAGCCATAAATAACGTGATACCCGGAGGTCATCCGGCTCACTTAAACACATTAATGAATAAAAATTCATTAATGTGTTTATAAGAAAAATGAAGAATCAGGCGTTCTGTTTTGCTCCATCAAATGTGCGACCTGTCGGGCCTGATTTGCTTCAGTAAACGGCCTTAATACCAGAAGTCCGTTTTTCCTCTGCCAGGTCTGATTTTGAAAGCACAGTGCAGTCTTCACTAATAGACATAACCCTTCCCTGGCTACCACGCGCGGGCGTCCTGCCGGTCAATGCTACACCGTGAGTCAATCAGGCTCATACTCACAGCCCCGCTAAAACCGCTACCAGAAAGCCACTGACGTCTTCCAGAATACCCTCGGGTGTAACACTCAGCAGCCCTGTATGGCCTGTAGAGAACCCTGAGAGAGCGCTTCTTTATAATGCTTACGGCAGACCGATACATAGCGTTCGTTGCCGCCAATCACGACCTGTTCCCCTTCATTATAAGGCCGCCCTTCCTTATCAAGGCGCAGCACCATACTGGCTTTGCGGCCACAGAAACAGATGGTTTTTAATTCCACCAGCTTATCTGACCATGCCAGTAGATACTGGCTACCGGTGAAAAGCTCACCACGGAAATCCGTACGTAATCCGTAGCACAACACAGGAATATCCAGTTCATCGACAACTTCAGAAAGCTGATAAACCTGTTCACGCGTCAGGAACTGACTCTCATCGACCAGAACACAGTGAATCTGTTCTCGTGTGTGTTCTGCCTTAATATCCTCCAACAGCGAAGTGGCTGGATTATAAAGGCGAGCCGGGGAGGACAGTCCTATTCGTGAACTGACTTTTCCTGAACCAAATCGGTTATCAATTTCAGCAGTATAAACCACGGTACGCATCCCGCGTTCCTGGTAGTTGTAGGATGATTGCAACAAAGCGGTCGATTTACCGGCATTCATTGCCGAATAGTAAAAATAAAGCTGAGCCATTGCCGGAAGACCCCAGACAGTGTGTAGTAATAGAGAGATTGGGATTGTAGCATACCCGCACAACGTGATTCGCCATCCGTTTCTGACAACCGGTGTATTACATTTCAGGTATTGTTATTACGATTTGTTACAGCACATTGTACATAACGCACAACTTGTCAGGTCATACGTTAACTCTACGAGATTAAAGCTTTTTCTTAGTATTAAAGCGCCTTTATTGCCTCTTAATTATTATTTCACTACGGTAAAATGATATGACGCTACCAACTTATCTTTACGTTATGTCACCAGGATAAAACGCAGCACACTCTCTTTTTATCGACATTCATCCCGATACCCACCATCAGATGAATGTTGAAAAACTGACTCGCCACATGTTTTTCTGTGAGCAACTTCAAGCAGAAATGGCGTTAATGTAAAAATAAAAACCCGGTAAATAAGCTTAAATTCGATTCATTACATTTCCCCCTATTGCAGAACCAGAATTAACACTCTATTATTAGTTCAACAAACCCAACCCCATTATAAGTTTGAGATTACTGCAATGACCGAAGCACTTAAAATTCTGAACAACATCCGTACTCTTCGCTCCCAGGCAAGAGAATGTACCCTGGAAACGCTTGAAGAAATGCTGGAAAAACTCGAAGTTGTCGTTAACGAGCGTCGCGAAGAAGAAAACGCGGCTGCCGCTGAAATTGAAGAGCGCAATCGTAAACTACAACAGTACCGTGAAATGCTGCTTCAGGACGGTATTGATCCGACTGACCTGCTGAGCGTATTAAGCAGCGCAAAGCCGGGCACGAAAAGCAAGCGTGCTGCCCGTCCGGCAAAATACTCCTACATTGATGAGAATGGCGAAGAAAAAACCTGGACCGGCCAGGGTCGTACTCCGGCTATTATCAAGAAAGCCATTGAAGAAGAAGGGAAAGCTCTCGAAGATTTCCTTATCAAACAGAAATAATTTCTGTTTTACTGAAAATCCCGCTACGGCGGGATTTTTATTTTTCAGAAATCTCCCCCTTCCCTTCGGTCTGAAGCTCTCTCATATAGACATATCATCACAATGTTATCTGAATGGTAAGAGGTTAAGGGTGACCATAACGTTCGCTTATTCGTCATTATCCACTCAAGGCCGGTCTTAAATCATAACCATAACTGAAGAACGGTTTTCAGAATTTCCCCTACGAGATTGCCAGTAACCTTTTCACTAATACCCCATACCAGAGTGCAACCCTGCGCCATCTGAAACGGAGAATTTTGATAAGCATTCTCAGTTTCTTTGTGTGCAGTATATCGATAACGTTTGTTAATCACCGGCGGTAATAAATATTCGTTATAGGCTATGCTCATAGCCTAATAACACCATAATAAAAGTCGTTTTATCATATCAACCCCCTGCCATCTGACGCTGGGTCAGCACTGCCGACTGTTTATTTTTACCCCGGAGGATGATTAATTCACACGCCTGTCTCCCCTCAGAAAACGTTCCCGAGGATGCCTTGAAATAGCCCACTGCCATTGAGCTGGCGTCGCAATATAAAGCAAATGTGTACAATCACTTGGTATGCATATTGGGGATTTAAAGTGAGAGGACTGCAAGGAGAGTATGAAAGTTTGCCGGCAGAACGTCTCCGGCAAACAACACTAATAAATGAGGTTAATATTGCGTAATGGACAGACCGCGACCAATAGCATAATAGCTAAACCCACGTTTACTTAGACGTTGCGGATCGAACAAATTACGTCCATCAAAAATAACCGGCTCTTTGAGCGCCTGTTTTAGCATATCCAGGTCAGGTGCACGGAAACTCTGCCACTCGGTACAAATAACCAGTGCATCCGCTTTATGCAGCGCGGCTTCTTTCGTCCCCATCAAACGCAAATCATCACGATGACCATAGATTCGCTGGGTTTCATCCATCGCCTCAGGATCGTAAGCCTGAACGACGGCACCACGCTTCCACAGTTCTTCCATCAAAACGCGGCTGGAGGCTTCTCGCATGTCATCCGTATTCGGCTTAAATGAAAGCCCCCATAGTGCGAATGTTCTACCATGCAAATCGTCACCAAAGTGACGAGTAATATATTGCGGTAGCTTGAATTTCTGATCGTTGTTGATGTCTTCCACGGCTTTGAGCAAGCGAGGTGTGTAACCCACCTGCTCTGCCGTGCGAACTAATGCCTGAACATCTTTCGGGAAGCAGGAACCGCCGTAGCCACATCCTGCATAAATGAAGTGATAGCCAATACGTGAGTCAGAACCAATACCCTGACGAACTTTCTCAATGTCGGCACCGAGATGCTCTGCCAGGTTGGCAATCTCATTCATAAAGCTAATTTTTGTCGCCAGCATACAGTTGGCCGCATACTTGGTCAGCTCCGCGCTGCGGATATCCATCACTATCATGCGATCGTGATTGCGGTTAAACGGCTCGTAAAGCTCACGCAGCCAGTCCTCAACCTCAGGGTTATCTGTACCAATAACAATACGCTCAGGACGTTTGCAGTCGGCTACAGCAGCCCCTTCTTTAAGAAATTCCGGGTTCGATACCACATCAAACGTAATATCCACACCGCGTGCCTGCAAGGTTTCCTGCATCACGGCACGAACTTTTTCTGCCGTACCAACAGGCACGGTGGATTTGTCCAGGACAACCTTATGAGAAGTCATATGCTCGGCAATGGTGCGTGCCACAGCGGTAACATACTTGAGGTCTGCTGAACCGTCTTCGTCAGGAGGCGTGCCGACGGCGATAAACTGAATCACCCCGTGCTCAACGCCCTCACGTGCATCAGTACTGAATTTCAGGCGACCTTCTTCATAATTTTTGGTCACCAGCGGCGCCAGACCCGGTTCAAAAATCGGAACCTCACCTTTTTTCAGGTTTTCTACTTTGGTCTTGTCGACATCAATACACATCACATCATGGCCGACTTCTGCAAGCACTGCTGCCTGCACAAGCCCCACATAGCCAATGCCAAATACGGTTACTTTCATAGGTTATCCTGGGTTATCTATTAACTTATTTACTGCTGCCCACCGTTTCTTTCAGCCAGGCCTTGAAGTCTGCTCCGAGAGTGTTGTGGCGTACGCCGTATTCCACAAATGCCTGCATGTAACCCAGTTTGTTACCGCAGTCGTGGCTTTTACCTTTCATGTGATAGGCTTCGACCGTTTCTTTATCCATCAGCATGGCTATGGAGTCAGTCAACTGAATCTCATCACCGGCCCCCGGCGGCGTTTTCGCCAGCAACGGCCAGATGTCTGCGCTAAGTACATAACGACCGACAACCGCAAGGTTGGATGGTGCCTCACTGGCTTTTGGCTTCTCAACAATACCCACCATCGGCACGCTATCACCGGCTTTCAGCTCAACACCCTGGCAGTCAACAACACCATATGCGGTAACGTCTTCGACTGGCTCAACCATTATCTGGCTGTTACCGGTTGCATCGAAGCGGGTAATCATTTCAGCCAGGTTTTCGCGGCTCAGATCGGACTCATATTCATCCAGGATAACGTCCGGGAGAATAACCGCCACAGGCTCATCACCCACCACCGGATGCGCGCACATCACCGCATGCCCTAACCCTTTCGCCAGCCCCTGGCGCACCTGCATAATCGTGACATGCGGGGGACAAATAGACTGAACTTCGGCCAGTAACTGACGCTTAACGCGTTTTTCCAGCATCGCTTCCAGCTCAAAGCTGGTATCGAAATGGTTTTCAATGGAGTTTTTTGAAGAGTGCGTAACCAGAACAATTTCAGTGATTCCGGCAGCAATACATTCATTCACAACATACTGGATTAATGGCTTATCAACCAGCGGCAGCATTTCTTTCGGAATTGCCTTAGTCGCCGGAAGCATCCTGGTACCCAAACCGGCAACAGGTATAACCGCTTTCCTCACTTTTGAATTTACAGCAGCCATTACAATGCTCCTTGATTGCACAAGTAGTAAACTTGTTCGTTATTTGAAAACGGCCTGAGTATATCAGCTAAAAAACGTCGTCAGCGTCCAAATATCACGGCCATACGTAAATTAAGAATAATACGAAGGTACTATTAAAGAATATTAACACTCTCTGAAAATGAAGCAGAAAGGCATTTGTGTAAGGGGATTACAGCCGCTTATTACGTGCTCAACATCAGGCGTAAGCGCCCGCCTGTTCCCCATACCTGACACTGCCAGGAGACGCAGTGTTGGCTGATTTGATTAAGGTAAGTGTTGCCCAGCGTCCCCAGCGGAACGCCGCTACTAAGCTGGATATGATGTTCTTCGGTATTTAATGTGGCATTAAGCCCTGCGGAAACTAAAATCAAATTTTTTAATGTGCTGTGATAATACCCTACCAGCAATGGGAACTGTCCGGGTAAATTAGCCTGACGCAACAATTGATTAACCTGTTTTAATAATGCCCCGAGTTCCGGCAGGCGTTGATGCTGGTGAGCCAGTTGCTCCTGAAGCAACCCATTAAATAATGCACGTAATAACAGCGCAGCCAGCACACCATTATCACCAGCACGAGTAACATCAAGGCAATAAAATGCCAGTTCATTTTCTGATAGCTGGGCAATATCCAGAACCAAGCCCGGCGTATCGGCACTAACCAACTGCCGATAGTTAATTTTACAGCCAGACAGAGACTGTTGCACAGGTGGCTGAAGTTGCATCAGCAGTTGAGCCGCTGCACCGGGGTTACTGACTAATGCGTCCCAGTCCTGAAACAAACGCTCTTCTTCCTCAACACGTGAGTTATATACCCCAGGATACAAACAAGCGAACACAGTTTCGCGCAGGCGGTTAAGATCTTTTATCGGCTTTAGCAGCACATCCTGTACTCCCAGGCGCAGCGCCTGGGCAATATCTGACATATTTTCCGTCGCGGAAATAACCAAAATGGGTGTCTGATCACCGCTGTTACGAATCTCTTCGACCAATCTCAGGCCATTCATACGCGGCATTGCAAGATCGCATATCACAAGATCCGTCGCCCTTTCGGCCATGCGCTCCAGCGCCTCAATACCATCGGCCGCTAACCGCGTTTGTGCGCCCAGGGATGTAAGATAAGTATCCAGCAGGGAACGGAAAACATACTCGTCCTCAACAATTAAGATCTGTTTTCCGACCAAAGGCTGTGTCATGTGCTCTCCCCTGACTGACGATAGATAAATAGTGGCATGCAATAGCAACTATCGCCTGTCGGATTTACCTGAAGAAACGTAAAGCGCCTGCGATTGCCCACTGACCTGAACAAGGGGTAACAGTTCATCCATTTTTTTATCAACGGCGAGGCCCCCTGCAGCAATGGATTCCTCTGCACGATGGAAGTCGAGCGTTGAAATCTGTGGGCAAAAAGGCTGTAGCAAAATATCCGGCGGATCGCCCGCCATCCGACTGCGTTTAAGACGGTTTTCCAGTACCTGAATTGACGTACTCATGATTTCCATCGCGGTAGGTGCAATGCTGGTGCGGCGAGCGACCAGACCGCGCAGACGCTCACGCCAACTGGTCGCGTCACGATCGTTTTCAGGTTCTGGTGCCTGAGACAATAAGTCCTGCTGCATCAGATGGGCGTCATGCTGCAAATCAACAGCAATGACGATATCAGCACCCAGCGCACGAGCAAGAGAAACAGGAACGGGATTCACCACCGCGCCGTCGACCAGCCAGTAGCCATTATGACGCACCGGCGAGAGCAGACCGGGCATGCTGCACGAGGCACGCACGGCAGTATGGAGGCAACCGTCAGTAAACCACAGCTCGCGGCCTGTGCTGAGATTGGTTGCTACCGCCCCAAAGCGACGCGGCGTGTCTTCAATCACCTCGTGAGGTACCAGCCGACGGACATTGTTAAAGACCCGTTCACCACGCAACAACCCGCCTCGTCGCCAGGAAACATCCATCAGACGCAGTACATCCCAATAGCGAAAGGAGCGTACCCAACGCTCAAATGGCGCCAGTCGATCGCAGGCGTAAGCGCCACCCACCAGCGCCCCCACAGAACAGCCTGCAACAATGTCAGGCTTGATTCCAAGCTGTGCCAGCGCGTTGATAACGCCAATATGTGCCCATCCTTTTGCCGCGCCAGACCCCAGCGCCAGTCCTATTTTAACCTGTCTCATCACGCCTCGTTGACGGCCTGCAAACCCTCGTGGCATCACCACCACGACTCAGTTAACATAACCGTACTCGTTATTTTTATCCCCAGGGAGATGCCGTGTCGCAACTTTGCCCCTGTGGCAGCGGATTGGATTATAGCCTATGTTGCCAGCCTTACCTACGTGGCGAGCGCGTCGCTGAACGTGCGTCGCAACTTATGCGAAGTCGGTATACCGCTTTCGTGGTTCACGATGTTGACTGGCTTATTGCCAGTTGGCATACCTCCTGCCAGGCCGCACAGATGCGTGAAAGCATCACGGCGGGCTTTGCCAATACGCACTGGCTGGGTTTGACTATTTTTGATGAATCACCAGAAAAGGACGGTGAAAGTTTTGTGAGTTTTGTAGCCCGTTATGAAGAAAACGGCGTGCCCGGTGCCATTATCGAGCGTTCAAGATTCTTAAAAGAGCAAGGGCAATGGTATTATATCGACGGTGTTCGCCCGACATTCGGCCGCAATGACCTCTGCCCTTGTGGCTCAGGTAAAAAATTTAAAAAGTGCTGTGCCTACTAAACGCTAACAGCACATATGCAAACACGTTCAACAGGATTTACCCTGAAATGCAATCATTACAAAGAAAAGTACTGCGCACTATTTGCCCTGACCAGAAAGGACTCATCGCGCGTATCACCAACATTTGCTATAAGCACGAGCTGAATATTGTTCAGAATAATGAGTTCGTCGATCACCGTACCGGTCGCTTTTTTATGCGTACCGAGCTGGAAGGTATCTTCAACGACGCAACGCTGCTGGCAGACCTCGACAGCGCGCTACCTGACGGTTCTGTACGTGAACTGACCCCTGCTGGCCGTCGTCGCATTGTGATTCTGGTTACCAAAGAAGCGCACTGTCTGGGCGATCTGTTAATGAAAGCCAACTATGGCGGGCTGGATGTCGACATCGCTGCGGTTATTGGCAACCACGACACGCTGCGTCCGCTGGTAGAACGCTTCGATATTCCTTTTGAGCTGGTGAGCCATGAAGGGTTAACTCGTGAAGAACACGACGCGCAAATGGCTGATGCAATTGATGCCCACCAGCCAGACTATGTGGTGTTAGCGAAGTATATGCGCGTGCTGACACCGTCTTTTGTTGCCCGCTTCCCGAATAAGATTATCAATATCCACCATTCGTTCCTGCCGGCGTTTATTGGCGCACGCCCATATCATCAGGCCTACGAGCGCGGCGTGAAGATAATCGGCGCGACGGCGCACTACGTGAACGATAATCTGGATGAAGGCCCTATCATTATGCAGGATGTGATTCACGTCGATCACACCTATACGGCAGAAGATATGATGCGTGCCGGACGTGATGTGGAAAAGAACGTGCTTAGCCGTGCGCTCTATCAGGTACTGGCCCAGCGTGTTTTCGTTTACGGCAACCGCACAATCATTCTGTAATCAACATAATAGAAGGCTGTTTATATTTAGCACGTCAAGGGCAAAAATTACGCAAACAGCCGGTTTTACCGAAACCAGCACTTTACAGCGGCGCTTCATTTGATATGATGCGCCCCGCTTTCCGAGACGAAAGCAAAGCCCCTGGTGGGGTTCCCGAGCGGCCAAAGGGAGCAGACTGTAAATCTGCCGTCA